>CAZAYU010000001.1:0-506622 GCA_964489445.1 uncultured Planctomycetia bacterium
TACGTGAGCTGGGTTCAGAACGTCGTGAGACAGTTCGGTCTCTATCCACTGTGGGCGTTAGGATTCTTGAAGGGAGGCTGTCCCTAGTACGAGAGGACCGGGGCAGAGAAACCTCTGGTGTACCAGCTATTTCGCCAGAAGTAAAGGCTGGGTAGCTATGTTTCTAAGAGATAAGCGCTGAAAGCATATAAGCGCGAAACTCGTCCCAAGACTATGAATCCCTTTCGCTCTTTTAGAGTGAATGAAGGCTGGTGGGAGACTACCACCTATATAGGGTGCAGGTGTACGCACAGTAATGTGTTTAGCCGAGTACTACTAATAAGCCGATCGGCTTGATACCCAATTTTAATTTATTGCAAAGTGTATAGCTTTTCGTACAAAATACCTTTGCTGTCTTTTTTATAGGCTAAGCATTAAGTTGTCTTTATTATTTTTAACTTATCGCTTATTTTTGGGGGTGCTTATACCGGAAGGGCCACACCCGTTCCCATTCCGAATACGGCCGTTAAGCCTTCTTGGGCCGATGGTACTACCGTGGCAACGCGGCGGGAGAGTAGGTCGGTGCCCCCTTTGTTTTTTTGCTTATTATTATTTTACAAATAAATTCTTGCCCTTCCTTAATTTTCTCGCTATAATCAAATCTGTTACAAAATTTTACCATTCTAGTTTGTGATTGTTGGGCCATTAGCTCAATTTGGCAGAGCAGGGGCCTCTTAAGTCCAAGGTTGAAGGTTCAAGTCCTTCATGGCCCATTTATCACTCGCAAGCCATGGACTTCGTTACATGGCCTAATTATAATTCACTAGCCATGGACTTCGTTACATGGCCTAATTATAATTCACTAGCCATGGACTTCGTTACATGGCCCATAGTTTAGTTTGTCTGTAACATCTTTTACTGCCGTACATATCCACAATTAATGGGGAGAGAAATGAAAAAAAATATTTTAAAGGCCATTTGCTTAAGCGTATTTCTTCTATTGTGTTTGGTGCATGTTCCATTGTTTGCCCAAGAAGTAGAACAAGCAGAAACAATAACCCTAGTTACTTATTATCCAGCACCGATTGGTGTATACAGTGAACTGAGATCTAAAAAAATGGCTATTGGAGCCGCTTATTATGACCCAGTAGAATATTGCTTTGATAATGCCTGTGGAGCAACGCATGAGATTTCTACAGGCACTGATCTAACAGTAGAAGGTAACGTGGGAATTGGAACGACAATTCCGGATTTTAAGTTAGATGTTGTCGGTGATATTAGAGCTGATACGTTTCATTATTCTTCAGACATCACTCTTAAGACTAATGTACGCATTATTCCTAACGCATTAGAAAAAATAAATCATATTAATGGCGTTTACTTTGAATGGAAGAAAAACGGAAAGGAATCTATCGGATTTATCGCTCAAAACATAGAAAAAGTTCTTCCTGAAGTAGTATCTGCTAACAATAACACTGGATTAAAATCAGTTCAGTACGGTAACCTGACTGCCCTTACTGTAGAAGCTATAAAAGAACAGCAAATACAGATTAGTAATTTAAAAACTGAGGTTGAAACGTTAAAAAACATAATAGCAGAGAAATGACAATATTCTCTAGAATAGCAATTCAAAAAGTACTTAAAAAATATAAATGTGCACGCTTGCTTACATGGATAGTTATTCCTTTCCTGCTAATCATATCTACTAAGTGTTACTCTGCCGAAATGTATCGTAGTGACCCAAATATACCCCTTACTATAGATGAGCATGATATCTGCAAGCAAATTACTAATGAAAGTACTAACTCGTACTTTATTCCGACAAAAACAAAAATTGAATGGGAAGAATTTATCCTAGCTGCCTCATCTGAGCCTGGTATAACCGGAGTAACACTTTCAGAGTGCAATGTGCATATGTTTTTGCTGACTAAGAATACATATGATGGGGATCTTGGCGGAATGAGCGGTGCTAATCAAATTTGCCTTAATGAAGTCAATGACTACGATTGGAAAGGCAAGCCCGAAGGTGCAACATTCAGTAGCACAGAAGTAAAAGCCTTTTTATGCAGCACATCAACATGCACTAATTTACTTCCAGACACAGAATATAGATTTGGAGTCATCGATTCTCCTGATTTAGGCGGTGATTCCTTCATGACTGATTCATTTGGTAGGGGGCCAGACAATCAGGAGAAGTGGGGAACAAATACCAAGTTTTTTCCCTGTCCACCGGGAGGTCCTTGTCCTACTTGGTGGTCAAATCGTGGGTCAGCAAGCACTTCACGCTGGAAAACAACACCAGAAGTAATATCTCCTCCGGCTCTAGCTACGTACGCTTGTACAGATTACACTAGCAGTACATCTGCCTGGCGCGGATTCTTTGGTTCAATATCTAACTATTCGGGAAGCCAACGCTGGCATTACCCACAAGATCAACCTTGTACTACACTTAGACATTTGATTTGTGCTGTTGATTGTGATTTATAGTATCTGCTGTCTATTTGCAGGGTATAAACAGAAAAATGAATCACACACTGTATAAATATTACTAACGCATAACTAAAAAGGGGGAAGGCGTTATGAAGAAATATTTACCTGTTATCTTGTCTGGCCTATTTTTTATTACTGCTCATGCCGAAAATGTTGAATTAACCGTATATAATCAAAATTTTGCACTGGTAAAAGATCAACGAACCTTCCAGCTTAAAAAAGGACTAAATAAAATTGATTTTACCGATGTTGCATCATTAATTGAACCGACTTCTGTGCACTTTGTATCCTTAACTTCACCGGAATCCTGTACTATTTTGGAACAGAATTATGAATATGATCTGGTAAGTTCAAGTAAAATCCTTTCGAAGTACATTGATAACAGTATACAAGTAATTACCAAAGATGATCGCAGCTATGAAGGAAAGTTGCTAAGCTATGATTCCAACAACTTACTAATTACTTCCGACGGCCAACTTAACATGTTGACACGCAAAGATAATATTGGGCAAATTATTTTTGCTGAACTTCCGGAAGGATTAATTACCCGGCCAACATTAGTTTGGGAAATCGAGAATGAAAAAGCCGGAAAACATTTGACTGAAGTCTCTTATCTAACGCGTGGGGTAAACTGGCATTGCGAATACGTAGTTGTTTTAGATAAAGACGACAAGGAAATTGACTTAGGCGCTTGGGTAAGTATTGATAACCGAAGCGGGACTTCCTACAAACAGGCAAGCTTAAAATTAATTGCCGGTGATGTCAAGCGCGCCGAAGAGAAATCAAAAGGATTTAGAGATGAATATAGCTTAAAATCACAAGGTATGAGTGGATCACAATTTAAAGAAAAAGCGTTTTTCGAATATCATCTCTACAGCATGGAAAGAAAAACTACTTTAAAGGACAATCAAACAAAACAGATATCCTTGCTCAATGCATTTAACGTTCCAATTACTAAGGAATTCATCTTTGACCCCTCAAACGGAAAATTCGAATACCAATACTATTCTGAAAACGGAGAAACAATCAAAACAAACGTGAGAGTAGAACTAGAACTTGTAAACAATAAGAATAGTAATTTAGGAATGCCTTTGCCGGAAGGAAAAATAAAAGTCTACAAAAAAGACAAAGATAACTCTATCCAATTCATTGGTGAAGATTCTATAAAACATACCCCGAAAAACGAAAAAATAAGGCTATACATTGGGGATGCTTTTGATGTTGTCGGCGAAAGAACCCGAACTGATTTTAAGCAGGAATACCATTCAATTTTCGAAACATACGAAATAACCTTACGTAATCACAAAGAAAACAGCGCAACAGTAAAAATTATCGAAAAAATGTGGCGCTATTCTAATTGGCAAGTTATAGACTCATCTTTAAACTGGGACAAAAAAGATGCTTCAACAATAGAATTCAAGGTAAACCTTCCTCCGGATTCGGAGAAAAAGGTCACATACACTGTAAAATACTGGTGGTAATGTATTTTCTTGGCTTTATTATTAACTTAAATTAATTTATGTCGGAAAATATACCGCTTGAAAAAATATCCGATTATAAATTCCGGATACCTAAATCTCACAAAAAAGAAATGCTAGTAGATGCAATAATCTACTCCAACGAGCATTCTTTAGCGCAAATAAAAAAAGATAACGCTTTACAGCAAGTAGTAAACGTTGCCTGCCTGCCGGGAATCGTAAAAAATTCATTAGCCATGCCTGACATTCATTGGGGATATGGATTCTGTATTGGTGGAGTTGCAGCTACTGACCCAGAGCAGGGAGGAGTAATCTCTCCCGGAGGAGTAGGATACGATATTAACTGTGGCATGCGGTTGGTTAACACAAATCTAACCTTCCAAGACATCAAAAACAAAACCGTTGAGATTGCCGATATTCTCTATAAAAATATCCCCGCCGGAATAGGGTCTAAAGGCAATATAAAAGTTTCTTCAGCTGATCAAAAAAAAATCGGACTACTAGGAGCAAAATGGGCAGTCTCTAAAGGATTAGGCGTCAACGAAGACTTGGAATGCTGCGAAGAAAAAGGAGCAATCGCCAACGCTAATCCGGACAATGTATCTTCATATGCCTACTCAAGGGGTAAACAACAAATCGGAACTTTAGGAAGCGGCAACCACTTTGTCGAAGTGCAAATAGTTGATAAGATTTTCAATAAACAGGCCGCAGAAACGTTTAATATTTCTGAAAACCAAATTGTAATTATGATTCACTCTGGATCAAGAGGATTCGGTTATCAAATCTGTGCCGACTATCTAAAAACAATGGCCAGCTGCCCAAGCAAATATAAAATTAATCTTCCGGATAGTCAGCTTGTCTGTGCTCCTTTGCATAGCACAGAGGCTAAGCAATATATTGGCGCAATGAACTCAGCCGCTAATTACGCCTGGGCAAATCGCCAGGCATTAACACATCTGGTTCGCTTTAGCTTTCAAAAACTATTTTCAAGCAGTTGGCAAAATATGAAAATGGATTTAATTTATGACGTGGCTCACAACATTGCTAAATTTGAAACACACTCTATCGATAATAAACAAAAAACACTTTGTGTGCACCGTAAAGGAGCAACCCGCAGTTTAGGTCCAAATAATTGTCACTTGCCGAAAAAATATTTATCTATCGGACAACCGGTAATTATTCCCGGAAGTATGGGGACAGCTTCGTATCTTCTCACCGGAACAAAACAAGCTGAAACAGAGACATTCAGCTCAACTTCGCATGGAGCCGGCAGGGTAATGTCTCGCCACAAAGCTTTAAAAACAATAAATTTAGCCGCTTTAACCAGCGAATTAAGCAGAAAAAAAATCGAGCTAAGAGCAGCAAGTAAACGAATCATCGCAGAAGAAGCACCTTCTGCTTACAAAGATATTGACAGTATAGTTAATACTGTTAGCTTGGCAGGATTATCTCAAAAAGTTTGTCGCATGCGCCCACTTTGCGTTTTGAAAGGCTAAAACACAAGTTAAAAGTTGCACGTTTAAATAATCAAAGTATAATAATAAATATTATGGATATCAAAGCAATAAGACAAAATCCGGAGCATTTGCGCGAAGCTTTAAAAAAACGTAATTATTCCTTTGATCTTGATGCATTTTTAAAAGAGGATGCCGAATACCGCAGGCTAATGAAGGAGATTGAGGAACTACGATCAGCTCAAAATAAAATCAGCAAAGAAATTCAACAACTGTTAAAAGAAAAAAAAGACGCAGCTTCTAAAATAAGCCAAAATAAAGAACTACGACAGAAACTTGATTTACTCAAAAGTAGTTTTCGCTTGTTAGCCGAAAAGCATCAAGAAGACTGCTTAAGAATTCCGAACATCCCACATTCATCTACACCTGTTGGCAATGCTTCCTGTAATAAAATCATCAAACAAGTCAATTCGCCAATTAAGCTTGGCTTTAAACCATTAGATCATCTTCAGATTGGGCAAAACTTGCGATTAATCGACTTTGAGCGCGCCATAAAGCTATCTGGCTCAAACTTCGTTTTGTTTAAGGGATTAGGAGCCGCGCTGGAACGAGCTTTAATAAATTTTATGCTTGATTTACACACATCCATGCACGGATACACTGAGGTGTCTCCGCCGGTCTTAACGTTACAGCCTCCGATGGAAGGAACCGGACAACTTCCTAACCTTAAAGACGATATGTATAAAATAGAAGGGGATAACTTATATCTGATTCCTACTGCTGAAGTTCCGCTGACTAATATTCACCGAGAAGAAATTATAGAAGAAAACATGTTACCAATTAAATATGTTGGATACACAACATGCTTCAGAAGAGAAGCCGGCTCTTATGGAAAAGACACCCGCGGATTAATGCGCTTGCATCAATTTGATAAAATTGAGCTAGTTAAATTTACTAAGCCCGAAAACTCTTATCTTGAGTTGGAAATGCTGCTTACCGATGCTTGTCAGGTACTCAACTTGCTCAATTTGCCCTATCGGATATTAGTTCTTGCTTCTGAAGATATCAGCTTTGCCGCAGCTAAATGCTACGATATCGAAGTTTACGCTCCGGGAATTGATAAATGGCTGGAAGTTTCCAGCTGCTCAAACTTTGAAGATTTCCAGGCTCGACGGGCTAACATTCGTTACAAGCAAAAAGATAGCAAAAAGAATGAATACTTACACACTTTAAACGGCTCCGGCTTAGCGCTGCCCAGACTGGTAATTGCTATACTAGAGAACTACCAACAAGAAGATGGCTCTGTGCTTATTCCGGAAGCATTAAAAAAATATTTCAATGGAAGAGAGAGAATTAAAAAATAACTACATTTTCACTTTAATTAAGCTTATTCTATTTTTAATAATCTTTTGTTTTTTAACAAAGATAAGCCAGTCATTCTGGGAAATGATAAGTTCAAAAGAAAACCATGCAGCCGATACATTAGTTTTATCAGTAATATCTTTATTTGGATTTTATGCTTTCTTCTCCGATTTAAATGGATTCTATAAAAAAATTCAAAATTTCTTTTTCCGCTCATCATTCTTCTCTTATCTAGTTCCTTCGTTAATTGTTGTTTTAGGAGTCGGATATTTTTTCCTTCCAAAAATATTTAATTTTAATTTTAACAAACAAATATTCACATTTTTAGGCGGCTTTTGTCTAACCGGCCACCTGGTATTTATTGCCCGCGACACAAAAGGGCATAACTTTAACACCTTCAGCAACTATTTATTTATATTTAGCATTCTGTATATTTTGAATTTATTTATCTTTATTTTGTATTTAAAAGTTGCTTACCCTCTTAACATTGGAGAGATTATCTCCGAAGGGGTAAGAGGAGGAGCTCAGCTGATACAAGTAATCTTTACACAAGCTTTTCGATAGAGCGTGGTAGAATAATTTAAGTCACTAAAAAAAGGGGGAGGAGAAGAATGAAAAAGCCAAGGCTTTCATTTATTTGGGGAATGATTATGTTTATATTGGTAGCTGGAATTTACGCCGGCGGTTATCTTTTTTATAAAGACTACACGGAAAAAGTCGCTCATTTTGTCTCTCAAAATAAATACATCAACGGATACATTGCCCGAAAAAGCTCAACTCTTCAAAATAACTTAAGAAAATTAGAAAGCACATTAGATGAATTAAAAACAGCTAACACTCGCGAACAAAAAAGAATTTTAACTAGAGTTGATACGATCACCGAAGAGATTCAAGAATGGAAAGATGAATATACTACTTCTCTAGATGAAATAAAAGAAAATTATTCTTCTTCCGTAGAGAGATTACAAACAAACATTGAACAACTTAAAAATATTGATTTAGGCGAAATATCCGTAAAAAAGAATATTAAAGAATAGAATTAAGGAATTAAGTAGCTAGCAATTGCTTCTTTAGCCCCGGGGGTTGTGGATGCCAGTTCAATTGCTTTTCCTCCGGTATCTGCGGTTTTTCCTACTGCCTCGGCAATTTTACCTATGGCGTTTCCGCCGCTGCAGATAACCTTTCCTGTACCTTCAGCAATTTTCCCCGTAACATTAATCGCTGTTTCAATAGTTCCTATTGCGCAACCGGCAAGCTTAGTGAATGCACATCCGTTTATAAATATCAGGCTTAATACTATAAACTTAAGTGTTATATTTTTCACAAGCGGAGTATAACATATTTTTCCCAAAAAAACACTCTCATCTTATTTTACTTGGAGTTTATTCGAAAATAACGTATAATACATATCTAAAAAAGGAGGAAAAGATGAAGCAGTTGTTGATTATTTTTCTGTTAGCAGTCAGCCTAAACATTACCGCATTTACTGCAGATAATGCAAATTCCGTTGATGAGGCAATTAAAGCATCTAGTAGTATGGATTCGGCTAAAGATAAGATTACTTATCTAATCAGCCAGGCAAACTCATTATATAATTCAAAGCAGTTCGAACAAGTAGTCCAAATCGCTCAATACATTTTACAGCATATTGACAAGAATTCTGCGCCAGCAAAAAGCCTTCTTGCAAAAGCTAAAGATGCATTAATGCAAGGTGCGCAAAGTGCACTGCCGAATGTAACCAAAGGCCGTACAAGTTTTGGTAAGTAAAAAAGGGGAGCATACGACATAAAGATTTCTCATCCCGTGTTGCGGGATTCGAAATCCATTTTTCCTGATAATTTGCACAATAGAAATGTTCTCGAACTCAATGAAGTTGAGTGAGAGATCTGGTGTACACATTTAGAATAATGACCCCGAGCAAAGCGAGGGGTGTAAGGCATAAAGATTTCTCATCCCGTGTTGCGGGATTCGAAATCCATTTTTCCTGATAATTTGCACAATAGAAAAATGGAGGGGTGGCCGAGTCCGGTTTAAGGCGGCGGTCTTGAAAACCGTTGTGGGGTTAAACTCACCGGGGGTTCAAATCCTCTCCCCTCCGTTTTTATTTAAACATTTAACCCCTTGTAGCTATTATAGTTGCAAGGGGTTTTGTAATCATACAACAATAGTCAAAAATCACGACAAACTAATAGAGGGAGTATTATGGAAAAAAAAGATATTCTAGTCCGAGAGAGCGAAATCAACGATTTTAATGAAATTATGGAAGTTGAAGAACGGGCATTTGGCAATGTGAAAGAAGCTAAATTAACGGCGGATCTACTGAAAGATAAAACTGCTGAGCCGATCCTTTCACTACTTGCGTTTGATAATGACAAAGCTGTTGGATATATTTTATTTACAAGAGTGTATATTAATGAGATGACAAAAACGCAGCCATTAGCATATATCCTTGCACCTTTAGCTATTTTGCCTGAATATCAAAAACAAGGAATAGGAGGGTTGTTAATTAACGAAGGACTAAAAAGGCTAAAAGAAAAAGGTTCTGAAATGGTTTTTGTTTTAGGACATATGAAATATTATCCAAAGTTTGGCTTTATTCCAGATGCAAAGAAAATAGGCTTTTCTGCACCATATCCAATTCCTGAAAAACATGCAAATGCATGGATGGTTCAATCACTGAATGCAGATGGATTTATATTGGGCAAAGGGAGAGTGGTATGTGCTGATGGATTGAATAAATCGGAACATTGGAGAGAATAAGCAAAACATCCCATTAAATGATTATAACATTATTCTAGATGTATTTTATACATTAAGAGTTGCGAAACCTGTCCAATAATGTGCCCATTTCGTGCCCCAGAATACAAATGAAAAATTAGTTTGAGTCCTACGCGAGGAGTTTTTTTGAAAATCCGAACTTTTTATTGGATTAGAAATAAGCCCCAGTTACAAAAATGTAGTTGAGGTTTTTTGTTTATTCAGGAATATGAGATTATATATATGCGATGGAATATTCTTTGATATAATATGGAGAAGTATTTTTGGGTTAGAATGCTAGCCCTATTATTAAAAGGGCGGTTCATGATCAGCCTCTACAAACGATGGAGAGAGTATGAAACAACACAGAATCTTTAGGTTATTACTTTTAATAATTCTTTTGATGGGTGGGCTCGGACTTTCGCCTGTCCTTGCGCAGGCCGGTCCTCATCAGAACGTTGAGACGATCAAAATAGCGGCCTCTGTTGATGGTATAGAGATCAATTATTATGAGTATGGGCAAAAGGGGCCAATACTCGTGTTCGTTCACGGATGGAGTTGCGACGCGAGCTACTGGAGAGAGCAGGTCGAGTATTTCAAGGAGAAGTATCACGTGGTTCTGATCGATCTGGCTGGGCATGGTCGTTCTGGGAGTAAGCGTGAGAATTATACCATGGAAGCTTTTGGCCAAGATGTGAAGGCTGTTGTCGAAAGTATCGGGACAGAGAAGGTGGTTTTGATCGGTCATTCCATGGGTGTCCTTGTGATCGCAGAGGCGGCCCGCTTGATGTCAGAGAAGACTATTGGATTGGTCGCGGTTGATGATCTTCAGAATGTGGAATATCCCCTGGGGGAAGAACAGTTCAAGGAGATGACCACACCATTCAAAGAAGATTTCAAGCAAGGTGTAAGAGGTTTTGTTGTAGACATGCTGCGTTCTGATAACTCGCCGGTCAATGAATGGGTGGTCTCTGACATGTCTTTAGCTGACCCCAAGGTTGCGGTCAGTGCAATGAACGGATCATTAGGTGGGTATCTGACAGGTGATGTGGCCAAGTTGTTCGATGAGTTGGATGTTCCGGTTGTGGCTGTGAACACCGACCTTTGGCCAACA
The DNA here is from genome assembly GCA_964489445.1 of uncultured Planctomycetia bacterium. Taxonomy (GTDB): domain Bacteria; phylum Omnitrophota; class Gorgyraeia; order Duberdicusellales; family 4484-171; genus CAZAYU01. Next base: position 10,635 of record CAZAYU010000001.1, read on the forward strand.
GATGTCGAAGCGAACAGACGGCACATAAAGGACTTTGAACTGATCGAGTTGGACGGACTGGATCATTTTCTGATGCTTAAAGCGCCTGAGCGTTTTAACCCCGCGCTTGAACAAGCTGTTAAAATGATACTCAAGAAATAAAAAAGAAAGCGCTTATGAGGTGGATATGAATAAGACAATGAAGGGGCCAGACCCCTTTTCTTGCATTAAACAATTTCACCTGACATTAATCGCTTTTCCCTTGATAATAACGTCAATACGCTATAATCATTGATAGTAAAGGAGGATTGAGGAATGACCTAAAGGAATCCTCTCCCCTCCGTTTTAATTTTTTCTTCGAAAAAAAGAAAACGGACCTCGAACGAAGTGAGAGGTCTTGTGAATCAACTTCTTCGAAAAAAGACAACGAATTCTGGCGAGACACCGCCCGAATCAGAGTCCGTAAAGATATTTTATCGATATCCAGAGGCGAGAAGGTAAATAGCTTTTCACAATTTGCATCAATCCACCTCTTTAAAACGGCTAATTGTTCCATTGTTTTCTCGGTAATAACTATTTTCTAGGACCGTCAAAATTCCCGGTGTGAATTTTTCCTGGCACTTCAGTTTTAAAAATCTCTTCCCTTAACAGGTTCGAGATACCGTGCTTTTAAAGTCTCAGAGAGCCTCCTTTTAAAATTGTTATTGCCTCCAAGACGTGGGGGAAAGAATAGAGGGGTTAGTAGGACAGTAATTTGCGCATTAAATATACTCTTGTGTGTTCCTTAGATTTGATGTATATTTTTGTTAGGGTGCAATTAAGTAAGACGTTTGTGGTTTTCTGCTACTGTTTTTAAAATTAAAATAGATGAGTTGGTGGGGAGAAACAAGTAGGTTTCTGGTGGTAACTTTTTATGATAGGAGTTGCTTTTTATTTTTAAAAGGGGATTAGCAAAGGAAAAGTAAGGTGTACCTAAATAGGACATCTGTAGTATCACTAATAGGACAAGCGAAATAATTTAACTCAATTGAAAAAACAAAAAGTTATATCCTTCCTTGTTGGTTTATTTTTTGTTATTTTATGTCTTGAAACAGGACTAAGAATAGTCGGATGGATTTACCAAGATAAAACCAGAAATATTGATTTTCCAGCCACTAAGAAAGATGGTCAATACACCATATTATGTTTGGGTGATTCCTTTACTTATGGATTAGGAGCCCCTGAAGGTAAAGACTACCCTAGACGACTGGAAGATCTACTTAAGACCAGGCTAAAAAAAGAAAAAATTAAAGTTATTAACTACGGTCGGGCAGGAAAAAACACAGCATACATTCTAGATAAGACGCAATATATTATAAATAAGCAAAAACCGGATTTAATTATTTTTCTAGCAGGATCAGCCAATATTTGGGATTTATCCGGATATAAAACATATCTGGAAAAAATAAATTTTGCTTCATGGACACTTGAACAATTATATAATCTTCGTATTTTTAAATTGATAAAACTTTCAATCTTAAACATAAAGAAGAATAAAGTAAATAAACTGCTTTTAAAAACTGACAAACACATCTCTGCTAACTCGGAATTAAAAAATAGCGATATAAAATTTTTAAAGGGCCAAATAAAAAAATATCCAAATATAGGGGTTAACTACGCTAAACTGGGAAGGATCTACTTCAAACAAAACGATCCTGAAAAGGCTCTAACGTATTTCAAAAAAGGAATTGCTGCCGCCCCCAATACTATTGATAGCTACTACAACATGGGGCAAATCTATCTTAGAATGCATAAAAGAGAAAAAGCATTGGAGTGGTTTAGAAAAACAGCTGTTTTGTTTCCAAATAATGCGAAAAATTGCACAATCATCGGACGGATTCTCAAGAATCAACAAAAATACCAAGAGGCAAGAGAATGGTTCAAAAAAGCACTAAAAATAAATCCAAAATCAGGGGAGGCTTATTGCGGTATGGCTTGGACTTACGGACAAAATAGTGAGTTTGAAACAGCAATAGAATGGTTCAAAAAGGGAACTATTGCTGATCCAAACAGCATTGACAATTACTACGGTTTAGGACAAATTTATCGTGCCCAGCATAAATATGATGAAGGACTAGCATTTTTCCAATCAGTCAATACAAAATGCTCGGAAGTAAAACAATTTATCAGAATTTTTGAAAAAAAAGAAAAATATACCCGTGAAATAACAAATTGGATAGAATCAGACACCCGAGGTATTATTGAGATATGCGTCAAAAACAATATTCCTATAATTTTACAAAATTATCCAGAAAAATACGAGGGGTTCGATTGGAGTAGTATTTTCAATAATATTGCCAAACAATACTCCCTTCCTATAGTAGACCAATATCAATCTTTTAATGAGTTATGGAAACAAGGAGAAAAAAGAGATGATTACTTTGTTCAAGACGGACATTGTAATGCTAAAGGATATGCTGCAATGGCAAAAAACGTATACGATAAAATAATAGAATTAAAATTAATTGATAAACTTAATTAACAAAACTCACTATCCAAATACTCAAAATCTGATATACAATCATTTAACTACTTATCGTATTCCATAAAAACATTATAATATCATTTGAAAAAGCCTTAAAACTGCTAAAATTAGATTTGCCAGACGTCCTATTTAGTACACCCTGCCATTAAAGACAACGGACTCTGACGAGGCACCGCCACGAGTTAGAGTCCGTAAAGATATTTTATCGATATCCAGAGGCGAGAGGGTAAATAGCTTTTCACAATTTGCATTAATTCACCTCTTTAAAACGGCTAATTGTTCCATTGTTTTCTCGGTAATAACTATTTTCTAGGACCGTCAAAATTCCCGGCGTGAATTTTTCCTGGCACTTTGGCTTTAAATCTTTCTTGACAGTTTTTTTGATCCGCGTTAGTATATAGTTAATTAGTTAAGTCCCGAGTTAGAGGAATAAATCCCGGACTTTAAAAAAGTAAAACCTTCACTGGAAACGGTGAGGGATTTTTTATTTTTAGGGAGATTTAAACATGAAGACAATTAAGTCATTTATTTTAATTCTAGTATTTTTTCTAATGGTTTTACCATCTGCATTTGCTAAGATTGAAGCCAATTTACTTAAACCACAAGATTTTCTTGGTGGACCTTCGAAAAAGCAAAAAATAAGAAAAACAATTACCAAACTTGAGCAAGCAATCAGCGAAGATCCAGATAACTATGAACTTTATGAGATGCTTGCTTTTGTTTGTGATCGGGGAAGGTTTTATGAAAAATCTCTGGAAGCACTTAAGCAGACGATAAAATATTATCCTGAAGGAGAAAAAGGGTTAGATATACTTTACGGAAATATTGCGAGAACATATATTATTCTTGATCGTTTAGATGAAGCCAAGCCGATTATTGATAAATCTTTAGAACTTAATTCTAAAAACATTGTTAACCATATAATTTTAGTAGAATACTATGTTTTAAAGAATAAGTATAAAGAAGCAGCCTTGGAATTAAAGCTGTTGACTGAACTTGATGAAACAGTAGATTTCTATCACGAGCTTTATGCTTCTAAGCTAGATAAGGGAGAGAAATATGATAACTTGGTAGCACTTTTTAGAGAAGCAGTTGCTGTTAATCCTGGAAGTCATTTATCGCATAGAACATTAGGGACAGCTATAAGAAATTCAGTAAATAATTTTGAGGAAAATTTTCCTTTGGCAATGGCGGAATACGAAAAAGCTTTGGAGATAGACCCAAAGTATTTACCCACATATATTAGCGTAGGTGATGCCTATATGTTACTTGCCGTAAAAACAGAAAATAGAGAATATTTTGAGGATGCTTTAGCCTGGTTGAATAAAGGCAGTGAAATTGATCCTGGTAATGCAAGGATTGCCTATGTAATTGGTGAAGTATACTTTAGAATGGAAAATTACGATGAAGCTGCAAAGAAATTGGAATATGCTATAAATGAAGGGATAGATGAACCAAGGATAATTAATATGTTAGCAGTAGCCTGCAATAATAAAGCATATGCTTTATATGCCGAAGGAAAAAAATTAGATCAAGCTTTAGAATTAATAAATAAGGCACTCAGATTAAATCCAAAAGACGGAATTAGCTTAGGAACAAAAGCGGAGATTTTGTATAAGCTGGAAAGGTATGAAGAAGCTTATGAATATATTAAAAGAGCTTTGGTCTTAGAACCAGACTATGAAGAAATGAAGCAAGATTTAGTGAATATTGAAGAGGCTATGAAGTGGGATACTGGTAAAGAAGCCCGAGAAATTGCCATTGAGAAAGGTATTCTACCGAAGAATATAGATGAAGCAGTTATTAAAGATTTGCTTGAAAGAAAAGATGTTCTTTCGCTATGGTTGATAGCCGATAGATTGAAAAAAATTAGGATAGTAGATCGCATGAAAGCATTAGCCTATGAAGATGGAGTAATCATTAGGAGTCATTCGGAGTATTACGTAGAAGAGATTAATAAAGGTCTTTACACCTCAATAAAAAACGAAGATAAGCACAACAACATGGCTAATCCAGTAGAATTTGTTTTTAAACTTATTGCGCTTGAACAAGGAGATTACGATAATGGTATGGGTAAAGTAGAAGCGCTCAGAGATTATGCTGGAGATGAGCTGTTTGAGTGGTATAAAACGATGTGTCCAAAGAAGTATCAGTATTTAGTTGAGATGGATAAACAATAGAGGGTTGCTTTGGGCCATAAGTAAAAGGCTGTGGATGATCTAGTGACCAGGCGTCCTATTTGGGTACACCCTGCTACCATGACAAAACCTAAGTAATATCCACGCTAAAAATAGCTTGAAGTTATCGTTTAGAAACATACACTGTGGATAAGAGGGAAAATGCAAGAAACAAGACTTGACCACGTTTTTCCATTCAGCAATAACTAATTTCTAAGGATCGGTAAAATTCCCGGCGTGAATTTTTCCTGGCACTTCAGTTTTAAAAATCTCTCGCCCTAACAGGCTCAAGATACCATGCTTTTAAAGCTTCAGAGCCTCCTTTTAAAATTGTTATTGCCTCAAGGTGCAATTTCCTCTTTAAATATACTCTTGTGTGTTTCTTAGATTTGATGTATATTTTGATTATGTGTCTAGGATATATTATTGAGTTTAGTAAGGTGTACCTAAATAGAACGACTGTAGATAGTTAAATTTGCCTAATAGGGTGGAGAGCAAAGTGTTTGAACCCTATTAGGGACACTATTAACCATGAATATAGCAAAGCTTGATGCTGCTAAGCGACAGTTAGATACTGCTATCAATTTATTTTTTAAAGAAGCTGACTCAGTTTCAATGCATACCCTAACTGCTGCTGCTCATCAAATATTAATGGATTTAGCTAAATTAAAAGGGGCAATGTCTTTTATAAAAACCCCGACACTGATTAAAAAGGAAATGCAGAAAAAATATCTTTATGTGATTAATGAAGCAGAAAATTTTTTTAAACATGCAGCAAAAGATTCAGATAAATTATTGGAATTTAATCCTGAACAGACTGAATTTTTATTGTTAGATGCGGTGGAAATGTATACGCAATTAACCAAGGAAGCCCCTGAAGATATGTCTATATATAGAATGTGGTTTTTCATAAAACATCCTGAAATTATTAGCGATGAAACTCGTAAGGGAATAGAGGCTAAAAACCTTAGCATTCAAAAATACAGGGCGATGCATAAGCTAAAATTTTACACAAAGATGAAAGACTCTTTTATGTATAGGGCGGAGAACAAAGTGTTCAAGTCCTATTCGGGAATTTTATTTTATGATTATTTGTGAGTAAAAAAGGAGGAGCTAATGGCTAATCTAAAGGATCGTATTATTCGGGCGGCTAAGTTGGATGTTAATCTCTATGAAGAAGTTGAGGCTGACAAGGGAGCATTCTGGCAGGCCATGACTGTTGTTGTTCTTTCCAGTATCGCAGCCGGAATAGGCAGCATCACGAAAGTTGGGCTTGGCGGAATTCTTATCTTGACAATTGCATCCCTTGTTGGATGGTATCTCTGGGCATTACTTACTTATTTTATTGGCACCAAGCTCCTTCCTGAACCTCAGACGAAAGCAGACATAGGTGAATTATTGCGGACTATCGGTTTTTCAAGTTCTCCTGGTTTAATTCGAGTGTTTGGTATTATCCCAGGATTAGGAATAATAGTTTATCCTGCAGCGTTAATATGGATGTTGGTAGCAATGATTATCGCGGTGAGACAGGCTCTCGATTACAAAAGCACTTTACGAGCTATCGGGGTTTGCGTAATCAGCTGGGTTATTCAAATGCTAATTCTTATTTTTCTGTTTGGACTAAAACCAGCCTAATATATATGCAAGAGCAGATTTGCCAGACGTCCTATTTGGGTACACCCTGCTACTAAAGACAATGAATTCTGACGAGGCTCTGTCCAATTCAGAGTCCGTAAAGATATTTTATCGATATCCAGAGGCGAGAGGGTAAATAGCTTTTCGCAATTTGCATCATCACCCCACTAAAACGGTTAATTATTCCATTGTTTTTTCGGCAATAACTAATTTCTAAGGATCGGTAAAATTCCCAGCGCGAATTTTTCCTGGCACTTCAGTTTTAAAAATCTCTCACCTTAACAGGCTTAAGATACCATGCTTTTAAAGCTTCAGAGCCTCCTTTTAAAATTGTTATTGCCTCAAGGTGCAATTTCCTCTTTAAATATAATCTTGTGTGTTTCTTATATTTGATGTATATTTTTGTTAGGGTGTACTCAAATAAGACGTTTGTGGTTTTTGTCTAATATTAATCAAAATGGAGGTATCTTATGAATGATGTAAAAGATATGATAGAAAAAATTAAAAAATTTAGAGATGATAGGGACTGGATGCAATTCCATGACCCCAAGAATATGGCTGTTTCAATAATTTTAGAAGCTTCCGAGCTACTAGAACATTTCCAATGGAAGACTATTAAAGAAGTAGATGAATGCGCAAAACAAAATCAAGATGAGATTCAAGATGAAATTGCTGACATCGCTTTATATCTTTTTGAGATGGCAGATAATTTAGGAATAGACTTAATTAAAGCCATGGAAAAAAAGTTAGCAAAAAATGAAAAAAAATATCCAGTAAGCAAGGCTCGGGGGAAACATACTAAATACAATAGACTATGATAGTTTACAGTAGTACAGTCAAAAAGTTTATTAATGATATTTGTGAGAATAGAATTGATGAAGAAATTGATAGATCTTGCTTAAAAGCTCTTGGGCGTAGCTTTTTAAAGAGGGAAGGAAAAGCGTGGCGTAATTCTTTAGGATATATGGAAAGGGTTGTCCAAAAGGCCGACCTACCCGATGATTGCGGTGTTTTGATAGAGTACACTATTCCATCAACATTCAAGCGAATTGATTTTATTGTTTCTGGCAAAGACGAGCAAGGTAATAACAACTTTATTATCGTTGAGTTGAAGCAGTGGGAAACAGCTTCAAGTACCCATAAGGATTCAGTTGTCACTACTTTGTTGGGAGGTTGTCCTAATTGCGAAACTACACACCCATCGTATCAAGCTTATTCATACAAGATGTTTATGAAAGATTTTAATGAAAATGTTTACAAAGGTAGTTTGTTGCCTTTTTCGTGTGCTTACCTTCATAATTACATTGAAGGGAATCCGGAGCCTTTGAGAGAAGAGGCATACGAAGAAATAGTTTCTGATACCCCGGTATTTTTTAAGCATGATAGCGAAAAGTTATCTAATTTTCTTAAAAAACACGTTGGCAAAGGTTTTGGCGAGACTATCTTGTATGAAATCGAAGCGGGTAGAATTCGTCCTAGTAGGAAGCTGATAGATCATGTTTGTGAAATGTTTAAAGGTAATAAATCGTTTATATTGATTGATGATCAAAAAATTGCTTACGAGAAAGCAGTCGACTCAGCATTGCATGCTACAAAAAAATCAGTTTTAATAATAAAAGGTGGACCAGGAACGGGTAAGTCCGTTATTTCGATGAATGTTTTGGGCGGTATTTTAAGCGGTGAAAAGAATGTTGCTTTTGTCGCGCCTAATGCGTCATTTAGAAATGTTTTGCTTCAAAGTCTAGCGAAAGAGAATAAGTCCGCAAGGATTAAGCATTTGTTCAAAGGTTCGGCTTGTTTCCATGATGTGGAGCAGCATACCTATGATGTTTTGATTGTGGATGAAGCTCATCGATTAAAAAACAAATCAGCATATCAATATCAAGGCGATAATCAGGTTGAGGATTTAATTAAGTCGTCTTTTGTTACTATTTTCTTTATTGATGATAACCAAAGGATTAGGCCTGAAGATATCGGAACGGTAGAGGAGCTAAAACGTGTAGCAAGTAAATACACTGCTAACGTTGAGGTGATTGAACTCACAGCTCAATTTAGATGTTCTGGCACGGAAGGCTATGTCAATTGGCTAGATGATGTTTTGCATATCCGGCAAACTGCTAATTATGATGGATGGAATCAGAAAGAGTTTGATTTTAAAATTTGTGCTACACCGCAAGAGTTACATTCGAGAATAAAACAGAAAAATCATGAAAGATTTAACGCTAGAATGTTAGCAGGGTATGCATGGAGTTGGACCGCTAAGGATGAAGGTAACAATAACGCTCAGGCAAATGATGTGAATATAGATGAACACGGTTTTGCTTTGCCCTGGAATTCTAGATCAATGCGTACAAGCTGGGCGATTGAAAAAGACGGAGTTAATCAGGTTGGTTGCATTCATACCTCGCAGGGCTTAGAGTTTGACTATGTTGGGGTTATTGTCGGCAAAGATTTAGTTTTTAACTCAGATAATTGCGAATATTCGGCAGATTGGCAAAACTACAAAGATATGGCGGGTAAGAAGGGGCTGAGAGAAGATCTTGCACAATTGAGCGTACTTATAAGAAACATTTATAAAACATTAATGACACGTGGAATGAGGGGGTGTTATGTCTATTTTTGTGATAAAAATGTAGAGCACTATTTTAAACAAAGGTTAGATACTGTTACACAAAGCAAAAAATTAGTGCTTTCCGATATTGTTCCTGAAAAAGATCAGTTAACAACCGAACAAGATATCGCAGATAGGTTGAAGTATACAGAATATTTACCAGTTTATTCTCTTGAAGCAGCTGCGGGTAAGTTTGGCGAAGGCATGGATACATATGAAAATGGCTGGATAAAAACTAACATTAATAAAAAATTAAATAAATGCATGTTTGTAATTAAAGTAGTTGGCCATTCAATGGAGCCATTAATACCAGATAATAGCTATTGTATTTTCAGAACAGGTGTTGAAGGAACGAGAAATAATAAAATAGTTTTAGTTCAACATCAAGGTATTGCCGATAGCGATACTAGTGGAAAATATACAGTCAAAAAGTATAGCAGTAAGAAAACATCTAAGGATGATGGCGATGCTTGGGAACATGAGGAGATAATACTTTCACCTTTAAATGGTGATTATGAGCCAATGGTTATAAAAAATTCTGAGGAAGGGGACTTCAAAGTTATTGCTGAATTCATTACAGTGCTTTGATTTTTTATGAAACGCGAATATTATTCTGCTACAATTTCAATTACCAGACGTCCTATTTAGGTGCACCCTACAAAAAATAACACCTTTTTTAATTAAATTTAATCTCTTTTTGGTTTCTAGTTTGCTTTAAATCTTGGAATACTTAAAGCAAATTGCTTTATTGACTGCTTTTTAAATGGTATGTATAATCATTAGTTTAATACGCTTATGAAAGATAGCTCAAAACGAATAATTTGTAGCATTTTAGCCTTCCAGCTATTCTGTTTTAATCAACACGCCATAGCCTATGCGGCCACCCAGATTACAAAAAAAACAAAAGCCCCTAGGATTCGTATTTATGATGCTCCGGATGCTGAAAATAAATTCTACAAAGGGGATTTTGACGGTGCAGCATTTATCTTTGATGCCTTAGGACAAAAGAAAGATAAAAATTTCGCCCTTTTTAATAATCAATTAGGCTCTATATATTTAGCTAAAGGTGATTACGAAAAAGCCTTAGACTCTTTTCTTAAAGCCTATTATCTAATGAATGATATATCAGCTTTTACGAATTTAGAATCAGGGTCTGTTTCTTTATTCGGTAGTGAGGCAAAAAAGGCTTATAAGGGCGATCCTTATGAAAAGGTTTTTAATTCTTTATATGTTGGCCTACTGCTTGCAGACAAAGGGGATTTTGATAATGCGCTGGCAGCTTTTAAAAATGGAATATTGTGTGATTCTGACGTAGCAGCAGAGCTATACCGAAGTGACGTTTTTTCATTATATCTTTTTGCGGCTAGATTTACTTTAAAGCAAAATAATCCATCATTAAGTAAAGATTATTTTAATAAGGCCATAGAGGCTTATCGTTTAGCATCTCCTTTAAATAGTTCCCTGGTCTCGCAAGAGCAGGCATTAGTTACTTTATTGTATGAAAAACAAGAGGAGTTTGAAAAGCTAGAAAACACCGGAGAACTTTCTAAGCCAGGAAATAATGAAGGCATGTTTGTTTCAGGATCTGACAATGGCTCCAATGAGAATAAAGGAACGGAAAAAGTCTATGGCAAAAAAACACTTGAAAAGATGGAAGTACTTTCTGGGGAAATAGGAGAACTTGACAAAAATATAAAAAATCTATCAAGCCAAAGAGAAGAGAACAACAGAAATATAGATATTTCTATTCTTAAGCCATTTATCGACTTAGAAAATAACACATTTTTATGTCTTGAGATTGGACGAGGACCACTAAAATACCAAATTGGCCAGTATGGTCAATTAGCGGTATTTACTGTTAAGCCTCACGGGATCAACGCGGTTAAAATTTTTGTAGACGATAAAGAAGTGAATACGAATTTGCTTTCGTCAAATAATGATGTTTTTTTTCAGGCAACAACAAGAGGCGGAAGAGAAATGGATAGTATTCTTAAAGGACAAGCTAAGTTTAAGCAAACTACAGCCGAGACGTCTTTAGCGTTTATTCGAACGTCACAAAATATGCAAAACCAGGCTAACCAGATGGCTTCGACAAACCCTAACTATGATGCATCAGGACAGTATGCCGCAGCAGGAGTGATAGCCTTAGCCGGCCTTATAATAGCGTTAACGAGTGCAGCAGCTAATCCTGTTGCAGATGTAAGACATTGGAGCCTTTTGCCGGGAAACATGGTTATTTTACCTTTTTCTTTAGGGTCCGGTACACATAGTATTAAAATCGAGTGTTATAATAATGAGTCTACTCTTTCGGATAGTTTGGAACTTGGCATTAATGTAAGAGAGGACAAAGATAATTTTATATTTAAAAGAATTTTTTAGATTATAAAAAATGGTAACTATGGGAAAGAAGTCAGTTGTAGTTTTGTTGTTAATTAGTTGTTTATTCTTTGCTGGATGTGCAAACGGCCGAATTCTATTGAGAAAAGGACAAAAAGAGCTAAAGCTAGATACCGATGAGGGCGGTGTGATCTTTTCTCTGGCAATTGTCGGATCTGCTACCTTTGCCCCCCATAGTATAACAATACAAGAAATAAACCAGTACAAGGAATACACAAAGAAGAAACTTGAAAGTATACCGCTTGTCGATGCATCAGACAATCTGTATTTGTATCATTTAAAGCTTCCCAACGGAACTTACAGATTAGTTTCATTCTATGGTTGGCTTGGTGGATTTTTTGGAAAGTATCAATTTATGCCTTGTGATAAAATATTTGATGTTCCAGCCGAGGAAATCACCTATTTGGGAAGAATTGAGACAAATATATATTCTCAAGGTAATTCTTGGAATAATGAAATATTAGTGTTAGATTATTACAAAGAAGATACTAAAGCTTTCTTGGGTAAGTATCCAATACTAACGGAGCAAAAAATTAATAAAGATTTGTTCTATTAAAAAAGGAAGGTAACTATGAAAAGAACTGTTCTACTTGCAATCGTATGTGTTTTTTGTTCTGCTTGTGCAACCGGTCCGCATTCTGTTTCACATTCAACGACAGTGCTGCCTGATTCCGATGACGGCTTAGGCGGAACCGGAATTGAAGCCACAGATGTTAGAACTGTTGCCAGAAAAATGGCTGTCTCAATATTAGATGTCCCAGAAATAATGAATGCTTCGGGTATGCCTCGTATAGTACTATTGCCGGTTGAAAATTCTACACGTTTCATTATCAATAAGGATATTTTTACGAAAAAGATAAGAATAGAGTTAAATAAAAACGCTACAGGCAAAGTCAGATTTTTAGCCCGAGCAAGAATTGAAGACATCATGAAAGAAAGAGAAGCAAAAAGAGAAGGAGTATTTACAGCTAGCAAAGAGGCTGACATGTTGGGGGTGGATTTCTATTTAACCGGAGAGCTAACCGGATTAAGCAAGGCTAGTAAAGGACATCGTTCGGACTATATTTTAATGGCATTTCAGTTAATTGATGCTGAAACAAGTGACATTATTTGGGAAGATGCCTATGAGATTAAAAGAGTGGGTATTACTGGTGTAGCTTATCAATAAGCAATAAGTATTAAAAAAGGAGAAAGTAGTGATTAATAAAATTATAGCTTTATCAGTAGTTGTTTTAGCTGTAAGTGGTTGTGCTGCCGGCCCATATAAGGCCGTTAGATATGATACTTCAAAAGATTTAGAACGCCAATCTAACGTTGTTATCATGGACAAAAGCCTTAGTAACCAATTTTCAAGAAAACGAATTGTTATAGTTGGCGAAAAATCAGAGTGGACTCAGGACAATCGACTAAAGGTGTATTGTGAAATTAAGAATATGAAAAAAGATTTATTAAGACTCCAAGTCCAGACTGTATTTAAAGACCAAAATGATTTTTCAATTGAGTCAGACACAAACTGGGAATTAATTCTTGTTTCAGGATTTTCTAGTTATGCATATACTACTGTAGCTTTAAACGACAAAGCGAAAAAATACACGATAAGAATAAAATTGGCTGAATAATCGGAGAAGGTGAGAAAATGAAAAAAATTAAATACCCATTCTTGATAATGTTTTGGGTTGTAACTTGCTTGTTTTTAGGAAGTTTTGTTTTGGTACCTCACAGCTATTGCGAAGATGAGGCTAAATTTATATATAACCAAAAACCAATAAAGAAAGTCAAAGAAAAAAATTTAAAGGTACGAGTAGCAATTTCAAGGTTTGATGAAAAAATTGATATAGAAGAAAGCCCGTTTAATGAGCGTGAAGATAAAAAAGATGGGGACAGCGCACTAATTGAAATAAAAGATTCTGATGTAAAAATAACCATTGATGAAGATGAGGATAAAGATGAAATATCTAAAGGAGAATTCTTAACAGGATTGATTACTAGTGCATTGCAGAAAACAGAGTTATTCGAAGTAGTTGAAAGAAGAGATATCAATGAGATTATCCGCGAGATTAATTTCCAAAATTCAAAATGGGTTAAAAGTGATGGCGCGAATGCGCTTGGTAATATTTATGATGTGCAATATATATTAAATGGGGATCTTCTCCGTAATAAAGAGGGAGAGAAAATCGGTAAACATTATTACACTTTGGCTTTGCGAATGTATAATGTTAATACCGGTGGAATTGTGTCTTCTTCAACCATCAGCTCTCCATACTTAGAAGAAGCTGTTAGCAATGCAGTGGTTGATTTATCAAAGCAAATTAAAAAAAAACCATGGACATGTAGAATAGTTGGGATCAACGATAGTAGGATCTATATTAATGCTGGATTAAAGGATGGTTTGGAAAAACGTGATGTTTTTTATGTGTATCGGGTTGAAGGGGAAATTATTGATCCTAAAACTAAGGAAGTTTTAGGGCTGGAGAAAAAGAAAATTGCCAGAATAGAAATTCAAGAAGTGTTAGAAGCTAAACTATCTCAAGTAAAAGTTATAGAAATATATGATGAAATAAAAGTAGGTGATACTGTTTCAGCAGACAGAATTAATAAAGATAAACAATCCGAGTTAGAGCTATGGAAGAAGATCTATAAAGGCAGCGATATCTCTGGTGATAAATTAAGCAAATATTCATTTATCTCTGAAGGTTATTCGCCAGAAGATATTATGACAAATTTTGGAAAAGCTATTGTTAAGATACAAGCTGGAACATCGATGGGAAGTGGTTTTATTGTAGATGTAGAAGGCCATATTCTTACCAATTTTCATATAGTCCAAAATGCTACAGTTATATCGGCAAAAATGATAGAAAAAAATCAGAATTTCAATAACGTGAAAGTTATAAAAGTCGACCCAGTTAAAGACATAGCCTTGTTAAAAATTGATAATGCTAATAGTTTGCCAATTGTTGTATTGGGTGACTCAGACAGGCTAAGCGTTGGAGAAAGAGTAGTTGCAATCGGAAATCCACAGGGTTTAGAAAATACCATCTCCGATGGCTTAATAAGTGGAATAAGAGAAAACGATGGGGTCAAGCTTATACAGACAAGCGTTCCAGTGACTCATGGCAGTAGCGGAGGACCATTATTTAATATGCAAGGTGAAGTCATCGGTATAGTAACAGCAGGAATCAAAGAAGCTGGAAATCTTAACTTTGCAGTGCCTATCAATTACGCTAAAGATGAACTTTTGAATTAGTCTACTGTGTAAAATTACCAGACGTCCTATTTAGGTACACCCCAGAAAGAATAATTGGTTAAATTGATCCCGCCGAGTTGAGAAAAATTATCAAATTCAGCCTAATTCAATATTTCTTATTAAATAGTAATTCTTAACCTTGTATGTTTCTTAATCGTATCTATTTAAATACATTTGTGTTATACTTAAACCCATTAAAATTTAAGGATTGAGTGCCTGTGATGCTCAATTTTACGCTCTTTTGCATTTTGAAAAATATCTCCAATAAAGAGGAAAATATGAATATTCTTCATATAGCTACGTTAAATCGGCCCATTAAGCCAGATTTGGGCTACGGTCCTATTGAATCGGTTATCTATAATATCGATAAAGGATTGCACAAGATAGGGCATCGCTCAATAATAGCCTGTTCTGGTGATTCTCAAGTCTTCGGTGAAATCTTTCCCACAATTAAAAAAAGTTTTAGTGAATATTGGAGCAAGGATACACACTTGCAGCGGAAAAATACTCTAAAACATCTGGTGATGTCTCTTGAAAGAGCTAACCGCGGTGATATTGATATTATTCACATGCATGATGCTGCTATGGTTGAATATGTATTTGACGGAGTTTATGAGAACTCTGTTCCTATTGTTATGACTCTTCACGTTCCGGCTGAGGATAAAGGATCATTTATTCGTTGGCGCAAAACACTCACCTCTTCTTCAAACGTTAATTTTGTTCCTATTAGCCAATACCAGAGAATCCAGCATAAGGAATTGATTAATATGCATCAAGTTATTCATCACGGTATTGATGTGGAGGATTATCCTTTTGAAAAAAATTTCGAGAAGCAAGAATACTTATTTTCTATGGGTAGAATAACTCAGGACAAAGGACAAGACAAAGCTATTGAAATTGCAAAAAAGACTGGTTACCGTCTAGTTATTGCTGGTAATGTTCAGAACAAAACAAAAGACAGGGACTTTTTTAAAAGTTTACGAAAAGATATCGACTTGATCATTAAGGGTGACAAGCCTTTTACAGGTGATGAGTATTATCGTAAAGTCATAAAACCAACTCTTGATTCAAATAAGCAAATTATATATATTGGAGAAGTGAATAACGCGCAAAAAAAGCTTTGGTACCAATATGCAAAGTTTTTTCTTTTTCCAGTTCAATGGGGTGAGCCATTTGGGCTTGTCTTGGTTGAATCTATGGCTTGTGGCACACCAGTAATTGCTTTTGACAAAGGTTCAGTCTCTGAGATCGTGGTTCATGGGAAAACTGGATTTGTGGTTAATTCAATTGCTCAGATGGCTATGGCTGTTAAGTCGAAAAAAGATATTAACTCTAGTGATTGTCGTAAGCATGTGAAAGATAATTTTTCAATCGCTAGCATGTCCCAAGAATATTCAAATCTCTATCACCGTATAATTAAAAAAAGAGGAATCAATGCCTAAAGATATCCCAATAAGTAACGGATC
The DNA here is from genome assembly GCA_964489445.1 of uncultured Planctomycetia bacterium. Taxonomy (GTDB): domain Bacteria; phylum Omnitrophota; class Gorgyraeia; order Duberdicusellales; family 4484-171; genus CAZAYU01. The sequence goes on from CAZAYU010000001.1 coordinate 26,668, forward strand.
TTTATTATTGAATTTTGATTCAGATTATCAGATTAGGGATATTTATTTTCCTTTTATTGGTCAAGAGAATCATTCAAGCGGACATCCTTTTCGTTTTGGAGTCTGGGTTGAGGGAGAATATTCATTGATAGGCCCAGAATGGGAAAAAGATTTAAGATATCATGACAAAAGCTTAGCAACTAATGTTTTTCTTAAAAACAAAGCTTTAGATTTGGAAATTCATTGTTGCGATGTTGTAGATGTTGATCTAAACGTGTATATCAAAAAAATTGAGGTTTCAAACCTTAAAGATAAGCCACGAGAAGTTCGTCTTTTTTTTAGCCATAATTTTAATTTATATGGCAATGATATTGGTGGTACAGCTTATTTTGATCCACGCAGCTGTTCAATTATACACTACAAAGTTCATCGTTATTTTTTAATCAGCTCTTTAGCTAACGATCAATGGGGAATTAAGCATTTTTCCTGTGGCCGAAGAAATACCTTAGGCAATTTAGATAAAACTATGAATATAGCCAGGGGTGAATTAAACCAAGAAGCTACAGCTTGGGGAACACCTTATTCTACTGTGGGTATCTGGTTACAATTGCCAGCTCAAGGAAAAACAACTACTTATTATTGGATTGCTGCTGGGATGAATTACAATGAAGTATCTGGCCTTAATCTAGAAATACATAAAAAAACTCCCGAGGAATTATTTAAGCGTTCCCTTCGTTATTGGAAGACTTGGGTAGACAAGGATTTAACTCATCTTCAATATTTGCCAAAATCAGTAACGAATATTTTTGATCGAAGCCTCTTAATTTTAAGGACCCAAATTGATAATCATGGCGCAATAATTGCTGCTAATGATTCTGATATTATTCGCTTTGGCAAGGATACCTATTCTTACATGTGGGGAAGAGATGGAGCTTTTGTTGCTGCTGCTTTAGCAAAGGCGGGATACTCACATTTATGCATGAAGTATTTTGACTTTTGCAATAAGATTTTGTCTGATGAAGGATATTTATTCCAACACTACAACCCTGACGGATCACTTGCTAGCAATTGGCATTCTTGGATAGTTGAAGGTAAAGAAGTTCTTCCTATACAAGAGGATTCTACAGCTCTTACTCTTTGGTCTCTTTGGATACATTACCAAAGTTTAAATGATATAGAATTTGTGAAACCACTTTATAATTCATTAATTAAAAAAGCGGCTGATTTCTTATTTAGATATCGTGACCCTGAGACTTTATTGCCTTTACCATCTTACGATCTTTGGGAAGAACGTTACGCCACGCATACGTATACAGCTGCATCAGTAGTTGCTGGTCTTAGAGCTGCAGCTAATTTTGCTGATCTTTTTCAAGATAATGTTTTAGCTAATAAATATAACTCTGCAGCAGAGGAAGTTAAAGAGGGGATTAAAAAATATTTTTTCCATACCGAACTGGGGCGGTTTGCTCGTTCAGGACTAAGAATAAAAGATGGTTACCAGCTAGATGAAATTGTAGATGTTAGTCTTCTCAGCTTAGCAACTCTAGGTATTTTTGATTCGAATGATCCTTTAATCAAAGAAACAGTTAAAGCAGTATATGATAAACTCTGGCTGAAAACCCCCGTTGAAGGTTGCGCAAGATACGAGAAAGATTTTTACCAACGTGCAGATAATTGCCCTGATAATATCCCCGGAAACCCCTGGTTTATCTCTACTCTTTGGTTAGCTGAATATTATATAGAGCAAGCTCAAGATAAAGAGCAGCTTCAAAAGTCTCTCTTTTTTATTGAATGGTGTGTAAAGAATGCTCTTGCCTCAGGGGTGCTTGCTGAACAAGTAGATCCTTACAAGGGTTCACCACTTTGTGTATCTCCCCTTACTTGGAGCCATTCGGCTTTTGTTTGGACAGTACTGAAATATATTGACAAATTAAGCGAATTAGAGATATAATTGTTTAAAAAGGAGGCATAAAATGGGAGATAAAGGCAAGAAAGATAAAGAAAAAAGCAAAAAGCAAAAAAAAACAAGCAAAGAGAAAAAAACAAAAAATAGTTAGAATCTAAATCACAATTTCTCTCAAACTGCCCATTTAAGAGTGTTGGCTAGGGCCTTTATTAGGATTAATCTATTTTTGTAATTTTAAGAAAGGTTTTATTATGCTTGATCAAGCTAAAAAACGCTATAGGCTGCGAATTATCATACCAGCATACCCCGCCTTTAATATTTATTCGGGTATTGCCAATAAAACAACTGCTTTGGGGCCGGTTTGCATAGGAAGTGTTGTGAATAAATTAGAAAAGTGGGATGTTGAGATTATTGACGAAAATAATCTCAGACGTTATGGTCCGCGAGACGCTTTAGGCGGTGCGGATCATGAGTATTTGCAAAAAATCAGACCTGCTGATGTAGTTGGTTTATATGGAGGCCTTACCAGTACTATACCCCGACTTTATGAACTAATTAAATTTTATAAGCAAAATGGTGTAATTGTTCTAGCTGGAGGCCAGCACTTTTCTCAAGAAAATTATCAAGAAGCCTTAGATATTGGATTGGATTATATTGTTATTGGTGAAGGAGAAATTACAATCAAAGAGCTTCTTGTGAAAATTGAGACCGGACAAGATGTTTCAAGTGTAAGGGGAATTGTCTACCAAAAAGACAAGACGATTCATACAACTGATTATCGAGAACCAATTAATGACTTTGATATTTTGCCACGGCCAGATTTTTCATTGGTACGTTATGCAAAATTAAAAATTTTTCCTGTAGGTAGGATCAGAGGCTGTGGCATGGATTGTGAATTTTGCACTGTAAAAGGCAAGCCTCGCTGTGCATCACCTGAACGCTTAATGGAAGATATATCTCATCTTCTTGAGACTCAAGATGCCAGGCATTTTTTCATTGTTGATGATTTATTTGGTCAATTTCGTGATGAGACAATCCGTTTTTGCAAAATGCTTAAAGATTATCAGAAACAAGTAAGAAAACGTCTTGATGTGGTAGTACAAATTCGCCTAGATAAAGCTAAAGATCATGAGCTACTTTTAGCCATGAGAAACGCTGAGATTAATACTGTAGCTATTGGCTTTGAATCCCCAATAAAAGAAGAATTGGAGGCAATGAAAAAACATATACGGCCAGATGAAATGATTGAGCTTGCCAGAACATATCATCGTTTCGGCTTTTTAGTTCACGGTATGTTTATATTTGGTTATCCACTTAAAAGCAAACACATTTTGAATGTGAGTCTAAAAAATAGGATAAAAAGTTATAAAAAATTTATTAAAAAAGCTAAAATTGATACTATTCAAGTTCTTCTCCCAGTTCCATTACCCGGTACTGAGCTTAGAAAAAGATTAGAGAAAGACAATCGAATATACCCAAAAGATGATATCGGTTGGGAATATTATGATGGTAATTTTCCTATCTTCGAACCTGATGCCCAGATTAGCGCACAAGAATTACAACGCTCTATTCGTAATATTATGAGCAGATTTTATGAATTCAAATATATGTTTATGATAGGCCTACAAGCCTTATCTTTTACATCAATGGTTTTTTACTTTTATAATTTAAAAGCCGGCTGGAGAAGATGGTATAGACCTTGGAGAAATAGTTTAGCCCGTTTTGGAGGATGGATATTGATGAAAGGTTGGGCAAAACAGTTAAAAAAGGGTTCCTTTCAAAGCCGTCTCGCACGTGCCCAAAAACACAAAAAAGATAGTTAAAATCAATAATTAGCTTGCGCCAAAAAGAAGAAAACAGGTAGAATCGTTTTTCTTTTGTAAAACATAACGATAGAGGAAATAAGCCTGATAAATAAAGCTTATTCAAAAACCACTTCTTTTATCAGCTCTCCGATTCCGCTGTGTATCCTCTCTCCATAAAACCATTGAATTTTTTATTTAAGAGTATATATTGGAATAAGAAAGGTAAACCCTGATCTTGCAGGTCTACTAACAAATAATAAATGCCTAAACCATACACTATAGCTGAGAAAAGCTTTCCCACTAAAACTGCCACTATTGAATTTATTAAATCAATTTTGTACAAATACAAGCTTAATGAGAAACTAACAGGCGAAGATTTTGATTTTGTACTTGAACTTTTAAAGCGACGTCCTGATTGTAAAGAGAAGATGGGCCCAGGTGTAAAAGAGCTTATCGTTAGAAAACACGAAAAGTGGCTTAACACTCGCTGCTTTTATGTAGTTAGAATAGATGACAGTAGCGAGGCTTTTGGCTATCGCGGTTGTCTATAAATAAAAACTAAAGATATTAGAAATGTATCAGAACATCTTGAAAATCCTATTTTAGAAGTATCCACTGTGAATAAGAGAAAAAATACAAGAAACAAGATTTGACTTCGTTATTTTATCAAAAGGAGAATAGACCTATGAGCATAACCGCACTTGACCACCGGCCAAATAATGTTTTTGGATTTGAAGTCATTGAAAAACTCACCCCCAAAGAATTGCAGGAATTTCTTCCGAAGATGGAAGAAGCTGTACTTAAGGCAAACAAAAAACTTAGACTGCTTATTAATGTCAGCCAAATGCACGGCGTAAATATTAAATCAGAATGGGAAATATTTGAATTCCTTAAAAAGCACATGCAAGACATTGAGCTTATCGCTATAATCGGCGCTCATTCCTGGACTAAAGTCATGAGCGAGATATTAGCTGAATCCATTTTTGTGGAAGCTGAAACACGCTATTTCAAACCCGATGAGATAGACCATGCCTGGGAATGGCTAATTAAAGCCGCTCATCCGCAATACATTCCAATACGTAAAGTTATTAGAAGCGATAAGGGCCTATTTACTAAATATGGCTCACCTGACTATATATAAAAAATAAGATCTCAACTTAAAAGGATAATAACTAAGATGAAACGTATTATTCACTTAAGCGATTTACATGTAGGGCACAAAGACTTTGACCGGCGCTTTGAAGTTATTTGTAATAATTTAATCGCCCAAATAGGAAACCAAGCGGTTAATCACGTTATTGTTATCACCGGAGACTTGGTAGATAATGCTAACAATCATAACAATTATACTAAAGTAAAGATACAGCTGGAACGTTTAAAATGTGCAGGATTTGAGCATATCTTAGTTGTGCCAGGAAACCATGATTACGGCACTGGTCAATACGGTAATAAAAAATTTGTAAAACTATTCCGGCAGACTTTCTATCAAGATGAGATAGACTATCCACGAAAGGATATTATTGATGGTGTCGCCTTCATTGGCCTTGATTCAACCGCCGAAGAACTTCACTTTTACGATAGATTCTTTTCTGAAGGTGAGCTAGGACACAATCAATTACAGCGCCTAAGTGATACTTTAAAAGCCGAAGATGTACAGCGTTGTAAAAAACGAGTAATTTATTTGCATCATCACCCCTTTGACTGGCGACCATTACACCAGTTAAAGGATTCACATCGGCTAAAAAAATTATTAACAAGTACTATTGCTAGTGGAACTTCCATTGATGCTCTTTTATACGGTCACAATCATCAAGGTAAATCTTGCAATGGCCAATGGACAATCGCCCGCTGCTACGATGGGGGAACCGCCACATTTAAACGACGATGTTCTTTTTTAGAATGGATTCCTTTCTTAAGCGTAAGGTCTTCTGCACGATTAATCGATATCGAAAAAGAGGACCTATCCAACGATCATGCTTTATCACTTTGATTAAATAAACGAGGCATTTAACCTGAGGCACCACCATGCTCAGCTGTAAAGAAATTATTCTTTGTCTTTTAATTTTGCAAGAAGTCTATTAATTTTATCGACTAATGGCTCGAACTTATCACCTGTTCGGATATTTATTGGTTCATTACTGGAATTTTCAATGCGGCTATTAAGGTCGTTGTCTACCCTATCAAAAGGCCCGATGATTACTTGAGTTATTCGATGCGCAACAAACAATATCGTTGAGATTACAAGAGGTAAAAGTATCGCTAAAATTATTGTTACTTTTTTCGCGGCCGGAATAATATTCTGAGCAATTACCTCCGGGATCATAATCTGTGTTGCCACAATATCGAATATTAAATAATAAAGACAAAGAACAGCAATAATCACCGGAAACAGTATAGCCGCAAAAATTAACAATATTGCTTGCCTATGAAATTTATTAGCAAATATCTTGATTCGTTTATTTTTTATCATCATTTTTTATACCTCACTTTTATATTTGTGTATAGCGCTTCCGCAGTAGAAAGCGTATTATCAGTATCCGTTACCAGCGCAATAGCTCCTACACGCCCGGGAGGCCGGCCAAAGGCTCTTTTGTAATCATCATAAATATTCCTTTCTTCTTCAACCCATTCACCTAGATTATCCTTTCCAGACTCTAGTGTTATCAGCCGTATATTCTTTGAATAAGGGCTTTTACTTATCATCCCTTCAGGTATTTTTTCATCCCAAACATACTCAATACACTTTATTCTGGTAAAAATCCAACTGGGAAAAATAACATATACCCGTGCCGCATAGTCATCTTTTTCTACCCACCCGCCTTTTGTCAATTTTATATTATTCTTTTCCGGAAATTTTATTACTTTCCATTTCCAACTAATCATCGGATATATTCGCGGATTAAATTTGATTCTGTACATTAGTCCGGAATTAGCTTTATCACTTGTTGCAGAAAGATAGCCACCTTCTTTTTTTGGTTCTACTTTATAAAGAACTTTGTTCTTAAATACCTTTTCTTCCCATTCTTGCAAGGCTATGCTAGTATTAAACGGAAACCATTTATAATTATGACGAGAATAGGCATAAAAAGTAGAGGAGATAACCGCTAACACTATAAGAGAAACCAGAAACCTTAAAACACCCATAGTTTTTATTTTAACGCCTGTTTATTTATTGGTCAAATAATTATTCTAATAATTTACTCTCTTTATTGATGATTTTTTGGTAGAATGCATTTACTATTTTAAAAGGAAATAATTAACTACTATGGGATATAAAGAAATTTCACTAAAATTACCTACTGATTACACTGATGATCAACTTCAGAAGAAAATCAAAAAAGTAATCAACATAAAAGAGTTCTCCTACCAAGTTAAAAGAAAAAGTCTTGATGCACGAAAAAAAACAGATATTTGTTGGCATATTCTAGTTTCTATCGCATCAAAAAAAATTAAGGGCCCTGATTTGCCAGTAACCCCATCTTTGAATATCCCTTATAAAAAAAGAAAAAAAGATGTACTTGTTGTAGGTAGCGGCCCAGCAGGATTCTTCTGCGCTTTTGTCCTTCAAAAAGCAGGATTTAACACAACTTTAATTGAAAGAGGCTCAGACGTTAAAAAAAGAACTAAAGAAATCGGAAAATTTGAAAAAACAGGACTATTTAATTCTGATAACAACTACGCATTTGGTGAAGGAGGCGCAGGCACATTTTCTGACGGAAAACTTACCTCAAGATCAAAACACATATCTCAAGAAAGGGAATTAATTCTGTCTACCTACATTAACGCCGGCGCACCAGACGAAATAAACTATCTGGCACATCCTCACCTAGGCAGTGACAATCTTATTAAGATTGTTCCAAAGTTAAGAGAAGCCTTCTTGGATATAGGCGGAAAAGTGCTCTTTGAAACATTACTAGAGGATATAAAAATTAAAAATAATCTAGTACACTGGGCAATTACAACTTCCGGCGAAATTAAAGCCGATGAGTTTATTATTGCTCCGGGTCATTCTGCCTACGAAACATACCGAATGCTAATCAAAAGGGGAATAGGATTTCGTACAAAAAATTTTGCTATTGGGCATCGTATAGAACATCTTCAAGAGATTATCAACAATGCACAATGGGGCCAAAAAAGCTTACCGAAAGTTAAAGCTGCTGAATACCGTCTTACATCAAAAGGAGATGGTGATATTCCAGTCTATACGTTTTGCATGTGTCCCGGGGGAAGCATTATTCCGGCTTCTGCATACAAAAACACAAACATTTTAAACGGAATGAGCACTTACAGCCGAGACGGGAAATTTGCTAATGCTGCTTGTGTAGCCGGAATAAACCTGGATAAATTAACTGGCAAGCAGACATCACCTCTAGAAGCACTCAAATGGTTGGAAAACATTGAACAACAATTCTACAAACACTCAAATAGCTTCCAGATTCCATCGTGCAGCATTGCTGACTTTATTAATCAAAAAATTAATTCAAGCATCGCAAAATCAAGTTATTCCTTGGGACTTACGCCCGCAGCTTTGTGGAATTTGTTACCTTTTGAGGTGAGCAACTCAATAAGAAAAGGGCTTAAGGATTTTATTGGAAAAATAAAAGGATTTGAAACAGGCATGATTATGGGGCTCGACAGCAAAAGCTCATCGCCAATCCAAGCTCTCCGGGAAAGAAACTATCTCTGCTTTGGATTTGAGAATATTTATATAGCCGGAGAAGGTAGTGGATATTCCGGAGGAATAATATCCAGTGGTGCAGATGGCATAAAAACAGCCATGGCAATCATTAATAAACACTAATTCATTGAAAACCGGGAGAAAACGAATAAATTTGTTTACAATTGTAAAATAACGCTAATTATGTTATAATTATGGATAAATAAGAAAGAATTCGTCTACATTAAAGGAATCCCTCCAATGCCGTTTAATGACAAATCCTTTCCTAAGAGTTTATTTATATCACATTAAATAAAAGGAGTATCGTGGAAAAACATCGTAAACGTAAAAGTTTATCACTATCACCAAAAAATGAATCCGGCATAGCTGGCCCAATCCATAGAATGCAACAACAATTAAATGCTATGGAAAAAAAGTTGGATATTTTAATCGGTCAGTCTTCGGCAAGGCCTAACGAAAAAAACTACACTCAAGCTAATAGCTATCACCGAGATAGAGAAAGACACGACAGCTATCACGAGGATAAAACTTTTACTCGTGTTACTTGTTCAGACTGCAGTAAAGAGTGCGAAGTCCCTTTTAAACCAAGCGGCGACCGCCCAATATACTGCCGAGAATGCTTTTCAAAACACAAAAAAGATAATCCTTTTGATGCAACCCGAAACGATAAGCCAAAAAAAAGAAATTTCTCTTGGGAAAACCACTCTGACAAAAAAACAAAACCATTTAAAAAAAATGAATCATTTTTTACACGCAAAAAAAAACGTATTTAGGTGTCGTATAGAAACCCAAGGAGAAAAAATATATGTCTAAAAGCCATGATGCCAAAAAAAGCATAAAAAAGAAAGCAGAAAAAACATTGAAAGAAAAACGATTAGAAAAAAAGCAACAAAAAAGTAAAAAAGATTATGCATAAAGACCCTTTGCACGGGGTCACCTTAAAAATAATTCTAGTCAACTTAGAAGCTTGGTGCGGATGGAAAATGTTAGGTGAAAACATTAATATTCGTTGTTTCACTAACAACCCCAGCATAAACTCAAGTTTAAAATTCCTAAGGAAGACTCCTTGGGCAAGAAAAAAAGTCGAGATTTTTTATTTAAAAACGTTGAGGAATCGCAAGAAAAACACGGTAGACAAACATAATTAATATGAATAAACCACAACCCAAATCATCTCATCCATACACTGCACCCCAGGGAGCATTCACTCAGCTAATTCTTGAATTGCAGCAGGCAGTATCCGACCGTGGCTACCATACGCCTACACCAATCCAGGAAAAAGTAATCAAACCTTTACTCAACGGACGAGATTTGATCGGCTGTGCACAAACGGGCACCGGAAAAACTGCCGCGTTCATACTGCCAATATTGCAATATTTAACAAAAAATTCACGCCCTCGGGTACGAAATAAAAATCGCGTATTAGTCTTAGCGCCTACCCGTGAATTAGCCGCCCAAATCGGCGATAGCATTAAGAATTATGGGCGATATCTAAAAATATCTCATACAGTTATTTTTGGCGGCGTCGGCCAAAACCCTCAAGTACGCGCGCTGGTACGTGGTGTAGATATTGTTACAGCCACCCCCGGACGCCTGCTAGATTTAATTAACCAACGCCACATAAATCTCGACAATACAGAAATCCTTGTATTAGATGAAGCAGACCGGATGCTTGACATGGGTTTTATCTACGATGTTCAAAAAATAATCTCTAAGCTTCCTAAAAAGAGGCAGACTCTTTTTTTCTCAGCCACTATGGATCCAGAAGTAATTAAGCTCTCGGAAGAAATTGTAAACGATGCTGTTTTTGTCAAGATAACTCCCGACAAACCTGCAGTAGAGCGTATTATCCAAAAAGTATTTTTCGTAGATAAAAATCGCAAAGATGCTCTGTTGACTCAGCTTCTTAGAGCCAAGCATCTAAGCCGAGTATTAGTTTTTGTCCAAATGAAGCATTCCGCCGATAAAGTCGTTAGGCAGCTACACTCGTCTAGCATCAGCGCTGTAGCAATTCACGGCAACAAAAGCCAAACTGCACGCACCGCAGCATTAGCCAAGTTTAAGCTGGGCCAAATTCGTGTTTTAGTAGCTACTGATATTGCCGCTCGCGGAATAGACGTTGATTCGATTTCACATGTGATAAATTATGATCTCCCAAACACCCCGAATACTTATGTACACCGTATCGGGCGAACCGCCCGAGCCGGCGCTGAAGGCGATGCTGTTTCATTTTGCTCGGCGCCAGACCGAGATTGCTTGCGTGCAATAGAAAAAATGCTGCACATGAAAATTTCTGTTGACCGTGATAGTTCTTTTCACTCTCAAACAGCTGAGTTTGCTACCGGAGCCGCAGCGCGCCCCTTGCCTAGAGGTAGAGGGTCTAGCCGCTCCTTAAGCAGCGCTGCCAAGAGAGAAAAACGCCCAAATCCTGCACGATGGCAAAAAACCAAAAGTAGCAGCAGAAACACCACATATCGTCGTCGATATAAATAAAAAAAGAAATAAATACCTATTCATTAAGCAATGAATAATATAGCTAACGACTCGCCCAAGCCTAACCGCCGCATTCGCTACAAAGGCACACACCCACGCTATTTTGAAGAAAAATATAAGGAACTTAATTTTGAAAAATATATTCCTGATATGCAAAAAATCATCGAATCTGGAAAAACTCCCGCCGGCACCCACAGACCAGTATGCGTGAATGAAATATTAGCCATTCTAAAGCCTTCACCCGGTCAAATCGGACTAGACGCAACATTAGGCTTTGGTGGACATACCATTGAACTACTCAAAAAAATTACTCCTGGAGGTCAATTGTTTGGATTAGAAATCGATTCTTTAGAACTTGCACGTACAGAAAAACGCTTACAATCATTAGGGTTCAGTGATAAAGAGCTAGTCACTAAATGCATTAACTTTGCCGGAATGTTTAAACTACTACATGAAGCCGGTGGAGGTTTTGATTTTGTTCTTGCTGATTTAGGAATGTCATCAATGCAATTAGACAATCCAAAGCGCGGGTTTACTTTTAAACATGAAGGACCACTAGACTTACGGTTTAACCCCAAGCGCGGCCAATCGGCAGAATCCTTAATAAAAACACTAAGCGAAGAACAGCTAGAGAAAATATTTATTGATAACTCTGACGAGCCATACGCCTGGTTGATCGCTCAGGCAATTTTTAAAAATAAAAATAAAATCAACACAACTACAGAACTAGCAAATATTGTTGCTTACACATTAGGCCACGAATCGTATCTTGACTGTGGTAAAAAAACAACAGATTCTATCCGGAGAATCTTTCAAGCACTACGTATAGAAGTTAATAATGAATTTTCTGTGCTTGAGCAATTCTTACGAAATTTACCTTTTTGTCTTAAAAGCCAAGGACGCGTTGCAATTTTAAGTTTTCATTCCGGTGAACATAAGCGAATTGTAAACTTTTTTAATAAGGATTTAGACGCTGGTTTATATTCGGATATCAGCTACGAGCCCTTACGCCCCAGCGCAAAAGAGCAATATTCCAATCCTCGCTCTAAAAGCGCTTTTTTATACTGGGCAATAAAAAAATAAAGATACTCTTTTGAAAAAAACATTTGAAATTTTAGCCCTAAGTTATATTATGTAGTATAAGAAAACACGGGAATATTCCTTATAAAAAATATATTTTGCCTAGCAAATAATTTATGAAAATCAATATCGGATACTTTACATCAACCGGAAATACATTGTGGCTCGGACTAAAGGCCAAGGAAATAATGGAACGCCAAGGCCACTCAGTAGAATTATGCGAAATAATTAAAGATGCGTCAGATTTTCAACAAAAAGATTGTGAGATTATCGGTTTTTTTTATCCAGTGTGGGGTTCTAATCCACCTGACCCGCTAGTAGACTACCTAACAAATATGCCTGAAGGAAACGGAAAAAAACTTTTCCTGATAGGAAATTGCTGCGCATTTACCGGAGACACCGGACTTCGCTGGAAAAAAATACTTCAAAAAAAAGGATATAACGTCTTTTATATAAGTCACATAATCATGCCCACAAATATAAATATTCCCTGGCTTCCGGAAAACATAATAAAACAAGTTCCCGGAGAAGAGGAATTAAAGAAGATACTTTCTGAGGCAGAAAAAAAGCTTAAAAGTATCTGCTGCGCAATTTTAAATAACAAACAAAAAACCGAAGGAAGGGGACCATTCTCTCGTTTAGGAGGATATTTGCAAAGAAAATTCTACTGGACCGCAAACTGGTATAAATCCCGCTTTTCAATAAACGAAAAACTTTGTATAAAATGCGGTCTATGTTACAGAATATGCCCTACAAATAATATATCTCGGAAAGAAAATGGAGAAATCACTTTCGGTAGTAAATGTATCCTCTGCGTAAAGTGTTACAATCTATGTCCTAAAAACGCAATTTTGATTTGCCAACAAAGCACTAACGACAAAAAATATCGAAGGTATAAAGGACCAGACAAAACAATAAAACCCATTGAATATCGTAAATAACACAGGGGATGTCTAAATATAAGCCTACGCTGTTACCATTATATTTATGTTAGGCAACATCACAATAAGAAATTTTGGCTTAATTGATAATTTAAATTTAGAACTAAGCCCTGGTCTTAACGCTTTAAGCGGTGAAACCGGTGCCGGTAAATCAATTATTATTGAAGCTTTAAGGGTTTGCCTGGGCCTGCGAATAAACCAATCACAAATTCGCAACCCTAAATTACCTTGCATCATTGAAACAGTATTTGAGTTGCACAACGAAATTATAAAGCGAAATGCTATACTTGCTGATTTTTTAGACAAAGAAGAAAATTCTTTGATTATATCCCGCACTTACACGCCCGAAGGAAAGAACAAAATTAAGATAAATGGATTAAATGCTACTGTTGCCCAACTAAAAACAATCGGCAACTTACTAATCGATTTGCATGGTCCCCATGATCATCAAATGTTGTTACTAAAAGAATCTCACGTTACAATCATCGATCAGTTAAGCAATGTTGATAGCCTGTTAACTATCTACCAGGATAACTTCGATAAACTCAGTAAATTTAACCACCAGCTGCACGAGATTCAACAGAATATTCAATCACGAGAACGTGAACTCGACATGCTAAATTATCAAATAAAAGAGCTGTCTCAAGTTGAGTTGAACCCGGAAAAATATTTTGAGTACTTAAGAGAACAAACGAGAATAAATAACACTGAAACATTATGCCAATACGCCGGAGAGATAACTACATTTTTAGAGGACGATACTATTGGAATCGAAGAAAACATTAAGAAAGCCTTTACACTGATGAATAAACTTAACCAAATTGACGAAACAACTAAGGATTTTTCCCAAGATTTAAGCCTTATCCAAGAAACATCTAGCCAGCTATTATCCAAGCTTAGCGAATATAGCCAACATCTTAGCTTTGAACCCGGTCAAGCAGAGCAAATTAATAAAATCTGCGATATCTACAATAGTCTTTTGCGTAAATACGGACCAGATATTAAAGACTTAATTAATTTTTTCGAGCAAGCTCAGAAACGCCATGAATTTCTCATAAATCTAGAACACAACGATAAAAACATTCAAGCAGAAAAAATACAGATAGAAAAGAAACTCAATCAATTTGCCGAACAAATAAGCAAAAAGCGCAACAAAACAGCAAAATCACTAAAAAGTATAGTTGAAAAGGAGCTTTTAGAGTTAGGATTTAATAAAGTGCTTTTTGATTGCCAGATTAAAAGAGTACTATTAAAAAACAATGGCTGCGACGATGTAGAATTCTATATTAGCCCCAACCCCGGGGAGCCTTTAAAGCCATTGGCTGATATTATTTCTTCAGGTGAATCAGCAAGGGTTATGTTGGCTTTAAAAAAAGCATTAGTCAATGTTGACCCTGTGCCTGTGCTTATTTTTGACGAAATAGACGCTCAAATCGGAGGAAGACTAGGTACAATTACTGGGACAAAACTAAAAGAACTGTCTTGTGGACGGCAAGTCATCGTTATAACTCATCTTCCACAAATAGCATCATTTGCTGATACTCACTATAAGGTAGACAAACAGGTTGTAGACGGCCGAACATTAATTAGCGTTTTACCTCTAACCGCTAACAATAGAGTCAAAGAGCTAGCTCAAATGATGAGCGGAAAAAAAGAAAGTAAAATATCACTATCGCACGCCAAAGACATGCTCGCCCAAGCCCAGAGAGAATTAGTAATAACCTAACTAAAACACCATAAACACATATGGTTAAAATTGGAAATATAAAACTCTCCAGCCCGATAATATTAGCACCAATGGCAGGTATTAGCTCATGCCCTTACCGGACAATTAACCGGAAAATGGGCATTAAGCTAGCTTACACAGAGATGATCAGTGCTCGAGCTTTAAGCTACTTGAGCAAAGGAACCCAAGAAAGGCTTCGCAGCTGCCCTGATGAAGGGCCATTAGGGATTCAACTTCTGGGAAAAGATATCTGCTATATGCAAAAGGCTTTAGAAAAGCTTAGCAACTACAAATTTGATACTTTAGATTTCAATGCTGCTTGCCCGCAAAAAAAGGTTACTAATAACGGTAAGGGAGCTTATCTATTGAAAGAACCTCAAAAGTTGAACTCTTTGCTTAAATGCCTCATCCGGCAGACATCTAAGCCGATAACTTTAAAAATGCGCCTGGGATGGAATAACTCCAATAATGCCCTGGATATTGCTAAAGGAGCAGCTGATTGCGGAATATCAGCAATATATGTACACGGACGAACCCGAAATCAGGAATACTGTCATGAAGTTGACTATGCATCCATAGCTAAAATTAAAAAGTCACTCAAAATTCCCGTTATTGGAAGTGGAAATATTCTCAGCGCTGAACTAGCCATGAAGATGTTTAATAAAACAAAAGTCGACGCTATAATGGTAGCTAGAGGAGCTTTGGGCAATCCCTGGATATTCCAGGAAATTAATAAGCTTCTAAAAAACGACCGAGAGATATCACGCCCAATAACAGATGAAATAGCTGCCCAAATATATACACACTTTGAATTAACTCTTAGTTTTTTTGGTGAGAAAACCGGAATCATTCGATTCAGAAAGTTTTTTCTTTGGTATGCCCGAAATTTTATTGATACTAAACACCTAAAAGCTAAAATATCTCAAGTTAAAACTAAACCGCAAATGCTCAAATTAATAAATTTGCTGACTCAGAAAAGAATATCAGGATATCGACAATTTTATAATAAAAAAAATTAATTATTTTCTTTATCGAGAATTACCATGGTTTCAATATGAGGGGTATGTGGAAAAAAATCATACACATATAGACTTCTTACTTTGTAAGCAGAAAGTAATATTTTCAAATCACGGGCAAGCGTAGATGGATCACAAGAAATATAAACAATAGTACTTACCTTAGACTTAATTAATTTTTCACAAACTTGTACGCCGGCTCCCTTCCTTGGGGGATCAATAATGGCTATATCAATATTTTTTTTAAATATTGATATTAAGCGATCATTGCAGTCACACAAATGTAAATCAAAGTTTGTTATTCCATTAATTTTGATATTTTTTTCTAAAAATAAAAAATTCTCCGGTTCAATTTCTGCACCAATTACTTGCTTTACCTGCTCAGCCAGCAAAATACCAAATATGCCTACACCGCAATAAAGATCAGCTAAAACAGTATCCTTGCTCAAGATTAAGTTATCTCGCAAATCTCCAACTAAAAGATTAAGTGCATGTGTATTTATTTGGAAAAACGAAAAACTGCCAATTAAAAACTGCTTGTTGTCAATTGTCTCTCTAAAAAAATCGTCACCATAGATAACAGCCTGCGTATCTCTTTCCTCATTAGCAAGAACAACCCCGGCGACCTTAGGCTGCTTTATTAGGCTTTCAAAAACAAGAGAGAATTGATGAATATCTAAGGAATCATCGTGGCAAACACAAACCAGCAATTCATTGTTTTTATTTTCCTTAATTGTTAACTGTCTAACTGATGAAAAATCTTGCTGACGAAGTATTTTTATAAACTTACTCATGAATAGATTAGTCTGATCCGGAGACAGAAAACACCTGTCAATCGGAATAAATTTATCAATAGTTCCCGGTAAATTATACGCTAAATGAGGCAAAGAGTTCTGTCTGATAATCTTTACTTTTATTTTATTACGGTAACCCCAGATTTGAGGACTTTGACGAAAATGTAACAAAGCACAGTCAATATCAAATCTATGACAGATAATTTCTTTTATTTGCTGCTTTTTTATTTCTACTTGCTGAGAATAATCAATATATTGATAGACTGAGCAAACTCGATAATGGCTGCAAAGCGCCTGTTTACGATAAAGCGAGGCATCTATCACTTTTATTACTTTAGCCTGAATATACCCTTTAGTTTCACTAACTATATCAATCTCTACTACTTCACCGGGTAAACCTTGATCGAGAAATACTACTTTTCCATTTATTCTAGAGAAACTCTTCCCAGGGTAAACAATCTTTTCAATAGTAACAATCATGATATCATTATAACACATAGCTTTTAATTGCAGTAACTAATCGTCCTAAATTATTGGCTGTTTATAGAATCAATTTGCAATTTATAAAATGTCTGTTATATAACTTATATGGATATAAACAAGCAGCAAAACTTACTGATTACTTGCGCTCGGGAAATAGCACCTTATTTACAGAAAGAAGTAAAAGATCTTGGATTTCAAGTCAAGTCACAGCACAGAACAGGTATAGAAATATCCGCGTCTTTAGTGGAGGCAATGAAACTTAACTTTTGCCTGCGAAACGCTTTTAATGTTCTCTGCCTGCTAAAGCAGTTTTCCTGTCGTCATGCGCAAGATCTGTATAAGCACGTATCTTCAATTGCCTGGGAAGATATTGTTGAGCCATCAGAATATATAAGTGTAGTTTCACGTGTAGACAGCCCGACAATTAACAACTCAGTATTTGTCAGCCAAAAAGCCAAAGATGCAATCGTCGATAGAATAGCTGAAAAATGTAATATGCGCCCCAGCGCCGGAGGAAATAGAGATAACGTAGTTGTTAACTTATATTGGAAGGATGAAAAATGCTGGATATATCTGAATACTTCCGGCCGCAAATTGTCCGACAGAAATTATCGAAAAATTCCCTACAAGGCCCCCTTACAAGAAACTTTAGCCGCTGCCTTACTGCAAGCTGCCAATTATGACGGCTTACAAACTTTAGTTAACCCAATGTGCGGCAGTGGAACAATTGCTATTGAAGCAGCCTTAGTTGCCTTAAATCGTCCAGCTGCCAGTTTACGCAGCAATTTTGGTTTTATGCATATTAAAGGTTTCGACCTAGAACTTTGGAATGCCTTGCGTAAGCAACTATCTACCTTATCCAAAAAAAAACCAAGCTTTAGAATTATTGCCTCTGACATCGACAAGCACGCCATTGAGCTAGCTAAAAAAAATGCTCAAAATGCCGGCGTAGACCATTGCATTGAATTCTATGTTTGCGACTTCAAAGATACACCGATCCCCGAAGAAAAAGGGATTATTGTTTTTAATCCAGAATATGGACAAAGGCTAGGTATTCAAAAACAATTGGAAAACACCTACAAAGAAATGGGTGATTTCTTAAAACAAAAATGTAGCGGATTTACCGGCTATGTCTTTACAGGAAATCAAGCACTAGCAAAATTTATAGGTCTACGTGCCAACAGACGATTACTTTTTTTTAATGCTAAGATAGAATGCCGGCTGCTCGAATATCTCCTATATTCCGGCACTAAACGATTAAGTTTTAGATAACTAATTTTTTGTTAGATATGGATACCAGCTAAAGTTATTTCCTGACGATTATGATAGAGATGACGAATTTCAAGCTGAGAACAATACCCTAATAGCCCTGCATCAGGGCTATTAATCTTCTTGATAATTTCCATAGGGTCACACCGACCGATTTTCAGATTCACTATAAATCTTCGGCACCAATGATATTGCAACCATTTCTGAATTACTTGCAAAATAATCTCCGGGTTTTCAATAGTATCACAGAATAACCAGTCAGCATTTAATTTCTCTGAAGGAATAAATTTCAACGCATCTTGCTTTAAATGCGTAATGCCAGGATATGCTGAAATAGTTTTGTTAAGCTGCGCATTATCAACAGCAATTACTTTTGCTTTACGCTTTAATGCGCTATAAGCCCAGCCACCAGGAGCAGCGCCTAGATCAACTACTTGCTCATTAGCTTGAGGTTGACAGTTAATAAGGGTGTATGCTTCTTCTACCTTCAAATAAGAACGTGAAGGTGCATTTTTATCCATGCACATGCGCTGGCATGCTCCAGTAATTGCCGAATAAGACACAAAAGCATGGTTAAAATCAGTAAAATAGACAAAAAAACCTTCAATTGCCTCCCGAGAATAAGGAGTTGGGTTTTGCAAAAGTTTTTCTACCCGAGACATTTTTTTTCTAATTTTATTGCGCCAGTTTAATTCAATTGATTTTGTTCGATGAGATAAATTTCTTACATCTGCATAAAAAAACAAAACCGGCAAATGATGTTTAATGATCTTTTTATTCATCGAAGATAAAAAAAGTTCAGATAGCTTTAGAGTAAATTCATTAACTGAAAAAGCGCTTATTTCAACCGGGCTCATTAATATAGTTTGCGCAAAGCATAGTTGAGACAGGTGTTGTATTATTGTCTTGCTAATATTTAATTGACACTGAACCCAGGAATTGCCTTGTGCTTTAACCGAGCAATCATTCAAGGTAAGCTCCCGAATAAGGACAGGCTCGTAATCTGGTTTACACGTTATAAGTAAGTTCATTTTATTTTCCATCGTTAATAAAAAGTATATTAACATAAACTTTTGCTTTGGCTATTATAAACATCGAAACAAACAAAATGATCTTTTGCAATAATTCTGTTGATGCGCTTTTTATTAAGCAAAAATAAAGAGATGTGCTGGTAATTAAAAGCAAATATCAAAAATAAGTTAATTAAAAATATCTTGAAAGCACCGCTACAAGGTATATAGTAAATATGTGTATCCTAAAGACAGCTAAGCGCAAAAATACTGTTTAACTCATTTTCAAGATATGCCAACCATTAAGATCAACGATATTGACTGCTACTATGAAATTCACGGAAAAGGTAAGCCATTGGTGCTTATCGCTGGCTTGGGAAGCGACAGTCAAACTTGGTATCCTATACTTGCTAAGCTCGCTAAGCATTTTCAAATGCTTATCTTTGATAATCGAGGCGTCGGCAAAACAAAATATCGTGAAAAAAAATTTACCATAAGCACGCTAGCTAAGGACACTCTTAGCCTTATTGATAAATTAGGAATTAAAAGGCCACACATCCTGGGACACTCTATGGGTGGATACATTGCTCAAGAAATAGCCATAGCCCATCCCACAAAAATTGACAAGCTAATTTTAGCAAGTATCTCTGCATTTACTTCGGAAAGAAATAAATTCCTCTTCAACAATATGGCTCATTGTTTAAGAGATGGTGTTGCGTATGAGATATTTTTGAGAGCATTCTTTTGTTGGATTTTTACTCCTCAATATTTTAATGATAAAAATAATGTAGATTCTGCAATCAAAAGTCTTTTAGAATATCCTTATCCGATAACCTTCGACGGTTTTAAACGACAAGTAGAGGCTATCAATTTATTCTCTTCCTTAAACAGAATAAATAAATTAAAAACAAAAACTTTAATACTTTTTGGCGAAAAAGATATCTTAGTTACCAAAAAGGAAATAGAGGAATTAGCTGCCAAAATGCCTAATGCCGAAGTTGCATCTTTAAAAAATGCAGCTCACTCTATTCACACAGAAAAAACAGAAGATTTTATTAAAAAAATAGTTGGTTTTCTAGAGTAGAACAACAAGCGAACTTAAAAGGAGGTGAGTATGACAAAAGTATCCAAATTATTTGTACTAGCAGGGGTTATATTGATTTTGTTAGCAATTACTCTAAAGATAGCTGGAACCCATCTATTGTTAGGCTCAAAGAGTATTAAGCTTATTAGTTTGTTAGTTATGGCAAACACTTCTTTTATTTTAGCTATTTTATTTAAAAAATAATTCTGCTAAAAAGAGATATCCCATCAAGGCTAACCAATGATTGAATAAAGTCATTCAATCATTCAAAAGAGAAATGCTATTTTGCTTTTTTCCGCAAAATCAATCCCAGTTTATCTAAACGAATATGTTTAAATAACAAAGGCATTACATATAAAGCAGTTAGTGCAGATAAAATAGTACCGAATAGAATAGTTCCCCCAAACCGTTGGGTAGGAGGAAAAGTCGAACATAAGAATATTCCAAAACCAATAGATACTACAAACATAGAAGTTAGCACTGGCTGCCAAAGCTCATCACGTACCGCCTGCCAATCTCTTGTCCGACGAAATGCTTTAATCATGTGAATCATTGAGTCAATGCCCATAGCAATAGCCACATTAGACGCTGGTGCAGAAATAATATCCAAAGGAATCCGGTAAATTCCGAAACAACCAAGGATCGTTAACGGAATAATGAAGATACTAGCCACAACAGCCAATGTAACACGCAAAGAGCGCGAAAGATACCAAGTAATAAACCCAAAAAGTAAAATCAATTTAGACAACCCGCCTATTAAGCTTAAGGCAACTAATTTTGCCAAATGCCCCTGAAGGCTATATATTCCTCCGATAATTTCTGGATGCATTCCTTCATTTTCAGTGATTGCCTTGATTTCTTCAATAATTTCTAAGCGGGAAAGAGTACGATAAGATTCAATCATCCGCAATAAAAATAGCCCATGCTCACGGTCAGCAGTGATAAAACTTTTGGCAACCTCATCATTCGTTGGCGATTCCATTGCATTTACCAATATTTCCCGAGGCAAAAACCATCCTAAAACTGGAGTCTGTTTGGCTTGAGCAATTAGCACCGGTAAGGATATAACTGAACCCACAGCACGGTGTTGTTCTAACGATTCCTGAAGGCTCCATAACTGATTGTATGATTTATTAGAGTGGATCTTTTCTCCACTTTTTGAGCGAACCACTAAAATCAACGGGCTGCTTCCACCATTACGATCTATGTAGCTTAAACCTTGGTGTATTTCACTTGACTTTGAGAAATAAGAAAGCAAGCTCGGGTCAGAATCAATCATAAATAAACCTGGCAAAGTCAACAAACAGGTTGCAAAAATAAGCAAAATAATAAACTGCTTCCCTAAATCAATAAACCGGTAAGTTTTAATTTCATAATGTTCGATTTTCCCTTTACGCCGCTTTCTTGGACTAACTAATTTTAAAAATGCCGGAAATACCCCATAAGCAACTGCTATCGCCACCAATGATCCAATAGCTCCAGAAACCCCCAAATCTCTCAACGGTTTAGCCGGAACAAACATTAAACTAATAAACCCCAGGAATGTGGTTAGCATACTCCAAAATGAGGGAGGAAAAGTCCGCCGAACAGCCTGTTTAACCGGGTCTTTGCAGCTTACATCTGCACGAAATGTTCGCCAGTTAAACGTCAAGAATATAATATGCGAAAGAGTCATTACAAAAATAATCGTTCCCAGATTGGCGGTCAACAATCCGATCGGAATATTGAATAAGTTCGTCAGCATGAATGTCCACATGCAAGCATTAAGGCAAGACAATATTGTCCCGAATAAAATACTTTTTGAATGAAATATATAAAAAATCAAAAGTCCAAATATTGTAAACGCCAAAAGACTAAATATTTTAAGATCCCGCAGGAGATAGCGCTTGATTAGTTCAATCACATATGGTAAACCAGCAGCTCGCAAATGAAAGTCTTTGCTTTCAAACTGCTGCATAATTTTTTCAATTTCCCGAATAATTTCCGAAGACTTCTGTTCATCAATAAGCACAATAAGGTTAGTTGCTTCGCGATCACTAGAAACAATCAAGCGCTTCCATAGTGGACTTTCAATCGCCTTACGTGTATTTCCCGGCCCAGCATGCGTTATGCTATTAACACTGATTACACCTTTAAGACCCAATAACATTTCGCTTAGCCTGGAAATCTTATCACGATATCGCTCGCGGTTAATCTGGCCGCTGGCTGAAATAATGACCTGTGAATCCTTACGGATAAATAACCGATTAATTAACCGCTCACTTTGAAACTGGGGATCATCGCTTGAGAAAAAAAAGTTATTATCCACACTAGGAACTAAGGAAAGAAAAACTGAAACACAAATAATGCTTAAAGCAGTCAATAGTACGAACACAACAACTTCCCGGGAAACATTGCGACAATTTTGGAAAAGCTTCCGAAAAGCATTACTGAGTATGTTTTTTGCAATTATCATATTTGTGTTTTGGTGGCGATTACTTTATTCTAATGTGAACCAGAAAATAGTAAAGAAAAATATTAGCATTACCATAACATATAAATTAAAATATTATACAACTAATTTGTGTTGCTTTTAGAAGTAATCTTTGGTATAAAAAGAGTTATCTTGCAAATCTGACTAGACAGAATAAATACCAAAAATGGCAATAGCAAGAAAACCTAAAAAAAGGAGAGATAATGAGTGAGCTAACTAAGGAATTTGAGGATTTAAAAAAGAAACGAAATTGGTTTCTACTGTTTGGCGTATTGCTTATTGTTCTGGGAATAACATCAGTGAGCCTGCCTTTTATTATTACCACTATAGCTGTAGAGGTAGTGTTTGGATTGTTAGTAGTAATTGCTGGAATTATACAAATTAGTGCTGCATTATTTTGCCAAAACTGGAAAGGATTTTTTGCGCATCTTTTAGCCGGAATTATAGCTTGCAGCATAGGGGGAATTTTACTAATACATCCTCTGGAAGGAATAATTTTACTCTCGACATGGATAGCTATATTCTTTATAATTGAAGGAATTGCTAAGATTATTTATTCTTTAAAAATGCGTCCAGTAAAAAGTTGGGGATGGATACTTTTTAATGGGATAATTTCACTTCTATTAGGAGTGCTTATTTGTTTAAAGCTGCCATTTAGCGGCATATGGGCCATAGGATTGTTAACAGCTATCAACATGTTATTTGGTGGCTTAGCGCTAACTATGTTTTCTTTCGCTTTGCAAGATAAATAAAAAATGCTCCAAATAAATACTATCAAAAATATTTGCGCCCGTAGATCAATTGGACAGATCGTTTGGCTACGGACCAGAAGGTTGCGGGTTCGACTCCTGCCGGGCGCATACTGATCTTTAACATATTACGTATCTTTGTTATGCAAACCTGTGGTTTATCATAAGGATTGTCGGAACAAATAAATCAATTACCGTGAGCAATTAGACTTCGGCTGTGCCGAAGATTTGTTTCGACTCCTGCCGGGCGCATATTTTAGAGATAAGTGATAAGTGTGAAAAAGCTCATAGTCCGCAGTCGATAGTTTAAAACGATAGACGATGGATGACAGAAGAGTGACGATGAAGAAAAGAAGAAAGGTTCAAGGTTAAAGGATAAAGGATAATGGACGAAGGGTAAAAAAATTAGAAAAGATCAATAGTTAGTAGCAGAAAATAAAAAGTCGATAGAGGAGGTATGCTAATGAAAACAGTAGTAATTTATTATTCACGAAGTGGGACCACTAAAAAGATGGCCGAAATTATTTATAAAAACATAAAAGACGCTGGAGAAGAAGCAGACATTTTTCCAGTATCTGAAATCAAGCCGGAACAATTGCTGGATTATGATGGAATAATTATTGGTTCTCCTACTTATTACGGAACTCTAGCTGCAGAAATTAAAAAATTTCTTGACGATAGCGTTTCGTTGCACGGAAAGTTAGACGGAAAACTAGGTGGCGCATTTTCTTCAGCAGCAAATTTAGCCGGAGGAAACGAAACTACTATTCTGAGCATCCTAGAAGCAATGTTGATTCACGGAATGATTACCCAAGGCGACCCGAAAGGAGATCATTACGGTCCAGGAGCAATCAGCCAAATCGATAAACGCTGCGAAACAAATTGCCAAAGATTCGCCCAGCGTTTCATAAATACATTGCAAATACTTAAAAAATAAAACTATCCTAAATGAATGAAATAATTGCTGTTTTAGTAACAATACCAGAAAAAAAAGCTAAAACCTTAGCTAACACGCTCTTGAAAGAAAAAGTTTGTGCTTGCATCAACATTGTTCAAAGAGTTAAATCCTTGTTCTGGTGGAAAGGCAAAATAACTTCTGAGCAAGAAGCCCTATTGATAATAAAAACAAAAAAAATATTATTTCCTAAGCTAAAAAAAATGATTAAAGACAACCATCCCTACGAAGTTCCGGAAATAATTGCATTAGACGCTACCGGCGTAAATCGTAAATACAAAAAATGGCTTATTAGTGAAGTAAAAAAATAAATTAAAATGATTCAGGAAACACTAATCAACTTAGAAAAAATATTCACTACTAGCCATATCTGGGGTTTGGGAGCAAGTTTTTTTGCCGGTTTTCTAGTAAGTTTTTCCCCTTGCATCTATCCATTAATTCCGATAACTTTGGGCGTAACAGGAGCGGCAGCCTGCACAAGTAAACTAAGAGGATTCACCACAAGCTTTGTATTTGTTTTAGGCATCGCTTCTGTATATACACTATTGGGAATTGCATCTTCTGTCTTCGGTTTATTTCTAGCCACTTTTTTCATTAACCCATTTACATATTTTTTCCTTTCAGCTATCTTTTTTGTTTTAGGCTGCTCTTTAACCGGAATAATCAAACTAAATATCCCGTTTTTCTCTATAAACCAAGAACATTCTCCGAAGAAAGGATTAATATCTGTATTCGTTCTTGGAGCAATCAGTGGATTCGCAATAATCCCCTGTAATTTTCCGGTTCTAGGAGCAATATTGAGTTTAATTTCGTTAAAAAAGAGTGTGCTTTATGGAGGAACCGCTCTTTTCTTATTTTCGTTGGGATACGGAACAACATTGATTATTTTAGGAACATTTAGCTCGTTAATCAAAAGACTTCCCAAGGGTGGTAAATGGCTCATTGTCATTCATAAGATCATTGGATTACTTTTTTTAGCTATAGGTTCCTTTTTCTTGTTTAAATTCATAACACTTATACGATGAAAAAAAAGATTATATTTTTTTTGCTATTGGTTATATATCCAATAACCGGCCAAAGTGCCGACTTCTATACTTTAGATAAAAAAATCACAACTTACGAAGAAATAACCGCTCACTCCAAAACAATTTTGCTTCTTTGGACTACATGGTGTCCAGGCTGCCGAACTGAAATCAACCGTCTATCTAAAGAATGTGACACAGCTAAAAACAGAGAGGATATAAAAATATTGTACATCAGTGAAGGCGAGGAAGAATCAACCGTCCAAAGATTCTTTACAAAAGCAAAACTTAACGAGTGCATGAAAAATAAAATACTTCTTGATCCAAGCGCATATCTTGCCCGAAAATTTTCGATTCCTGGCGTGCCAACGTATATCTTTATTGTTGACGGGCAACCAACATACAAATCACATTTCATTAACGATGATCTAGTCAATAAAATTTTCCCAGATGAATAAGCACCAAGCCAGCAGGGTTATAGGCATAATTTTTCCAATAATAAACATATTATCAATGTTTGACAGCATATTTATTTTATGCTATTTTAGGCCACATTATGCAAAAAAATATTAAATTAGGAATTATTGGGTTAGGGAATATGGGGTTATCTCTATTGGATTCCTTTCCCCAAAAGGATAGGCAAAAAATTAATGTCTACGACATAGATAAAAATAAATTAAAAAGCACAAAAGGCTGTATAAAAAGTAAGAACTTTGCAGAACTATTTTCTAGTAGTAACGTGCTAATACTCGCGATCAAACCGCAAGATATTCCAAATTTCATCGCAATAAACAATAGCTACCTGTCACAACATAAGCCACTATTAATTTCTATAGCTGCCGGCATTAAAACTTCCTTTTTTGAAAAATTAATCGAAGGAATAAGGATAGTCAGAGTTATGCCAAACTTAGCAATTAAAGTACGCAAGTCGCTGTCCTTTATTTCTGGAGGAAGCTTTATTGCGAAAAATGACTTACAAACTACCCAGGAGATATTTTCTCTATCCGGGAAGGTAATAGTCACAAACGAAAAACAATTAGACAAAGCAACTTCAATTACCGGAAGCGGACCAGGATACTTGTTTTTCTTTATGGAGATACTATATAAAAACGCAATTCGTCTTGGATTCTCCAAGGATACAGCAAAATTAATGGTCCTTCAAACTTTTCAAGGAGCAACATCCATTGCTAAATTAAATAAAGATTTTGAAACATTGATGAAACAAGTAGCATCTAAGAATGGAACAACCGAAGCAGCATTCAAGGTCTTCAAGCAAAAAAATATTAGTAAGATTATTACCGAAGGAGTAAAAGCAGCAAACCAGCGCTCTCAAGGGATTCTTTTGGAATTATTTACACAAAAAAGTTGCTCAGAAAAAAAACGCAAAAAGGGGATTTAACATGGGAAAAATAGGAATTATAGGAGGAAGTGGGCTTTACAGTATTGAAGGGGTTGAAACAGTAAAAGAGATCCTGCCAAGCACACCCTATGGAAAGCCATCAGCAGCGCTAGCAATCGGAAAAATGAACGGCAAGGAATTAATTTTTCTTCCTCGTCACGGAAAACATCATCAAATCAGCCCTTCAGAAATAAACTATCGGGCAAATATTTACGCAATGAAATTATTAGGCGTTGATAAGATCCTTTCCGTTTCTGCCTGCGGGTCATTAAAAGAAAATTTAAAACCCACTGAATTTGTAATTCCTGATCAATTCGTTGATCGAACAAACCAAGCCAGAAAACATACTTTCTTCGAAAACGGAATAGTTGCTCATATCAGCTTTGCACATCCAGTTTGCGAAAATCTATCCCTAGTTCTAAATGAAGCCTCAACAAAAACAGGTGCCAAAACGCACCATAAGGGTATTTATCTAAATATGGAAGGACCACAGTTTTCTACCCTCGCTGAATCAAATCTTTATCGCAGTTGGGGAATGGATATAATCGGAATGACCAACTTAGCAGAAGCAAGATTGTCCCGAGAAGCAGAAATCTGCTACACATGCCTAGCGGCGATCACCGATTATGACTGCTGGCACCCTAATCACGGAAGCGTCACTCTTGAAGCGATAATGAGCGTTTGCAAGAAAAACATTGAAAATTCGAAAAAAATAATAAAGAATTTTATCCTAGAAGTAGAAAGTGATAAAAAATGCTCTTGCCAAAATGCGCTAAGCCAGGCAATTGTAACTAATCCTAACTACATCTCTCCGGAAACAAAAAACAAGTTAGGAATAATGATTGATAAATATATCAAATAAAACATAATGAATAAAGATATTTTAGTCGTAGGGTCAGTCGCTTTAGACACAATAACCACGCCATTAGGCAAAGTAAAAGATGCTTTAGGTGGCTCGGCGGTATATTTTTCAACCAGTGCAAGGATATTTAATCCAGTAAATATTGTAGCTGTTGTGGGAGAAGACTTCCCCAGAAAACATTTAGCCTATTTAAGAAAGAAAAAAATCAATCTTTCCGGACTAGAGATAGTCAAAGGAAAAACATTTCGCTGGGAAGGGGAATATAACTGGGATTTTTCTAATCCTCGAACAATCTCTACCCATTTGAATGTATTTGCCGACTTTAAACCGAAAGTGCCAAAGATTCATCAAGATAATAAGTATGTTTTTTTGGCTAATATTGATCCAGAAGTTCAGAACAAAGTATTATCACAAATAACTAAGCCTAAAATAGTTGCTTGTGACACTATGAATTATTGGATTGAAAATAAGCTAAATCATTTATTAAAACTTCTGCGCCATGTAGACATCTTTTTAGTTAATGAATCAGAAGCACGCCAGATAACACAAGAAAATAATTTAGTTAAGGCCGGAAAAAAAATGTTAAAGCTCGGACCAAAAATTATAATAGTTAAAAAAGGAGAACACGGGGTCTTATTATTTTTAGAAGACACTATATTCTCAATACCGGCGTTTTTGTTGGAGTCAGTTTTTGACCCTACTGGTGCCGGAGATACATTCGCTGGAGGCTTCATGGGTTATCTAGCATCTTGTTCAAAATATAGCAAAAAATCATTAAAAACAGCTCTGGTCTACGGAACAATCATGGCTACTTTTGCTGTTGAAGATTTCAGCCTTGGCCGATTGGGCTCTGTAACTTTTTCAAAAATAACAACAAGACTGGAAAAATTTCGTAAATCATCATTATTTTAAATGAATTATAAAAGCACACTAAACCTTCCACGAACGACTTTTCCAATGAAAGCTAACCTCACCATGCTTGAACCAAAAATGATTGAATCCTGGAAAAAACTAAACATCTACCAAAGACTATGTTCTGAACGAAAGGATGCTGATAAATTTATCCTTCATGATGGACCGCCTTATGCTAACGGATTAATTCACATGGGGCATGCCTTAAACAAGATACTAAAAGATATTGTCCTAAAATACAAAACCTTAAGTGGATACAATTGTCCATTTATTGCTGGCTGGGATTGCCATGGGCTTCCGGTAGAACACCAGTTATTTAAAGAATTGCAGCTGACTAAGCATGACGTTCAAATAGACATTTTTCGTAAAAAAGCAAGAAACTATGCCTTGAAATTTGTTAAGCTCCAAAAAGAAGGATTTATCCGACTAGGAATATTTAGTGATTGGGAAAATCCTTACTTGACAGTCAATAAACCTTACGAATACTCAGTAATGAAGCTTTTAGAAGATTTAACTTCAAAAGGCTACATCTACCGCGGCAGAAAACCAGTAAATTGGTGTACAGAATGCGAAACAGCGCTAGCAGAAGCAGAAGTTGAGTATGGAGATAAGGAATCTGACTCAATCTATTTCACATTTAAAGTTGCTGATGCTCAAAATTTGCTTCCTGCTAATTCTCATTTCTTAGTTTGGACAACCACACCTTGGACAATCGTTTCTAATGTGGCGGTGGCAATTCATCCAAAATTTGAATATTGTTTAGTTGGCTTTCAGGGAAGAAACATTATACTCGGAAAAGAAATGTTGCCTGTATTGAGCAGAATTACTGAAAACGAGATAAAAATAATAAGAACATTTACAGGAGCTGCACTTGAAGGAATATCCATAAACCACCCTTTTTTAAAAAAAGAAGTAAAAATCATTTTAGCTGATTTTATTTCAAATAAGGAAGGCAGCGGCTGTGTGCACATCGCTCCTGGACATGGGGCAGAAGATTTCTCGCTAGTAAAAAAGTATACCTTACCAATAATTATGCCTTTAGATCAACGCGGAATTTTTACTGAACCAAATGATTTTAAAGGAAAAGATATTAAGTCTGCCGGTGCTTTAGTCGTTGACAAGCTAAAGAATAGTGGATCATTAATAAAGCATCAAAAGATAACTCACTCCTATCCTCATTGCTGGCGTTGTAAGCAACCAATAGTCTTTCGGGCTACTTTCCAATGGTTTTTAGATATATCACACAGTAATTTACGAAACCAGTTGCTGAACTTATCCGAGAAAACACATTGGACTCCAAATTCTGGTGGCGAAAGAATGAAAGCAATGATAAAAAACAGGCCAGATTGGTGTCTTTCTCGACAACGTCTCTGGGGAATTCCAATCCCAGCAATAAGATGCACCTCGTGCAAGCAAACAATCCTTGCTCCAGAAATAATCGCTAAAACAGCAGAAATATTTTCCAAAGAAGGATCAGACTCCTGGTTTACGCTACCAGTAGATGAATTTATTCCCACTGAATTTTATTGCCCTGACTGCAACAAAAAAGAATTTACCAAAGAGTACGATATATTAGATGTTTGGTTTGAATCTGGCGCTAGTTTTTTAGGTGTGTTAAAAAGAAATAGTGACCTAGAATTTCCCGCTGATTTATACTTAGAAGGCAGCGACCAGCACAGAGGGTGGTTCCAAGTATCCTTAATTCTATCCGCCGCGAAAGAGAATGCAGCGCCCTTCAAACAAGTATTAACTCACGGATTCGTTGTTGATGGTGAGGGAAAGAAAATGTCAAAATCTTTAGGAAATGTTATCTCCCCTCAAGAAATATCTAAAAAATACGGAGCAGAAATCCTACGATTATGGACCGCTTACTCTAACTATTCTGAAGACATACGGATCTCGCAAGAAATAATAAACCAGCTTGTTGACATGTATCGCAAAATACGTAACACGATTCGTTTCATTCTCGGAAATATATCCGACTTTGCTCCCGATAAATTCAAAGTAGAGATTTCACAATTAATGGAGATAGACCAACTTGCTCTTAGTAAAGCATCTCTGCTGCTTGACGAGATTACTGAATGTTATGATAATTTTAGCTTTTACAAAGTTTGTCAAAAACTATTTAACTTCTGTAATGTTGACTTAAGCGCTTTTTATCTTGACATTTTAAAAGACAGACTATATACTTTTTCTCAAAATTCTCTAGAGCGCAGAAGCGCCCAAAATGTTCTTTATCACATATTAAGTATACTTCTTGCAGTAATCGCCCCGATATTACCGTTTACTGCAGAAGAGGCATATTCTTGCTGGGAACAGCTACCAAATAAAAAGGATTCAATTTTTATTACTACTTTTAGTGAGATTAAAAGAAAAAACTGGCGGAATAAACCCCTGGAAGAAAAATGGGAAAAAATAATTTTACTAAGAAATAAAATTCTAAAAGAGCTAGAAACATCAAGGAACAAAGGAGACATTGGAAGCTCATTAGAAAGTTCTGTTTGTGTAACTCTTCCACAACCGGATTTCAAGTTCTACACTGGTCACCAAGAAATACTAAAGGATATTTTAGTTGTTTCTGGGGTAGATATTAAAGAAGGACCTTTCGGTATTGTCGTAAAAAAAGCAGAAGGCAAAAAATGCACCCGCTGTTGGATGTGGAGCCAATCAGTAGGAAATAATAAACAATATCCAGACATCTGTAATAAATGCACAGAAGCATTAAAGGAGAGCAAAGCATGAAACGTAAATTTACCAAAAAAGAATTAAACATCTATCGCGAACAACTGTTTAATCTTAAAGATGATGTGCTATCCCAAATTAGAGACATATCTGAGGACACATTGATGAAAAGTCAAAAAGAAATGTCTGGCGACATTTCTGGGTACGGAATTCACATCGCCGACGTAGCGACTGATAATTACGAAAGAGACTTTAATATCGGATTGGTCGCAAACGAGCGAAAAATCATAGCTAAAATCGACGATGCCCTAAAAAGAGTGGAAGAAAAGCTTTATGGAGATTGTGAAATGTGCAAAAAACCAATCGCTAAAACACGGTTAAACGCTATTCCTTACGCAAGATACTGCCGGAAATGCAAGGAAAAAATAGAAAAAGAAAATAAGGCGTAACTTATGTCCTTAACATGGCTTTTAACAGCCATAATATTTTCTGTTGATTTATTGGTTAAAACTCATCTAAGGATAAACTTTCCTCTACAATCAATACCATTAATTAATAATTTTCTGCACATAACGGTTATCTTTAACACCGGTGCAGCCTTTGGTATATTCCGAGATAAGACTTTACCGCTGATAGTTATCGGAGTTATTTTCATTTTATTTTTTTTATTACTAATTAAAAATGAAATAAAAAACAGCTGCTGGTCTAAAATTGCCTGCGGATTGATTCTTGGCGGAGCAATATCCAACCTTTATGATCGAATTTCATTAGGGTATGTCGTAGATTACATTGATTTTCGAATTTGGCCAGTATTTAATATTTCTGACACTTGTATTACAGTCGGCGTATTTATTTTACTTTTCCAATCATTAAGAAAAAAATCCGACAAAGGTCTAGCTTACAAAAAAGATAATGGACAATAACAAGCAAAATATATTTATTGTGCCTGAAAATTGCCAAGGCATAAGACTAGATGCATTTTTAACAAAAAAAATGCCTGATTTCTCCCGCACTAAAATCCGTAGTCTCATCACAAAGAACCTAATCCTTGTAAACGATACGATAAAAAAGCCTTCTTTTTTCTTGCGACCAAAACAAAAAGTCTGTATTCTGCATATCCCGGAAGAAAAAAATACATTGGAATCTTACAATTTTCCGGTTAAAATAATTTACGAAGACAACGACATTATGGTGGTGGACAAACCAAGCGGATTAACTGTTCATCCGCCACAAAAAAATTACAACCGAACTTTAGTAAACGCATTATTGTACCAACAAAAAACATTATCCAGCATTGATCCCCTAAGACCGGGTATTGTTCATCGACTAGATAAGGAAACCAGTGGGCTGATGGTAGTTGCAAAAAACAATAATAGTCACAACAACCTTGTGCAACAGTTTAAAAGAAGAGAAGTGTACAAGCAATACAGGGCAATCGTTTGGGGAAAGATGGACAAAAATTATTTAGAAATAAACTTTCCATTGTGCCGAGACAAAAAAAACCGTTTAAAAATGAAAATTGGATTTCTCCAATCAAAAACTGCACTAACCAAGATTAAAGCTGATAAGACATTTAAAGATTCCAGTCTACTCTCAGTTGAACCTCATACTGGAAGAATGCACCAAATTAGAGTCCATCTTAGTTTTTTAGATTTCCCAATTGTTGGTGATCATAAATATGGAAAAAAAGATCACGTTGAACATTTGTTGCTTCATGCACAAAAACTAAAATTTCATCAGCCTTCAAGTAAAGCACAGTTAACATTTGAATTGCCCTTGCCTAAACGATTTAATGATTTTATTTTAACCCATTAATAATATATACGTATGTACAAAATTGCACGCATTAGAAAATTAAACACAGAAATACTTGTCCCTCCCGATAAATCAATCTCTCACCGAGCACTAATTATTTCTTCCTTGGCTAAAGGTCAGACAACCATTGCCCCTTTCATTAAAAGTGAGGACACGTTAGCAACTTTGGAATGTATTAGGCGCTGCGGAGTAAACATTAAAGTAAAAAACAAAACAAGCATCACCATCGAAGGATGTGGGCTACATTACCCACGCAAAAGAAAAATCTTTCTTTCCGCTGGAGAATCTGGAACAACATTCCGGATATTTAGCGGAATTCTGTGTGGACAAAAATTTCCTGTACATTTTGACGCTTCATCGGCATTAAAAGCACGACCGATGAAAAGGATTACCTATCCTTTAAAAATGATGGGGGCAGATATCCAATCTAACTATAAAAAGAATGAAGAATACCCGCCATTTGCTATTAACCCAACAGAAAAAATATTCGGAATTAAATACCGCCTTCCAATTCCCAGCGCACAAATAAAATCAGCAATACTGCTCGCATCTTTATACGCAAAAAACCCCACTCAAATCATTGAGCCATTTATTTCTCGCAACCATACTGAATTAATGCTTAAGGAATTTAGGTCTTTAATCAAAAAAAACGGAAAAACTATAACTTTAAAACCCGGAAAACAGCTGATAACTCCCGGGAATATTTTTATTCCTTCTGACTTTTCTTCAGCCGCTTTTTTTATTGTACTCGGCTTAATATCAAAAAATTCAAGTATATTAATAAAAAATGTAAATCTTAACTCTACACGCTGCGGACTTTTATCGGTATTAAAAAGAATGGGAGCAAACATAAAAATCTTTAATTTAAAAAAATATTTTGAACCCTACGGAGACATTTTAGTCAAAAGTTCAAGCTTAGCTGGAACAACTGTAGAAGAAAAAGAAATACCATTAATAGTTGATGAAATCCCCATATTATGTGTAGCAGCAAATTTTGCCAATAGTCCAACAACAATAAACGGACTGAATGAATTAAAAGTCAAAGAAACTGACAGAATAGCATCAACTATGCACAATATTAACCAGACTGGCGGAAAAGCTGTTACTCAAAGATATAGGAATAAGTCAGGGCAAAACTGGCAATTAAAAATATTTCCGTTTAAAAATCAAAAAATAGCTAAATTCAAAAGTTTTTCTGACCACCGAACAGCAATGAGCTCAATTATATTAGGGTCAGCACTAGACAAGCCTTCAACACTAGACAGTACTAGCTGCATAAATAAATCGTTTCCGGGATTCACCCATTTATTCGAATCCCTAGCTAAAGCATCTTGCAGATAAAGAACAAGGAAATTCCTACAGCATTAAGACCATTTTTAAACAAAAAGAACAAATTGCATTCTAAAACATCTCTGCTAAAATAGATTAGAATGGGTACTAAATATAGGAGGATGCATATGAAGAAAAATTTTACTATTGTCGAAATAATAATCGTATTAGTTATAATTAGTATAGTTGCCACATTTGCAATACCTGCCTACAAAAACATTATAGAAAAGTCAAAAGCAGAAACATGTAAAATGAATCTTAGAGTCCTCTTGGGAGCAGTAGAAACATATGCTATCGAAAACGACGAATTGCCTGCGTCTTTGGGGCAATTACAAAAAAAGGATTTAGAAAAATCTTGGGCAAAAATATTAAAAAAAGATAACTCTTGGAGAATAAAACTCGTTTACTGGATAGTTGATTTCAAGCAATACGGATTAGCATACGCTCAAGAAGGATGGATAGGAAGATACATCGGAGACTTAAAATATTTTACCTGCCCTGCTGATGAAACTCCACCTCCAGCTGGACATTCTTACGGAATCAACCAGCTAGTAACGAGCATGCCTTTTGCCGAATATCGCGTCCTACAAAAAAATAGTATTCCCATTATTGCTGACTGCGATGATCCAATCTTTACTACTACTTTAGCTAAACGTCACAAACAATTCACAATTACTGGCACAATTAAATACGCACAAGAGATAAAAAAGGGAGATGAGGTATCTTCCGTGCCTGAAGGTAGTGAGCAGATGATAGATGATGAGCCTGGGGTGGAGGATGAGCCTGAGGTGGAGGATGAGCCTGAGGTGGAGGATGAGCCTGCAGTAGGCACTCCGTGTGCAGAATGTACTACTACAAAATACACATGTATGGATGCATGTGATTCAATACGCCAAGAAAATCCTGAAGAACAATACTTATGGGACATATGCATAAGTAATTGCACTTCCGACAAAATGTTATGCGAAAATAATTGTTATTAATTGTAAAGTCTTGCTTTAAATGTCATTGATAAAAAAACACCTAATAACTTTTACAATATGGAGGGACAAATGAAAAAAAGTTTTACGTTAATTGAGATTGCAATGATTGTGATAATTGCCGGAATTATTGTTACTTTTGCTACGCCTATCTACAGAAATGCTTTAGAAAAATCTAAAGCTGAAGTTTGCCAAATGAATTTAAAAGTATTGTTGGGTGCTGTTGAAACATACGCCGTAGAAAATGATTCATTACCATCTTCATTGGGACAACTGGATAACAAACAATTAAAAAAATCTTGGGCAAAAATATTAAAAAAAGAAAACTCTTGGAAAATAAAACTTGCAAATTTGATAGTTGACTTCAGTCAACACGGTTTAGCATATGCTCAAGAAGGATGGGCAAAAAGATATATCGGAGACTTAAAATACTTTACCTGTCCTGCCAACGATAGTACATCAATTTCTTACGGATTAAATCAAGACTTAGCAGGAAAATCGTATAACGAATATCGGCAGTTACCAAAAGACTCTACAACAGTTATTGCCGATTCCGCCAGTGGCCTTTTTACTATCGGTGAATCAGTCAAACGCCACAAAAAATACACACTTACTAGCACAATCTATTACGCTCAAGAAATAAAAAAGAGTGAAAAAATTGAACAACAACAACAACAACAACAACAACAACAACAACTGCAGCAGGGAACAGGACAAGGAGGACAAGGACAAGGCGAACAAGGGTCACAGTCACATCGTTAACATAGAAAAGGCTAATCATAAAATAAACAAATTAGCTAACACTAGAGTAAACAATGAAAAAAAAGAAATATTTATTCTTTCTTGTTGTGATGTTAATTTGCTTGATTGCTTTTTTACATCCACCAATATCATCTCTAAAGATAGAAGACTTAGTTAGTAATCTTTTTTATGCCGTTGATAAACAAAACCAGAAAAATAAAAAAATAGTCGTAGTCGAGATTGATAACGATTCCCTGAAAGAATCCGGGAACCAGTGGCCATTACGCCGCAGCTTACAGGCTAAGCTGCTAAACACTCTGCAGAAAGAAAATCCAAAAGTAATTAGCTTTGATATTACATTCATCGGAGATAGCGCGATTTCCAAAGATGACCAAGAGTTTCTCTCTGCAATTATTAATTTAAAAAATAAAGTAGTTCTTGCTTATTTTCTTGACCAAGAAAGTAACCCGGTGTACCCCAAGAATGAATTTAAAGAAGCAGCGCTTTGCGGATTCATTAACACTCCTATCGACCGCGATAAAATTATTAGGAAAGTGAGAACTTATTTTAAAAAAAAGGACTTCTCTGATTTTTCTTGGGTCGCCAAAACATCTTCTGTATTCCTTGACTCACCTCTTAAAGAATACACCCGGTTCGTTAGTTTAAAAGACCGAATAATTCCTGTAAATGAGGCAGGAATAACCCAAATAAATTATACTTTTAAACCGGAAGACTTTACAAGAATTTCTTTCAAAAACGTCATTGATGAAAATTTCCCGTCTGGATTTTTTACTAATAAAATAGTACTAGTTGCGCCTACATTAAAAATAGCCCACGATATACACGCAACACCATTAGGCCAAATGCCGGGAATTTTTATTCATGCGAATGCAATCTCCAACATCTTAAACAAAAACTTTATCCATAATGTACCTTTGTTTATTAATTTACTACTTCTAGTTATTACTTTATCTTTGGTTAGTTACATTTTAATAAGATTTAGTTTCTTGCGCCGGGTAATTCTTTCTCTAGGATTACTCATTGCTTTAATCTGGGCAGATGTTTTTTTGCGTTTTTTTGGCTGGCAATTCGCCTGTGGAAAAATAGTATTCTCTAGTTTATGTTTATTGGTGATAGGAAGTGTTTACGCTTATGTTGACTTTCTTAGACATATAATCCAGATAAAAAACAGAATGACTATCGATCCTTTATCCGGATTAAATAACCGAAGATACTTCTTTGAGCGATTGCAATTCGAAATAAAAAACATTTTCGGTAAAAAAGGATATTTAATCATAATTAAAATAAACGGCTTGCATTTCGCCACCAAATCTAAAACTTTTGACAATATACGTAACATCTGGCAACAACTATCTGAATATTTATTAGCTACTTCTAAGCTGTGGTCAAGATACGATGAGGAAATAATTTTGGGAAAAATAAATACTACTGTAAAAATCCTAGAAATTAAGGAATACCTGCAAAATGCAATGGCTGATAAAAAAATCAAAGCGAATATTAAAATCGGATATTTAAAGCTAAGATCCGCTAATTTTAATATTACTTCAGCAATACCATTTTTAATCAAGAAAATAGATACATCAGAACAGGAATTATTGGAGTTTAAAAAAGAGGATGTAGCTGCTTATCTAAAAAGATATGCACACAATGAAAACTTTTTATCTTCGCTAAGTACAGACACAGAAGAAAAAAATAAACATCTTTTAGATACAATCGAAAAACTAAAAAACGAAGAAAAAAAGACCCAAGAAGCATACCTACAACTAATCTCATCATTAATCATAGCACTAGAATCTAAGGACCCCTACACTGAAGGCCACACCACAAGAGTAGCTAGATATACTAAACTTTTGGCGGAAACGTTAGATTTGCCTCAAGAAGAAATTGACAATGCAGAGAAAGCCGCTTTCTTGCATGATCTGGGAAAAATCGGAACACCGGACTCAATCCTCCACAAGAGAGGACAATTAACCGAAGATGAATTCTTAATAATTAAAAAACACCAAACGCTAAGCGGCAAAATTTTAGAGCCTATAAAAAGATTTAAAGAACTCATCCCTTACGTTGTTCATCACCACGAAAGCTTCGATGGCAGCGGATACCCGCATGGATTAGCCGGAGAATTCATTCCTTTAGGTGCACGAATAATCGCCGTAGCTGATATATTTGATGCGTTAACTACCGGCAGAGACTACCGCGAAGCTCTTTCTGCCAAAAAAGCTACAGACATGTTAATCGAAATGAAAGGAACGAAATTGGACCCCAAATTAGTAGATATATTTTTAGAATCATTAAAGAAAACAAGGATAATCGACAACTCTTCTTAACTTCCCATCCACATTTTTTAAGTAGTCCTTGACATTCTCAGATAATGACGATAATTTAATAGCTATGAATATTCAACCCAAATACCAGCCAAGTTCTGCAGAAGCCAATATTATACGCGCTTGGTTTAAAAATAAATCTTTTTCCGCTCAAGCAGAGTCTGGGAAAAATCCATTTTCAATACTTATCCCTCCGCCAAATGTTACTGGAATCTTACATATGGGCCACGCTTTGAATAACGTCATTCAAGATGTTTTGATCCGTTTTAAAAGGATGCAAGGATACCAAGCCTTATGGATGCCAGGAACCGACCATGCAGGAATAGCGACCCAAAATGTTGTCGAGAAAAAAATTGCCCGGGATAATAAAAATCGCAATGATTTAGGAAGAGATCGTTTTCTTGAAGAAGTCTGGAAATGGAAAGAGGAATACGGATCAACAATAGTCGAGCAACTGAAGCGATTAGGCGCTTCTTGTGACTGGACACGCTTACGCTTCACTATGGATGATGACTATTCAAAAGCTGTCAAACATGCTTTTGTTTCTTTGTGGAGCAAGGGACTAGTTTACCGCGGAAATTATATTATAAATTGGTGCCCACGCTGCCAAACAGCTTTAGCTGACGAAGAAGCCCCGCACAAAGAAGCAAACGGAAAATTATACTATATAAAATATCCAATACAAGATAGAAGCGCTCTGGCTGTTCAATATGTAACTGTAGCGACTACAAGACCGGAAACGATGCTAGGAGATACAGCAATAGCTGTAAATCCTCACGATAAAAAATACACTAGCATTATCGGAAAAACGATAAAGATACCACTTACTGAAAGAACTGTTAGGATTATTAAGGATGACTTTGTTGACCCAGAATTTGGAACCGGAGCCGTAAAAGTAACTCCTGCTCACGACAAAAATGATTTCAACATTGGACAGCGACACAATCTTCCGACCATTTTAGTCATGAACCCTGATGGAACAATGAATAAAAGTGCCGGAAAATTTGAAGGCCTTACCCGATTTAAAGCCAGAAAAGAAATTATAGAACAACTCAAGACAGCCGGATTAATCGATAAGATTGACGACCATCCTTACACACTGGGATATTGTTACCGTTGCAACACAATAATTGAGCCGTACCTCTCACGACAATGGTTCGTAAAAATGAAACCATTGTCTATCCCGGCAGTTAAGGCAGTAAAGGAAAAAGAAATAGTCTTTTACCCACAGCGATGGGAAAAAGTCTACCTTAATTGGATGGAAAATATACACGATTGGTGTATATCACGTCAAATATGGTGGGGACATAGGTTGCCTGTCTTTTACTGCCAAGCTTGCCAGCAAAAAGATCCGGAAGCCGGAATAATCGTTTCTGAGGATGTTCCTAAAAAATGCCCAAATTGCAACTCAACAAACATCATACAGGATTCTGACGTCTTAGACACTTGGTTTTCATCATGGCTATGGCCTCTAGCTACTTTTGGCTGGCCGTTTCACAAACAAGAAACAATAGACGATGAAAGAGAGACAATAGAAGAAAAAAAAACTAAGACCAATAAAGAAAAACAAGAAAAAGAATTTAATTATTTTTATCCCACGTCTGTTTTAGTAACTGCACCAGAAATAATTTTCTTTTGGGTGGC
Organism: uncultured Planctomycetia bacterium; assembly: GCA_964489445.1. GTDB lineage: Bacteria > Omnitrophota > Gorgyraeia > Duberdicusellales > 4484-171 > CAZAYU01. The sequence continues at coordinate 66,840 of CAZAYU010000001.1, forward strand.
TAGAATGATTATGGCTGGTTTTGAATTTACCGGGAAAAAACCATTTAGCACTGTTTATATACACGGCACAGTAAGAGATCCCAGTGGGAAAAAAATGTCAAAATCGCTAGGAAATATTATCGACCCGATAGAAATTATTGAAAAATTTGGAACTGATGCATTACGTTTTTCTCTAATGCTTTTAGCGGCAAGTGGCTCAGACATTTACTTAAATGAAGACAAGTTCCTTGTTGGGCGGAATTTTGCTAATAAAATATGGAATGCTAGCCGCTTTATCTTTCTAAAAATTGAAGAACATTCTTTGCAAATAGATAGCCTTAAATGGAAACTCTTAAGCCCAATAGATGAATGGATACTTAAAGAATTATCGTCTACCATTGAAAATGTTTCCTTAAATTTGGAACGCTACACAATAAATGAAGCAGCCAAAAAAATATATGACTTTTTTTGGCATTATTTTTGTGACTGGTATATAGAGATAACAAAGGATAGCTTTACCCTGGATAAAGCAAAAATATCTATATATGTTTTAGTAGAATCCCTTAAATTGATTCACCCATTTATGCCGTTTATTAGTGAAGAAATATTTACTACTATCAAGGATACGACATCTTTAGATATCAAGGAATTACTAATTACTTCTAACTGGCCAAAGCCACTAACTTTCGATTATAACAACAAAGCAATACACTCTATGCAAGAACTTATTAATACTATTAAAGAAATTCGAAATATTAAAACTGAATTAGGACTAGCACAAAAAAAGATACCACTAAAAATTCTGCTTAAAGAACCAACAAATAAAACCTGGCACGAAAATTTAAATTGGATAAAGCGCCTCACCCAAAGTGAAAAAATTATATTTACCAGTAAGATTGATCCCGTACTTTATGAAAATGATTTCTGGAATGTTAGTCTTGATACTGGTTCAGTTGACATGGATACATTTATTGGTGGAATCGATAAGAAAATGAACTCTTCAAACAACATACTCAACAAAACTAAGCTAAGATTAGAAAATCATAATTTTTTAGAAAAAGCTTCTCCAGAAACAATTAAAGCAGAAACACAAAAGTTCAACGATATACTTTGTAGGGTTGATCGACTTAAAAAATTAAAAAATGCTTTCAGCTAAAATAATATCTAATCATGTTCGCGATGCCTTATGTGAAGACCAGGCTAGCTGCGACATCACAACAAAGCTAACAATGCCAGATACTATTACTGGAACCGCAAAAATAATTGCTAAGGAGCAATGCATACTTTGTGGAATTGATACAGCAAAAGAAACATTTAAACAAATTAACAGCTCTGTAATTTTTCGTGCGTGCAAAAAAGACGGACAATTAGTAAAGAAAGGCGAAAATATCGCACTAATTAAGGGAGATATGAGAAGCATCCTGACTTCTGAGCGGATTGCCTTGAATTTTTTATCCTTACTTTCTGGCATCTCCACTCTTACTGGGAAATTTGTTGAAAAAACAAAAAAAACAAAATTGAAAATAATGGATACCCGAAAAACAACACCTTCTTTAAGATGCCTATCCAAGTATGCAGTAAAAACCGGGGGAGGATTTAACCATCGTATGTCCCTGGCTGAAGGAATCTTAATAAAAGACAATCATCTGAAAGCCGGAGGATACATAACTTGCGGAAAGGTCAATGAAAAAAAAATCAAAAATTTAATCACTCGCTTGCGCCAGAAAACATCATTAAAAATCGAAGTTGAAGTAGAAAATCTAACAGAATATTACGCAATCATCAAATACAAACCAGATATTATTCTGTTAGATAATTTTTCAATACACAGCATTAAATCTGCCATAAAAATGCGAAATAAAAACTTTCCTAACGTAAAAATCGAGGTTTCCGGAAGAATAAATCTGAAAAATATTGAAAAGGTCTCCACAACCGGTGTAGATTATATCTCCATCGGCATGTTAACTCACTCGCCTAAGTCTATAGACTTTTCTTTAGAAATCTAGCAATTGCCTAACAATGGATAGCTTTAAATTGATTAGTAAATTTTCCCCCGCCGGAGACCAGCCTAAAGCAATCAAACAGATAACAAGTTCAATTGTTAATAATCAAAAACATCTAACTCTCATGGGTGTTACTGGATCAGGAAAAACATTTACATTAGCCTGTGTTATCGAAAAAATTAATCGTCCCATTTTAATAATTACTCATAATAAAACTTTAGCCGGGCAATTATACGCTGAGTTTAAAGAATTTTTTCCTTACAATGCAGTGGAATATTTTGTAAGTTATTACGATTACTACCAACCAGAAAGCTACATACCTCAAACTGACACATACATCGAAAAAGATTCATCCATAAATGAAAAGCTAGACCGTCTACGTCTTTCAGCCACAAGTTCTCTGGTAAGCCGTCGAGATGTGCTGGTAGTCGCTTCAGTATCATGCATTTATAATCTAGGATCTCCGGAAGATTATCTTGAAGGCACCCTTTCATTGTTCTCTGGAGAAAAAATAAGAATCGAATCACTTTTAAGAAACTTAATAAACATCCAATACGAGCGAAACAATGTTTCTTTTAGCCGTGGAACATTCCGAGTTAACGGAGACTCTGTTGATATTTTTCCGGCATACAAAGAACAGCCGTTAAGAGTTGACTTTTTCGGCAACAAAATAAATAAAATCTACGAATTCGACAAACTAACCGGTAAAAAAATATCCGAACTTAAAAAAATAAATATTTATCCAGCAAAACATTTTATCGTCGCTGAGAACAAAATAACCCAGGCAATAACATCAATAAAAAAAGAATTAACCAGCCAGCTAAACGTTTTACAAAAGAACGGGAAAATGTTGGAGGCTCAACGTCTTAGACAGCGCACTTTATTTGATCTAGAGATGATGAAAGAAAGCGGCTGGTGTCACGGAATTGAAAACTACTCACGTCACTTAAGCCAACGTAAGCCAGGAACAAGGCCAAGCTGTTTAATTGATTACTTCCCGTCTGATTTTATCTTAGCTGTAGATGAAAGCCATGTAACTTTACCGCAAACTAGAGGAATGTATAAAGCCGATAAATCCCGTAAAGAAACTCTTGTTGAGCACGGCTTTAGACTTCCATCTTGTTTAGATAACCGGCCTTTAACATTTGACGAATTCGCTCAAGCAACCCGGCAAACAATATATTTGTCAGCTACTCCCAACCCATTCGAGATTGAAGCATCTGGAAGCAACATTATTGAACAAATTATCCGTCCAACAGGGTTACTTGACCCACGGATCATTGTTAAACCAACAAAAAACCAAATAACAAATATAATAGAAGAGATTAAAAAAAGAATCATTAAAAAGGAACGAATATTAATTACCACTATTACTAAAAAAATGTGTGAACAATTAACCACATATTTAAAAGACAGAAATCTAAGGGTTGACTATATTCATTCAGAAATTAACACTATCCAAAGAACAAAAATATTAACTGACCTGCGAAAAAACAAGTTTGATACACTAATAGGAATAAATCTACTGCGTGAAGGATTAGATCTTCCGGAAGTATCCTTAGTTGTAATACTTGACGCTGATAAGGAGGGTTTCTTAAGGTCTACCACTTCCTTGATTCAGGTATCTGGAAGATGCGCTAGGAATATTAACGGAGAAGTGCATATGTACGCAGACAGAATAACGCAATCAATGAATAATGCCATTTTAGAAAGCAAGCGACGCAGAAAAATACAATCGGCATATAATACTTATAATAAAATTACTCCACAAACAATCAGTAGCACTTTAAAAAAAGGAATCGAAGTATACTTTGATGAACGACAAATACTTGAAAACCGCTTAGGAATGGATGGTGAAAAAATAGAACTAGAGAAAACAGTGGGGGAATTAGAAAAAGAAATGTTTCTGGCATCTAAACACTTAAGATTCGAAAAAGCCGCTGAAATACGTGACAAGATTAAAGAACTAAAAAATGCAATCAATAGATAAAACAAAAAAATACTTAAGAGTAATCCATCTCAAAAACGTAGACTCCACAAACAACTACACACTTAATCTTGCTGTTGGCGGCGTCCGAGAGATTACAGTTGTTTACGCTGATTCGCAAACAAACGGAAAAGGCAGACGCAATAACAGTTGGGTATCTCCCTGCGGCGGATTGTACATATCTTTCCTCCTGCGACCCAAAAATTTATTAAGCAATATTTCATCTTTCCCTTTGTATTTCGCCTTAGGAGCGATTAATGGGCTAAGTAAAGCTGTAGATGCTAGAATCAAGCACCCTAACGACATAATGGTCAACAATAAAAAAATTGGAGGAGTTCTGGTTGAAAGCCGCATAGATGGTCAAACAATAGATTTCGTAATCGTCGGAATCGGGTTAAACATCAACTCTAGGAAAAATGAATTGCCAGAATCAGCCACTTCTTTATATCTTGAAACTGGAACTATCCACTCCATAGACCAAATACTTAAGCAAACTATAAAGGAAATATTAATACTTTACACAAAAATAAAAAACGGTAACATAGAGGAATTAAACAAACAGATACCAATACTAGACTGGCAAAAAAAATAGGGAGAGCTCAAAAGTAATGATTGTCGCTGATATCGGAAACACAAACATTCAATTCGCTTTTGTAAAATGCGCCAAAATTACAAAAATTAGCAAAGCGCCGATTAAGGAGATAACAGAATCATTCATTAGAAAGAAAATATTAACCAACAAAAAACAAAAAATTATTATCTGCTCGGTAGTTCCACAAATAACACGCCTTTTTTCGAAAACAATAAAAAATTTATTTATTGTTGGAAAAAATATAAAAATACCCATAAAAAGCCTTTACCAGAAAAAAGATATCGGAAACGATCGTTTATTAGCTGCTTATGCGGCAAATACATTTTTTCCCCAAACAAGAATAATCTTAGATTTTGGGACAGCAATAACTTTAGATTTTATTTCAAAAAACGGCATTTATCAAGGTGGCATTATCCTTCCGGGGGTAGGCTCAACAATAGAAACATTTTCCCGCTGCGCACTTCTTCCCAAAAAAATAACTCTTGTGCGTTCCACAAAAAAAATACCTCAAAACACCGCTGCAAGTATCAGCAAAGGACTCCAGGAAGGATTCTCAATGATGATAAACAGTTTAGTAGAAAAATACTGCAAAGATTTGAAAATTAGCAATAACAAGAAAATATTAATAACCGGAGGCGGTATTTCGCCTATCATCAACAAATTAAGCTTTTCTTACCAATATGAGCCATTATTAATTTTAAAAGGTTTGATACACCTTGCCACCAATAGGGCCAGGAAAGACAAGACGTTATCTTAACATTTAGAAAGATAAAGCTCTAATAATTATTGTTGCTTATCAATTATCCCTACAATATTACCCAGCAATACCCCAGAAACACACCTTAAAATATGCAAAAAACAATTAATTGGTAATTTTTTAGAAAAAATAAAAAAAATGCTTGACAGTTAATTTACGATGAGTAAAATGGCTTAGCACTCTCGAGGTAGGATTGCTAATTTAAAATTAAAAGCATCTTACACACATTAAAATAAATTTGTAGATATTGTTATTATGGTTAAGGTTTAACTTAAGGAGGTGTTTATGAAAATTAAACCTTTAGGAGACAGAGTTGTAATTAAGCCTTTAGAGGCTAAAGAACAAACTAAGGGAGGCATTCTAATTCCGGATACTGCAAAGGAGAAGCCTCAGGAAGCAACAGTAATTGCCGTAGGAGAAGGCAAAAAAATGGATGACGGAAAGAAAATTCCTTTATCTTTGAAAGCCGGTGATAAAGTTCTCTACGGTAAGTACTCCGGAACAGAAATAACATTAGACGGCGATGAGGTCATTATTATCCGCGAAGAAGACGTGTTAGGAATCATTGAATAAAAGGAGGTAAACGTATGGCTAAACAATTAGCATTTAGCGAAGAATCAAGAAGGGGAGTGCTTAAGGGCGTTGAACTTCTAGCCAGAGCAGTAAAAGTAACTCTGGGACCAAAAGGAAGGAATGTAGTCATTGAGAAAAAATTTGGCTCTCCAACAATCACCAAAGATGGTGTTACAGTAGCAAAAGAAGTTGATTTGGAAGATCCTTATGAAAATATCGGTGCTCAACTAATTAAAGAGGTTGCCGAAAAAACATCTGATACTGCAGGTGACGGAACAACTACTGCAACAGTATTAACTGAAGCAATATTTAAAGAGGGAATTAAAAATGTTGCTGCCGGCGCAAATCCAATGGCTTTAAAAAGAGGAATTGATAAGGCAGTAATTGTCATTACTGAAGAATTAAAGAGAATGTCTAAAGCAGTTAAAGACAAAAAAGAAATCAGCCAGGTAGCAACTATTGCCGCAAACAGTGACGCTGAAATTGGCGGATTAATAGCTGACGCAATGGAAAAAGTAGGCAAAGACGGAGTAATAACTGTTGAAGAAGCTAAGTCCATGGCTACGACTTTAGACGTGGTAGAAGGAATGCAATTTGATCAAGGTTATTTATCTCCCTATTTTGCCACAGACACCGAAAAAATGGTTACTGTCCTAGACGATCCTTACATACTGATATACGAAAAAAAGATTTCTAACCTTAAGGACATGTTACCTCTTTTGGAAAAAATCGCACGGGCCGGAAAACCACTAGTAATTATCGCTGAGGATGTTGACGGTGAAGCATTAGCTACCTTAGTTGTTAACAAAATTAGAGGGACTTTTACTTGTTGTGCCGTAAAAGCTCCTGGCTATGGCGACAGAAGAAAAGCAATGCTTGAAGATATCTCAATTTTAACCGGTGGAAAACCAATTACCGAAGATTTAGGAATTAAATTAGAAAATGTATCCTTGGAAGATTTAGGAAAAGCAAAAAGAGTCAGAACTGACAAAGAAAACACAACAATTGTTGAGGGCGGCGGAAAAACAGATGCAATCCAAGGACGAATCAAACAAATTAGACGCCAAATAGAAGAAAGCGATTCTGACTACGACAGAGAAAAGCTTCAAGAAAGATTAGCAAAGCTAGCCGGAGGAGTAGCCGTAATTAATGTTGGTGCTGCCACAGAAACAGAAATGAAAGAAAAAAAAGCAAGAGTTGAAGATGCACTACACGCTACTAGAGCTGCAGTAGACGAAGGAATTATTCCCGGAGGAGAGGTTGCTATTTTACACAGCATACCTGCCTTAGACGCTCTCAAAGCTAAAGGTGATGAGCAAATTGGAGTTAACATAATCAAAAAAGCATTGGAAGCCCCTTTAAGACAATTGGTTTCTAACGCTGGCCTTGAAGGTTCAGTTATCGTAGAACAACTCAAAAAAGAAAAAGCAACAATTGGTTTCGATGCTGAAAAGAATAAAGTCACTGATATGTTTGAAGCTGGAATAATCGACCCAACAAAGGTAGCCAGAACAGCTTTACAAAATTCTGCATCTATCGCATCATTGTTAATCACTACCGAAGCAGTCATTGCTGACAAACCAGAAAAAGAAGACAAAACTCCGATGCCAGGAGGAATGCCAGGAGGGATGCCAGGAGGAATGGGTTACTAGAATTTAAAGGTAATTAAAAAAATCCCCGTTTCTTCATAGAGAAACGGGGATTTTTTTATAGCTTTTCCCTTAAACGGTGATATACTATGCTCTCTATATATAACCCATATTTTTTACCATGTATCTAAAAAAAGAAACACCTTTTTCACTTAGCACAATTACTGCCGACAACCTGGAAATGGGACTTTTTCGATATGAACTGGCACCCCAACAACGATTTTGCTCGGTTACATCTTCACTTGTCCAAATCCTAGATTACAAAAATAAAGAACATCTCTTATCGGAAAAGCTGGAAAATCTTTTTTTTGACCCAAAAGACAAAAACATTTTTTTTGAAATCCTCAATAGGAATGGATCTGTAAAAGCATTTGAGGCATCATTTAAAAAGAAAAATTCTACACCCGTGTGGGTTTCTATAAATGCATGTTGTGTATTCTCCAATGACAACAAAAAATATATTGAAGGTGTGATCCAAAATATTTCCCAACAAAAAACCATTCAGAAAAAGTTACTATTAGAAAAAGACTTCCTTCAGGGCTTTTTCTATAATGTTCCCGACGCAGTATACTTTAAGGATAAGGACAACCGAATCATAAAAGTTAACAAGTTTTATGTCAATGGAACCGGGCTTCCAGAAAACGAAATCATCGGAAAAACTGATTTTGACTTTTTCCCATATTACCAAGCTAAAGAAATGTTTGAAGATGATAATGTAATTCTAAAAACCGGGAAACCAATAATCGGAAAAATCGAAAAAACTCTTCTCCCAAACGGAACACGTAATCAAGTAATTACCACTAAAATTCCTATTTACGATAAATCCAGCAGAATTATCGGAACAATGGGAACTACCAGAGACATGACCACCTATGCTAATTTTGAAAAGCAAAGGCTAGACATGGTTGTAAATGCTTTAGAAATACTAGGTAAAGCTTTAGATTTACGTGATCCTTATACTTTTAGTCACACCCGTCATGTAGCCTACATTGCCGAACTTATTGGCCAAGCTTTAAAATGGAGCGAAGATCGAATTCTGGGTTTAAAACTAGCTGGAGAGCTGCACGATTTGGGTAAGATTAGTATACCTTTAGACATCCTTAACAAACCAGGAAAATTAAGCGCTTTGGAATTTAATTTGATTCAAGAGCATGTCATAAATTGTTATAATTTAATTAAAGGAATTGACTTTTCCTTTCCTATACCTGAAATCGTATATCAACACCACGAGCGATTAGATGGGTCTGGGTATCCCAGAAAATTAAAAGAAAAAGATATTTTACCAGAATCAAGAATATTAGCAGTAAGTGACGTTTTAGAAGCAATGACTCATCACCGTCCATATCGACAAGCACTGGGAATACAAAAAGCTCACGAAGAACTCCTAGAAGGAAAAAATACTAAATATGATGCAAAAATAGTAGAAGTATTATCTACCTTAATAAAAAAGAACGGAAATAAAGAATTCTGGCTAGGCAAACAATAATTACACTCAAAACCAATTGCACTCATAAACCTAAAACTACAATAATTGAAGGAGGAAAATAATGGGCAAAAGCAAAATTACCTTAGACGGAAATGCAGCTTGCGCATACGTCGCCCACGCTACTAACGAAGTTATCGCAATCTATCCAATAACGCCATCATCCGGAGTTGGAGAAATTGCTGATGCACGCTCAGCCCAAGGCCTAGCTAATATTTGGGGTCAAATCCCTTCAGTTTCCGAACTACAATCTGAAGGTGGAGCCTCCGGAGCTGTTCACGGTTCGCTAACTACCGGCAGTCTTACAACCACGTTTACCGCATCTCAAGGATTATTGCTAATGGTTCCTAATATGTTTAAAATCGCCGGAGAACTCACTCCCACCGTATTTCATGTAACTGCACGCACCGTTGCTTCTCACGCATTGTCTATATTCTGCGATCATTCTGATTGTATGGCTGTCCGCTCAACAGGGTTTGCTTTTCTATTTGCTAATAATGTGCAGGAAGTAATGGATTTCGCATTAATTTCTCAAGCTTCAACTCTTGAATCACGAATCCCGTTTTTACATATATACGATGGATTTCGTACATCTCATGAGATTCAAAAAATCGAACAGTTAAGCTTTGACGATATGCGTAAAATCATCAACGATGATTTTGTTGACGCACATCATAAACGAGGACTTACCCCTGAAGCACCAGTAATTAGAGGTACTTCTCAGAATCCTGATGTTTTCTTCCAAGAAAGAGAAACTGTAAATAGTTTTTACAATAATACTCCGGAAATCGTACAAAAAGTTATGAACCGGTTTGCTCAAGAAACCGGAAGACAGTACAATCTGTTTGACTACGTTGGCGCTCCTGACGCAGAAAGAATAATCATCATTATGGGCTCAGGAGGAGAGACAGTCCAAGAAGCAGTAGAATACTTAATTAAAAAAAATGAAAAAGTAGGTTTTGTGAGAGTGCGCCTATATCGCCCATTCTCAATTAGTCATTTTATAGACTCATTACCAAAAACAGTTAAAAAAATTGCAGTCTTGGATCGGACTAAAGAACCGGGAGCGGTAGGCGAACCTCTTTATTTAGATGTCCATTCTTCAATAACCGAAGCCGTAGAAAATCAATCAGCACCATTTAGCAAAGCACCATTAATAGTTGGCGGTCGATATGGCTTAGGCTCCAAAGAATTTACACCGGCTATGGTAAAAGCTGTATTTGATAATCTTAGCAAGGAAAAACCAAGAAATCGTTTTACTGTTGGAATAAATGACAATATCACTAACACTAGCCTCAAGCTGGATTCTAAATTTATTTCAGAAGATCCTCAAAGCTTTCGAGGAATTTTCTATGGTTTAGGCTCAGACGGAACAGTAAGCGCAAACAAAAATTCAATTAAAATTATTGGTGAGAATACCGAGAATTACGTTCAAGGATATTTTGTTTACGACTCTAAAAAGGCCGGATCGCAAACGGTATCTCATTTACGCTTTGGCAAAACACCAATTCTTGGAACTTATCTTATTCAATCTGCAAACTTTGTTGCCTGTCACAACTTTTCCTTCCTAGAAAAATACGACTTACTCACGAGAGCGGAAAACAAAGCAACATTCCTTCTTGCTAGCCCGTACGATAAAAATGAAATCTGGGATAAGCTCCCAAGAACAATTCAAGAAGAACTAATCAAAAAACAAATAAGATTTTACATTATAAACGCGAACAAGCTTGCCTTAGAATTGGGTTTAGGCGCGCGCATTAATATCATAATGCAAACCGCATTCTTTGCAATTACTGATATTCTATCTACTGAAGAAGCAGTAAAGGCGATTAAAGAAGCTGTTCAAAAAACCTATGGTAAAAAAGGTGAAAAAGTAGTTCAAATGAACTATAGCGCTGTGGACAAGGCGCTAAAAGAAATCGAGGAAGTTTCTATCCCAGCAAATGCCACCAGCACAATAAAAATGCAACCACCAGTTCCGGAAAACGCTCCGGATTTTGTAAAGAATGTTATCGGAAAGATAATTGGATACAAGGGAGATGATCTTCCTGTTTCCGCATTTCCAAAAGACGGAACTTACCCTACAGCCACTTCACAATATGAGAAAAGAAATGTAGCCACCCATATCCCACAGTGGGATCCGGAAAGTTGCATCCAGTGTGGACAATGCTCATTGGTGTGTCCGCATGCAGCAATTAGAATGAAGATATACGATAAACAGCTGTTAAATAATGCTCCTGCAGGTTTTAAATCAACCTCGGCCAAAGGTAAAGACTTAGCTGAAAAAACATTCACGCTGCAAGTTGCTCCTTACGACTGCACTGGGTGCGGAACATGTGTAAGAACCTGCCCAATACAAAAACGTGATGACAATAAGCAATTAACTGGTTCAAAAGCAATAAACATGGTTTCTCAAATTGAAATTGCTGAAGTCGAAAATAAAAATTTTAATTTTTTCCTTTCTCTGCCGGATTTAGATGTTGAAAATCTTCCCGTACCCATAAACACGATAAAAGGTTCACAGCTTATCCGTCCATTATTTGAATTTTCCGGAGCTTGTGCTGGGTGTGGTGAAACCCCTTACGTAAAATTACTTACTCAGCTATTTGGCGATAGAACTTTAATCGCAAATGCTACTGGATGCTCTTCAATATACGGTGGGAATTTACCAACAACTCCTTACTGCAAACGTGAAGACGGCCGAGGCCCTGCTTGGTCTAATTCGCTGTTTGAAGATAACGCTGAGTTCGGATTCGGAATGCGGCTAAGTTTAGACCAAACATCACAGAAAGCCTTTTCTTTGTTAGAAAAAATAGCTGAAGTTGAAGGATTTAAGCAATACACCGATTTAATTGCTGAAATTAGATCATCGTCACAAAAAACTCACCAAGACATCGAAAAACAACGCAAGCGAATAACTCAACTTAAAAAAATACTAAAGGCTTCTGAGGATAGCCCTGACTGCGCTGAATTATTACCCATAGTTGACTACCTAACAAAAAAATGTGTTTGGATCCTTGGTGGTGATGGCTGGGCTTACGATATAGGTTACGGAGGACTAGACCATGTTCTAGCTTCCGGAAAAAATATAAACATCTTGGTGCTAGATACCGGTGTTTACTCAAACACTGGAGGACAAATGTCTAAAGCAACTCCAATGGGCGCAATTGCTAAATTTGCCGCTAACGGAAAGTCTCTCCCTAAAAAAGATTTAGCACTTCTCTCTATGACTTACGGAAATGTATATGTTGCTCGAATTGCCTTAGGAGCCAATCCTGCTCAAACCATTAAGGCGCTTATCGAGGCAGAGATGTACGATGGGCCTTCAATTGTCATTGCCTATACACATTGCATCGCACATGGCATAAACATGACCAAAGGTTTAGATGAACAAAAGAATGCTGTTGCCTCAGGTGATTGGTTAATGATGCGCTTTAATCCAGACTTGTTAAAGCAAAATAAAAACCCATTACAAATTGACAGTAAACCACCAAGCATTCCGCTAGAAGATTACGTGTACAATGAAAACAGATTTAGATCATTAAAGGTATCTTCTCCAGAACGAGCAAAAATATTACTAGAAGAATCCAAAAAAGATATCCAGCAGAAGTTAAAACTTTACCAAGCATTAAGTAATATCGATTACACAGATAACAATAATCAAACATAGAAAGGAGGGATAATGGCAAAAGTAACAGTTGATGAAAATGCATGCGTTGGTTGCGGGCTGTGCGTTAATCTTTGCCCAGATGTTTTTGAATTGAATGAAAACGGAATAGTAAAAGTAAAATCTAACGAACCAGGGAAATGTGATTTACAAGACTGTGCTTCACAATGCCCAGTAAACGCAATAACCGTAGAAGCTTAATTAATAAAAAACACCCTGTTGATAAAGATCAACAGGGTGTTTTTTATTTGATAAACCTACAAAACTTTTAGATTAGCTTCTTCTTTAATTTTTATTAAAAGTCTTAGTCTTTCTAAAGTTTCTTTGTTCTTTCTAATAGTAGCAGAATAATTATCTTTTTCTTTATTAAATTCTTCTTCATCGAAAACGCTAAGCTCTCTAAGCTGGATAACATACACACCATCAACAATTTCAACAGGTTCAGGATGTATATCATTTTCCTTAAGCGAAAACGCCACTGCGTTTACTTGAGGATTTAATCCTATACCCTCAATGTATTCTCCGCTTTTAAACTGATTTGTCTCCTTAAATAATATACTTTTGCCATTAGCAAAACTTTTTAGATCTTTATTCCTGCTGTTAGTTATATTTTCAAGAATCTCTTTGCTATACAATCTTGCATCGTTGCGTGCACGCTGCAAGATTATTTTTTCTATAACCTGTTCTTTTACCTCCGACAGGGGAAATGCTTCAGCTGGAAAATTTTTTATTTTCTCAAAAAGAATCACCTCATTTTCAAGTTCCATGGGACCACTTAGTTTTCCTTCTTCTAACGAAAAAAATAACTCATTGACTTGAGGCTTCCAGCCAATACCTTCAATCGGATCTCTTAACCCTAGGGGGCCAGCTTGTTTAATTTCCGTTGAAAATTTCTCTGACAATTCATTAAGCGATGCAGCTTTCTGGATATCTGCTTGATTATCTTTTGTTATTTGGTCTTTTAAAATAGCCAAGTAACGGATAGATACTTTAGGCTCCTTTTGGAAAGTTGATATATTCAACTTATAAAATTCAGAGATATCACTATCTGTAATCCCTAAATCAACTCTAAACTCCTCATCTGGAATAAACAGGTAGTCCAACTTTGCTTTTTGAGTATCACGACTATACGCATTCTTTACTTCTTCTTCGCTGACCACTATATCAATATTACTTGCAAACAGCTTGTCAATTTTTAAAAAATCACGCACACACTCTTCAAAATTACGCGTAGTAAGTCCTAAGCCATACTGTCGAGATAAAATATTTAAAAAGCGAGTGTAGGCAACTTGATTGAATTGTCCCTGCGCAAATAAATTGCTTTTCAAAAAATTAATTACCTCTGCATCAGTGACGATTATGTTACTTTGCTTTGCTTTCCAAAGCAAAACCATCAAATCAAAACTTAAGCTTACTAAGTCTTCGTATTCAGCTCGCTCTTTGTTTTGTCCATAAAGCGATATATAAACCTTGGCTTTAGTCAAATAGTTGTTGAATTCTCTAGCCGTAATCTTTTTTCCACCAATCGTGCCAATGCTACCCAAGTGTCCTTCTTTTAAGGAAGAAAGCCCTCCCCAAAGAACAAAAGCTGGAACAATAATAATCAACAAACCCCAAAGGATTTTCTTAACATGACGATCACGAATTTTATTAAGCATAGAGTTATATTAACCATTTATTATTATTTTTCAAGAAAAATTTAGTTAATAATTTAATTTGCAATAGACAAAAACTCCTTTTTAAAAAATAATATTTGTCAATAAACTCACTTTGTGTTATCTTTCTAGTAAGCATAATTTGTTCTTTTATAAATGGGGGTGAACCGGATTCGACTCGAGGAGGATGTTTAAGGTCGCGTGCCGCGAGGGTAAGCCTTCCGCGTTAACGGGGCTTTCAAACAATAAACGCAACACCTTACGTTGCAGCACCTGCTTACGCACTTAGCTAAGTAGGCCCTTCATATTTTTTTCTCAGAGAATTTGAAGGTTCGGCTATGAGGATAGAGACAAATTCTTTTGCTTTAGGGAATTTGTCTTGAAATTACTTAAAGCTGCTTTCGGAAAAATCCGGCCTTACTGAGTTTTCCGAAAAAAGAATAAACTTAAGGATACGCATGTAGAAGCCTTAAGTTGAGACCTTGAGGACGCGGGTTCGATTCCCGCCACCTCCACCAAATTGTATTTCCAAAAGTTACACCGGCTAGACAATAGAGAATGGTAGTGATTAAATTAATCGGATCCAATGCCCTTTGGGCAATTCGATTACATCGAATATTGGATACGATTTGCGCGGCCTCCAGTAACACAATGTGACATTCTGACGATTAAACTTCGTCAAAAATAAAGTAGGAACACTACTTTTTATGATAAAATACAGTTATTGCACTTTTAATAATAGTATCTTAGAAAAGGAGGCTTTAGGATGGCTAAAAAATATCTAGACAAAGGAAAAATAGAAGATATCTGGCCAATGGCTAAGAAGGAAATCGAAAAAGGATTAGAAAATGCTAAAAAGATGCTAGCTGCCGGAGAAAAATATCTTAAGGATTTATCAGAAAAAGGCATTGAGAAAACTAAAAAAACATCGTTTGCCTTAAAAAGAGAAAAGCTTTACTACGATTTAGGAAAAACCGTCGCATCAACTTCTCCCGAAAAATACACAAGCAATAAAAAAATTTCCAAGCTTGCTAAAGAAATTAAAAAATTAGATAAAGAAATCAAAAAAATAAAATAAAAAAGGACAAATTATGGAAATTAAATTAACAAATGACAACTTTGATAGTGAAGTGCTTAACTCTGATAAGCCAGTACTTGTTGATTTTTGGGCCCCTTGGTGCGGTCCATGTCAAATGATTGCTCCAAATGTCGAAGCTATCGCCAAAGAATACGCCGAAAAAGTAAAAGTCGGTAAGGTTAATGTTGATGAAGCTTCAGAAATTGCTACACGTTATTCAGTTATGAGTATTCCGGCCATAATGCTTTTTAACAAGGGAGAAATAGTTGAAAAACGCGTTGGGGTAATGAGCAAAGAAGATTTGGAAAAATTTATTCAACCATATATTTCTTAACCGCTAACTTTTTCCAAATCAACTAAAAGTAATAACTCTATTTTAAGCTTTGATAAATACCGGCCACTCGACTAGGCAGCTTGTATTTATCAAAGCTTAAAAACAGGGGCAAAATAATAAAAAATGTTAATAGCTATATAACAAAGATAAATTTCGCAACACAAATAATGCCTTGCAATATAACAAGCCTAAAAATAGCTGCTGGTTAGTCAGCTACTTAATAAAAAAATCTTGCTAAGCACTGCATAACTTGCTATAATCGTACCTTAAAATAAGCACTGGACAGAAAGAGGCTAAGCACTGATTTGCAGGCTAAAGGGCCCGTAGCTCAGTTGGTTAGAGCAGTTGACTCATAATCAATTGGTCCGGGGTTCGAATCCCTGCGGGCCCATGCTGTAAACGTAGAAACAAAGAAGCATTGTCTGGCAACATAAAACAGATTCTGGCGTGCAAAATTTTAACGGGCACATAGCTCAGCTGGTTAGAGCGCTACGTTCACATCGTAGAGGTCGCCCGTTCGACCCGGGCTGTGCCCATATAAAAGGGGTGACTAAATAACCATATGAATCTCAAAAACGAAATAAAAAAATTGGTTCAATTGCAAAAGATCGATTCTTGTATATCTGTTTTGCTACAAGAAAAAGACATAGCTATTCCTTCTCAGCTAAATAATCTTCAAGATCAATTTGAAAAAAGTAAAGAAAAGCTTCTCATTCTTGAAGAAAAAAACAAAGAATTACTTTTAAAGAAAAAAGAAAAAGAAATTGAATTAGCTTCCAAAGAAGAAGGACTAAAAAAAGCGCAAGGACAATTATACCAATTAAAAACAAACAAGGAATATCATGCAAAGCTTACCGAGATAGGATCGATAAAAGCAGATATCTCTATCTCGGAAGACGAAGTAATTGATGCCCTGGATAAACTTGAATTAGTAAAAAAAGAAACAAATTCAGTTAACGTGGAATTAAAAAACAACGAAGCAATATTAAAAGCAGAAGAATATAAACTCAAGGAAAAAATAAGCAACATTGAGGCTGAGCTAGAACTACTACGTGGGAAAAAATCATTAATTGCCAAAGATATTGATCAAGAAATTTTAACTAAATATGAAGATCTTATTAAAACACGACAAGGACTAGCGATTGTCCCGATTGAAAATAGTAATTGTGGAGCCTGCTATATGAGTATTACCCCTCAAACGATTAACGAAATAAAGATGTATCTTAAGCCCGTATTATGTGGGAATTGTGTAAGAATACTATATATTATGGATGATATCGAATAAAATTTAAAAATAGTACAATGACTGAAATCTATATTGACGGAGCATCAGCCGGAAACCCTGGTCAAACAGGAATTGGTTATGTAATTTACAAAAATGGCCAAATACTAAAAAAAGGGAATGCGTCTCTGGGCATACAAACAAATAATTTTGCTGAATATATGGCTTTGATTTTTGCCCTTGCTGAACTACTCGGCACTGATGAAAAGTCCTGCGCAGTCTTTTCCGACAGCCAACTTTTATGCGAGCAGATTAACGGAAACTTTAAGGTTAAAAATCAGAATATTTATCCATTATTTATCTTAGCAAAAAAATTAATATCTAACCTAGATTCCTTTAAAATTTCACATATCCGTAGAGAAAAAAATGAGGAAGCAGATAAGCTGGCAAAGCAAGCTACTGGATTTTTGTTGTAAAAAAATAATAAAAAAGTGAAAGTACAGCTGGATAGACAATATTAGATTATTTCTACATGTTGTATTTTCTGTTTCATTTTTGATCCTTTAACTTTATAAGAAACAAGGGGGTACAAATGAGTGGACATTCAAAATGGGCAAGTATTAAACATAAGAAAGGTGCCGCAGATGCCAAACGTGGACGTATTTTTACTAAACTAATTCGGGAAATAACCGTTGCCGCTAAAGATGGTGGAGGAAGCCCAGAAACAAACCCCCGACTACGCACAGCAATAACCCGAGCTAACGATGCAAACATGCCTAAAGACAATATTGCAAAAGCAATAAAAAAAGGTACTGGGGAATTACCAGGAGTCAGTTATGAAAATTGCATATTTGAAGGATATGGTCCTGGAGGAGTAGCAATAATCGTTGAAGCACTAACTGACAATAAAAATAGAGCCTCCGCAGAAATTAGAAATATTTTTACCAAACGTGGAGCTAATATGGCCGGTGCCGGAAGCGTATCTTGGATTTTCACAGCAAAAGGATATCTCCTAGTCAGCAAAGAAGAGATCGGAGAAGAAGAATTATTTTCAGTTGCGATTGACGCCGGAGCTGAGGATATTAAGGTTGATGAAAAAGTTCAAGAAGTTTTTTGTGATCCCAAAGATTTCGAAAATCTAAAAAAAGCTTTGGAAACAAAAAAAATCAAATTTGAATCTGCTGAATTAACCAAAATTCCCAACTCCACTATTAAAATAGCCGGCAATGAAGCTAAACAGCTACTTTCACTAATTGAAGTTCTCGAGGATCATGAAGATGTCCAAAAAGTTTACGCAAATTTTGATATTCCTGATGAAGTCTTAGAAGAGCTTGCTCAAGAAATCTAAAATGATAGTGTTAGGCATTGATTTAGGATTGCGAGCTTGTGGTTATGTTGTGTGCAATTTAATAAAAATGGATATATCGCTGTTAAAAGAAGAGCAAATAACTCCTAACCCAAAAATGCCCTTGGTAAAAAGGCTAGGCTTAATTTACGAGGGGTTGTCAACAGAGATCAAACATTATTCTCCAGATGCAATCGTAGTTGAAAAACTTTATTCTCATTATCGCCATCCAGTAACATTAGGAGTGTTAGCCCAAGTAAAAGGAGCTATCGAGATTTTAGCTTATCAAACAAAAACAAACATATTTGAATATTCTCCGACTAGAGCGAGAAAATCATTTCTCGGAAGAGGAAATGTTAACTCCCAACAAGTTAAGAAAATGGCTGAAAACGTTATGGGAATTCCATTTAAATCAATTCATACCGCTGATGCATTCTCTTTAATCGTCGCATTTTCACACGAGCAAAAAATAAAAAGAATAGCCTCAACGCTAAAGCATAATTAAAATAGAAAAATGCATTAACCAATAAGGATGTACTTTGATTTATCAAATTAAAGGAAAGTTAATCAAGAAAAGTAAAGAGCATGTTATCGTTCAGTTAAATAACATGCTGTATAGGATATCTATCCCCGAAACTGTATCCAGTAATATATTACCCGGCCAAGAAGAAATAAGTCTAGTTATATACCATTACATCAATATTGACAAAAATAGAGGTATTCCCGTTTTAATCGGTTTTCTTGATGAGCTAGAACGAGATTTTTTTGAAAAATTTATCAGCGTATCAGGCGTAGGGCCTAAGGCCGCCCTGAAAGCTTTCAACAAGCCAGTCGCTCAAATGGCTCAGGCAATTGAAGAAGGAGATACCAATTTTCTAAAAACACTAGCCGGAATCGGACTGCAAAAAGCTAAACAGATTATTGCCCACCTTCAAGGAAAAGTAGGAAGGTTTGCTTTGATGAAAGAAGCAAAAATCACATACCAAACAAACAACACCGAGATACTTGAAGAAACAAAAAAAATACTCAAACGTCTTCAGTACAACGAAAAAGAAATCACCAGTATGATAGAATCAGCCTTAAAGGATACCCCAGATGTCACCAGCAGCGAAGAATTACTGAACAAAATATACCAGCAAAAACGATAATGGAAAAAAACACGCTAAAATCAATATTGGAATCATTATTATTTATTAACGAAAAACCAATATCTATCAGCGAGTTAACACAAATTATTGATGTCCAAAAAAATGAGATTGAAAGCAACTTAACAGAGCTCATTGATGAATATTCAGAACGTAAAACCGGTATATGCATTGTTAGAATTGCCGGAGGATATCAAATGTGCTCAACTCCTGATAATTCTCCCTGGGTAAAAAAGATGTACCAGGAACGCAACAAACAGAAACTCTCTATCGCTTCTCTAGAAACCCTAGCTATTGTCGCCTATAAGCAGCCAATAACGCGTATTGAAATAGAGGCAATAAGAGGGGTTAAAGTAGACGCAATGACACGAAAACTCTCTGAGCTAGGCTTAATAAAAATAGCTGGCAAAAAAGATGTTATTGGTAAACCATTCCTTTATATAACTACTAGAAACTTTTTAGAGTATTTTGGTATAAACTCTTTGAAGGAACTGCCGAGTCTAGAAGAGTTTACTGCAATAGTACCACAAAATAATACCCATAATAACATTATTAACCCTCAGCAAGAAAAAGAGGAGAATTGAACGATGAAAAACTATTTTGCTTCTGAATCAGTAACCGAAGGCCACCCAGATAAAGTCTGTGACCAAATATCTGATGCAGTGTTAGATGCTGTTTTAGATTGTGACACCCAAGGACGCGTCGCCTGCGAAACATTAGTAACAAGAGGCTTTGTGATGGTTGCTGGTGAAATTACGACAGAATGTTATGTAAAAATACCTAACGTGGTAAGAAAAGTACTAAGAGATATCGGGTACGATGACCCACGTACAGGATTTGACTATGAAAGCTGCGGAGTTACCACTGCAATTCAAGAGCAATCTCCAGACATTGCATTAGGAGTAGATACCGGGGGAGCGGGAGATCAGGGATTAATGTTTGGCTTTGCTAATTCTGAAACTCCAGAGTTAATGCCTCTTCCAATAATGCTTGCCCATAAACTATCTCGTAGGCTCGCTCAATTAAGAAAAGAGGGAACACTCTCTTATTTGCGCCCTGACGGAAAATCACAAGTTTCTGTTGAATATGAAAACGGCATTCCGAAAAGAATCGATGCAATAATAATCGGGGCCCACCACACCAGGCAAACAAAAATGGAAGAGCTAAGACGCGACATTAAGAAATTAGTAATAGATGAAACAATCTCACCAGAAATGATTGATGTAAATACAAAAATATTTATTAACGGCACAGGGCGTTTTGAAGTTGGCGGCCCAGTATCTGACACCGGAGTTACCGGAAGAAAAATCATTGTTGATACATACGGAGGCTTTGCTCGACATGGTGGAGGCGCTTTTTCAGGAAAAGACCCAACAAAGGTAGACCGATCCGCCTCATACATGGCCCGCTACATCGCAAAAAATATTGTTAAGTCCAAAGCCGCTACGGCCTGCGAAATACAACTTTCATATTGTATTGGCGTCGCCGAACCAGTATCTGTAAATGTAGACACCTTCGGCACGGGAAAGGTAAATGATCAAAAAATATCGAAAGTAGTTAGACAGATTTTTAAACTCACCCCCGCAGGGATAATTCAAGAGCTGAATTTGCTACGACCTGTCTACACTCAAACAGCTGCTTACGGGCACTTTGGACGAGAGGAAAATGGGTTTACTTGGGAAAACACAGACAAAGCTGCTGATCTAAAACATGCTTTAGATACCTAAATTTAACAAAAGGAGTTTTATGAACTACCATATTAAAGACAAACAACTAAAAACCAGCGGCAAGAAACGGATAGAATGGGCAGTCAAAAGAATGCCAGTATTAGAAACAATCAGGGAAAAATTTCGAAAAAATAAGCCTTTAAAAAATTTAAATATCGGTGCATGCTTACACGTTACTACTGAAACTGCGGCTCTAGCTATAACTATTAAAGCTGCCGGTGCTAATTTTTCTTTGTGCGCTTCAAATCCTTTGTCTACTCAAGATGATACAGCAGCTTCATTAGTATTTGACTACGGAATAAATGTATACGCAATTAATTCTGAAAATAATAAAACTTATTATCAGCACATTGATACAGTTCTCAAATCAAAGCCGCAAATAACTCTTGACGATGGAGCAGACTTAGTCTCCACTATCCACAAAAGAGCCGTAAACAATACTTCATCTTATCTGCCATGGGGAAGCACTGAAGAAACGACTACCGGAGTAATCCGTTTAAAAGCGTTACAAAAAGAAGGACGACTACTCTACCCAGTTATTGCTGTAAACGATGCTTACACTAAACATCTTTTTGATAATCGCTATGGAACCGGACAATCTACTCTTGATGGAATAATAAGAGCCACAAATAAATTAATTGCCGGGTCAACGGTAGTTATCTGCGGTTACGGATTTTGTGGAAAAGGAGTTGCTTTACGTTCCAGAGGACTAGGTGCTAACGTAATCGTCTGTGAGGTTGACCATTTAAAAGCACTAGAAGCAATTATGGACGGCTTTCGTGTAATGCCAATGATTCAAGCTGCAAAAATCGGGAACATATTTATAACTCTGACCGGGGATATAAACGTTATCGCCAAACAACACTTCCCGTTAATGAAAAGTGGCGCATTTGTAGCTAATTCCGGACATTTTGATGTAGAAATAGATATTAAAAGCTTACAGAAAATGGCTATAAGAAAAAAAGAGATTAAACCACTACTTACTGAATACACTCTTAAAAATAATCGAAAAATTTATTTGTTAGGAGAAGGAAGGCTAGTTAATCTTGCTTGCGCAGAAGGACACCCGGCAGAAGTAATGGATTTAAGTTTCGCCAACCAAGCATTAAGCTGTGAATTTATCGCCAAACAGCACAAAACTCTAGAAAAAAAAGTTTACAAAGTCCCCGATGTGATAGATAATAATATCGCTAAATTAAAACTAGCAGCGTTCGATGTTAAGATTGACAAATTGACTCCCGAACAAAAAAAATACTTATCAAGCTGGCAAGAAGGAACTTAATGCGTCAGCATTTTAAAAATATTTTTTAAAGTATGAAACGAATCGGAATTTTAACAAGAGATTGTGCCGGAATTAATGCCTGTATCCGGGCAGTAGTAAGAACTGCTTCTTCTTTCGGCGTTGAGACTATAGGCATCATGAGAGGATACCAAGGGCTTATTGACAACAACGTACGTCTTTTAGACCGTCGGTCAGTATCCGGAATTATTAATCTCGGAGGAACGATCTTAAAAACAGCCCGTGCATATCGCTTCAAGACTCATCAGGGGCAAGCTCAAGCACTTAAGACAATAAAAGAAAACAAACTTGAAGGATTAATAGTTATCGGAGGCAACGGCTCTCTAACTGGAGCTCATGTTTTGGCCACAAAGTACAATATTAAAACCATTGGCATCCCAGCAACAATCGATAACGATATAAATAATGTAGAAATGTCTATCGGTGCTGACACAGCGGTTAATGTTGCCATGGACGCTCTGGATAAGATAAGAGACACCGCAACCTCCCTGGAAAGAATATTCGTAGTAGAAGTTATGGGGCGTGATTGCGGATATATTGCATTAAGGGTAGCCTTAGCCGGAGGATGTGAAGAGGTAATCTTACCAGAAAAAAATTATAGCATGAAAAAAATCTGTAATGAAATCATTGAAGGTAACGTAAAAGGAAAAGTCAGCTGGATAATTGTTGTCGCCGAAGGAAAAGCAAAAGCCGCAAACATTGCTGACAAGATTACTAAAACCACTGGACTTGAAACAAAAACCGTTGTCCTGGGGCACATCCAGCGAGGAGGATCTCCTTTAGCCTTTGACCGTTTGATTGCTGCTCGTTACGCTAACTATGCTTTTAATTTGCTAAAGAAAAATAAAAGCAATTGTTGTGTGACAATTAAAAACGGAAAACTAACTACCATCCCTTTAGCTGTCGCCATTAAGCATAAAGATATTGGGATTGAGGAAAACTACAAGCTAATAAAATTATTGACTTAGACTATACTTACCAAATAAGGAGGAAAAATGGTTTATCAAGATGAGAATGCATTATTTGACGGAATTATTTTAGCCGAAGAAAACGATAAAGTAATTATTAAAGATGCTGTTGCTTTTCGTGAAAGCGTAATTGACAATCTCGTTGACACGATGATTCTTAGCGAAAACGCACACATGAGAAAAACTTGTTATTGGGTAACCTACAATGCTTGCCGTCAATTTAATGTGTATTTTTCCTCAATTCAAGGACTATACGAGGCTATGGGGAAAAAGGAAGTAAAAGGGTTTACTGTCCCAGCAATGAACATTCGAACCCTCACGTTTGATTTAGCCAAAACTATTTTTCGCTCAGCAAGTAGAATCAATGCTGCAGCTTTTATTTTTGAGATAGCAAAAAGCGAAATTAGTTACACTGGCCAACGCCCGATAGAGTATTCAAGCATTATCGCATTAGCCGCTATAAAAGAAAATTATCAGGGGCCAATTTTTATTCAAGGCGACCATTTCCAAGTAAAAGCCACTAGCTATTTAAAAAATAAAGAATCAGAGATTACTCCATTAAAAGAATTAATAAAAGAAGCCATCGAATCCTTTTTTTATAACATCGATATTGACACATCAACTCTTGTTGACCTATCAAAGCAAACATTAGACGAACAGCAAGGGCTCAACTATCAAGTTTGCTCAGAAATTACTAAGCATATTAGAAATTTACAACCAGAGGGAATCGAAGTATCAATCGGTGGAGAAATAGGTGAGGTAGGCGGAAAAAATTCTACCCCTGAAGAATTAAATGCTTTTATGTCTGGCTACTTAAAAGAAGTGACTGATTGCAAAGGAATTTCAAAAATCAGTATTCAAACTGGAACCAGCCACGGCGGTGTAGTTTTGCCGGACGGATCAATAGCCAAGGTAAGTATTGATTTTGACACACTAAAGAATTTATCAGAGATATCAAGAGAAAAATACTTAATGGCCGGAGCAGTGCAGCACGGCGCATCAACACTACCAAATGAAGCCTTTCACAGATT
The DNA here is from genome assembly GCA_964489445.1 of uncultured Planctomycetia bacterium. Taxonomy (GTDB): domain Bacteria; phylum Omnitrophota; class Gorgyraeia; order Duberdicusellales; family 4484-171; genus CAZAYU01. The sequence continues at coordinate 91,335 of CAZAYU010000001.1, forward strand.
TTCAGAAATTGAATGTGCAGAAATTCATCTTGCCACTCAATTTCAAAATATGGTTTACGACCATCTCCCACTTCCATTAAAAGAGAAAATCTATACTTGGCTCCATGAAAACGCAGCGGCAGAAAAAAAACCAGATTGGACCGACGACCAATTTATTTACAAAACAAGAAAAAAAGCACTTGGCCCATTTAAAAAAGAAATTCACTCTTTGCCAAAAGAAATTAAAAACAATATTTCTGGTTTTTTGGAAAAAGAATTTTCCTTTTTGTTTGATCAACTTAAAATTAAGGACACTAAAGAAGTAGTAAACAAATTCATAAAGCCTGTGTTTATTGAGAAAAGTAAATCATATTTTTTAAAGGAAGAAAAAGATCTTGGGGTGTTAGAAGGAGCTGATTAAGAAACATAATTAACAAAACACAGCCTATCTAGCAGAAAATGTTGGAAGATTATCCTTTGTAATTTTCTAACATTACAATAGAAATACTGCAGACAGGCGCTAACTAGACTTAAACATTTTTTCAATAAATGCTTGAGTCTTCTCGAGGGAATAAAAAATGATGCGTTCAGACAGATGTAAAAAAGGTTTAGAAAGAATGCCTAACCGGGCTTTACTCTACGGTACCGGATTACACACATCACATATAAATCGGCCATTTATCGGAATTGCTTCTGCTTTTAGCGATCTTATCCCTGGACATATTAATATGCGCTCTTTAGAAAGATATATCGAGAGAGGTGTTGAAAACAAAAATGGAACTCCATTTATTTTTGGTGTTCCCGGAATATGTGACGGGATTGCTATGGGACATCCAGGAATGAAACAGTCACTACCTTCAAGAGAATTAATTGCGGATATCATCGAAAGCATTTCCCATGCCCACGCTTTTGATGGACTAATACTCCTTACAAACTGCGACAAAATAACCCCAGGAATGATAATCGGATCTTTAAGGGTTAATATCCCCACTATTGTAGTAACAGCCGGTCCAATGTTAGCTGGACATTTCGGTAAGAAAAGACTTTCGTTGGTAAGAGACACTTTTGAAGCCGTTGGGCGATTTAAATCCGGAGAAATCGATGAGCTGGAAAGAGAAAAATTAGAAATTGAGGCTTGCCCGTCGTGCGGTTCATGCCAAGGACTATATACCGCGAACACAATGGCTTGTTTAACCGAAGCAATGGGCCTTTCGTTACCTTATTGTGCTGCAACCCCTGCCGTTTTAAATAAAAAATTACGTATCGCCTACGAAAGTGGACAAACAATAGTTCAACTAATCAAAGATGATATAAAACCCAAGAGTATTGTTAATCAAAAATCAATAAAAAACGCCATCCGTGTTGATATGGCTTTAGGCGGTTCAACCAATACAGTATTGCATCTTGCCGCCATCGCTAAAGAAGCAGGCGTAAAGCTAGAATTAAAGGATTTTGATCGAATCAGCAAGGATACCCCGCACATTTCTAATTTAAGACCCGGGGGGAACTATTTTATGGAAGACTTAGACCACGCTGGTGGAATACCTGCCGTCTTAAAACGTCTTTCTGGCAAAATAATCGACAACCCTACAATTTGCGGAAAAACAATAAAAAAAATATCAAGCAAAGCAACTATCTACGATAATGATATTATTCGCCCTCACGGAAAAGTGCACCATAAAGAAGGAGGTATAGCAATCCTCTTCGGTAACCTAGCAACCGAGGGTTGCGTTGTAAAGCAATCGGCTGTTGAACCAAAGATGATGAAGTTCAACGGAAAAGCGCGGATATTTAATTCTGAAGAAGAAGCAATGAATGCAATCCTCGGAAAAAAAATTAAAAAAGGTGAAGTTATCGTTATTAGGTACGAAGGCCCAAGTGGAGGACCAGGGATGAGAGAAATGCTCTCACCGACGTCAGCCATCGTAGGAATGAAACTCCATAATGACGTTGCGTTAATTACTGACGGACGTTTCTCCGGAGGAACTCGTGGCCCATGTATCGGCCATATCTCTCCAGAAGCAGCAAAAGGAGGATTAATCGCCTATCTAAAAAATAATGATATAATCACTATTGATATTCCTAAACGCAAAATTAATGTTAAACTGACTGAAAAAGAAATTAAAATAAGAAAGAATACAATAAAGATTTTACCTCCTAAAATAAAATCCGGATATTTATCTCGTTATTCAAAAATGGTCGGTTCTGCATCTGAGGGAGCTGTCTTGAGTGAATTTAAATAATAGAAATCGTAAAGTCCTTCACTATAGCGCAATAGGAACAGTTTCCTATTGACATTCATCTTACCCTTTGCTATGATTATTACCATGAGAGTTATGCGTTTACTCTGGAAAAAATTTAATAATCTTTTAGGTGCATTTTCTAGTGATATTGGTATTGATTTGGGAACGGCTAGTACCTTAGTTTACTTAAGGGGAGAAGGAATCGTTCTCTGTGAGCCATCAGTTGTGGCAATTTACAAAAACACCGGAATACCTCTGGCAGTCGGAGAAGAAGCTAAAAGAATGCTCGGAAAAACACCGGGAAGCATCGTCGCTATTCGCCCAATGAAAGATGGCGTTATTGCCGACTTTGCTGTAACTGAAGAAATGCTACGCTATTTTATTAAAAAAGCTTACCCGCGAAGACTAGCTATTGGGCCAAGAATAGTTATCGCAGTTCCTTCAGGAATAACAGAAGTAGAAAGAAGGGCGGTAAAGGAATCTGCCCATAGAGCCGGTGCTAGAGAAGTAATATCTATAGAAGAACCTATAGCTGCTGCTATCGGAGTTGGACTTCCCATTGCTGAACCGCAAGGAAATATGATTATTGACGTCGGTGGAGGAACTACAGAAATTGCCGTAATATCTCTGGGAGGAATTGTTTACGCTCGTTCGATACGTGTTGGCGGTGATGAAATGGATGCTGCCATACTTGAACATATGAAAAAAAATCATAACTTAATGACCGGAGAACGCACTGCTGAAGAAATTAAAATAAAGATTGGTTCAGCTTGGCCGATGGATGAAGAATTAACCATTGAAGTACGCGGTAGAGATTTAATCACAGGATTACCTAAATTTATAAGAGCAAACTCTCAAGAAATCAAAACAGCCTTAGACGCCCCATTAAAAAAAATAATTGAAGCTACAAAAGTAACATTGGAACAAACGCCTCCCGAACTAGCAGCTGACTTGATTGAAAGAGGGATTGTACTTTGCGGCGGAGGATCATTACTACGTGGATTAGATAAATTAATTTCTGAAGAAACCGGGTTAGCTTGCTTTGTCGCAGACGACCCATTGACTGCTGTAGCTATGGGTACCGGAAAAATTTTAGAAGAACCAAAATTCCTAAAGAAACTTACCCTTGTATCTTCCTTCTAAGCTAAAATTTAAATACATTGCCGTTTTACTTACCACAGTATTGTTATTTTTTCTTCCATTCAAGAAGCCTCTTTCTGCTATATTAATGCTATTTTTAAGGCCAATAACATTTACTCCGGAATATTACAAAACAAAAATAGACAATATAGAAAAAGAAAATCTTTCTCTCCTGCTATCTCTAGAAAATACCCGTACTCTTGAAGATGAAAATCAAAAGCTAAAAAAGGCTCTTGATTTCAAACAAAAAAGCAAATTCACATTTATCGGTGCTGAAGCTATTGCATACTCTCCTTCAAACTGGACAAGGTCAGCGCTATTAAACGTTGGAATTGAGGATGGTATTAAAAACGATCTATTTGCTGTTAGCAGTAACGGAAATCTTTTAGGAAAAATTAGTGATGCTACAGAAAAAAATTGCCGTCTCACATTTATTAACGATCCAAATTTTAGTCTAACAGTATTTATCGGAAAAGAGACTGTCGGACTCTTAAAGGGGAACCTGATTGGTGCAAAAATATTATATATTGAAAACGACCAACAACTAAGAATCGGAGAAAGAGTCTGGGTAAAAAATCCAGGTTTACCAGAACCGATCGAAATTGGCACAATTAAAAGCGCCAAAAGAAATAGTAATAATTTATTTTGGTCAGTAAGCGTCCAGTTACCATTTAAGAATACGCTTTTTGAGCAAGTTTTTATCATTAAACTTGAAAAAAATGATTAAAACCACACGAATTATTTTTTTCCTCTGTTTCCTTTTAACTTTAGATATAGTCAAGCCTCTAGGCTACTCATTATCTGTTAATTTTTTATTACTTGGTATTATATTTATTTCTTCTCAACACCCATCATTTATTACCCTTTTTTTATGTGTTATTTTCGGCTTCATAAATGACATTTTTGCGAATAATAGACTATCATTGAGTCTCGCAGAATTCTTGATTGTGTACTTTTTTATAAGGTATCTTGCAAGATACACGAACATTCCAAGCCAAAATAAATATGCATTACTTGTTAAAATCATTTTGTTATTGCTGATAATTTTTGGTGATATTATCTTGAACTCACTTGAGGTGATGGTATTCCTTCCTTTGTTTTCTCTAACCATCCTTATTCAATCCCTTTTTATCTACGCTTTGCTTGCATATTTTGCAAATAGATGGCTAAAAAACGACATTTCTTGCAATAGTAACCATTATCTACGCGGTTGATACAAAATATAGATGACAAGAAAAAAAATAACCAACCCCTCATCTAATCTACCATTAAGAATATGCTCGTTTGGTTTTTTAATTTTAGTTGCTGTTCTTTTTTTCTACCAATTTGTTCACGGTAACTACTACTTTATGCGCGCCAAAAATAATTATGTACGGCTTATCCCTTCAAGAGCAATCAGAGGAGCAATATTCGACCGCAATGGCCAGCCTTTAGCTTACGACAGAGCAACTTTTAGCCTTAGTTTAATTCCTTATCAATCTTCCAAAATAAAGGATATAATAATCAAAGATTTAAGTTCCGTTCTTGGCTACGAACAATCTTTGCTACATAAAAATTATAAAAAAAACTTTCAGAATTATTTTAGCCCTGTGAATTTAATTGATGAAATTGACAAAACTACTGCTTTAGAAGTAAAAGAGAAATTTAGTGATGATGTCTTGATAAACCCTCAACCACAAAGATACTATCCATATCCGTATCAATTTTCCCACGTAATAGGATATGTTAAGAATGCCTCTATATTTTATGAGAAATTAAAAAAATACGGATACCATCCACTTGAAAGAGTAGGATTTTCCGGTGTTGAACAGCACTACAACTCATATCTCAAGGGCGAAGATGGAGGAGATTTAATTGAAGTAAACTCAAAAGGAAAAACAGTAGGTTTTTTAGGAGAGCTACTTCCCAAAAAAGGAAAAGATATTTATTTAACTATCGATAAAGAAATCCAACTACTTGCAGTTAAAATCTTGGGTAAAAGGCGAGGAGCAATACTATTAATGGACTCTAGTAATGGGGAGATTATTGCTCTATGCTCTTCTCCATCATTTGATCTTAACGATTTTATCAGCGGAAACAATATAGAAACGCTATTGCAAGACAAAAGAAGTCCATTACTAAACCGGGCAACACAATCCACATATCCAATAGGATCAGTCTTTAAGCCAATACTGGGGATGGCAGGGTTGTCTGAAGAAAAAATAACCGAATCAACTATTGTTAATTGCGAAGGAAGTTTTAAACTAGGTAATACTTCCTTTCGCTGTGGACAAATTCACAAAAACCAAAATATTTATCAAGCACTATCTCATTCATGTAACACTTATTTCTATAATTTAGGATTAGCTCTCGGACCTAATTTAATTTCTAAGTGGGCACAAAAGTTTAATCTCAATAAACAAACTGGGATAGACATCCCTTACGAGAAGAGCGGATTTATCCCCACAGTCAAATGGAAACAAAAAATAAAAAAACAAAATTGGTTCTCAGGAGATACAATAAATCTTTCCATCGGCCAAGGCTATTTAAGCGTCAGCCCCATCGAAACACTTGTTGCAATAAATGCTTTTGCTAACGGTGGCTATATTGTAACTCCAAGGCTCATCAAACAAATCGATAACACGCCTGTCAACAACGCAACAAGCACGGATTTGCTTATGGAAAAAACAAACGTTGACATAGTTACACGAGGATTAAGGAAAGTCGTCACTGACGCCAACGGAACAGCACACATGCTCGATAAGCTAAACTTTGCAGTTTCCGGAAAAACTGGCACAGCACAAAACAACAAGGCCCCTCACGGATGGTTCATCGGCTTCTTCCCTCATAAGGCAAAAAAGTATACTCTTTGTGTATTCTTGGAAAACTGCTCTTCTAGTCATAAAGCGGTTGAAGCAACCTATATTTTATTAAAAACGATAAATGCTAAAAACCTCCTTTAACTTATGATAAGATTTTTTAAACATTTTGCCCGCCAAATAAACAGTTTAAAAACAATTATTATTTGTGTGCTATCGCTAAACATTTTAAGCATACTATCTATTTATAGCAGTCTTCATCAAGGAGGAGAGCTCGTTGATATCCACACCCTTCAAAAACAAATAGCTTGGATAATTATCTCCTGGTGTGTTTTAATAATTTTTTCATTAATAAATTACCATGTCTATTTTGGATTAAGTTACGTATTATACACCCTAAACCTGTTATTGCTCGTTGGTGTGCATTTTTTCGGTGAAAAAGCAATGGGTGCACAACGCTGGCTTTCAGTCTCAGGAATCACTTTTCAGCCTTCAGAATTATCTAAAATAGCAATTATCATTATTTTAGCAAGAATTTTTTCTCAATCAAGAAAACATAGCTTTCTGAAAGGTTTCCTGTTCCCGTTTTTCCTAACCGCCATAAACGCATTCCTAATCTTTAAACAACCAGACTTAGGCACTGCCTTGATTATACTCTTGATGTTTTTTGCACTAGGCCTATGCTCTAGACTAAACAAACTATACTTCGTCGCCCTGATAATCTTCTCGGTAGTTGCATCTCCTTTGGCTTTAGGCCACTTAAAAGAGTATCAAAAAAAACGCTTAGCAGTATTTATTAACCCCAACGCTGACCCTTTAGGATCGGGGTACACAATCATCCAATCAAAAATTGCTATCGGGTCTGGTAAGGCTTTCGGAAAGGGATTTTTATCCGGAACCCAAAACCAATTCAATTTCCTTCCCGAAAGACATACTGATTTTATATTTACCGTTGTTGCAGAGGAATGGGGATTCTTTGGCTCATTGTTCTTGCTTTTACTCTACTGGTTGCTCATAAAGAAAATTATGCAAATTACCCGCAACTTTAGAGATACTTTTGCTTATTTTTTGTCAATCGGTATAGGACTATTGTTTTTTCTGCATGTTTTCATTAACATCGGAATGACTTTGGGGATTCTTCCTGTAGTAGGGCTACCATTAATACTCTTAAGCTATGGGGGAACAAACATGCTAACAATATTTGTTCTTCTAGGGATACTCGCAAATATTGTTCGCTTTCATAAATAATTTAGAATATTCAACCAGCAGGAAGGTTATCGTACTAAAAGACGTGTCTTTATGTGCTTTGCTTTAAAAAAATGGCGAGTAAATTTTTTAGCCAGTAAATGATCGTATTTTTGACAAGAAAAAATATTTATGTACGCAGTTTCCCAAAATTCAGAAAAATGACCGGTTATTGAGCTTGTTTCTATCAACTGCACTAAGGAGTACCCTTTGGTATGAGCTTCCTTCTCACCAAAATAGGGAAGAAGCGTTTTTCCGTATTTTTTCATTTTGATTAACCGACATAGCTCATCAACATATTCCTGCAATTTATCTTTAGATGATATTACTTTAGAATCACATCCAATAAGATTAATTATTAATTCGTAACCGTAAATCTTTTGGGTCATTTTATCACCTCCTTTAGATGATTAGGGAGTTTTAAACTAGAAAAATGTATGTCTGGATTGTAGTACTTTGTTTTTAGGTTTAATTTTCTGTATCGATTGGCAATCACACGGTAAGATATTTTTTCAAAATTCCTACCTTTTGCTCCAATTAAAAAACTAAAAAATCCGCCAATATATGTAGGTATCGCCGCTAGCTGAACTATTGAGTAAGGAAAAATATTCTTAATTAATTTATGACTATCTCTTAACACTTTCTCTTGAAGCATTACCGACCCGGTTTGACGAACCATCATTCCTTTTTCTTTTAATAACGCATATACATTACGATAAAATGACCCAGAGAATAGAATCTTTGAAGGACCCACAGGATCAGAAGAATCAACAATAACAATGTCAAATTTTTCTTTTGTCTGTCTAACAAATTTTGCTCCATCTTCGATAATCACTTTTACGCGACTATCGTTAAATGAACCCTTATTCAGAAAAGTTAGATGTTTCTTAGAGAATTTTATCACATCTTCATCGATCTCAACAAGAACCACTCTTTTGACCTTATGTTTTAGGACCTCTCTTAAAACACCGCCATCACCAGCTCCAATAATTAGCACATTCCTTGGATTACCACACGCAACAAGCAGGGGATGAACAAGCATCTCGTGATAAATGAACTCGTCAACTTCAGTAGTTTGAATAATTCCGTCTAGATATAATACTTTTCCAAAAGCAGGAGTTTTGTAAATGCAGCAGTTTTGATATTTAGTCTGTTTTTCGCAAACGCGTTTTCCTTGCAAACCTAATTTAATACCTGGATGTAAATTCTCATAAAACCACATAATATTACAAAAAAATAATTAAAATAGGCCGCGTTTTAACTCAGCAATTTGAACATTATTTGTTTCAAATCCCTTTTTCAATACTGCTATAGATTTATAGGGGTTAACATCTCCGCAAACAAAAACATCTAAAGCTGCATATTTGTATTCCGGCCAAGTATGCACACTTAAATGCGACTCCATGATTATCGCTACCCCAGATATACCTCCGGACGGAGAAAACTTATGTAGCTCAATTTTAAGCAATGTTGCTTCACAAGCCTTTATAGCATCTTTTAAGATTTTTTTTATTTTAGAGAGAGAGGAGAGATTTTTAGCATCCCACAGCTCAATAATTAATTGAACTCCAGCATAACGTATATCTCCATTTGTGCAGCAAAATTCTTTGGCCATTCCTTATACTAAATGTTTCATCTTCAACTTGCATACGATTATTATATGATACGGGTTTTTTCCGATTTTTGCAAGACTTTTTTTAAAAAACAAAAATAAAGATAAATTTCTTGGTGAATTCTTTTTTTTCTGTTAAAATCTCTCTCGAAGCTTTATTGTTATTTTTTAAGAATAATACTTTAAATGCTGGCATCCTTTTACAATTTAGCCGGCGTAGCTCAGCTGGCAGAGCAAGGGTTTCGTAAATCCTAGGTCGGAGGTTCAACTCCTCTCGCCGGCTTAAAAAAAATTCCTATAAAGCCAATGGTTAAAAACTACTTTAAGCTTCTAACAAAAAGGAATTTCCTTCTACTTTGGTCTGGCCAAATAATTTCCCAATTTGGAGACCGCCTTACTCAAATCGCACTAATCGGGTTAGTGTCAAAAGTATCTACTTCTTCCTCGCAGCTCGCTTTTGTTATGAGTTTATCCATAATTCCGGTTTTTATAATTTCTCCGATTTCCGGAGTATACATTGACCGCTGGGATAAACGCAAAACAATGTTTTTTAGCGATCTGCTAAGAGGATTATGTATACTACTGATTCCCTTATTTATTGTAAAATTTACTTCTTTAATTCCTGTTTATTGTTTAATATTTATTTCGTTCATTGCTGGTAGATTTTTTATTCCGGCAAAAATGGCGTTCGTTCCGGAAATTTGCAATAAACAAGAAATATTTATGGCAAACTCGTTAATATCAATAACCGCAACTATTGCCGCAATACTTGGTTTTGGAATAGGGGGAATTATCGTTGAACGATGGAAGGTCGTTGCGGCTTTTCATTTAGATGCAGCTACTTTTCTACTCTCAGCCCTAGCTATTTTTTTTATTACTGTACATAAAAAGGGAGATTTTACCGCCGGAGACATCTTGTCTATTGGAAAGGATATGTTAAAGAACGTTAAGAGTTCATTCACTAGTGAGTTCAAAGAAGGAATAAGGTATATTAAAAACGCTAAAGAAACTAAGTATGCCTTTAAAATATTTTTTTTCCTCTTTTCTTATTTGGGATGCCTTTATGTAGTATTTATCCGTTTTATCCAAAATACGCTATCTACAATCACCAAAGACCTAGGTCTTGTTGCTGTTTCTTTAGCTATAGGCCTTTTTTTCGGTTCTCTGGTTTACGGCAAAATTGCACATAAATTTTCCGTAAAAAAAACGATTAATTTTTCGGTATTATTTTCTTCTTTTTTTATTATATTCTTTGCTGCTTTTTTAAAATTATACCCAGTAACCATGTACGCGCTTTTTCTTGCATTCATTTTAGGAGCAATAATTTCTCCGGTATTTGTAGGAGTTAACTCACTTATTCACGAAAAAAGCGATAAAAATCTCTTGGGTAGAATCTTTAGCGGATTAGAAATTATCTCTCATCTGGGATTCTTAATCACAATGTATATTTGTTCATTCCTTGCCGACATTTTTACTCCCTTTACAATAATAATTTCTGTTGGTATACTTGGTGTTTGTTTTTCTATATTTTTTATTCTTAGCAATGATTAAAGTAAAAGAGTTTAAAGAACCTCAGCAAAGCCAGCAAAGTATAGCATATTTGACTCCAAAGATGCTTTCTCTGCCTGTATCTCAGCATATTGGGTCACCTGCAACGCCGTGTGTCAAAAAAACAGACACAGTCAAAGAGGGAGATTTAATTGCTAAAATATCTAGTTTTATATCTGCGTCAATACACGCCCCAACGAATGGAAAAATAACAGATATTACCAACGAAAATTATCCAGCATTCAAAAACACATTCTGTATTAATATTAAATGCGAAGAACCAAATAATGAATACATACCCCGAACTAATATCAACTCGTTGTCGAGCGCTCAAGTTTTAGACATAATAAAAAATTCTGGGATTGTCGGAATGGGAGGAGCGGGTTTTCCTACTCACATAAAATTAAACCCACCAAAAAAGATTAATACTTTGTTAATTAACGGATGCGAATGCGAGCCGTATCTATCATCAGACTGCCGTTTAATGATAGAAAGAACAAAAGAAATATTTAAAGGAATAGCTATTATTCAGAAATTAATAAATCCTAAAAATATTATCTTTGCTGTCGAAGCTAACAAGCCAGAGGCAATAAAAAAAATTAACCTTTTGTTAAGTTTAAAAAAAATAGCAATTCCTAATTTAAGATTAAAAATATTAGAATCAAAATACCCTCAAGGAGGAGAAAAACAACTAATATTTAACGCTACCGGATGCAAGATTCCCCCAAAAAAAATTCCCGCTGATATCGGCTGCCTAGTGCATAACGTTGCCACAGTATTTGCTATCTACGAAGCTGTGTATTTAAAAAAGCCATTAATTGAAAGGTTAGTCTGTTTCTGCGGAGATGCATTGCACACTCCCAAAAACATTTGGGTAAAAATCGGAACAACTTTAAGGGAGCTATTCAATGAGAAGGTTTTAGAGTTTACCCAGCAACCGAAAAGAATTATATCCGGTGGCCCATTGATGGGTTTATCATTAGACAGCCTTGATTATCCCATCTTAAAGAATAACGGAGGATTTTTATTCTTAAAAAGTGAATTGCCCGATACAAGTGAAAATCCTTGTATAAGGTGCGCACGCTGTGTTGACACTTGTCCAATGAATCTTTTGCCAATGCAATTTGTTAAATTAACTAAACAACAAGATTATTCAAAACTTAATCAATTCTATATCGCAGATTGTATTGAATGTGGATGCTGTGCCTATATTTGCCCAGCTAAAATACCAATTGTTCATTATACTAAAGTTGGAAAAGCGCAGTTGCGCAAAACAAACAATTTATAGTTATAGACAGATGAAACTATCAATTACAAACTCCCCACATTTACAAAATACTACACATATCTCGCGCCTGATGCGCCAAGTGATTATTGCCCTTACACCAGCAATAATTGCTTCTGTTTATTTTTTCGGACATCAGGCAATGTATCTTATTCTAAATTGTACAATAACTGCAGTTGTTACTGAATTTTTAATCTTAAAAATTCGCAAAAAACCATCTCAAATACATGATTGCAGCGCTGCATTAACCGGCATATTATTGGCACTAATACTACCACCATCAATAAAATGGTACGCCGCTTGCCTTGGGTCTATTGTTTCGGTCCTTATTGGTAAACATTTATTTGGGGGACTAGGATCTAACATTTTTAATCCGGCATTACTGGGAAGAGCCTTTCTCATGGCTGCTTATCCCAGAATGCTAACAACGTTTATCACCCCAGAAAAAGTTGATGCAGTGACAACTGCCACACCGCTTGCTTTACTCAAATTTAACCAAGCTACTACACCAACTTTAGACTTATTCTTCGGTAATATTTCCGGAAGCTTAGGCGAAACTTCAGCAATATGCTTGATTATTGGCGGATTATATCTATTAATTCGCAAAATCGCTGATTGGCGAATACCATTAAGTTTATTGTTAACCGTAAGCGGCATCTCTCTGGTGTTTTATCTTATAAACCCTTTAAATGGCTCAGTATTATTTCATCTTTACAGTGGAGGAATGCTTCTTGGCGCTTTCTTTATGGCCACCGATCCGGTTACAACCCCGGTAACTAAAAAAGGTCGTTACATATTTGGCATTTCTTGTGCGATAATTATTATGGTTATTAGGTATTTCGGCGGATTACCTGAGGGAGTAATGTATTCAGTTCTATTTATGAATGCTTTTACACCATTGATAAACCGCTACACAAAACCTAAAAGATACGGAACATGAAAGAAACTTTTAAAATTGTAATTGTTCTAACCTTTGTTTGCATTGTTTGTTCATTTTTTCTTTCGCTCGCCTTTAATTCTGCTAAGCAAAAAATAAGCTTAAACGAAAAAAAATTAATCGAAGAATCAATTATTAAAATTTCTCCGTTAACAAAAAAAATAAAGAATATTTCAGGAGATAGCGAAGATCTCTATCAGCTCAAAGACAAACATTCTCAGCTCAACGGATACGCATTCATAGCCAGTGGACAAGGCTATCAGGGAACTATAAAAATTCTAGCTGTAAGCGATACTTCTTTCAACAAGCTAACCGGCATTGAAATTATTGAAGCTGTAGAAACTCCAGGGTTAGGAGCAAAGATAGCCGAAGCACCATTTTTAAACCAGTTTAAGGGATTAAACGTTTCTTTAGAGATATCTTGCACAAAGAAACAAATAACAGAAGATAACCAAATAGAAGCAATTACCGGAGCAACTATATCTTCAAACGCAGTAACTCGCATTTTAAATAATCGTTTAGCAGAAATCAAAGAACAGCTCAAAAAATCATTACAAAAATGAAAAACTTTCTGAAAGGACTCTGGGGCCAACATCCAATTTTAAGGCAGTTACTAGGAATGTGCCCAACTTTGGCAGTTACCACATCCGCTAAAAACGGATTATCCATGGGAATGGCGGTTATTTTTGTGCTATTTTTTTCTTCATTAGTTGTTTCGTTGATTAAAAAGCTAATCCCTCCTCAGATAAGAATTGCTGTATACACCGTAATAATTGCGACTTTTGTAACAATCGTAGATATTTTTCTAAAAGCTTATTTTCCGGATATCAGCCGGGCGTTAGGTCCATATGTTCCACTAATTATTGTAAACTGTATTATCCTGGGAAGATGCGAAGCTTTCGCGTCAAAGCACAATGTTTCTTCGTCCTTGCTCGACGCCTTAGGGATGGGTTTGGGTTTTACTTGGGGAGTATTTGTCCTCGGGTCAATAAGAGAAATATTCGGCGCCGGAACTTTATTGGGATTTCAAGTTTTGCCGACAAGCTACCCGCCATTAGTAATAATGATTCTGCCTGCAGGTGCATTCTTGGTTCTAGGATTTTTAGTGGCCATAATGAATAAAATTGAAAACTAACTAAAAAATATATATGGAAAAATTAATAATTATTTTTATCTCAACAGTGCTCATCAACAATTTAGTCTTATCTTATTTTTTAGGTATTTGCCCATTTCTAGGAGTATCCGGTAAAATTGAGTCTGCATTCGGAATGGGAATGGCGGTTACATTCGTGATGACATTAGCAGTTAGTGTAAGTTGGCTAATTTACCATTTAGTCTTAGTTAAATGGAATTTAATATTCCTTCAATATGTAATTTTTATTCTAGTGATTGCTTCCTTGGTACAAATAGTAGAAATGTTTATTAAACGTTATTCACAGGAACTTTATCAATCATTGGGAATTTACCTGCCGTTGATTACTACTAACTGCGCAATCTTAGGGGCAGCTTTATTTATGGTTACCAGAAATTATAAATTTCTAGAAGCAGTTATTTTTGGATTTTCCGGGGGAATCGGATTCTCTCTGGTGTTAGTTGTAATGGCTGGAATACGAGAAGAATTAGATTATGCAGATATTCCTGCTGCATTCAAAGGGGCGCCTCTTACTTTGATTACTGCCGGAATTCTTGCTCTTATTTTTATGGGGTTTTCCGGGCTACTAAGCACATAACAATATGAATAAAAATATTATCGCTGTATTAGCCCTAGGACTTTCTGGATTTGTTTTTTCTTTATTGCTGGCTTTTTTAAGCAAAAAACTAAAAACAAAGACTGACCCACTGTTAGAAAGAATATTATCTTTACTTCCCGGAATTAATTGCGGAGCCTGTGGCTTTAGTGGGTGTACAGCTTTTGCTGAGGCAATAATAAAAGAAAAATCTATCTTTAAGGGTTGTCTGCCAGGAGGTAAAGCACTTAACGAAAAACTAGCCACTGAGTTAGGAATCGCCTCTGTAGATGCAAACAATAGAAATACTATAATCTGCCACTGCCAAGCAAATAGCAGCGAAAAGAAAGTATCTGCAGACTACCAAGGCCCTAAAACATGTGCTGCTGCTCAAGTAACTGGAGGAGCAATTAATTGCTCTTACGGATGTATTGGTTTCGGTGATTGTGTAGACAAATGTCCGGTTAACGCAATAACTATCCATGACAAGGCAGTCCAAATTAACTACAAAAAGTGCATTGCTTGTGGACAATGTATCGCAGCATGTCCCAGAAATTTACTGGAAATTGTTTCGTATGCTGAAAATAATAATTATTTTATCGGATGCAACAATAAAAATAATGCACTTAAAGTTAAAAAAGTCTGCAGCCGTGGATGTATTGGTTGCGGAATTTGCACCCGCGGAAAAAATTCACCATACTACTTAAAAGAAAATCTTTCCTACATCGATAATCAAAAACTAAAAAACAATCAAGCAGCTCTTGAAGTCGGTAAAGAAAAATGTCCGACAAAATGCATAGTTAGCTTTAAGGTGTAAAGCACAGAGGGATAAATAAGGTTTAGGCTGAGGATAAGGCTACTATAGGGTTAAGGGGTAAGGATTAAGAGATAAGTGGGGGAAAGTGACGGACGATAGATGATGGAAGAGGGACGATGAATAAAAAACAAGGTTCAAGAATAAAGGTTAAAGGAAAAAGGACCGAAGAAGGACAAAACCGAATTGCCACCTTCAAGGTGGAAGATGGATAGCATAAAAAAATGTGTAAAAGAATCAAAGCGTAGATGCGTAAAAGTGCGAATGTGAGCAAAAAATAAATATCATTCAGATAAAAAAGCATCTCCTATATGCGCATATGATTAACTCATTTAATTTGTTCGACTTATTTAACATATTCACACATTTACGCATTAACTACTTAACGGGGGGGGGAAAAATGAAAAAAAGTGCTTTAAAGTCCGTTTGCTTAAGCGTATTTCTTTTATTGTGTTTGATATACATTCCGTTGTTTGCTCAAGAAATAGATGATAGCGCTGAAACAATAACCCTAGTTACTTATTATCCAGCACCGATTGGTGTATATAGTGATCTGAGAGCTAAAAAAATGGCTATTGGTGAAGAGTATTACAATCCAGAAACTCATTGTTTTGATGACGGAACAGGAAATTGTGATCCTACGGAACAAGCAGTGATACCATCAGAAGCAGATTTAGTAGTGCAAGGTAATGTGGGTATTGGGACGACGAGTCCAGTTGAGATGTTGCATATAGAGAACAACCATGACGATAATACCGAAATAGTAATTGGAAATAATTCTAATACTGCCCATGCATCTGTCGGCATCCGAGCAAGATCTGCGGATTCTGAGATTTCTATAGGAGCCCTGCCAAGTAATAATACCAACTACCCTTTTTGTGCTGATCGTGCTTTTATAATGAGCGGCGTAGCTTCGCTTGGATTGCTTGATACGGCTGGTCTTAGTCTTGGCGCCACAAAAAGCGATGCTGATATGCGTTTTTATACCGGAGGTTATGCAGTGGCCAATGAACGCATAAGAATTGATTCAAGCGGCAATGTAGGAATTGGGACTACAGATCCCAAAGCGCAGCTCCATGTTAATAGCGATACAACTCAAGGAATGGTTAGTATTTCCGGGGTTTCAGATAGTAGCTCTACTTATTCTGCACTTTATTTACATGATGATAGCGCAGATAATGATAGCAATTGGGTCTTAGCTCACAAAAACATGCAAGGCGCTGCTGGCGAAAATGATTTTTGGATTGGCTACTGGGAAAATTCAAGCAGTATGCATACCAATTTTGTAATTGATAGTGAAACTGGAAATGTAGGGATTGGCACCACAAATCCAGAAGCAACATTAGATGTTTACACAGGTCCAGTATATATTGGAAGAGATAGCGGTGGAAAGCCCGGCATGACCTTAGGAGAATCTTCTGCTGTTGGTACTAAACCGGACATTAGATTTGACGCACAAGGGCTAATCGCCGCTTACAGCAACATTTTTATTAACATCGATTCCGACAATAACAAAGCTAACAACGGAATATATTTTATGCATGATGCTGATACAATAGCTGGAGAAACTATTGCTTACATAGTAGAAAACGGTAACATGTGGCTAAAAGGTACCTTAGAAGAAAATTCAGATATTCGCCTTAAAAAAAATATCCACAGTGTAGACTCTTCCTTAACACAAATTGCAAAAATGAACCCGGTAACTTTTGAATGGAAAAATCCAGGATATCCTTCCGGCAGGCAAATCGGTTTAATAGCCCAAGAAATAGAGACTATCTATCCGGAAGTAGTATCTACAAATCAGGAAACAGGATATAAATCTATCGCGTATACAAAGTTAATCCCGATTCTAATACAAGCAGTAAAAGAACTTTCAACAGAAAATGATTTTTTTAAAAAAGAACTAGAAAAACAAAATGAAAACATAAAAAATATTGAACAAAAAATGAATAAATAAAAATGTTTACCAAGGCTGTTACAGTAGAGGAAGTAATCGGTGATAAAGTAAGAATTCGGTTTACAAAGCAAAAAACCTGCGGATGCTGCCGAATGTTTTCACTTTGTGGAGGAAATAACGAAACAATGACTATTGACAATCCTGGCTTAGACATTCAAAAAGAAAACTTATTGGAAATTAATATTGATGAACAAAAAAGTTATCTAGCTGGAATAATTACATTTCTCTTGCCTAGTTCTATTTTTATAGCCGGCTTAATAGCATTTAAAGACAGGGGAGAGATGAATAGCTTCTTGTTATCATCATTAATAGTTTTTGCTTACTTTATTATTGTAAAGATTGGCTTAAGAAAATACGGAAAACACTTCACCATAAAAATAAACAGAAAATTATGAATATTGCTGTTCTAGCCTCTGGTAACGGAAGTAACTTCGAAGCATTGGTTAAATATTTAAAATCAGCCAAAATAGACGCTAAGATAAACTTATTAGTTGTTGATAAAAAAAATGCATTTGTCCGCACCCGGGCAAAAAAACTAAAAATTAAGGAATTACTTATCGACCAGAGAAAATTTCCTACTCGTATTGCCTTTGAGAAAGAAATTGCCGGACATCTTCAAAAAGAACAAATTGATTTGGTAGTCCTAGCCGGATATATGCGGATAATTTCTTCGTACTTCATTAAACAATTTAAAAACAAAATCATCAATATTCATCCAGCACTCTTGCCAGCATTCAGAGGAAGAGATGCAATCAAAAGAGCATTTAATCACGGATCTAAGGTAAGCGGGGTAACTATTCATTTTGTTGATGAACAAATTGATCACGGACCAATCATCCTCCAGGAAAGCATAGAGATTCCAAAAAACATAACCCTAAAAAAATTTGAAGCAAAAATTCACGCCTTAGAGCATAAACTATTACCTCAAGCAATAAAACTATTCAGTGAAAAAAAAGTACGATTATTCGAAAAGAAAGTTAAGATTACCTAGCCTCAATGTCCAACACTTTTTCTAAAAGAGCTTTCTTGGTGTAGCGACGGCTCTTCTGGTTAAGAGTATCAGTAATTTCAATTTCAACAATACTTGCAGGAGAATCATATGTTTCCAAAAGACGTTTTATAGTTTTTTCTGCCTCAAGAAACGGAGACAAGGAATCATCATTATTAGAAACTATTTCAATATTAAATAAAACCTGTAATGTTTTATTGCTGAATGCCGTCCGTAAATCATTTATCTTATATTCATCCTTTACATCCGGATCAATAAATTTACGGCGTAAGTTTTGTTTTGTAAGGTAAGAGATATGCTTTTCTAAAGTTATTTCTTCAGTAAACGGAATATGCTTTCCTTCCGTATCTCCTAGCGCTTTGGGGTTACGAAAGGAATCAAACACAACTCTATGGTGGCGATCATCTAAAGAAATTTGTTTCATTTGAAATTTAATTCTATCCGGAATAAATTCAATTGTATAAACATCCGCTCCAATATCTTTGATATCTGAAGCAACAAGACAATAAAATTCAGGCGGTTTGTCCATATTTAAAAACACTCTAATCAGAGAAAGAGAGATCCTGCGAATATCCTCTGCGGCCTTCTCATCCCATTTTCCTTCATCATCAACTATTTTATCAAAAGGTGCATAAATCCAAACAGTATTCCCGGCTGTCCATGTTTTTACGTCCAAACTAAACTCTTTCTTACATATATTTTGAATAACCTTAGCGATATCTTCGCGAGAGTAAGTGGTGGGGATAGAGCAAGAAACAAGAAAAAAGATTCCTAAGCTAATCAGTAGATTCTTGAAAACGTCTCTTACCATATTTTTTGAATATTTCTATAATTTCATCATATTCTAGCTCGCCTTTCCTAAGTAGCTCTTGAGCAAAATATTCCAATAATTCTTTTTCTTCGGATAAAATTCCAGTTACATCTTCCAAGCACTGCCGCATAATAGATTGTGTATCCTCGTCGAGTTTTTCTCGAGTCTTTTCTGAAATCCTTTCCGCCAATGTCTGTCCATGCCAAGCACTATCTAACGAATAAAAATTACCGATAATTCCAGACTTTCCCATGCCCCAGCGCCAAACCATTTGATGTGCCAAGCGTAAAGCGTACGAAAAATCACTATCCACACCTGAAGAAGTGGTGCCAAATTTTAAATTTTCAGCCGCATAGCTAGCAATACATGTTTTAATATTTGCTAAAAACCAATCTCTTCTTTGAATGTGTGTTTCTTCTGGCGGGCGATGACCAACAAAGCCTAATGCTCCTTTTCGAGGAACAATCGAAGCCTTAATAACATCATCCGTGGGGTGGGTAAGATAAGCAATTATTGCGTGCCCGGCTTCATGATAGGCAGTCCATTCTTTTTCTTTATCACTTAAAATAATTTGGCTTTTTAAACCAAAAACAACTCGATCGTAAGCTTCAGAGAGATCCTTGTAGGTAATCTTTACATTTTTGTTGCGTACCGTAATTAAAGAAGCCTCTCTAACCATATTAGCAATATCCGCCGGCGAAAAACCAACCGCTCTTTTTGCTAGCATACCCGAATCCACTGAAGAATCAAATTGGGTTTTACTTAAGTAATAATCAAACAATTTCTCCCGGTCATCTAAGCGAGGATTGCTTACATATATCTTACGATCAAATCTTCCGGCCCGCATTAATGCTGGATCTAAGTCACTATCGTTCACATTAGTCGCCGCAATCACTACGATATTGTTGTCTGTTTGTCTAAGGCCATCCATCTCCGTTAACAGCTGGTTCACGGTCGCATTATAACTCATGCCGCCACCCATACCACTCACATTTACCCGTGGGCGAGCAATCGTATCTATCTCATCGATAAATACTAAAGCCCCACCATGAATATCAGCCAAAACTCTGGCTTCTTTAAATAAAGACTTAATTCGTGCTGCGCCAACTCCGACAAACATTCCAATAAACTCACTTCCTACAGTCGCTAAAAATGGTAAGCCAGTTTCTGTAGCAATCGCTTTAGCTAAGTAAGTCTTCCCACAGCCAGGAGCGCCAACCATCAATATGCCCTTAATTATTCTTCCGCCTACCTGCTGGAGATGACTACGATCTTTGATTAAGCTAATAACTTCCCAAACTTCTTTTTTCTCTGATTCCATACCCACAACATCAGACCACTTAATATCCACATCTTTAGCTTTAATCTTTTTTTGGCCCATCTTCGACATCCCACCACCAAACATAAACCAATAATGAAAACTCATGTAAATCGTCGCAAACACAAAGGCAGTAATTACGCTTAAGAACAACTGTAAAGGAATAGCGGCTAGAGTCATTTTCTTATAAAAAGACTCTAGACTCAAAAAATGTTTTGTCCCAATAACAAGAAGAAAAATCAAAGCGATAAGAAAGATGAGGCCGATAAGAATAGCTATCATCTTTAGCCAGTAGAGTTTAAGCAATATTTTTAATTTCCGTTTATCCATAATTTCTCCTATTTTGTTAGCTTTAATATTACCATAAACAGCTACAACTGTCTACGGATAAACTCCTAGATACTACCTCAAACACTAGCTTGAAAAAAAACATTGCCAAAAGCAAAACTTATGCTATACTTTTTTCACTATGAATTTCGAAAGTAGACAGCCAGATGAAATCATCCAAGATTTCAAAAATAAAATAAAACTACATTTGCCAAAGTCATTTTCCTTGCCACTAATTGCTATCATCATTCTTGCTATCTTTATTCTTAAGGGTTCATTTTATACTATTCCACCTGATTCAGTGGGAGTGGTGTTACGTTTTGGAAAATTTGTTGGCACAACCAAACCCGGCTTACATTTCAAACTACCTTTAGGAATTGAAAAATTTACTCCGGTTAGAGTTGAAAAAATATACACTGATGAATTTGGATTTCGAACTCAGAGTGCCGGGGTTAAAACAATTTATAGCCAAAAATCATACGATGATGAATCATTAATGTTAACTTCGGATTTAAATGTTTTAGATTTAGAGTGGATTATTCAATATCGAATACGGAATCCTTTTGACGCGTTGTTTAACATTCGTGATTTATCAAAAACACTGAGAGATGTCTCTGAATCAGTAATGCGAGCGATTGTCGGAGACTACACGTTCAATGAAGTGCTCACATCTAAACGAATCGAAATAAACAATAAGGCCCAAGAAGAAATGCAGCAAATCCTTGATTTTTATACTACTGGAATTCAAATTGTAAAAGTCAAGCTACAAGACGTAAATCCTCCAGATCCAGTTAAGTCTGCCTTCAATGAGGTAAACCAGGCAAAACAAGAAAAAGAAAAATTAATTAATCAAGCTTGGGAGATCTATAACCAAAAAATACCTCAAGCAAAAGGAGAAGCGCTAAAGAAAATTAAAGAAGCCGAAGGGTATGCTTTAGAAAAGGTTAATTGGGCCCAAGGAGACGCTGCAAGGTTTCTCTTACTTTGGGAAGAATACGCACAAGCAAAAGATGTAACAGCCAAAAGGTTGTACTTAAATTACATGAATGAGGTTCTTCAAAAAGCAGGTAAAAAATATATTGTTGACACTAAAGAAAAAGGAATACTTCCTTTACTAAAATTACAAAATGAATAAATCAAATATCGCACTCATCACTGGAATTATTGTTGTAATCCTTATCCTAGCTGGAAATCCGTTTTACGTTCTTCCTGAGGGAACACAAGCGGTAATTACCCAGTTTGGCGAACCTATCGGTGAATCTGTAACTAAAGCCGGCCTTCACTTAAAAATACCGTTCATCCAAAAAGTTAATTATTTCGAGAAAAGAATACTTCCTTGGGACGGCGACCCTAATCAAATACCCACTAAAGACAAAAGATATATTTGGGTAGACACAACCGCTCGTTGGAAAATAATTGACCCGCTTAAATTTTTTAAAACAGTTTCTAACGAAAGAGGGGGACACGCTATATTAGACGGAATTATTGACGCTGCTGTACGTGATGCAATCACATCTCAAAAACTAATTGAAATTGTCCGCTCTACAAATCGGATTATTGACAACCAAATAATCATTGAAAATGATGAAGAATTTATTGATGAGGGTGCGCTTGAAACAACTAAAACCGGCCGAGAAAAAATCAGAAAAGGAATTGTAGCCGGTGCACGAAAAGATTTAGGAGATCGCTACGGAATCGACCTCATTGACGTTCAAATCAAAAGAGTAAACTATGTTGAAGAAGTCCAGCGGAAAGTATATGAAAGAATGATTGCTGAACGCCGAAGAGCAGCAGAAAAATACCGCTCTGAAGGAAGAGGAGTTCGAGCTGATATTGAAGGACGAACAGAAAAAGAATTAAAGGCTGTCCTCTCTGAAGCCTATAAAAAAGCTCAAAGCATCAAGGGAAAGGCCGACGCTACATCTACCAAGATATACGCCGATGCCTACGGTAAAGACCTGGAATTTTATTCTTTCATGGAGACACTAAAAACATATGTCAAGACAATAGAGAAAAACACAACCATAATTTTAACTACAGAGGGCGAATATTTTAAATATTTAAACCAGCCATTTGAATCACTTCGATCCAAAGATCAAAACTAGGTATAGAAATTACCTAACCATGTTGAGCGTTAAACAATCTAGAGTGTTTATACAAATAAGATTTAGAAATTCTTAAATTTAATACCCATGGATTCTGCAATATTGCTGATATCTTGCCCCGATCAAAAAGGAATAACTGCTGAGGTAACCACTTTTGTTTATACGCATAACGGAAATATTGAACATGCCGACCAACATATTGACACCCATTCTAATACTTTTTTTATGCGCATTGAATGGTCACTAAAAAACTTTGGCCTACCTAAAAATCAAATTTCCAAGAAACTTCTCTCCTTAACTAAAAAATTTAAAATGGACTGGTCTCTTTTTTTTACTGCTAAAATACCGCGAGTTGCTATATTTGCTTCGCAGTCTACACATTGTCTCTATGACTTGCTCTGGAAACAAAAACAGAATCAATTAAAATGTGTAGTTTCACTGATTATCAGTAATCATCCTCAAATATCTTCAGTTGCTAAGAGCTTTAATGTAAAATTCGCTTATATCCCTAAAACTCTAAAAACTAAATCAATCGCTGAAAAAAAAGAAATCGCTTTGTTACAAAAAGAAAAAATCGAGTTGATTGTTTTAGCTCGCTACGCACAAATTTTAACAAAACAGTTTGTTCAAGAGTTCCCTAATAAAATTATCAACATTCATCACTCATTTCTTCCGGCATTCATTGGCCAAAACCCCTATCAACAAGCCTATAGACGTGGGGTAAAAATTATTGGAGCTACCAGCCATTATGTCACTGAAAAATTAGATGATGGACCAATTATCGAGCAAGACATCGTAAGAATAAGCCATCGCCGTTGTTTGGCTGATTTAAAAATTGAAGGACAAGAATTAGAAAGAATAGTCTTAAGCCGGGCTGTCCGCTGGCATTTAGAACGAAAATTGCTTACCTACAAAAATAAAACAGTAGTCTTTGATTAAACTGTTGCACAAAGCAGATATTCATGTTAGATTATCTGTCTGTAGTTCAATAAGGAGTAGCTATAAATGAAAAAATGTACAAGTTTTCTCTTGAGTGTTGTGGGGCTGGTCGGTATTCTAACCGGTTGCACACCAAGCAACAAAACAAATGAGGACATTGTTGTTTGGCATTGGATGAACGACCGTCAAACCGCTTTTCTAAAACTTGCCGAACAATACAAAGAGGAAAACGGAATTAATGTAACTTTTAAGTTATTTTCCCCTCCCGATATCTATTCGCAGAAAGTAATCGCGGCAGCCAGAGCTGGAAATTTACCAGATATTTTTGGTATCCTGGGAGAGAAAAAAACTATTTCTTCCTTTGTTAAAGCTGGACACATTTTAAACCTGACTCCTTATATACAAGAAAATAATCGCAAATGGCAAAATAGCTTTTACCCTCAGGCACTAAATGTAACTGAGTTTAAAAACAAAAATTCATACGAAGCACCTGAAGGATTTTACGGAATCCCCATTGACATGACTGTGGTAGAGTTTTTATATAACAAAGAACTATTTAAAAAAGCCGGATTAGACCCTAATAAACCACCAAGTAGTTTTGAACAATTTATTGACTATGCAAAAATAATAAAAGACAAGCTATCTGTTGACGGATTTACCTGCGGATGGGGCGAAGGGTGGTTAATCAACGCCATTGCAATAGAATGGGCTATAAATTTAATGGGAGAAGAAAAGTTCTTGCAGACAATTAAAGGCGAAGTGCCCTACACTGACGCGCAATGGATAGAAGTATTCTCGTTATTTGAAAAAATAAAAAATGCAAACATTCTCTCTTCAAATATTACCACAATGATCAATAAAGAAGCAGAAGATTCTTTTTCTAAGAACCAAGCTGTCTTTTCCTTCAATGGAAGCTGGTCAATCAACGTTTATAAGCAATTAGCACCTGATTTACAATACGCTTTCTTCCCATTACCAGAAATATCAAAAAAATTTCCGGTTAAAATATGGGGAGGAGCAGGATCATCGTTTATGGTTAACGCTCATTCAAAAAAGACAGAAAAAGTAGTTTCTTTCTTAAAATGGTTGACATCACCCAAACAACAAAAATTTCTTGTCAAAGAAACTAACAATCTCCCAGCAATTAAAGGCTGCACAAAAGAATTGTCTCCCGTCATGCTTTCGTTGGTGGATGATTTTGGAATACTTACCCACAGGAATATTTGGCCATACAATGAAAGCTCTCCAGTAATCGAAGTTACGATCAAAAGCTTACAGCAAATTATTATGGGGTTAAAGACACCACAAGAGGCAGCTCTAGACATACAGTCCGTAAAGGAAAGGGAAATGCGTAAATGAACGAATATACACTAAAAGACAAAAGTGTAAATTTTGCATTTATTTTACCAGCCTTCTTAATATTTGCCATATTCTATCTTTACCCTTTTTTCTACTCATTTATACTAAGCTTTCAACGCGGAGACGGAATTTATTTATCTAAATTCATCGGGTTAGCTAATTTCAAGGAAGTTATTCTATATGATAAAGCCTGGTGGAAATCAATGTACAACGCAGGATTTATTACTTTCTGGGCGTTAACTTTTCAAAACATACTCGCATTTACATTAGCATTGGGAGTGGATAAAGCAATTAAAACCGGTAAAATTTATCGGGTAGTTTTTTTTATCCTTCCTGTGCTTTCCGAGATAATTATCGGTTTATTAATGAGAGAGCTACTTATCTCTAACCCGGGTATTCTTAACCAATGGTTGGAAAAGATAAATTTAGGCTTTATCGCCCAAGACTGGCTGGGGAAAAATAGCGTTTTGTTAACAACTGCTTTGGTCCATTGTTGGAAAGGATTTGGGTGGGCATTCATTATTTTTCTAGCTGGATTACAAACTGTCCCGGAACAATTATATGAAGCTTCAAAAATAGACGGAGCCAACCCTTGGCAAACTTTCTGCAATATTACTTTACCTCTTTTAATGCCAGTTGTGTCTCTAGTTATAGTGCTTACACTTCTGGGAACAATGCAAGCTTTTGCCATGATTCTAGCTTTAACCAGAGGTGCAGGAGGCTTAACCGAGGTTCCGGTGATGAGAATATACAACCATCTGCGAGGAAGCCAGGTAGGATTAGCTTGCGCCGAAGGAATAGTTCTTGGAGCTATGCTTGTGGCAGTATCATTCGGAATGTTTAATGTCTCTAAATGGATAAGGAGTCGTTGGGGTGTATTACCGCGCTAAAAAAATTATATTTCTGGTTATTCTGCATACTTTGTTATTAAGCGTAGCGTTAAGCTGCGTCGGTCCGTTATTTTGGATGATTAACGCTTCATTTAAGACCGAAGGAGAGTTTCGCCAAGACCATGGATTAAAGGTTGCTTCTTCTCTTAATTGGAAAAATTATAAAAAAGCAATTACCGAAGGAAAATTGGGATTTTATTTTTTAAATAGTGTATTTTACACTTTTGTTACAGTATCTTTGATAGTTATCGTTTCCTCTTTAGCTGCTTTTGCTTTTTCCCGTTTAAATTTTCCCGGAAAAAATATTATATTCTTTATGTTCTTGACGGCGATGATGATCCCGCTTCCTGCCGGATTTGTGCCAGTTTACATTCTTCTTAATAAACTTCATCTGGTAAATCGCACTGGGTATATTATGGCAATGTCCAATATGGGGCTTTCTTTGAGTATTTATCTTTTAAAGACTTTTTTTGACCAACTTCCTCGTGATCTTGAAGACGCGGCTAAAATCGACGGATGCAATAAATTACAAATTTGGTGGAACGTCGGTCTACCACTAGTTGCCCCAGCTCTTGCTGTTGTAATTATTTTTAACTCTCTTACCGTCTGGAATGAATTTGTTCTTGCTTCCTTGATGTTTACTGACAACAGCATGATGCCTCTTCAAGTCGGCTTAATGGATTTTTACAACCAAAATATCATCCAACACACTCTATTGATGGCCTCTTTGGCTATTGCCGCTGTACCGATCATTATGCTTTACTTACGAATGCAAAAACAAATAATTAAAGGCATAACTGCAGGAGCAATGGTCGGATAAATAAAAAAAATGAAAACACAAAAAAATAAAAATAGAAATAGTGTGAGAAAAGCAACGATATTACTTATTTTTTGTTGGCTGACAATTGGAACGGTTTTTTCCGAAGATGCATCAGACTATGTAAACAAAGGATGGGCCATCTTAGGAGAACGACAGTTTAGCGATGTTTATAAAATCACAGATTCATGTATTTCTGAATTTTCCGAGATTGCTAATGCATCTGCAAAATCATTAAACAACTTCCCCTCAAAGGGAGAAGAAGATAAGTACAGGATAATGAACAATGTAGCAACTTGTTATTTCATCAAAGGAGAAGCGCTAATGCGCGATGGGAAAATAAACGAAGCCAAAGATGTATTTAAAAAGGTGATAGCTGCGTACCCTTTCGCTCAAAGCTTTGATCCTCGTGGATGGTATTGGTCGATCAAAGAAAAGTCAGAGATAACTTTAAATAAACTAGAAACCGGAGAAGTAAGGGAAGACAATGACACACTAGACAAAACAACAATCACTAAGGTAACTCTTTATGATAAGGGAACAGAATTTCCGGTTAAATACTCTGAATACGGAAAATTTACTAATATAGGAACAGAAAATTATAAATATATAGTAGAGGACCCAATTAAACTATCTAAAGCTATTGGGGAAGGAATATACCCAAACACTTCTTCCATAAAATTTGATCCGGAATATATCAAATTAAAAAGAAAATTATTTAAGATTAATCACTGGGAAATACTAAACTCTCGTGACTTAAACACAGCTTTTTACAAATGGAATGTAGCTTCGGAACCTCCAGCCGTAAAACAATTTTATATCGCCGAGATTCTAGAGAAAAGCGGATTAATAAAACAGGCAATTAAAGCATACTATGCAATATTAGTTCATTTTCCTGATAGCTATAGCTGGACATATTGGCATACACCGTGGTACGTCGGTAAGGCTTCCCTGTACCGGATAAAATATTTACTAAAAAAATACCCTAAACTAGGACTTAAATTAGAAAATGCAAAAATAAAGATTATCAATGGCTACGACAACAATGTCCGGAATGACAAATTTATTGTAAACCCTGGTATCTTAAAAAAAGTTTCTCTTAAAGATAAACTTGCCAGTGCTTACAATAATTTAACTTGCTCAAAGATGTGCAGTGATAGAAAAAATAAAACAAGGAAAATTAAGGAAACAGAAGGAAAATCTGTGAAGCTCGTCGAATACCAAAACGGAAACTGGCAGTTACTCGTTAATAATAAGCCTTTCATAATTAAAGGAATTACTTATGGTCCAACTCGTGTTGGAGAATCACCAGATGAAGGAACTATGCAAAACTGGTCAACGCAAGATTTAAATAACAATGGCATAATTGACTCTCCATATGAAAGTTGGGTTGATGAAAATAAAAATAACGTAAAGGATGAAAATGAGAAAATTGTAGGTGATTTTTATCTTCTTAACGACATGGGGGTCAATACCTTACGTCTCTATCACCAACCATTTGAGTTAAATCAAAAAATTATTCGACAAATGCATGCAAAATATGGTATATATATAATAATAGGCGATTTTTTAGGAAAATACGCTATCGGAAGTAAAGCGGGCTGGGAAAAAGGAACAGATTACGATAACCCCGAACATCAAAAAAATATGATAGAAAGCGTAAAAAAAATGGTTGAGGATTTTAAAGACGAACCTTACGTTTTAATGTGGCTTCTGGGAAATGAAAATGTTTATGGATTGGGTTGCAACGCTGATAAAAAGCCAGAAAGTTTTTTTAAATTCGCCAACAAAGTTGCTTCCTTAATTAAAACTCTGGATCCACAAAAAAGACCAGTTGCTATCTCCTCTGGAGATATTTTATACTTAGATATTTTTGCAAAAAATTGTCCGGACATCGACATATTCGGAACTAATGCATATCGAGGGCAATACGGCTTTTTAGATATCTGGGATGAAGTAAAAGAGGCTACAGGAAAACCAGCAATGCTTACCGAATACGGAGCCCCTTCTTACGCTAGAGGATACACCCTGGAAGAAGCTGAAAAATATCAAGCCAATTATCATGAAGCTTGTTGGCAAGATATTGTCTGTAACTCTTCTGGCTATGGTGCAGGAAATGCTATTGGCGGAATTGCATTTGAATGGGTTGATGAATGGTGGAAGGCCTATGAGCCTGCCCACCATGATAAAAAAGGATTATTTACTGGTCCTTTTTTAGATGGGTATATGCATGAGGAATGGCTAGGAGTGTGCAGTCAAGGGGAGGGAAACGAATCTCCTTACCTGCGCCAGCTTAAAGATTCTTATTTTACTTACAAACGGCTTTGGAACGAAAATGATTAACAGTATAAATAAAGGAGGTTTACATGCGTAAGCTAAGCGGCTTAACTATCACTGTGTGTGCATTTGCATTTCTCTTGGTTAGCGGAATTTCTTTCTCCGCTGTATGCCAGGATGTTGAAGACTTTTATGTCTATTCTGATAAAAATTCTCCTTCGAACCATTTTATTCCTAGTGGATGGATGGGTGATAATAATGACCTTCAATTTAACGACCAGGCAACCAACGAAGCATCTTCCGGGGCAACTTCTATAAAGATAGTCTACACTGCTAAAAAATCACAAAATAATGGTTGGGCCGGAATTTATTGGCAATCTTCTCAAAATAACTGGGGTGGAAGGGATAGCGGTTTTGACTTGAGCAACTACAATGAGTTAACTTTTATGGCTAAAGGTGCCGAAGGCGGAGAAGTAATCACTAAAATAAAAGTAGGTGGAATTACCTCCAACGCAGTTACCGGCGAACCAGTAGCATTTCCCGACACTGTCAATGTAGAAATTGACCCTATAAAACTAACTAACGACTGGCAAGAATATTCGATTAATCTAGCCGACAAAGACCTAACCAATGTTAATGGAGGATTAGCTATCATTTTTAATGCAGATCAGGCAAACGGAAAGCAAACAGTTTACCTAGATGATATTAAATACACCTACATTGCTGATCTAAAAAAGAAAGAGTCTGCGGTAAATTTCCCTTTTTACGTATACGCAGACAGCGGATCCCTAGACAATCATTTTACCCCTAGCGGATGGATGCCAACAACTGCGGCTAGAGATTTACGAATGGATACTAATTGGAAGAATTACCCATTTAGTGGAGATACCTGCATGAGAGTTGAATACAAGAATGACTCTGGAACACGTTGGGCCGGAATTTATTGGCAGAATCCAGCAAACAACTGGGGAACTATCCCTGGCGTAGGATTCGATCTTCAAGGAGCAGACAAAATTACCTTTTGGGCGCGTGGCGACAAGGGTGGAGAAATAATCACTGAATTTAAAATTGGTGGCATTGCTAGCGGTGAACATATTGATTCTGACTCTGCGAGCATCGGCCCTGTTCAATTAACAAAAGAATGGACAAAATACGAAATTGATTTACGTGGACGCGATCTTTCCTATATTATTGGAGGATTTTGTTGGGCTACTAACATTGATGTAAACGACCCTGAGGGAATAGTATTCTACTTAGACGAGCTTAAATACGTAAAAGAATAGTTGTAGAAAAATAATCTTTTACATCACAAAAAGCACATAAATAAATGGGACTATCTAAACACAAAAAGAACAAACTGTTAAGCTTTATCTTATTGGTAATTTTCTTAATCATCTTAGGAATAGTGCTGTTCTGGATGGGAAAAACTAGATGTGATGGCAATCTATTGAAAAACAACAAAAAAATTATAGCAAATAATTTACTTACTGCTCAAAACCAACAAATAACACCTCCTGCTGGGCCAATAGTCATAAAAGCTACCTCTGAGGGTGGATACACTTTGTATGTAGGGAAAGAACCATTCCTCGCCAAAGGAGTCGGATACAACCCCACCCCAATCGGCAAAGGATACACCTATGATTTTTTTCAAGATGAAAGTAAACCTTGGTTGGTCGATGGGAAGCTAATGCAAAAAGCAGGAATCAATTGTGTTCGGATTTACACAACGAGTAAAGATCTAGACAAAGTAAAATTATTTATCCGAGAAATGTACGAAAACTTCGGTATTTACACCATTGTTAGTGATTGGTTAGGATTATGGAATTACCCAAGAGCTAACTACGCTGACAAAAATTTTCAAGAAAGCGTTAAACAAAAAATGCTCACCATCGTCGAGGCATTAAAAGATGAAAAAGGACTCCTGATGTGGATGTTGGGGAATGAAAATAACTACACATTTTCCGGGAAAATTGGTTTCTGGACTTCTCCGGAAATTGAAAAGATCGAGCAACCTGCCGAAAAACAAGTTAAAAGAGCAGAAATTTACTATTCCTTCGTAAACGAGATTGCTTCTAGTATTAAAGCAATCGACAAATCACATCCAGTCGCCTTAGGAAACGGAGAAGCTAACTTTTTAGGAGTAGCTGCAAATACCTGCAATGACATTGATATTCTGGCAATAATCATCTACCGTGGAAAAACATTCGGTAATTTGTTTAACACCATCAGGAATACATTCAATAAGCCAATTATTCTTTCTGAATTCGGGTGTGAATCTTTCGATGCATATAAGAAAGAAGAAAACCAAGATATTCAATCAGATTTTTTGCTTGCTCAATGGAAGGAACTATATGCGAATACTACTCTCAGCGGAAACAAGGCTGGAAATTGTATTGGGGGATGTTCTTTCGAGTGGACTGATGAATGGTGGAAGCATAATGAAGGATATGCTGATGATTGGAAAATTCACAATCAAGAAGCAGGATGGTCACATGGTGCATATTTCTTTGATATTCGCTCAGACAATAACCTAAATATGAATGAAGAATGGTTTGGCATCATCAGCTTAAGCAAGGAAATGGAAAACGGAATAAACAAGCGCACACCTAAAAAATCATTCTATACCTTAAAAAACTTCTTCTCTAATCTTCAATATTAACAAGATTCATTTATTTGCCTAGTATTATACATCTGGCATAGTAGTAAATAATATACTACTTGGAAAATTATTAAAAGCATTATCAATGTAGTGATAATATGAAAAATTACTGGTACCTAGCATTAGTACTATCCCTCTCTATCCATAGCCTGTTATTTATTAAGTACGGCATTTCTTTAAATGAGATTCTCAAAAAAGAAGAAACAACTAACTCAAGAACAACAAAGATTGAGCTCACACCCGAGACAATGAAAAAAATAACAAAAAACAAACCTTTGAACGTGCAAGACATAAAACCACTTCCGTATCTGGAAAATTTTGTTGATGATCTAAACAAGAAAAATAAACCATCCTTGCTTAAAAAACTACAGATATCCCAGAAAAATATAAAGGATGTATTCTTTTCAGAAACATCACCGAGCAACCACGAACTGGAAAAGAATGACGCATACATGAATTATTACCGGTTAATAAGAGAAAAAATAAAAGCTAACGCTTACCATAACTACAATAGCAAAAGAGAAGGAGAGGTCCTCATCAATTTCATGGTCTTAGCCAGCGGATTACTCCAAGATATTGCTTTTGACCAGAAATCAGTTGCTAGTGATGTTTTGAAAAAAATCGCCTTAAAAAGCGTTGGGGAATCTTCCCCGTTTCCAGAATTTCCAGAAGAACTAAAACAATATTCTTATCTGCGATTTAACATATCAATATACTTTAAAAACGACTAGTTCTGATGAATACCGAGCAACCACAGCTAAACACATCCAAATCTTTTAATGAAAAAACATCGGTTAAATTAAATGTAGCAATCAACAAGGGCTCATCAAGGATTTCCGCCAAAGCAATACTCCTGCCTTATAGTGAATGCCCCTCATCTCACGAACTAATAACGACAACTATTGGAAAAATCATCCCTAGACAAAAAATAATAATCTTAAGCCCTAAATACGCAAATATTCATTCAGCTAATTATTTTCTGTCAAACCGCAAACAATTATCAATACCCCTCAACAAAGCAAAGCTTGACGCTACTCTTACCAAGGCGATACTAAGTAATAAAAAATATCCCTTATCTGGCAGCCAAGAGTATATTTCTAAAAAAATGTTATCTACCTTGCAACATTTTTTTAAAAAATCACAGTTAACACTAATTAAATGCCAGAACTGCTCTTTAGGCACATACCGAGAAATATCAACTCAAATGTTTGAAGCTTTAAAACATACACATAACGACACCTTGCTGATCGCTTTAGCCGACTTAGCCACATCTAATTCGGAAGCTACTGTCAGAAAAATAGACAGACTGCTGATTGATGCAATTATAAATTTAAACGATGACTATATTATTGAAAAGATAAAAACCGAAAAGCTTCAAATGCTCGGAGAAGCTTCGCTTCTTATCTTGCTTAATTACTTAAAAATGACTGGCATCAAAAAAACACGAGTTAACGGATATAAGGTTAGAACAATAGCTGACAAGAAACACCCTTTTATGTCCGGACACGCTGGAATCATTTTCCAATAAATTTTAAACTATTTGCATATTAACCAATCTGGTAGTAAAATTAGGGTTAAATCATTGTAAATTAGAGTAACTTCACAAATAATGGATAAGAAAAACAACACAAAAGGACCTCAGAAACCTACATTTGCTTTATTCCTTTCATCCCTAGGTATGCAAGCAATGATTGCGCTAGGCAAGATTGAGAACCCGCTAACAAAAAAAACAGAAAAAAACCATAATCAAGCTAGCTTCCTAATTGATACCTTGGAAATAATTAAAGAAAAAACAAAAAATAATCTCTCAAAAGACGAAGAAAAGCTGCTCGATGAGTACTTATTTAATCTAAAGATGATATACGCCAAAGCCATAAAAGAATGATAAGTAAAGACCTCTTGAAAATTTTGGCTTGCCCGCTATGCAAAACAAACGTCATTCTAAAAAATGGCTATCTTGTTTGTGAAGAATGTGGCAGAAAATACCCAATAAAAGATGAAATACCAATAATGTTAATTGAGGAGGCATCAATTGATGAAAAAATCAGTAAAAAGTAGAATTTTAGTAATTCATGGCCCCAATTTACAGCTTCTAGGAAAAAGGGAGAAAGGCATTTATGGAACATGCACCCTAAAAAATATTAACGACAGCTTGAGAAAGGAGGCCTCTAAACACAACATTGACTTAAAAATAATTCAATCTAATTCTGAAGAAAAAATAATTAACGCTATAACTAATTTAGATTATAATTTCTTGCTTATAAACCCCGCTGCATACACACACACTTCTGTAGCAATACGTGATGCGTTATTGGCTACGGGCAAACCATCTATAGAAGTTCATCTCTCAAACATCTACAAGCGAGAAGATTTCCGTAAAAAATCATTGACAAGCGACATTGTCATCGGAGTAATAGCCGGATTAGGAAAACTAAGCTACCTACTTGCACTACACGCGGCAATTTCTCTGATCAAACATCCTAAACAATAAGGTGAAATACAAGATTCAAAAATGTGCAAAGCAGTTGAAAAAACTACAACTAGATGCTCTGCTTGTTTCTAACCCGGAAAACATAGCTTATCTTACAGAATATAGAAATATTAACGGACAGCTTCTCGCTACTTGCGATCAGCAGCTAATCCTATTCATCAGCCCTCTCTACAAGGATTACACTCAAGAAACCCCGTATCTCAAGATAATTGTCCTGGGCAACGGAGAAAATTTAGCCACCGCCTTAGTTCAAACACTCAAAAAGTATAAATATAAAAGAGTTGGCTTCGAACAAAGTAATATTTCATACCAACAACAATTAAATTTAAATAGCAAGCTAGTTGAAAATAATATTATTTTTTTAAAAACTTACAACCTCGTCAAAAGAATAAGAATGATAAAAAGCAAGAAAGAAATAGATTTAATAAGACAATCAGTCCAAATAAGCAAAGAAGCATTCAGCTTTATTAAAAACATTGTTAAACCTAATATGACCGAAAAAACACTTTCTATCGAAATTGAACGCTTTTTAAGACTTAGAGGCGACAACGAAATTGCTTTTAGCACCATTGTCGCATCTGAGAAAAATAGTGCCTTACCACATCATTTCCCTAAAAAGGAGAAGCTGGGTAAAAGTTTTTTCCTAATTGACTTAGGCTCAAGATATTATGGATATTGCGCTGACTTGACAAAGATATTTTTTTGGAGTAAAATACCACTTCATTTACGAAATATCTACGATGTAATCCTAGAGGCACAAGAAGCGAGCATAAAAAAAATACGAGAAGGTGTCACCGCAGAGGAAATTGATACAGCAGCCAGAATAGTTATCGAGAAAAAAGGGTGGGGAAAAAATTTTAGCCATAGTCTTGGTCATGGAGTTGGATTATCAGTACACGAACTACCATTACTCGCTCCCGGAAACAAAGAAATATTGAAAGAAGGAATGGTTGTAACTATTGAACCAGCAGTATATTTTAGTAATAAATTTGGAATTAGAATTGAAGATATGGTTTTAGTCAAGAAAAATAAAGGAGAGATTTTAAGTGGCAATCTCAATCGGCAGCCTGAAAGTATCTAACGTAATCCAATATAATAACGATCTGTACACCATACTAACTTGTGAGCACGCAAAATTAGGCAGAGGACCTGCTTTTTGCCGTGCCAAGCTTAAGAGTATTAAAAATGCCCAGATTATCAACTGTACTTTACGTGATTCCGATAACATCAAGCAAATGTTTACGGAAAAACGAAAAATGCAGTATCTTTATGCTGATAGTGCCGGATATCATTTTCTAGATCTGGAAACATATGAAGAACTTGTACTAAGCAAAGAAAGAATTAATGGTAACCAAATTTGGCTACGAGATAATCTTGAGCTCTCTGGGGTATTTTGCAATAACAACTTAATCGACATGGAATTTCCGGCATACATAACATTAAAAGTTGATGAAGTTACTCCCGGAATTCGTGGGAACACAGTAAAAGCCGGCACAAAACCAGCAAAGCTGGAAACAGGTCTCATTATTAACGTTCCATTATTTATCGAAAATAATGACACGATAAAGGTTGATACATCAACGAAAGAATACGCGGGGAAAACGTAATTAAACGTAAAATCAAAAAAGATACACCTGGAGGATTATTATGGAAGCAAGTAAATTAAAGAAATTTATTGAATTTATGAATGAAAATAATTTGGCTGAATTAGAGATTGAAGAGGAAGGAAAACGTATTCGTTTAAAAAAAAATGTTTGCAGCGAACAAATAACCACCCCTAAGCCATCTGTTAACATTCCAGATCACACCTCCGAACTAAAAACCGATAACCTAGCAGAAATAACATCTCCTATGGTAGGTACTTTTTATCGTGCTCCATCTCCAGAAGCAAATCCTTACAAGAACGTGGGAGAGAACGTTAATCCCGGCGATGTCTTATGTATTATTGAAGCAATGAAATTAATGAACGAAATAAAATCTGAAATCAGTGGCAAGATTATCCAGGTTTCCGTAGAAAACGGAGAACCAGTTGAATTCGGGCAAACACTATTTAGGATTGACCCACTATAAAATATGTTTTCTAAAGTTTTAATTGCAAATAGAGGTGAAATAGCAATACGAATTATCCGCGCCTGCAAAGAGCTAGGTCTAAAAACGGTTGCTGTTTATTCTGAAGCCGATAAAAATTCTCTTCATCTGGAATTTGCCGACGAGGCTATTTGCATTGGTAAGCCACCTTCCGCTGAAAGCTACTTAAACATTCCTAGGATTATCAGTGCTGCAGAAATTACCGATAGTGATGCTATACATCCTGGGTATGGATTCCTAGCCGAAAATCCTCACTTTGCCGAAGTTTGTGAATCCTGTGGAATAAAGTTTATTGGCCCCTCAGCCGAAAGCATTAAACTTATGGGTGACAAAATTCAGGCAAAAATGACCATGAAGAAAGCAGGAATCCCCCTTATCCCCGGCAGTAGTGGAAACATCCAGGATAAAGAAGAGGCTCTAAAAGTAGCTGAAGACATAGGCTACCCTTTAATTATAAAAGCAAAAGCCGGAGGTGGAGGGAAAGGAATGCGTGTTTGCCATAGCGATGTTCGATTGGTAAGCGCCTTACTTACCGCACAAAACGAAGCTAATGCTTCTTTTGGTGACTCAGAAGTATACATTGAGAAATTTATTGAAAACCCTCGCCACATCGAAGTCCAAATCGCTGCCGACAACTATGGAAATGCTATTTATTTAGGCGAAAGAGACTGTAGTATCCAAAGGCGACATCAAAAAATAATTGAAGAAACACCTTCACCAGCTGTTAATCCTCGAATGCGTAAGCGCTTAGGAGAATTATGTCTCAAAGGAATAAAATTTATTGGTTACCAAAGTGTAGGGACTATTGAATTTCTTTTAGATAAGCAAGGAAATTTTTATTTTATGGAGATGAATACACGAATACAGGTCGAGCATACGATCACCGAAGAAGTGACTGGAATAGATCTAGTAAAATTACAAATTCTCCTTGCTGCCGGAGAAAAAATGAACACAAAGCAAGATGAAATTAAGATAAACGGATCTTCGATCGAGTGCCGAATAAACGCCGAAGACCCTGATCAGAATTTCCTTCCATCACCCGGAGTGATTAATTTTTACTATACACCAGGCGGCAAGGATATCCGAGTTGACACCCATATATATTCAGGATACCGCATCCCACCGTTTTATGATTCTTTAATTGCCAAGGTCATAGCAACTGCGCCATCACGTAAAGAAGCCCTAATAAAGATGGATCGAGCATTATCGGAATTCTTAATTGAACCAGTCAAGACAACTGTTCCTTTTTGTCAAAAAGTAATAAACAATCCTGACTTCAGAAGAGGTCAATACGATACAGGATTTTTAGAAAAATTTTTTAAAACTCAAGATGAGTAGACACAAAAAAGGAGGTAGATAATGGGGCTCTTAACAACATTACTATACATTATCTTATCAATTGTCTCTGGCACTTTATTGATCGGTATATCCTTGAATATAGCTGATATTCCGACTCTACTTGGCATGCTCGAATCTAAAATCATTGCAGACCCTTTGCTAAAAACTACTTTTTTACTCGTTGGAACCATTATTATCCTTCTTTGTTTGCGCTATATACAAAGAATATTTCTTAAATCCCACAGAAATAAATCAATATCTTTTAAAACACCTCAAGGAAATGTAAGTATTACTATCCTGGCCATTGAAGATATGCTAAAAAAAATGCTTGAAGAAAAACCGGAGGTATCACACATTAAGCCTAGAGTATCATTAAAAAAGAAAAAAATAGAAGTATCAACTAAAGGAGTTTTGACCGCAGAAGTAAATCTTGTCGAGTTCACAAAGGAAATACAAGAAAAAATAAAGGAAAAAATAAACACTCTCCTTGGTGAGGATAAGCAAGTAGAAGTAAATCTAGAAATTAAAAAAGTTTCTTTGGGCAACAAAAACAAAACTCTAGAGAAAGAAGAGCCAAAAGTACCATTTCGCAATTACTCATAACAAAAGAGTAGCTCTTTTGACTACTGCTCTAATCTGCTAAAATATAAGCAATAAAATAGAGCTAGTATTCTTACAAGAAACCAAGGAAACAGTTTTTAAATTAAAGCATTTTGAAATTATCATCTGGCTATACTTTGATGTAATAATTAAACAACTATATCACTACCAAAAAGGGGGAACAAAATGAAAATTGGAATTCTTACCGGCGGAGGAGATTGCCCAGGATTAAATTCAGTAATTAGGGCAGTAGTCAGAAAAGCAATCAGTGAAAACCAGGAGGTTATCGGCTTAAAATATGGATGGAAAGGCTTGTTAGAAAAAGATTATGTGCCGTTAGACTTAGATTCTGTTTCCGGAATCTTACCAAAAGGAGGAACAATCCTTGGCACATCCAGAACAAATCCTTGCAAAAAAGAAGGCGAAGTTGAAAAGGTTATTCAAAATTTTAATGAACTAGGACTAAACGCCTTGGTTGCAATTGGAGGAGAAGATACTTTAGGCGTAGCCACTAAATTATTTGAGAAGGGGTTAAATGTTGTTGGAGTTCCTAAAACTATCGACAATGATCTTGGGGCAACTGACTTTACATTCGGCTTTGATACTGCAATAAACATTGTGACAACTTGCATAGATCGCCTCCACACAACCGCCGAATCACACAACCGTGTTATGGTTGTCGAGGTTATGGGCAGACATGCTGGGTGGATAGCTGCTTATTCCGGAATTGCCGGCGGAGCAGATTATATACTCATTCCGGAATTGCTGATTGATATCGACGAAGTCTGTCAATCATTAAAAATGCGCCATCAAAGAAACAAAAAATTCAGTATTGTTGTAATATCAGAGGGTGCTGCCTTTAAAGACAAAGACTTGTTTCTTCAAGAAGAAAAAATGGATGAATTTGGACACGTTCGTTTAGGCGGTATTGGACACGCATTAGGCAAAATAATTGAGCAAAAAACTGGTTTCGAAACAAGGGTCACTGTTTTAGGGCATATCCAACGTGGCGGTTCTCCGTCTGCTTTTGACCGCGTTTTGGGGACACGCTTCGGAATCATGGCGTACGATTTAATTAAATCTGGAAAATTTGGTAGAATGGCCAGCCTTAAAGGTAACGACATTGTAGATGTTCCATTGAGCGCAGCTACCGAGAAACTAAAAACTTTAGATTTACGATTATATGAAATGGCTAAGATTTTCTTTAAATAACTATTTTTTATGAATCCGACAATCAAAACATCAATCGACAAGCATGCTGAGACTCTGGAAACATTAAGGCATAGTTGTCAAGTTATCGATGATATTGCCTTAATGTTTATCACATCACTAAAAAATAATGGCAAGATAATATTTATGGGTAACGGCGGCAGCGCTGCAGACTCGCAACACTTAGCCGCAGAGCTAATAGGTCGCTTCAAAAAAAACAGAGCGTCTCTACCGGCAATAGCCTTATCGACAAACACATCTACTATCACTGCTATTGGTAACGACTTCGGATTTGAACAAATATTCTCTCGCCAAGTAGAGGCACTCGCTTCCAGCCTAGATATCTTGGTGGGAATATCTACTTCTGGCAACTCAAATAATGTCATTAACGCAATTGAGACAGCAAAACAATCTAATGTTAAAACTGTTGGCTTTTTAGGCCATGGTGGAGGGAGACTAAAAGAACTAGTGGACACACCTTTGATAATTAATTCTTTTGATACTCCACGCATCCAAGAAATGCATTTGTTGTCCGGCCATATAATTTGTGAAATAGTTGAACAATATTTTACAGAAAAAAATGGGTAAAATTAAAAACATCACAATTTTGAAAAAAATTGTTTTAGACATGCGAAACAAGCACAAAAAAATTGTTTTCACAAATGGATGTTTTGATTTGATACACCCTGGACATATTAAAATATTAAAAACAGCAAAAAAAACCGGAGATATTCTCATCGTTGCTTTAAATTCCGATAATTCAGTAAAAAAAATTAAAGGCCCTAAACGCCCAATATTAAACGAAAAAGCACGTGCAACAATCTTGGAAAGTATTGGCGTAGTAGACTATATTATCTTATTTAACCAAAAAACACCTTATGAATTGATTAAGGCTTTAAAGCCTGACATTCTAGTTAAAGGTGGAGACTGGAAGGAAAACGAAATAATCGGCGCAGACATTACCAATAAAATTTACCGCGTAAAAATTAGACCAGGATACTCAACTAGTAAAATAATTGAAAAAATCAAAAAACATAATTGATAGAGGTACACTAAGAATTGTCGATGCCAATTTTAACCGCGCAAAGGAAGGATTGCGTGTCGCTGAAGATATATTTAGGTTCGCTATCTCTAATGATTCTCTTCGTAAAAAGGCAAGACGTCTAAGACATGCTTTAGACCCACTAAACAGAGAAATAATCCTTCAAAAGTCTATTCTAAGCCGCTGCACCAAAGAAGATCTTGGCCGAAAAACAGATTGCCTTGAAATTAAACGAAGGAATTTAAATAGTATCTTGTATGCTAACTTACAAAGAGCCAAGGAAGCACTGAGAGTGCTAGAGGAAACGTTTAAATTAATAACACCCAAAGCTGTCCCGACAATTAAAAAAATTAGATATGCGATATACACCCTGGAAAAAGAAGCTACTAAAGCCTGGCCTCCTTTATGTGATCCTCGACACGAGGATAATCAACAGCGCTAATAAAAATATTTTTCTGCTAACAGATAAATTAGCATATTATGGTGTTGATATTTTCCAATTACGCATAAATAATGCCAATGATAAAGAGATAGAAGATACCGCTATAAAAATCGCACATATTGTTCATAAACAAAAAAAAATATTTATAGTAAATAACCGAGCCGATATTGCGTGTATATCTAAGGCGGACGGATTACATTTAGGGAATAAAGATATTTCTCCGATAAACGCACGAAAAATAATCGGTAAAAATGCATTAATTGGAAAGACTGTTCATTCTTTATCCGAAGCTAAATTATTTCAAAAAGAATGCGTAGACTATTTAAGCATCGGTCCAGTATTTTCAACAAAAATAAAAAAACATTTACCTCAATTGGGTATTAACAAATTAAAAGCTATTTGTGCTAGCACCTCAAAACTAATATTTGCTATCGGCGGCATAAATCTGTATAATGTACACTCATTAGCTAAGGCAAACATTCAAAACATAGCACTTTGCCAGGGGATAATCTTAACTAATAAGGGAATTAAGACTACCATAAACCAATATAAAAAATGTTTAGTAAAAGCTTCTTAAGCCATTTAGCAAAAAAAGAAAAAGTCAGCATTTCTTTTCTAAGACGACAATTAGATAACGGAAAAATTGTTATTCCATTGAATAAGAAAAGAAATATCCCTAACCCATGCGCTATAGGTACAGGATTAAAAGTTAAAATAAACACGAATATTGGGTTATCCACTAAGGAAGTTGATACTAAAGTAGAACTAAAAAAGGTTTTTCGAGCCTGCAAATACAACACAGATACTATTATGGACTTAAGTGTTGCTGATAATTTTCAACAGTTACGCAATCAAACATTAAAAAAATGCCCCGTCCCCTTAGGTACTGTTCCAATATACGAAGCAGTTATTGCTGCAAAAAATAAAAAAAAAGAAATTGAGGATATTACTTTCGAGGATATTTTTAGCGTTTTAAAAAA
Source organism: uncultured Planctomycetia bacterium (assembly GCA_964489445.1). Lineage (GTDB taxonomy): Bacteria > Omnitrophota > Gorgyraeia > Duberdicusellales > 4484-171 > CAZAYU01. The sequence continues at coordinate 133,321 of CAZAYU010000001.1, forward strand.
ACAAGCTGATGAGGGAATTGATTTCTTTACAATACATGCGGGAATTTTAAGAAAAGCAATCTCAATGTTAAAACAAAAAAGAAGAGTGGGGGGAATTGTAAGTAGAGGAGGAGCACTGCTTGCTCGTTGGATGTCCGCAAACAAAAAAGAAAACCCGTTTTACGACAACTTTGATAAAATACTTAAATTAGCTAAAGATTATAACATTACCTTAAGCCTGGGTGACGCTTTACGTCCAGGTGCAATCGCTGATTCTACCGATAAATTACAAATACTTGAATTACGCACTCTGGGAGAGTTAGTAAAAAGATGCAGAAAAAAGGGAGTTCAGGTGATGGTGGAAGGACCTGGTCATATTCGGTTAGACGAAATACCAATGAACATGATGCTCGAGAAAAAGTACTGTCATGGTGCCCCTTTCTATGTTCTTGGCCCGCTAACTACAGATATCGCTGCTGGATACGATCATATCACTTCAGCCATCGGCGGAGCAATCGCAGCATTTTACGGTGCCGATTTCTTATGTGTAGTAACTCCGGCTGAACACCTCCGACACCCAACATCTGACGACATCCAGGATGGTGTTATCGCTTCAAGTATTGCTGCTCACTCTGTTAACGTTTTGCGCTTCAAAGATGAATGGGAAAAAGATAAACTCCTTTCACGCTACAGAGCTAAGCGAAACTGGGACAAGATACTTGAAAAAACCATCGACACTGATAAAGCTAAACAATACAGAAAAAAAATAAAATCTTCCGAAAGCACATGTTCAATGTGCGGTGATTTTTGCTCTCTAAAAATTACCGAGGAATGTAATCTACTTTGATAAGTGTTTGGTTCCCAATTGTTTATAACAAATATATTTTCCTTATCTAGAAAATGATATTTATCTTTCAGATTAAGTATAATTACAAAGCATGCGGGCGTGGTTCAATGGTAGAACATTAGCTTCCCAAGCTAGTAACGGCGGTTCGATTCCGCTCGCCCGCTTGTAGGCTAGATTTATGAACACATGTTGTTGACGCTAAAAAAAATTATTTTGAAAAATAAAGCAATGTAGGCTACTTAAAACTAGCTAAATTATTCTTATTGCTTTATTTACACTTTAAGATAATATGTCTATTAATCCTTTTTTAACTGTTGTATTTTTTAAATGAATAATATATTTCTTTTATTTATAACCATTGGTTTTACTTCGTGTGTTTCAGCTGGCCCAGCACTTCAATCATCTTCTCAACAATTTTATCCTAGCTCCATACTCAAAGAAAGTACTATTTCCCATTATGTTAAAAAGGGAGATTCCTTATGGAAAATATCCCGACTATACTCAACCAGCATCAGCGAATTGATGAAAAAAAATAAAATTACTTCCCCCAAAGATCTAAAAATTGGCCAAATAATTTACATCCCTCAATACCGCACCACAAAAAATAAAAAATCCTTTATTTTTCCGGTTAATGGCGAAATAATAAGTTTTTTTGGCGAGAATACAAAGAATCTGGCAAATAATGGAATAGATATTAGCTTAAATACTAGCAATAAGAATGTTCATGCCGCTTTAAGCGGAAAAGTAGTTTTTGCGCGTAATCTTAAAGGGTGGGGTAAGGCTATCATTTTAAAACATGACTATAGTTTTTACACAATTTATGCTAACATAAGCATTACCTTAGTTGAGGAGGACAATTATGCAAAAAAGGGGGATTTGATCGGTCGTTTAGCTTCTAATAGTAACAACCAGCCCGTTTTGCATTTTGAAATAAGAAAAAACCATATTCCGCAAAATCCATTAAAATACATTAGTAATTAGTTTCATGAATAAAAATAAATTACAACCAAATATGCTTTTCCCGTTAGTTAAGCGGATAAAAGCCTTCTCTCAAGGATACAGGCAAAATATAGTTTTAATTGGGCAAGATACATCTGAGATATCTCATCTCTTAGAAAATTATATTACTTCTATCAAAATAGACAATACAACCTACATCCATGTATCCGCATCCTGCGCAGATAAAAAAGAATTTCTAAAAGCTACTGCACTTTCCTTGCTAGGCAATTACACTGGTTCAAGTAGTAATCTAGATACCTTAATCAATAATTCTGCTGTTAGTTTAAAATCAACAGTAACCTACATAAAAAACCAGCTCAGAAAAACAAATACTTCATTCTTAGATATTCTAGAAACAATTAATAAATTCAGTAATGAGACAAAAAATAAATGTATTTTGATCATTGAAGATTTTATTGACTTAAAGGAAATATTTAACAATTTTTACCAAGACTTCGCTAAATTCATCACACTTCAAAGAAATTGCATGATAATCTTATCTACTATTAACCATAAAAGCGCTGACAAGATTCTTTCAGGGGATTTAAACTTATTGTTCGGTAATTTTGAAAAAATAACACTATCTAGAACACCTTCCTTAGACAATTTACTCTACCTAAAAGAACTAATATTTCCATTTTCTCCGTCGCCATTTTTTCTTTCCTTTTTTTCTGAAATTGCTGGAAACAACTTAACCTACTATCCTACCCTAGCCAAGGCAATACAAAGTAGCTATCACCCAGACAGCGAGGAAGATTCAATAATTTCCATCGTACGAGATATTCTTTACCACAGAGAAACATTTTTTTTCCAAAAGTTTTCTAAAAAAATTAACTCAATCAAAGAAAAAACAAAAACCTATTTTCCAATAATACAACTACTAACAGCGCTAAGTGAAGGATACTTGAGAAAAAACGAGCTACTAGGCATACTAAATTGGAGCACCAGAATGCTAAATGCTAGGCTGCAAATACTTTCCGATTTGAATTACATTGAAAACTTGGGAACAATTTATAAGATTAATGACCCTTTATTCTCTTTCTGGCTTAATTGTGTGTTCCGTTTCTACTGTTTACCTCCCATACTCAATCCTTCTCGCCGGATATCACTCTACAGGCAAAAAATACGAGAAAATATCATCACCTTCAAGGAGGACTTTTTCAAAAGCAAGATCAAAAAAATGATTCAATTATTTTTGGCATTTCAAAATGACAAGATTAAGCTAGAAAAAGCAAAATACAGTCTCCCGTTAATAAAAAGGACAAAGATAATTTCTTATCCTGAAAAAGATTTCCACATTTTTGTTGGAGAAGGAAAAGGAATTATTTTTGCTGGAATTAAAGAGAATGACGCCCAAGAGAGTGATATATTTGATTTCATTGAGAAAAGCTCCGCGGTTAGAGGAAAACAAGTAAAAAAAATATTCGTATCACTAGGGATTCTTCCACCTACAGCACGCACTATTGCTAAAAACAACAAAGTGTTAATTTGGGATGTCAACGAAGTCAATCGTCTTTTTAGTATTTACAATAAACCATTAGTCGGCTCACATAAAAAAATAATTAACAAATAGAGTTTTATAGATAATGAGAATTCTAGTAATTTCTGATACTCACATACCTACTACCGCCGATAGACTCCCCAAGATAATCGAAAAAGAAGCAAGGATTAGCGATTGCTGTATACACGCTGGAGACTTTACTTCCTATGCTACTCTTGTAAGATTAAAAAAAATTACTAAAGTTTACGGAGTCTGTGGTAATATGGACGATGTAGCCATACAGAAAGCTCTTCCTAAACAGCAAGTTATCGTGCTTGATAAACTTACCATCGGCATTACTCACGGATACGGCAAGCCCAATGACACCCCTAAGCAAATTAAAAAAACATTTTCCTTTTATAATGAAAAAATCGATATATTTATTTTTGGCCATTCCCACAGGTCACTTGACAAGGAAATTAACGGACAACTCTTTTTTAATCCTGGATCACCAACCGACACATTCTATGCTCCTTATACTTCCTATGGCGTAATAGAACTCACGAACGGAAAAATTAAAAGAAAGATTATAAAAAATGGATAAGCTTTGGGCCCCATGGAGAATAAAATATATCACACAAAAAAAGAAAAAGGGATGTATCTTTTGCCAAATTCATAATAAAAAACAGGATAATAAAAACTTTGTTATCTTTAGAGCAAAATATTGTCTTGCCGTTCTTAACATTTTTCCGTACAATAATGGACATACATTATTGGTACCCAATCGTCACATTAAAACGCTAGAAGCCTTGACTGATCAAGAATTAATTGATATAAACAAAAGTTTAATCCGAATGAAAAAAATATTAAAAAAAACCTTAAGACCTGCGGGATTCAATATTGGTATTAATATCGGGAAAGTATCTGGAGCCGGGATTGATAATCATATTCATTTCCATATTGTCCCACGCTGGCTAGGTGATACAAATTTTATGCCAATCACTGCTTCAACTAAGATAATTTCTCAAAGTCTTAAGGAGCTACACAAACAACTCACAAAAAACATATGAGTATAAAACGACACAAAACAAGATTTGCCTCCTACCATACTGTCTACCGTCTTACCACATCTTTTGCTGACCTTAAAAGCTTTGCAATAGGAATCTGCCGCCTTTATCGAAAAACGTTTAATGCCGAAAAAGTAACTCTGATATGTAAAAATATTGGATTCCAAGGGTTTTTAAAGGTACGCATAGAAAATAAACAACAATATTTAAAAAAGGGTGGCAAATCAATCCTTACAAGCGTTGAAAAGGAAATAATAAAACAGGAACGCGAAATGATTTTTTCTAACCGACTTATTTGCCCATTTATATTTTCAGAGACTTTAGGCGGCATTTATGTAAAACGTGATTCTAAACTAAAGCTATTCACCGAAACAGAAAAGGCTCACTTCCTCTCGTTATGTGAGGAAGTAAGTCTCAGTTTAAAAGTATTTTCCTTATATCACGAGCAGCAGAAAATTATGTTAAACCACATAAAATATTTATCTAAATTTCTTAACCAATACGTACCAACTTCCTACTTACACACAAAAACTATATCCCGCCTAATTAAAAACATATGTACAGCCATGAAACTGTCGGATGCGGAAACAAAATCTTTAGTTCATGCGGCATTACTGCACGACGCCGGAAAAATTCAAGTTCCCTCAAATTTACTTGAGAAACAAAAACCACTGACTGATGATGAATTTAAACTAATTTCTAAGCACCCAAGAAAAGGTATAGAGCTAATTAAAAATCTTGAAATTTTAAAACCAGCCATCCCCATAATACTACATCACCATGAGCGATACGACGGAAAAGGATACCCTTCGGGCCTTAAAAAAGAAAAGATACCCCTAGGTTCACGGATTCTTTCTATACTAGACACCTTTGACGCAATGTATTTTGGGCGTCCTTACAGCAAAGAAAAAACATTAGAGGAAATTGAAGAGGAATTTAAAAAACAAAAAGGAAAACAATTTGACCCAAAAATTGTAGATATTTTCCTAAAAATTCTTAAAAGAAAAAGCGTTCAAAAAATATTAAAATCATAGTCCATCGCTAAAAAACATCTCAAAAAGACTAGTCTAGGCTCTTATATTCAAAAAAGAAAGCTAAGCTTGATTTTACGTCCTTTTCAAGCTATAATAAGCCCATGGAAGATGAGCAATTGTATTTTTTTGGCCTCAAAAAAAACGCCACCAGCCAAAAAAAAAGGCTTAAAATTATCTTGCCTTTAGACACCCTTATTCTGTTAAGCATAGTCTTTATTATCCTTTCTGTTGTGTTTTTCTCGCTGGGAGTAGAAAATGGTAAAAAAATAGCTCTTCACACTAATAAATCGATAGCCACAACGACAACTAACAACATCCAAAATTCAAAAAAATCATCCCCAGAGCTATCCAAGCAACAAAGCAATCTGAAACAGCCGGAAAAAAAAGTAGACAAAAAAAATACCGAAAAAATAAACGATAGCTATCACATCCAAATTGCTAGTTTTCATAAAGAAAATGCTGCGCAAAAAGAAGCAGCAAACTTAAAAAAAACTGGATATCCGGTTTTGATACGCAAAAGCGGAAAATATGTGGTTGTCTATGTAGGCGGATTTAGCAACAAAGGTGAAGCAACAAAAAGAATGGAGTGTCTGAAAAAAAAATACAAAGATTGCATTTTAAGGAGGTTATAATGGCTCTGCACCCATCATTAAAGCGAACTGAAAAACTAGGCGGCACCAGATCAGTAATGAAACGTACTGAACGAATAAAATGGCTTAAAGAAAAAGGGAAATGGATAGAAGGAAACCGTGTGCTCGGTTTACCAAAAATAAAAATAGTTAAACTTAAAGCGATCAAGAAAGAAAAGTCTAAAGAAGAAGATAAAAAATCTAGTGAAGAAAGCACCACAAAAACAACAAAGAAATAGTAATTTCCGAAATGAAAAACATCTTTTTTGTTTTTGTGTTAACCATACTTTACAGCATACCTTGCTTGGCTTCGAATATTTATACTGTCACTAAAGACAATATAAATATTCGTGCTGATTCTACAACATCTGCTCAATTGCTAGGTTCCTTGTCTAGAAACGAAAAGGTAGTAGTAATAAAAAAAAGATTTGATTGGGCAAAAATAATCCTGCCAAAAAATTTTTACTGTTATTTGGCTGAACAATTCGCCGAACCGTCAAAAAAGAAAAAAATAAAAGTTTCCGCTTCTGGAGTCAATTTACGAAATCTTCCTTCTTTAAAGTCGGCAATAATCGGGCAATGTCCTAGAGGAACAATTCTACCATTCATTAAAACGGTTGACGGGTGGGTTAAGATTAAAGGCCACCCTTATATATCGGGATGGGTAAACCAAAAATTTTTAAAAGAAGATACTGAAAATTTTCTTTCGTTAATAAACCAGCTCACTTCTGACTACGAAATATACAGCGCTAAAGAAAAACAAAATATTCATAGGAAATTAATAAGTGGTGGAAGCGAAATTGTTCCAACATTAGAAAACCACCTCAAAGACATCGACAATGACGCAGCTTATAGCGTTATTATTATTCTTACTGAAATAGCTAAAAATGATTCTGAATTAATACCACATTTTATCAAAAAAATAAATACTGATAAACCAAAAATTGCCGGTATCTACCTAGACGCCATCCAAAATGTTCTTTACCCAAGATATAAAAAAACTGCTTATTTCTATCAGGCAGAAAATAATAATCTATCCAAAGAGGCAATATTAAAAGCAAAAAAAATGTTTAAGAGCGCATACTTAAGAACAAAGAAAATCACTGGCAAAAACGCAAAAACAAAAAATATTCAAGTTAACAATCAAACTAAATAAAAATGTCACTAGGATTGATAGTAATTTTGCTTTTTTCAGTTATCATACATGAATACGCACACGGATACACAGCAGATAAACTTGGAGACCCCACACCTAGGGCTTCCGGACGATTAACACTAAACCCTATTGCGCATATTGACCCCTTTGGAACAATTCTGCTTCCAATGTTAATCTTTTTTACAACCCGAGGAGCATTTTTATTCGGATATGCCAAGCCTGTACCCATTAATCCCTATCACTTCAAAAATCCAAGACGAGACACATTCCTGGTCTCAATATCTGGACCGCTGGCAAATATACTAATTGCATTGATTCTCACCTTAATACTTCATCTTAAGATTTTTGTATCTGAAATACTTATTATGGGGATCATAATAAACCTTATCCTTGCAATATTTAATCTAATCCCTATACCTCCCCTTGATGGCTCAAGGGTTGTTGCCTGTTTGCTGCCTAAACATATTGCTAATCTCTATCTTAAAATTGAGCCATATGGTTTCTTAATTATTGTGCTTTTGATAGCTACACGAGTCTTCAATTGGTTTATCTTCCCAGCTGTCAGGATTATATTCCATTTATTAAATATTGAGGTAATTCTATGAAAAAGAATATCACTATTTCCCTTAAACTTAAAAATAATAGCTACAAAATTCATATAGGATATGGACTATTAGAAAAAAACATTGCTTTGAAAATTAAAAAGCTTAATTTAGGAAATTATGGTATCGTGCTCACCTCTCCAAAAATTCGTTCTTTATACAACAAGAACATAAAATTAGCATTTCCTTCTAAAAACAACCACATTGTCACCGTTGCTGATGGAGAAAAAGCAAAAACAAAAGAATGGCTATTTAAGGTAATTAGCGCATTATTAAAAAAAGACGGGTTAGGTAAAAAAGTATTCATAATTTGTCTAGGTGGAGGAACCATCGGCGATCTAGGAGGATTTGTAGCTTCTATATACAAAAGAGGAATACCTTACATCCAGATCCCTACCACCCTTTTAAGCCAAATAGACTCAAGCGTTGGTGGAAAAACCGGAATAGATTTAAACGAAGCAAAAAATATTCTGGGAACATTCTATCACCCAAAAGCCGTCTTTATCGATCCTTCTTTTCTAAATACATTAACTGAAAAGGAAATTAAGCAGGGATTATCCGAGGCAATTAAGTATGGAATCATTGAAGATTATGAGCTTTTTAACTTCTTAAAGGATAACCATCAAAAAATAATGGATTTAGACCCCAGTGCTATCCTAAAAGTAATATCTGTCTGTATCCAAATAAAGACCAGAATAGTCGAAAAAGACGAAAAAGAAAAAAAAGGAATTCGTACTATTCTCAATTTTGGGCACACCTTTGCCCACGCCCTTGAGAGTTCATTAAAATATAAAATTATCTCTCACGGAGAAGCTGTTTCCTTGGGAATGATTTACGCCGCAAGGCTTTCCTTGTCAATCGGAAAGTGCAATCGGCAAAACGTTCAAAAAATAAGTAGCATTATAAAACTTTTCTTATTGCCTTCACGCATAAACTTTAACTCTTCAGCTCTTTACAAGTCGTTATGCTACGACAAAAAATTTACCGCAGGAAAGATAAGAATGGTAGTCTTGAAAAAAATCGGAAAGGTGGAAGTCGTTAACGAAATAAAAAGCCAAACAATCAAGAAAATATTAGCTGAATTCAACTCTAATTTGGTTGACAACTAGCTTAATATATGTTATATTAGGGTACAAAATGAAAGCGTTTACAGATTATGCAAGAAAAACGACAACACTCAAGAATAAACGTATCATTTCCCGTGGAATGCAAATCTCTTCCTTCACGAAAATATAACTACACAGTTAGTAAAGATTTAAGTGTTGGAGGGATAAGGATTATCTGTAATAATTTAATTGCAAAAAACGAGTTGTTAAAAGTAAGTATTAACTTAATAAAGAGTGTTGTGGATCTTACGGCTAAAGTATCTTGGTGTAGCAAAGAAAGATTTTCCGAGCGATATCTAGCAGGATTAGAGTTTATCGATGTAAATCTTGCTTCTCAAAAAACTTTAACAGCCTTAGTAGGCGCAACATATAATTCTTAGAAAACAAAAATGGGAAAAGCCGAAGAAAAAAGAAAAAATTGCCTTAACTGCAATAAATCATTGAGAAAGGTAGATTGGTACTACAGAAACAATGGATACTTCTGCAATAAATCCTGTTTTAAGGCTTCCCTTGAGAAGAAAAAATCAGCCTAAATACGCTAGCTGATGAAAGAACAAAGAAAATCCCCAAGAATTTCAAAAGTCTTACCAATAAAATTCTCTAAAGCTGATTTCGACATCCTAACCGAAACAATAAATATTAGTTCCAGCGGAGCATATTGTTCAATAAGCAAACCTTTGGACTTAATGACCAAGTTAAACACAATACTCCTAATAACACTAATAAAAAACAAAACAAAAACGGTAAAGAAAATTAATTGCTCTGCTATCGTAGTCCGATTAGACCACCTAAATGACAATCAAAAATACCCCTATCGTATCGGTATTTACTTTAATGACCTTAAAGAAAAAGACCGAAAAATTCTTAAAACATACATTAACGCTTAAATATAAAACAATGCTCTCCCTAAGGTTGCCACTACCAGTAAAAATTATGTGTGCTTTCATTTACTCTGATGAAATAGTCTATTCCAGGGTTAAAAAAGATATGGCTAGAAAGTGGGGGGTGGTAGATATTGAAAGTGACATAATTAATTTTAACTTTACTGACTATTATTTGCCCGAAATGGGTAAACCGCTTTTCCGCAGATTTATTTCCTTTAAAAAAATAATTGACCCCCGGGACATCATTAAAGTAAAATTATACTGCATAAAAATTGAAAAGAAATACTCAGTAAACAACAAACGACAAGTTAACATTGACCCAGGGTATATCAATGAAGCAAAATTAGTCTTAACCACAACTAAAGATTTTGCTCATCGTTTATATATGGGGAAAGGAATCTACGCTGAAGTAACTTTGTGCTTTAAAGACAAAAAATTCCAAGATTTACCAACAACTTTCCCTGATTACCGCACACAAGGATATAAGGATATATTTTTATTAATCAGGACTGTTTACAGGCAGCAAATGAAATTGCAGGCTTAGAAAAAGAGACCTCTTTTACTTACTTACCTAAGATATTTTTAATAGACTCAACAATCTTCTGGACTCCAGCGGTTTTTGATATAAAATTATTTCCACCGATTTCTTTTATTGAGTCAACACCCATATCTTGATCGTCAACCATAGCAGTAAGAAAAATTATCGGAATTTCCTTAGTTTGCGGATCATTTATTAAAATTTCTCCAACTTCTGATCCTGACATTTCAGGCATCACAATATCTAATAGGATAATGTTAAATTTTTCAGTTCTTGCCAGTTCAATCCCTGTTTTTCCATCATTAGCTACTTTAACCTCAAGCTCACCTGTCTCTTCTAAGTTCATTTTTAGGAAAAAACAAAAATCTTGTTCATTATCAACTAATAATACTTTAATTTTTCCGCTCATTTTTCTCCTTTTGTTTCGACTATTACAATTTACAAACTCATTTATTTACATTATAATACACTAAAATAACAAAAAAAACAACTCTATCGTCACCAATTATTTATGAATAAGTTACAAAATAGTAAATGCAAACTAATAGAGGAGAGGATACAGTACTTCAGAGAACACTTGAAAAAGTGTAGTATTTGCCCAAGGAATTGCAATGTGAACCGAATAGGCAAACAAGTTGGGTATTGTAAATCATCGAGCGAAATAACCATTTATAGCGCTTTCTTGCACCAAGGCGAAGAGCCAACTATCAGTGGCAGTAGAGGAAGTGGCACTATATTCTTCTCTGGCTGCAATCTAAGATGTACATTCTGCCAAAATTATAAATTTTCTCACAAGATGCAAGGAACAAGAATAGACAAGAAAGAATTGTCACAAATTATGCTTACCCTGCAAAAAAAAGGCGCACATAATATAAATTTGGTCACACCTACTCATTTTTTACCACAGATACTAGAAAGTTTATACATGGCATTTAGCCGTGGATTAAACATTCCTATAGTCTATAATACTTCCGGATATGAAAAGCCGGAAATTATTCATTTACTAGACGGAGTGGTCGATATTTATTTGTTTGATCTAAAATATTTTTATTCACTTACCGCAAAAAAATACTCGCAAGCACCCGATTACTCACATTTCTCCTTCCCAAGCCTAAAAGAAGCGTATAGACAACAAAAAACAAACATACTCAGTAAAGGACTACACGCCAAAGGTCTAATTGTCAGGCATCTAGTACTACCCGGCCACATTTCCGAAACCAAGAGGATACTATCTTGGCTAGACAAAAATATACCCAAAACTTATATTAGCTTGATGTTCCAATATCGTCCATATTTTAAAGCTAAAGCAGACAAATTGATTAACCGCACCGTCAATAGAGAAGAGTACCAAAATATAATCAATTTTTTAAAAAATTTTGACTTTTTGGGCTGGACTCAAGATCTTGTTGCAGACGAAAAATTGTCCGGTAAAAACATAAAACCATTAGTTTTAACGAGATTCTTTGGCTAATATATGCTGGTGTTTAATCATATCTAATAAAACAGCCCGGACTACACTAACCCCCTTAAGTTTGCCCGCTAGAACCAATGTATTATTAATGACAATAAATGGCGTATTAGCGATATTAGTGCTATATTTAACAGCTTCTCGTAAATTGCCAATTTTTACAATCTCAAAATGATAAACAACCTTATATATTGTTTGCAGCTGTTTTATTGCCTTACGAAGTAAGGCTTCCGCAGTTTTACACTTATGGCAAGGACGACAAATAATTTTTATTTCGCCTAAATTAACCCCAGCAGATGCCACAGATGCTCCTTTTTAAACAAATTGCCATAAATCTAAATCGCTCTAGTATACCAAAATAAACATATGTTTTCAAGAAAAAGTGATATTCCAGAATACAAAAAAAAAGAATTATTATTATAGATTATAACAAAAGTAAAGAGTGACTAATAAATTCACAGGATAATATCAAACAAGATAAAGTCAATACCCTTGTAGATAAATAGTCATTTCAGCATATTATAAAAGGTAACATAAGATATATTATCGGAAGTTAATAATATCGTTTTAATTGTTCCTGATCCTTGCAATACTGTGCCGGCCGACTATTTTCTTACTTCTTTTTATTTTGAGAATTGCCGATAGTAAGTTCATGTTCTATATTCAAGAAATCAAGAAGTATCTTTCTAATGTACACTGAAGGCTCTAAATTAGCCTTCTGAGCCCAGTTCAGCACTTGAACCCATTGAGCCTGGGTTAACCGGACATTAATAGTTTTTGTGTACTTTACGGCCTTTTTTGGACGCCCTTTCTTAACTACTGCTTTTGCCATTTTTCTCCTTTTTTTTCCCAATAATTAATTAATTTAATGAATATTATATCATAAATCAAAATTATTTTCAAGTATACAAAAAAACACGAAAAAACACGAAAAAGGGGTGTAAAACTCCTCCACTGATAACCTAGAATAACTATATAATCTAAATTAAATTGGTAAGCTATTTTTTATGTAGCGTAAAATAAGGCAGATCTTTACAGTAAAAGATCTAATTCCAAGGCAGCATTTTGATTTCCTTCTGCAGAGTATAATTCCTTCGCTTTACTGATTGCTTTCCTAGCATCGGCATGCTTTCCAACAGCATAATAGGATAATCCCAGCAAGCTATATACTTCGGGAACCTGACTATCTTTAATGACAAAATTTTCAAGATAAAATACCGCCTTTTGATATTCCTTAAGATAATAATATGAGATTCCCAGATCAAAGACAGCATCTAAGTCTTCGGGGTTAAGCTTGTTTAGCTCGGTGAAATATTTAATTGCTTCTTGATGTTTTTCCAACGCTTGGCAGGCAACCCCTAAATTATAGTAGATCTCCTGACTTTTAGGAGCAATAGCTAGCGCTTTTTCATATATTTCGATTGCTTCTCCATATCTTTCCTCTAATAAATAATACGCCCCTTTGAATAAATACACCGCAAAACTACTTTTAATTTTTCCGTTACGTAAATCATCAATTATATTTAGCGCTTGACCAACATTATTATTTCCGGGTAAAGTATCACCTATTTTTTTAAATATTTCTTCAGCGTATAAAAAATTGCTTTCTGAGGCAGCCCTAATTGCTTCCTTAAATAGCTCCTCACTATTGCCACCTCCAGGCACGAAAGCAGAATCAGCAGAGATAAATTTAGGTTTATTGCCTCTAATTTCTAAAACATCTTCTAAGCAATACTTCTGCTTTTTCCCTTCGGATAACACCTCGATAAACTCTAAATTTTTATTAATGATTGTTCCACTAATTTCTTTGCCGGATTTAAGAATCACTCTACCGGCAAGCGCCGGCCTCAGCACCAAAAATTGCAAGCACATCCACCCAATTATAATTATTAATTTTTTATTCATCCTGTTTAGAAACTTCCCAAAATTTACACCCTGCTGCCGCAAACAATATTAAAGCGACTTAATTAATTTTCGAATATCAGATGGAACATTTCCTACTTCGATTTTGCTTCTCTTTAACGCCTTCAACATTCGCTGATAAACTTGATAGACTGTTTTTCCTTCAGTAAGATTATTTAAACAAATAGCTCCATAACCTTTGCGATTTTTAATCTTAAAAATTTTAATTTTCCCAGCCGATATCTTCATAGTATCACCTCACATTTAATTAAAAAAGGCATGTTCAACTTAAGTCATTAAATTTAACATGCCTTTTCAATATTATTTAGAGATTTTATTATACAACCAGCCAATCGCCAAGCCAAATACTCCAGCATCACAGAAGGCCCAGATTGCTCCAATTGTCCCGCCCCGAAAAGTAGCTTCAGTACCAATATACATTGTACTTAACGCAGCTATTAGCCCTGTTCCATAGTTGCAAAATTTAGCAAGCAACGCCATAATAAGAACACTTGCTCCCCAAATAATCCCTAACGTTAACCCTAGTGCTTTTGTATCTATTCTAGCCATTTTTACCTCCTTTTTTTTAAAAAACAAATATTTTTTAAAATCTCCTCACCTTATATATTATTTTAACGTTTTCTAGATACCTGTCAACAAGTTCACCGCAAACAAATTAGTCCCTAAAACCAGCCGCAGTTGCTCGATAAACTATTCGAGAGCCAAATTTATTCTTCATTTTATCAACAGCCATGCAAATTCTTTTCTTTTTTTCATAAAACGGCTCTTGGAAAATATTTTCGCTATCGTCAGTTCCTACAAAATTAGTCAACCGAACGCCTAAAAGCCGTATTTTCCTTCCCGACAACCAAAATTCACCAAATAATTTTTTAATTATTTTATAGATTGTATCGCTAAAATTAGTAGAGTTTGAAATAGTAACAGACCGACTATACGTCTGAAAGCCCTCCAACCGAATCTTTAGAGTGATCGTCTTGGATTTTAAACCGCTCTTTCGCAGACGAAACGAAACCTTTTCCGAAAGATTCATCAAAGCGCCTTCAATATATTTAATATCTTGTGTATCTTTTTCAAAAGTAATTTCATTGCTCAATGATTTCATACCATCGCTAGCTTCTACCTGGCTATCATCTTTACCCCGAGCCAATTTTTGCCATCGATAAGCGTTTTTCCCGAACGCTTTATGAAGAACCCTAATGTCTGTACCATCTAATTGACCAATTGTGTTAATCCCCATTTTGTTTAAAATCTGTGTGCTTTTTCTCCCTAAACCCCATATTTTTTCAACATCTAATGGCGTTAAAAATTTTGTTACTTCTTTATGTTTGACTTCCGTTAATCCTTCTGGCTTATTCATGTCTGAAGCAATTTTAGCCACTGCTTTGTTAGGAGCCAGCCCCACTGAAGCAGTTAATCCGGTCTTATCCTTGATTCGTTGTTGAACCGCTATAGCCGCCGCCAGCGGTGTTTTAAAAATGTGATAGCTCCCGCTGATATCCAAAAATGCTTCATCTATGCTTACCATCTCTACTAAAGGTGTAAACTCATAAAATATCCTTTGCACCACCAGAGAAACTTCCTGATACTTCTTCATGCGTACCGGAAGAAACACTCCGTGTGGGCACTTACGATAAGCTATTGATATCGGCATTGAGGAACAAACCCCAAACTTTCGAGCAGCGTAAGAACATGTTGATACTACTCCCCTGCCCCCTCCTCCACGAGGGTTAGCACCGATAATCACTGGTTTATTGCGTAAATCAGGATTATCCCTCTGTTCTACGGAAGCAAAGAAAGCATCCATATCTACATGTAAAATATATCGCTTCATTGATTAACTACAACCTCAATACAATGGATTTACGCTCTATTTCTTTTGGAAATAGTATTGATTCTCGCTAAAACCGGAGGGTGAGAATACGATAAAAATACTTTCCATGGATGAGGATTAAGGTTTGATAAATTGTCCACACTTAGTTTCTTTAAGGCGGTGATAAAGCTCTCCGGATGATCAAAAGTAGAGACTGCATAGCAGTCAGCTTGATATTCATATTTACGAGACAAGAAATTACTTAGAAGCGAAAATACAAAATTAATCGGGGAATATAAAAAACCAAACAAACATAAGCTAGCATAAATTGAAATATTCTTAATTTTAAAAGCCAATAAAAAACTTGCATCATTCACGAAGAAAGAAAGCATAAAAAACATAAGACCACTAGTTAACATAGAAATCATCAAAAACTTTAAAATATGTTTCTTCTTATAATGTCCTATTTCATGTGCCAGAACAGAAACTAGCTCCTCCTTTGTGTGTTTTTCAATAAGCGTATCAAATAAAACAATACGCCGAAAACGGCCGAATCCAGTAAAAAACGCATTCGATTTAGCTGAGCGACGCGAGCCATCCATTTTAAATATTCCGTTTAGTTTAAAATTTTCTGAATGTGCGTAATCAGTGATTGCCCCCTTCAACTCTCCTTCTTCCAATGGAATAAACTTATTAAATAGCGGCATAATTACCGCGGGAGCAATGAACATTATAAACAATTCTACTAAAGTTACAGCTAACCAGCATAATATCCATGCTGAATTTCCTGTTTTTAAAAAAAACCAGATAATAAATGCAAACACCACCCCACCAATCGCTATCATTAAGCCCCAACCTTTAATAATATCTTGAATGAAGGTTTTTACGCTGGTCCGATTAAATCCATACCTTTGTTCAATCACAAATGTATGGTAAGCCGAAAAAGGAATCTCTAAAATTTGAAAAAGGAAAAATAATATTCCGACAAAGAATAACCCCGTAACAATGACCCCAAAGCCAAATCCTCTGGCTATCTGATCAATAGCACTAAAGCCCCCACTTAAAATAAGAGTTAAAACCACGATTAAGAACGCTGTATCTTTAATTATTTTAAAGTAAGTATTGTCTTTTAGGTAGCTTTGTGATTTATCATACCTCTCAGGATCATAATATTCTTTAAATCCCAAAGGAATGCCTTTGTTTAACACTTTTAAATTGAATATTTCTGCAGAAATATTCAACAAGTACTCAATAACCAAAATCGTCAGAATAATAACTAGATAAATATTCATCGTTATTTGATCATTTCTAAATCTCCACTAATAGCGTATGTATCTTTTGTGTTTTGCAAATACCTTTTAAATACCACAGATAAAATTCTACTCTAAATACTGCTTCTATCCTCAAGCATTATCCACTGCTTTTTCTTGCCCTGCTATATGTAGAGTTTGTGTCGGAAATGCAAATTCAATCCCTAGCTGCTCAAATATTTTTTTTATATTTAGATTAATTTCTTGATTAATATCCATATATTTGTTGTAATCGCTACCAACAACATAATAAACTACTTCAAAAATAAGACTAAAATCTCCATAATTTGCAAAATGAGCCCGATCAAAAACAGTATCATTAATGTTCGTTATTATTTCTTTTATTAATCCGGGTATTTGTTTTGCTTTCTCTAAGGAAGTTTCGTACACCACCCCTAGCTTAAAGGTGACTCTTCTTTTTTCCATCCGTTTGTAGTTACGTAAACGAGAATCAGTCAGGTCGGAATTTGAAAAAATTAATTGCTCACCGCTTAAACTACGAATCCGAGTAGTCTTAATCCCAATGTGTTCCACTGCTCCTAAATGATCTCCAATGATTAAAAAATCACCAATTTCAAATGGCCGGTCAAAGATAATCGAAAAATAACTAAATAAATCTTTTAGCACTGCTTGGGCAGCCAAGGCAATAGCTACACCACCAATACCTAACCCGGCAATAACCGTAGATATTTTAAACCCTAGATTATCTAAGAAAAATATTACCGCTAGAGCCCAGATAATGAATTTTAAAACCTTTAGTATCCCACTTAAGCTATGTTCTAAAACATTAGTTTGCGTTGTCTGCTGCCAATAGTTCTTTAAACCATATTCGATTAATCTCACTATTAATTTACAAGCAAAAATAGTTAGGACTCCTACCGCCAACACATCTAAGAAGCGACTTATGTTTTTGCTTAGTGCCAAGGTATATAGCCCAAAATAAGCAATGCCTAGATAAGCAAGCGGCATTCCTATTTTCTCGACAATTGTAATTAGAAAATCATCAATGGTTGTTGATGTTTTCTCAGCCATTTTTTTAATTCGAGATATGCATAACTTTTCAAATAGCTTAACACCAACGACTCCTATCAATAATATCCCTATGGAAACCAGATACCTACCAATGCTATTTGTGAATACCTGATATTCTAAAATTTGCTTAAGCATTTTTACCTCCCTCCAATGTTTAGTACTATTTTAACCTATTAATGGCTCAGTTTTTCTGCCGCATTTCGATACCGACAAAAATCACAATCTTTACCCGAAGACGGAATTTGATCGCCTGATAAACAGTGATAAATTTCCTGAATTAAACCTTCAACCCAATCGGAATTCCCTTTGTAGCTAATTAAAGTAATATCAAACTCTAACTTCCCATCAAATTTATCAACATTAGTTTTACCATTGCAATAAACGAAATAGCCAGTTTCAGATACTAAATAGTTATTTTTACGTAATAACCATTGGTAAATCTCCATCTGTCGCTTGTAGCTGTCCTGCCATTGTTTATTTAGCGCAGTTATCTCTTCATTCTTACTTGTTGCCTTATAGTCTACCACAATATACTCATTTTTTGAGTTAATCCATAAATCATCAATTGCCCCGGTAACAATAAAATTAGTTGGCTTATGATGATATTGAACACCCTTGAAGTTATTCCTCCATGCATCTAAGTTAGTATCTTTTACCGGTAATGCATCAACTCCGTATTTTTTAATTAATGGATGAGAACTGCCTTCTTGCCGTAAAATATCAAACTCCTTTTTAAGTAACGCGTCAACCGCGTTATTTAGAGTAAAAGGAAATCCCGGCGGTCGGCCCACACCCAATCTACGATCTAAATAAAAACACTTAGGACATCCGATATATAGATCAATTTTTGAACGACTTAGCTTGAATGGCTGCTTTTCCCCTGGCACATAAAGATTACGCGTCCGTGGAACATTATAATATTGAGACATCGCCTATTCTATCCTCCAATTACATCATAAATTATTTATTTTTTTATTCAAGTAAATAAATCCTTCAATTCCTTAATTTCTTTTTCTATCTCTAAAATCCGGTTCTTGATTTCTTTAACTCGACAATCATACTCTTTCTTTGTCTGCTCGCTATGATAACTCTTTTCATTAGCCAAAGTACGCTTTTTTGCATAATGCTCTAGCTCGATGGCCTCTTTCTCTTTTCTTAGTTTTTTTATTTTTCCAGATATTTTAAAATTATTTCTCTTAATTTCCGCTTTTGATTGTTTGTTTTCTAGTACTTTGGTAACTTTTTTTTTCTTTACTTTGTCCCTATTTAATCCAGAGCCTGTTTTTTTGCTAACATCCTTATCCGGAAAACTTTGTTCATTGATTTTTCCCCAATAATAGTCAAAATTACCTGGAAATTTTTTTACTCTGCCAGATTGAACATCAAATACAGTATTGGCAACTGACCGCACAAAATGAATGTCGTGACTAATAAATACAACTGACCCCTCATACACATTAAGAGCCTTGATTAACGCTTCTACTGCGTCAACATCTAAATGAGTTGTCGGCTCATCTAGCAATAAAAAATTAGGAGGTTTAATTAATAACTTAGCCAGAATTAACCGACTCTTTTCACCACCAGATAAAACACTTACTTTCTTATCTACATCGTCACCGGAAAACAAAAACAAACTTAAAATAGTCCTGATTTTTTCTCCTGTCACTGACCCCCCACTTGACAAGCAAGCTTCTTCAATTACAGTATTTGAAGAACTCAAGATATCCATCCTTCTTTGTGAAAAATAGCCAATAGTAGTATTGTGCCCCACCAGTCTCTTTCCTTCTTCAATGTCAATTACTCCGGCTAAAATCTTTAAAAGTGTTGATTTTCCAGCTCCATTTTTACCAACTAATACCGCTTTTTCTCCACGGATAATCTCAAAATCAAAATTTTTATAGACTAAGATATCTCCGTAAGATTTTTTTACTTCTTCTAACTTAATTACCTGATACCCACTATTATCTACAACAGGAAATTTAAAATTTCTCACGCTCTCTCGTCGATTTGCAGGAAGATCTATTGTCTCCATCTTATCTAATACTCTTTTTTTTGCACGAACTTGCGAAGCTTTATTGGGCTGTCCATGAAAGCGTTCAGCAAAATTTTTAAGTTGTTTACGTTTTTTTTCCTGTTCTGAAAATTGCTTTAATAGGTAACTCTTTTTTTCATTTTCAATCCTTTTGTAGTCTTCATAGTTTCCTTTAATTTTCACAATACTTTTATTTTCTAAAACTAAAATATTATTAGTAGTCTGATCAAGAAAATCCTTATCGTGAGAAATCATAATAAAGGTCCCTTTAAAATTAAGTAAGTAGTCCTTAAACCATAAAGCAGCCTCTAGATCTAGGTGATTCATCGGCTCATCTAGAAACAAAATATCATAATGACAAACAAGAAGCTTCGCTAACAAAACACGCATTTGCCAACCACCACTCAACTGCTTTACAGGACGTAAGAAATCACTTTCGCTAAATCCGAGCCCCATCAACACTGCTTTTGTTTTATACTCTAGGGTATAGTAACCTAAAAATTCTAACTCGGACAAAACATCTCCGTATCGTGTTAAGCTAGACTGGCCTTTTTCTTCTAAAGCCTTTTTTTCATCTACCAGGCACCTCATCTGCTCATCTCCTCCAACCACTTCCGACAAAATTAATGCTTCCGACTCAAAATGAGCTTCTTGCGGTAAATACCCAATACGAATATTTTTTTGGCCTTCTACCTGCCCACCTGTTACTTCTTCCTTGTTGAGAATAATTGAAAAAAAAGTACTTTTCCCTGCACCGTTTGGACCTACTAACCCGATTTTTTCTCCTCGGTTAATTGTTAAATTCACCTTATCAAATAAAACGTAATGACCATATTTTTTGGAAATGTTGCTTATTTTAATCATACAATACCTTACATTTGCTAGAAATAGCTTATGTCGTATTCACAGACAAAGCCAGACAATATATTTTTAGTTTTTAGCACCTAGGACAGAAGCAATTAAAATTGAACAACATACAAAATTCTGTTGATAGTGTCAGCCAGATTCTGCTTTAATTTTTTCGGCAATCTCTCGAGGAACCTGAGCATATTTTTCAAAACGCATAGAACAATTAACCCTTCCACTACTCAATGAACGTAAATTAGTAGTATAACCGAACATTTCCGAAAGTGGAGCTTCTGCTTTGATAATTTTCTGCTTATTCTTGGTATCCATCCCTAATATTTTTCCTCGACGAGAACAGATATATCCTACAATACTACTAGAGTATTCCTCAGGGGTGATAATTTCTAAAGCCATATACGGCTCTAAAAGAATTGGATCGCACTTCATAAAAACACTACGAAAGCATCCCTGTGCAGCAAGCTTAAATGCCAACTCAGAAGAATCAACATTATGATAAGAACCGTCGGTAAGATCAACCTTGATGTCTACTACCGGATATCCGGCATAAATTCCCTTTTTTATTACTTCCAGCAAACCTTTCTCCACCGCCGGAATATAGCTTTTTGGTATTCTTCCTCCAGTAATACTATTTTTAAATTCAAACCCTTTACCTTGTTCATTAGGAGAAAACTCCATAACTACATGACCATACTGTCCTCTTCCTCCAGTTTGCTTTATGTGCTTGTACTCTTCGGATAAGGTAGACAATATTGTTTCCTTGTAGGCTACCTTTGGTTGCCCTACAGAAGCATCGATCTTGAATTCACTTTTCAATCGATCAGCGATAATCTCCAAGTGTAGCTCACCCATCCCGGAAATAATTGTTTCTTGAGTCTCATCGTCAATTCTTGCCGAAAACGTAGGATCTTCTTCGGAGAGTTTTGCCAATGCTTTGCTTAACTTATCCTGGTCAGAACTACTTTCCGGTTTGATACTAATAGAAACAACTGGATCAGAAAATTCCATCTGCTCCAATAATATAGAGTCACTTAAATCGCAAAGCGTATCGCCAGTTAATGTATTGTTTAAACCCACAGCAACGGCAATATCTCCAGTAAATACTGCTTCAATATTCTTCCGCTGGTTTGCATGCATCTCTAAAATTCTCCCGATTCTTTCTTTCTTTCCTTTAACCGCATTCAAGATGTACGTACCCGCCTTCAAACAACCAGAATACACCCTTATATACACCAACTTACCAGTGTGTGGGTCAGTTTGGACTTTAAACGCTAACGCTGAAAATGGCTCTTCATCTAAAGGTTTTCTGAATATTTTTTTCTCTGAATCATCCGGATCCGTGCCTTCTACAGGAGGTAAATCAGAAGGCGCTGGAAGATATTTATTGACTGCATCCAACAGCATCTGGACGCCTTTATTCTTAAACGCCGAACCACATAATGCCGGAACAATTTTATTAGCTATTGTTCCTTTACGTATACTAGAAAGTAGCTCATCAATGGTAATCGAATCTTCTGATTCGAGATATTTCTCCATCAACGAATCTTCTAATTCTACTGCTTTCTCCAGCATGATATGTCGATATTTACGAGCAACTTCCTGATATTCTTCAGGAATTTCCGCTGTTCGAAAATCTTTGCCCATTGAATCATCATCATAGATACAGGCCTTCATTTGGATAAGATCAATTATTCCAGAAAATTTATCTTCCGAGCCAATAGGAATCTGTAACGGAATTACATTGGCATTTAAGTCTTTCTCAATGTTTTCTACAACTCCGAAAAAATCTGCACCAACGCGATCCATTTTATTAATAAAAGCAATTTTAGGAACTTCATATTTATCGGACTGCCGCCAAACTGTTTCTGACTGTGGCTCTACGCCTCCTACAGCACAAAACACAGCTACAGCGCCGTCTAGAACTCTTAATGACCGTTCTACTTCTACAGTAAAATCTACATGTCCAGGGGTATCAATAATATTTATCCGGTGATCTTGCCAAAAACAAGTAGTAGCCGCTGAGGTAATCGTAATCCCTCGTTCTTGCTCCTGCTTCATCCAATCCATTTGCGCTTTTCCATCATGCACCTCTCCAATTTTATGAGAACGACCGGTATAAAACAATATTCTTTCGGTAAGAGTAGTTTTTCCGGCATCAATATGAGCCATAATGCCGATATTACGGACTTGGGATAGATCGCTTTTTCTTAACGGCAAATCTTCTTTTTGCCCTTTCTGGGAAAGAGATTGTTTATCTAAATTATTCTCTGCTGTTGTATCTAAAGAAGAAACATTCTGAATGCTCTTGTTAAATTCTTTATCTAAACCGGGAATAATTTTTTGAGAATTTCCTGTTTCAACATGGTTTAAAAAAGTATCCAGGTCTCTGGGTGAGACTTCTTTTGTGACATTATTATTATCCTTATCTTGTTCTTTTTCTATAGACAACTCCTTATTAGATAATTTTTTTTCCTCAAGAGTGGTCGTCTCTTTTGCCTCCGGAGTCGATTCAGAAAAATATTTCTTTTCCATTTCCTTAACTCGATGAGATAAAGACATCCTTTCCTTACTCAAAGCTTCAAATGTCTCTTCCTTGCTTTTCAATTCCTTGTTACGAACTTCTAACTCTTGCTTTAGCTCTTCTACTTGTTCAGATAATAAATTATACTCATCCTTAGAAACCCACCCACTTTCCTTCTCTTTCTCCTTTATCTCTTTTATCTTACTCTGGTAATCACGGACCTCTTTCATGTAATTACTTATTTTTTCTTTTTGCTGCTTACTACTTTCCTTAAATGACTCAATATTGCTATTTAACCCATCAATTGTCTTATTTAACTCTTCTAGTTCTTTTGTTGTATCTGCTAAATCTTTGTTTAAACGAACGTTTTTTGAAAATTCTTCCTCCAGCTGTTTTTCCTTATCCATCATTTTTTCTTGCAATTGAAAAACTGGGACTTTGTTATCGTTAATAATCTGCTGCTGACGCTCAAGCCATTGCTTGTTCTTGCGTTGCTTTTCGGTAAAATCCACTTCTTTTTTTTGAAGAATTAGTACTTTTTCTG
Source organism: uncultured Planctomycetia bacterium (assembly GCA_964489445.1). GTDB lineage: Bacteria > Omnitrophota > Gorgyraeia > Duberdicusellales > 4484-171 > CAZAYU01. The sequence goes on from CAZAYU010000001.1 coordinate 157,146, forward strand.
CCAGAGAATTATTTTCAAGCTCGATTTTCTCTAATCGCTCGTTATCACCTTTCAGTTTATATACCTGTTGCTTAAGCTCTTTTATCTGCGTATTTAAAGAAGAAACTTTGACTTGAATAGCGCTATTATCTGCCTCACTAGAACGTAACTTATGTTTCCCAGAATGATCGCCCAAAGAATAAACCACTAAGCTAACCGAAACAGCAACTAAAAAATAAAGAAAAAATATCATTGTTTAACGCTACTATACCTCACCAAAATAAACTCACCTAGTATTTTCACCTATAGATTTACTTTATCCTATGTTTTTTGTCCTTCTGACTTATACTCCAACCAGATACCCATACACAAGATAAATTCTTATTATACTTTTTTGATGTTTAGTTGTCAAAAAATTAACACCTTTTAATTTTGCTTTTCAGGAAAAAATGCTTGATGCTTATTTAAAAGATGATATAATTTTGTACATTATGATTGAAGATAGAATTTATCAAGAGTACATTCAAGCTTTGAGATCAAAAAACAAACAAAAAAGCGTGTTTTTAAGTTTCATTCGTGCTGAACTTAAAAATAAAGCAATTGATTTAAAAAAAGATAGATTAGATGACACGGAAGCCTTAGTAGTTCTCAAAAAACAGCAAAAAAAACTTAACGATCAAAAAGAAAGCATTACAGCTTCAGGAAGAATTAACATGGTTGACGACATTGAAAAAGAAATATCCTCACTAGCAGAGTACCTTCCGAAACCTCTAGGAGAAGACCAACTGCTAAAAATAATTGAATCAAAAATAGCCGCGATAGACAGCCCTTCAATGAAAGACATGGGAAAAATAATGACATCTGTACTTTCCGAAGTCGGATTACGCGCTGATTCTAGGATGGTTAGTTCTATCGTTAAAAATAGGCTTTCTTCTTAAAAAAAAGCCTATCCCTTTTAAACCATCAATACTACCTATATTAAGTCTTTAAAAATATCGCCGACAAGCTCTACCGCAGGGTGAGTGTCATTTTGCTTAGCTTTTTGAATTAATTGTAGTAATTTTCCTGGCTGTTGAGCTACTTGCCGCATTCGTTCTAAGTTAAAGTCAATTTCGCCTTCAAAATACATTAATAAATCAACCATCAGCATATCTATATCGTAATTATTTTTGTAGTCTTGTAGCGCTGATAATTTATCAGTTCTTTTTTCCCGTTTTTTTTCTATTCTCTGATCATCCATATCATATTTTTTTTAACAACAATGGTTAAGATTATTCATCATTGAATACTGGCTATAGCATTTGTAATTAACGGTAAAACTGCTTCTGCTTCCTCTTTAGACATTCTTCCTAATTTAGTAAACCGAAAATTCCCTTGAGTATCCTTATTTTCCCTGGTAATTTGTACTTTTTTCGGTCCATTGTTATAAGAGTAAACACTTACACTTATTTTTGTATCTTCAAAGTCAACTGATTCGGAAAATAACTGATCATCCAAATTACTATCGTATGGCATTTATCCCTCCTTTACTGTCTTTTTTACAATTTCTTATTTTTTCTAGCTGCACTCTACAGCTCTACTTCCACCCATATATTGCACTTTGCTTTTACCACACAAAACATTCTTGCGTTATATTTTACTATCCCTAATCTACGCTGTCAATAGCTGCTTATCTGGCTCTTTTTTGAAAAGATATTTGGTTAAATTAAATTAACCAATGCAATAAATGCACAGTAATAACCAAATTTACTAAAAGACTTATTAATTAAAGACTTTTTTAATATATATAAAGCAACAATCCCGGATAAAAACGCAAAAAGCGCACCGCCAATAACATTAGGCAGGGGTAATTCTAAGGCCATTATTTCTCTCATTTTAAACAAAAAAGTTCCGATAATTACAGGAATCACCATAATAAAAGAAAATTTAAAAGCATCTTGTGGTTTAAACCCTCTTTGCAAGAAACCAACTATCGTAATTCCAGAACGTGAAATACCCGGAAAAACTGCCAATCCTTGCAAAATTCCAATGAAAATTGAGTCTTTTAAGGTAATATCTTGAAAGTTCCTCTTGCCAAAATTATTTTTTGCTTTTAAAAGCACTCCAGCATTAACTAGCAGAAAGAAAGAAACCCAATAGCGACTTTCAAATATCTGTTTAAAAAATCTATCAATAGTAAGCCCTATTACTCCAGTAATCAGAGTAATGATTAAAATGCTACCTAGTACTTTTTTATTAGTTAGACAACCCAAGAACTGTTTACGAAAAAAAACAATAATTGCTAAAAGAGTAGAAAAATGAAGCAACACAAAAAAAGGTAATAAATCGTTGCTTGAACCAAATAAACGTTTTAGTATGTAGAGATGTCCTGAACTTGATACAGGCAGGAATTCGGTCATTCCCTGAGTAAGACCGAAAAATAAACACTTTATCAAACTTTACCCTCTCAACAGGAGAAAAATAAAAACCGCTAAAATAGTTAACCCAACAGCTAAAACAATATAATCTAGAGAACCTTTCCTCTCCGGCTCACCATCAAGAGGCTCTTCTGAAACTGAAAAGTTATCCTCGAGATCTTCGGTAACCGAATTTAGGCTTTCTTTAACTAAATATTCATTTTCTTGTTTGCCAAGCGGCAAAGATTCTTCTAAGACTGGATCTGTCTTTTGATCGTCACTAGCGAGAACATCTTTAGATAAATCTGCAGTATTCGACAAATCTACTGTTTTCTCGTCAGTGTCATCGCTATTTTTTTTACTATCTAAATCCAATATTAATTCTTGATCTGCTTTGTCAGCCTTACCTAAATCAAGAGCTTCAGTTTCTGGAACAATGCCATCATTACTTAACTCTTGTCCGCCTACATCATTTAATTTGTCATCTTGTCCGGCACTTAGCCCTTCTTGCCTCTTTTCTTCGGTGAGATCAAGCTGTTTGTTTCCCGACATAGCTCTTTCATCATTTACTTTGTTTGATATTTTAGTGCCTTCTTCAGGAGGATTTTGGCCAGTATTAAGATTATCCTTGCCAATGGGGGCATCCATTAGATTCTCCACGCTTTCACCAGGAAAATATTCAACCTTTTCTTCTTCTGGCAAGGAATAAACGCCAGTATCTTCGCCTGCTTCAGAAGAAAGTGTTTTGTCTTTTGGAAAAACTTCTGGAGATTCTAACAGCTTATTTGTTTCTTCAGGTTTACCAGCATCTTGAAAAGAATCATCCGTAGGACTCAGAGGGTTATCCATAAGTTCACCTAAAACTGCTCGACAATCATGGCAAACACACAAGTGTTCCTCTACTTGTTTAATTTCTTCTTCGCTGGCGGTATGTTGAAAATAACAGGGAATTATTTTTTTTATATCCTCACAATCCATAAGCCCTCCTCTACATTATTTTATCAAAGTGAAGTATCATTGCAAGGAAATTTTTAAAAAAAATAGCAAATTAAAGTCTTACCTACGACTATTTATTGTTTAGAACTTTAACTTAATTCCAACATAATAATTTCTTTCTGGCGAAGGATAAAATCCACGCGTAGTTCCAGATATATTAGTCGCCGCATACTCACTATATATTTCATTAAATAAATTATTAATTCCTCCAAAAATTTCAAAATTATTTTTATGGTAGCTCAGCTTTACGTTTGTAGTGTTAAAACTGTTTAATTTTGAGTATATATTATTAAGGTCGTTAATTAAATAAACTTTACCTCGGTATTGATAATCGACAAATAACGACCAATCTTGGGTTAGATCATATTTTACAGAAGCAGTGAATAGCGCTTTAGGTACAAACGGAACTTGTTTCCCGCTGTAAGATCCTTTTCTAAATACAGCATCAATAAATCGATAACCCATTTTGATTGTTAAACAATCTAACGGAACCAACTGAACATTTATGTTGGCCCCCTGTCTACGTGTATTATCATAATTTTTATTCTCCCAAGTTGTTGGATCATAATAAATCTCATCTCTAATGCACATTTGAAAATAGTCTAAAGACACCTCCATTATAGAATTAAGCTGAGAATTTATCCCTACAGTTACCGCTTTAGACCGTTGTGGCCGTAAAGATTCATTTATCGAAGCAACCGGCCAAGTAACAAGATACTCATCAGTTTTTCCGACTCTTAACCCACGTGAAAAGTTTAAATACATATTAGTTTTTTCGAAAAATTTATAGTTTAGCCCCAACTCATATAAATCTTCTGTAAAACTCACACCGTCATCAGTACTAGAAGCACCTCGATAATCAAATGTAAACTTTTCTTTCTGCAAGCGCCACCCCAACCGAGCAGAAAATTTCTCGGTTAAATGGATATCATCTTGTAGAAATAACGATACACTCCTTCGATCAATGTCTGTAGAAGATGAAGAATCATCTGCGGAAAGATCTGAAGTATACAATTCAAATCCGGTTATTAACTCATGTTCCCATGAGTACGAATTAAAGATAAATAATAACTGAGGCTTAACTTGAAAATTACTAATTCGCTTATCAGTACTCATACTGTAAGAAAGAAGCTCCTCAAGCTCATTTTTATTACGAAAGAAAACATCAACTGATCCAACTATTGACTCAGAAAACATATTTTTAATATTTAATCCTAACGTATTATCCTCTACGCGAGCATTATTTAATGGAGTAGTTGAATCTCTACGAGAATATCCCTGTTTTGATTCAGATTCAGTAATGTCATCCGGTAAACCATAAACATACTTATGATGCGTTAGGTCAGCACTTACAACTAAGTCTTCTGTTGGTTGAGAAGCAAAACTTGTAGTGACATATTTTGAACGATAATGACTATTTTGACGATAGCCACTCGTTGAATGATATTCACCAAAAATTCTAAACGATAGTAAATCTGTTCCTCCTGAGACTTCAACAGATTCCTTAGTTGAGCGATAACTACCTGCCTGAAAATTAATCTCTGAACCAACCTTCTTGGGCCTTATTTTCTTAGAAATTATATTAATCACTCCTCCGCTTGCATTATCCCCATACAAAACCACCCCGCCACCTTTAACAATCTCAATCCTATCAACATTTTCTAATGGTATTTGTGTCCAGTCAACACCACTCATATCAATATTATTTACTCTTCGTCCATTAACAAGAATTAGTATATTCGAGTTAGCATTATCTCCAAAGCCCATCATATCAACAACAGTTTTTATGCCATTTCCATAATAATCACTAATATTTAATTCAGGTACTGTCTTTAAAAAATTGATAACTGTAGAAGCTCCCGTATTCGATATTTGCAAGCTCGTATACACATTTGTTGAGTACGGAGCTAGCGAATTACTTTTTGCTTGAATTCCGGAATAAGGAGTGACGATAATTTTCTCAAGCTCAATCGCCTCATCTTTATTGCCTGATGGAACAATGTATTCTTGGCTTTCAGAATCAACCAGTATTTCTTCAGCTTGCACCATAAAACAATTACAAAAAAACAATAACACTAAAAAAAATCCAAACCTTTTCATTGATATCCTCCTTATTTTACTAATAGTCCTTAAAAATAAAAAATCCCCGACTATACGTCGGGGTGCACCCTGATTTCTTGACCCGGAAAATTGACTAATAGATTCTCTATTCCACGAAAAACCTATTCTTCTCTATTTCTTGGCAGGTCTTCTGACTTACCTTGCTCTTCGCCATCCTTCCCATCCAAATAATTTTAGACAGTGGATTTAAAACATTGGCGAAGAGTTCCTTTCTTGCGAAAGGCGAAGGCTTACAGCACCGGGAGTGTCTTCGAATTTCCGTTTAAAACGAATCACGAAAGTTCCCTATTAAGCTTAAAACAGCACCAAAAAACATTTATCTAGATGTGAAAGAACAACCATAGATTACCGTAGTAAATCATGTTGTCAAGTATTTTTTGTAAAAATCATATTGACATGTTGCATGTAAAGATTAAGACAGGTCCAAAAAGAACAATACTCAATTACTAGTTCTTTACGGTTATCCAAGGTTTCAGCGAAGAAGGATTCTTACTTATCTGGACATCAGCTTTGTAGGCTTTTAGCATATTCTCTTGAGTCAACACTACTTCTGGAATGTCATTACCGAGGATGGTTCCGTTATTAAGAAGAATTATCCGGTTGCAATATTCGCTTGCTAAATTTAAATCATGCAACACCATAACTACTGTTAAATTTACCTTAGCGTTTAACTCTTTTAATAAAGCCATTATTTGAGCTTGATATCCGATATCTAGATGTGCGGTTGGCTCATCCAAAAATAACAACGCTGGCTCTTGAGTTAACGCCTTGGCAATGATAACCCTTTGTCGTTCCCCCGCACTTAATTGATTAATTATTTTGTACTTTAGGTTCCCTGTTTTAGTCTGCGCTAGACTTTTCTCGGCAATAAGAAAATCTTGCTTTGTTTCTGCTTGCATCCTATTTAAGTACGGAATCCTACCCATTAATACTACTTCCCAAACAGAAAAGGGAAAATTAATTACTGTATCCTGCGAAACGAAAGCAATTTTTTTGCACAATTCTTTTAATTTAATTTTATAAATATTTTTACCTTCGAATAAAACATTACCACTAGTTGGATAAATCACGCGAGTAATCAATTTTAATAAGGTTGATTTTCCTGAACCATTCGGACCAATAATTCCCAAAAACTCACCTTTGCCTACATCAAAGGAAACATTTCCTAACACATCATTTTTCTCATACCCTCCATTTAAATTTTCTACTTTTAGCAAAGTACTCATGAACTAACTATTTTCTTTTGGTTTAGTTTTAACAGGACTATGAATAGTGGAGCACCAATCAACGAAGTTATTACTCCAATCGGAATTTCAATGGGTGCTAATAGACTTCGAGAAAGGGCATCAGAAATAACTAAAAATATAGCACCCCCTAAACAAGCTGTCGGAATAAGAATTCTATGGTTCGGGCCTACTATCAAACGCATCATATGAGGAACAATTAACCCGACAAAACCAATCATTCCAGTGACCGAAACTATGGCTCCGGTAACCAATGATGTTATTACAAACACAATTTTTTTTATACTTTCACTCTTGATACCTAAATGAACTGCCTCTTCTTCGCCGATACTTAAAGCATTTAAATCCTGTGCTATGCTGAACATAAAAATACTTCCAAAGCATACAACTACTCCTACTATAGCAAGAAGCTTTAAATCGTAAACTTGCAGGCTACCCAATAACCACCAGGCTATTGCATGCATTGCTTCATTGCGGGAAACTGACACTAAAAATACAATTACCCCAGAAAATGTTACTCCCACCACAACCCCTGATAAAATAAGTGATTCTACAGGAATTTTTCCGTTGCTTCTTGATAAATAATACACTAAAATAATGCTTACCAATGCTCCGCTAAATGCGGAAAAAGGAAGAAACACAGCACTAACACCAAAAACAATCGCAAGTATCGCCCCTAATCCAGCTCCACTTGAAGTTCCCAAAAGGTATGGGTCAGCTAAGGGATTTTTTAAGGTTGCCTGAAGAACCGTTCCACAAACACTCAAGCCGGCCCCAACTAATATTGCTAAACTAACACGCATAAGTCGTAAATAAACAATTTGCCGGTATTTTTCTGATAATAGATCGAAAAAAGAAATTTTTACCGCTCCTTTGGTGATCGCAAAGAAAATAGCACCCAATAAAATCAAAAACAATAACACAATAATTCTTTTACCTGCACTATTCATTATTGATACAACCTACTATGAATTTCTTCTAAACCACTAACTAATCTAGGACCAGGACGTAAAAATAAATCCGGATCAATATCACTGTATAGACGGTTATTTTTTAAGGCCTTGATCTCTTTCCACCCGATTCGCCTCTTAATCGAATCTAGAAATCGTTTGTCACCTTGACGGCTAAAAATAATACATTCCGGATCACAATAAATCACTCGCTCAGCACTAAAATAGCTATATTCACCAGAAACATCTCCCGCTATATTCACGCCTCCAGCAAATTCTACTAGCTGGTTAATAAATGATTCTTTAGCTGCAGTCATTAAAGGGTCATTCCAAATTTCAATGAATACCTTGGGTCTGTCTTTAATAGAGATAAGACTTACCTTCTTTTTTACTTGCTCTAATCTTTCTTTCATCGATACTATTAATGTTTCTGCTTCTTTATCTCGGTCTAAAACTGTTCCGATTTCTTTAATTGAATCAAATAACTCTTGCATATTAGAAGGATCGCTAATACACACTTTAAACCCTAACTGCTTTAATTTTGTAACCGTAAATTCCTGCTCTAGCCCTGTAGCAAAAATTATATCCGGATTTAGTAAGATAATCTTTTCAATATTCGGTTGGCTAAACGTCCCAATCTTCTCCTTATCTCTCGCAGAATGGGGATAATCGCAAAAAGTAGTTACACCCACCACCTGTTTCCCAGCGCCCAAACTAAATATTATTTCCGTAACCGCCGGAGCAAGAGAAATAATTCTTTGTTTTTGAGCTTGGGTAACAGCTAAGCAATTTCCACTAAAAACAGCTAATACACATATGCCTACTATAAATATAGACCAGCATTTCGCTGCCACACTAATCCACCAACAACGATTAATCTTACCTTTCATTATGCCTGCTCTTTGCTTTTTCGCTAAAACATGCCCCCACCCCGACTCGAACGGGAATCCCAGCCTTAGGAGGGCCGTGCTCTATCCATTTGAGCTATGGGGGCAAGAATTTTACAAGATAGAATTCACTCTTAAGCTGTAAGTTTTAAGAATTAAACCTTGTTTTCCTAATCTTCCAATTGGCAACTTATAACTTTTTCAATATTTGATTAAAGAATACGTGGGGTATTTTTTGATTTTATTTCGGCCCTTAAGGTTGACCAGCTCGATTAAAAATGACACTCCGACAATATTTCCTTTTACTTTCTCAGCTAATTTAATCAAAGCTAAAGCAGTCCCGCCAGTAGCCAATAAATCATCTAGAACCAAAATATTTTTACCAGAAGGAAAAGCATCACGATGTATTTCTAAGGAATCTTTTCCATACTCTAACGAATAAGTGCTGCGATACACTTTAGCGGGTAACTTTCCCGGCTTACGGACAGGAACAAATCCACAATTTAGTTTATAGGCAAGTACTCCCCCAAAAATAAAACCTCGAGATTCCGCAGCAACAATATAATCAATCTTTTTACCTTTAATTAGGTTAACCCATTCATCAATTGTCTTTTTAAACGCTTTTTTATCGTTCAACAAAGTAGTTATGTCTCTAAACAAAATACCTTTTTTGGGAAAATCAGGAATCGCTCTTATCCGGTCTTCTATCTTCATATTCGCCTCCGGTTATAACTGTTTTTTCTGCTCTTCGGTGACATAATCCTTTAACTTTTGCAAAGCCTCTTTTTCAATCTGTCTGACCCTCTCTCGAGATATTCCCAATGCTTTCGCTACTTTAGCTAAAGTGTGTGGTTTCCCGTCAATTATCCCAAAACGCAGATTAAGCACCAGTTTTTCCCTCTCAGCAACAGAATTTAAAAGCTGTTCTATTCGCTCTCGGTTAAACATATTGTCAATCATGTCAGAATTGTTAGTGTATTCACGATTCTTAACAAAATCAGCTAATGTTGAACCGCCATTGGCACCTACTGGAGCATCTAGCGATGATTTTTTTTGAATCCACATTTCAATCTCGCCAATTTTAGCAACCGGCATTTTTAACTGACGAGCTATCTCTCCACGTGAAGGTTCCTGGCTTGTTTTTTGTCTTAGCTTTTCTTTTGCCTTCTTGTACTTAGAAATGAACTCACTCATATAAACGGGGATCCTAATTGTCTTTCCTTGATCAATCAACGCTCTGGTTATTGCCTGGCGTATCCACCAAGCAGCATATGTTGAAAAACGATAGCCACGTGTGGTATCGAATTTATCAATAGCACGCATCAAACCAATATTCCCTTCAGCTATCAAATCCATTAACGATAGATTAAAATGAGCATAGTGCTTAGCAATACTAACCACTAATTTTAAATTGCAGTTAATAATCTTACGCCGAGCATCTCGATTGCCATGTTTTGCTTTCTTGATAAAATCGATCTCCTCATGCTTCTTAAGTAAGGGAAGATCTTTTATGCTGTTTAAGTATGCCCTCAACGCTTCCATAAAATCTATTTGCCTTTTTCTTCTATCGCTATTTGGGCCGCTGCCAACCTGGCAATCGGAACTCTAAACGGAGAACAGCTAACGTAATTTAAACCAGCTTTATGGCAAAATTTAACCGACTCCGGATCTCCTCCGTGTTCTCCGCAGATACCACACTTGAGATTCTTATTTGTTTTTCTTCCTAAGGTCACAGCCGTTTTCACTAGCTGGCCAACACCTTCTTGATCTATCGTCTGGAACGGATCATCTGGCAAAATTTTCTTTTCTATGTATTCCGGTAAAAAAACTCCGGCATCATCACGACTATACCCAAAAGTCATTTGGGTTAAATCGTTTGTTCCAAAAGAAAAAAATTCAGCCTTTAAGGCAATCTTATCCGCAGTTAAGGCTGCCCGAGGAATCTCAATCATTGTTCCTACAGTATATTTTACTTTTGACTTCAGCCTTTTAATAACCCCTTCGGCAGTTTTGCGAACAATATTTTCCAGATATTCGAATTCGTTAGACGTACCTATAAGCGGAATCATAATCTCCGGAAAAACTTTAATTCCTTTTTTAGCCATATTACAAGCGGCTTCAATAATTGCCGTTGACTGCATGACACAAAGCTCAGGGTAAGTAATTGACAACCTACAACCACGATGGCCAAGCATCGGATTTAATTCATGTAACTTTTTAACGAGATCTTCAACCTTTGCCGATGAAATTTTTAAACGTTTAGCCATTTCTTTTTGACCTTCAGTATCGTTAGGCAGAAATTCATGTAATGGCGGATCAAGAAGTCGTATTGTTACTGGTAGCCCATTCATTGCCTTAAAAATACCCTCAAAATCTTTTCTCTGATAAGGTAATAATTTTTTAATAGCTGCTTCTCGTGTTTTGCTGTCCTGGGCTAAAATAAATTCACGAACAGCCCAAATCCTTTCTCCTTCAAAAAACATATGCTCAGTTCGTGTAAGTCCAATACCTTCAGCCCCTAAGTTCCGAGCCGCTAAAGAATCTTTTGGTGTATCCGCGTTAGCACGAATATTAAGTTTTCGATATTGGTCAGCCCATTTCATTATCTGAACAAACATTTTATAGATCAAACTTCTTTTAGCGGCAGAATTATTATAAACAACTCCAGCAATTACCGGGCTAACCGTCGACTTTACATCACCTAGCATAACATCTCCGGTTGTACCATCCAACGAAAGATAATCGCCTTCTTTTACTGTACTTCCTCCTACCGATATTTGTTTTTTAGCGTAATTAATATTTAAAGCGCTACATCCGGCGATACAACATTTACCCCAACCTCTAGCCACTACAGCAGCATGTGAAGTCATCCCTCCAGTTGAAGTTAATATTCCTTCAGCAGCATCCATGCCAGCAACATCTTCCGGAGAAGTCTCGTGACGAACAAGAATGACCTTTTTCCCTTTTTTCTTCCAAGCTTCTGCATCGTCAGCTGTAAATACTACATACCCCGACGCAGCACCTGGTCCGGCAGGAAGCCCTTTTGCTATCTTTTTTGCCTTGTTTTGCGCTACTGGATCAAAAACCGGAAAAAGAAGCTGATTAAGTTGTTCACCTTCAATCCTCAAGAGAGCTTCCTGAGGTGTAATCATTCTTTCTTTTACCATGTCATAAGCAATCTTAACTGCCGCAATCCCAGTACGTTTCCCGGTACGTGTCTGCAGCATAAAGAGCTTACCTTCCTGTATAGTAAACTCTACATCCTGCATATCTCTATAATGCTTCTCAAGTTTTTTCCTTATCTTATTAAGTTCTTCATAAATTTTTGGCATTTCTTTTTTAAGGTCGCTTATCGGCTCCGGAGTCCTTATCCCAGCCACTACATCCTCGCCTTGAGCATTGATAAGAAATTCGCCAAAAAATTCTTCTCCTCCGTTTGAAGGATTACGCGTAAAAGCTACACCAGTCCCGGAAGTGTTACCCATATTCCCAAAAACCATTGACTGAACATTAACCGCAGTACCAAGAAGTCCTGTAATTTTATTTATCCTCCTATAGATTACCGCTCTTTCAATATTCCATGAGCCAAACACTGCATTAACTGCAGCCATTAGCTGCTCTTTTGCATCAGTCGGAAATGGTTTTTTTACGTATTTCTTATATACATTTTTATACTGCTGAACCAATTCTTTAAGCTGAGAAGCAGTAAGATCACTGTCTTGTTTTACTTTGTATTTTTTCTTAATAGCAGCCATTTTTTCTTCAAAGTGTCCATGATCAACACCCATGACAACATTTCCAAACATATCAATAAAACGTCGATAGGCATCCCAGGCGAGACGTTCATTTCCAGTTTTTTTTGCAAGGCCAATAACCGCATCATCATTCAACCCAAGATTAAGAACCGTATCCATCATTCCCGGCATTGAAACCGCAGCGCCGCTACGCACAGAAACTAGTAAAGGATTATTGGAGTCACCTAGCTTAGCTTGCATACTTTTCTCTAACATAGAGATATTAGCATCTATCTGCTTCTGCAATTCGGCAGGATATTTTTTCCCATGTTTAGAGTAATAGTCACAGACTTCTGTTGAAATCGTAAATCCCGGAGGCACTGGCACTCCAATACTACACATTTCCGCTAAATTCGCACCTTTGCCGCCTAAAATATTTTTCATTTTAGCGTTACCGTCTGACTTTCCTTTACTAAAAAAATAAACATACTTCTTCGCCATCTTTTCTTTCTCCCTTTTTCTTATTGTAAATTCATAATTTATTCAAAAAGTATCAACTTCTTTCTCGAGAAAATCAGAAATTTTAGTCATTTCTATTCTTTCCTGCGTCATTGTGTCCCGATTACGCACAGTTACTTTCTTGTCGGTTAAACTTTCCACATCAACGGTAACACAAAAAGGTGTCCCAATCTCATCTTGACGTCGATAAAGCTTACCGATCGCAGCGGTATCGTCATATATGGCAGGTATTTCATTTTTTATATCACAAAAAATATTTTTTGCAAGACTTACTATCTCATTGTTATTCTTCAACAATGGAAACACAGCTACCCGATAAGGAGAAAGTTCCGGCTTAAGTTTTAACACCGTTCTCAATTTTCCGCGAACATCTTCTTGATGAAATGCATCAGAAATAACCGCTAAAAAAGTTCGGTCTACACCCGCAGAAGGTTCAATAACAAACGGAACATATTTTTCTTTTAACCGATCATCAAAAAACGATAAATCTTTTTTGCTCCCTCGAGAGTGTTCTGTCAAATCAAAATCACCTCTATTGGCAATCCCTTCCAGCTCACTCCAGTTTCCGTCAGAATCAGACTCACTTTTAGCAAAAAATGAAAAATTAAATTCAATGTCCGTACACCCTTTAGCGTAGTGTGCCAACTCCTCTGGGGCATGCTCTCTTAGCCGTAAATTATTTTTTTGTAATCCTATTTTTTCAATATAAAAATTAAATCGCTCATCTACCCACTTATGATAGAATTCTTCCGCTTGGCTCGGATGAACAAAGTATTCTATCTCCATTTGCTCAAACTCCTTCATCCTGAATATAAAACTACCTCCTGTAACCTCGTTACGAAACGCCTTGCCAATTTGAGCAATTCCAAAGGGAGGCTTCTTGCGCATCGTATTGAGAACATTGTTAAAATTAACAAATATTCCCTGTGCAGTTTCCGGACGTAAATAGGCATAGTAAGGATCACTCTCTGAAGCACTCATATTTGTTTTAAGCATCAAGTTAAACTTACGCGCTTTATTCTTCTTAGTGTCAATCGCTGCGCCACAGCTAGCGCATTGATACTTATTCTCTTCTATCTTCTCAATTTTATCCAACCGAAATCTTTTTTTACATTCAGGACAATCTACTAGCCAATCCACAAATCCGCCTAAATGCCCAGAAGCAACAAACACTCCCTCCTGCATTATTATGCTGCTGTCTAATCCAACAATATCCTCTCTTTCTTCAACATAATGCTTCCACCAAATATCTTTAATTCTTTTTTTTAGCATTGCCCCTAATGGCCCATAGTCCCAGATGCTAGAAAGCCCTCCGTAGATTTCTGACCCCCCAAATACAAACCCCCTTCGGCGACATAGAGAAGTTATCTTTGTTAATCTGTCTTCGGCCATAGCCTTTAATTATACCCTAAAAATTACTTTTTTTAAGGTTTTTTTTATAATCTTTAAGCTTATTTGTTTTCACTTGTACACTCCAAAAAATCAGCTAAAATGCTATTCACTGTTAACCACCATTATTTCTTCAGGGGTGTTGACTATAATCTCTGGGCCATTATATTCTCTAATTCTTCCGGTAATCTCAACAAGCTTACCGCGATAAAACAGCAACGGATCAACCCCTTTTTTTCTAAAACTCTCTATCGAATTGTTAAAAACTACCACTGTAAAATCTGTCTGCCAATCTTCGCCAAAATTTAAGAATACACATTTGGAAGATTGGTAAGTACTCTTAACGTAGCCTCGAACAGTCTTTATCTGGCCAACATATAGTTGAGCATCCTCTGAGAATATAATTTCATAGCTTCCCCAAAGACCTTTATTTTGTTCTCGAGCCTCTGTTTGTAATTTATAAAATAAATTAGCGTGTTTAACATTAGGAGGATAAGTATAAACTACCGCATATCCCTCTTCTAATAATTTTGCATTAATAAATACCCCATCTACATAGCAATAACCAAGAATTCGTCCATAGCGATCTTTCTTTTCAATATCATATTCAATTTTTACTGTTTTTCCCAATACTAACTGTTGATTATATTCTTTTGCTTCTAAAGCAAACGGCTGAGGAGAATAAACAAAATTGTTTTTCTTTTTAATTCTCACTTCTGGAGTATCAATACCAATGTATCTTAGTAGTTTTCCTCCAGATAATTTAATCGTATCACCATCAATAACTTTTAATACTTTTTGTTCAGTACCATTTTGTGGACTACTACAGGCAACAAGCAGGAAGAATAAAAGAAATAGTTTTCTAATCACTGTAGAGCTTGAACAATGTTCTGAAATATTTCTTGAGCAAACTGAGGTTTAGGTAGCAGTAATTTCTGCGCGGAAACCTTAAGTCTCTGAATTCCGGGATTTATAATATTAATTTTTAAAGCTACATTGTATCCATTAACCCTTGCTTTTATCCTTCCTTTTGACTCATCAGCAAGATACACTCCGGCTTTCATTTCTTTTAAAGTTTTCAAACTAGCATCCCATAACTCTCGATATTCACCTTCAACATTCCCTTTTGCCGAATCACCGACTATTGCATAACCAGTTACTCCAGCTATACCCACACCGATTAGTATCGGAAGACATCCGCTAAGTAAACACAAGATTGAACAGTAAATAAAAAACTTCTTCATAGCGTTATTTTCAACCAAATGTAATATATCAAATTATTGTACTTTTGCAAGAACTAATAGCTATAATCTTCCATTTTGTTCTTCAATCCACCAAAATTATTATCAAAATATTTGTTGACCAGACCTTCAAGGCTAATCTAACGAATACTCTTAAAAAGACTTTGAAAGGTCGAATAAGAAGGATTAAACCCTAACGCCTTGATCCGTTCAATACTATAAGCTCTATCTTTAGCAAAAAAATTCAGCTTCTTCCCTAGAAAAGGTAGCGCTCTTAATACAGTACTTACCGGCTTATTAACCGCAAATGGTTTAGGTGCGTTTAGCGCTTTAACAAAAATCATCAACACTTCTTTTACAGTAAGAATTTCATCATCAGCAATAAAAAATGCCCCTTCAAGAAACTCTTCCCGACTCAATGAGAAAATCATAGCCTGAACAACATTCTTTACACTCACTAGATGAAATTTTTTAGTGCCCCCATCAATTATAGGTAATATTCGGCATTTCGCCCCTAAAGATATTCTGTCTATCATGTGTGGTTCATTTTTTCCGTAAACCATACAGGGTCGAATAATTACTGCCCTTAGTCCTTTTCCTCGACACTCTAAGACTATCTTTTCTGCCTCTATTTTCGATTGGCCATAGATATTGGTAGCAGAAAATGGTAGATCTTCAGTCAACGGAACTTGCGGATTGCCGCTAACCACAGCTATTGAGCTTAAATACACTAACCTCTCTACATTCAACAATGACGATAATTCACATATATTTTTTGTGCCCAAAACATTTATTTTATGTAAAAGATGATGATTTTTATTTTTAACATAGCCAGCACAGTGAAACACAACATCAATTTTATTTTCCAAAATTCCGACTAATGATTCTTTCTTGGTAATGTCAGCATAAATTAATTGCACACCAAAATGCTCGATCAATTTTGCTTTTTTTCTATTGCGCACTAAACAAAAAAGAGAATGAATTCCTAATTTAGCTAACTCCTCAACTAAATTTTGTCCAATAAATCCGGTTGCTCCGGTAATTAGAATATTCATTTGTACTAGCTATCGGTAGCTGATTTTAGACTTTTAATTTTCATTTCCCGCTCATTCAGTATTTTATTTATTTGAACTGTATCTGGGCCAGAAATACTCCAGCCAACACTGCCTAAATTATCTTCACACTGCTCATTTTTACGCATGCCCGCTATTACTGAGGTAACCCCTGCCTGGTTGAAATTCCAATTAAGCGCTAACTGAGAAAGGGTCTTGCAATAAGAATGCGCAATATCTCTTAGTTTAAGGAGAACTTCTTTATTAACCGATAACCGCGGTTCCTCTAAATCAGGCTTCTTCATCTTTCGATTAATATCCGAAGGAATATTAACACCATTAAAAAAAAATTTACCGCTTAAAATTCCACTATATAGCGGAGCATACGTAATTACCGCTATATTCCTCTCCCTGCAAAAAGAAAGCGTCTCTTTCTCAATATCCCGAAAAAACATGCTATACTGAGGTTGCAGGGAACAAACTGGGCAACACTTTTCAAATTCCTTAATCTGAGATACTGAATAGTTACTTACTCCCACTGCCTTAATAATTCCTTTCTGATAAAACTGGTACATGGTTTCTGCAGTTTTAGCAATTGGAGTATCCGGATCTGGCCAATGCACTTGATAAAGATCAAAATAATCTGTATCTAATCGCTTCCTTGATTCATCTAACTCCTCAAACATTCTGCTTGGTTTAAGATTGTGAAAAATATTTCGTCCCTCCCAACTTAAGCCTAGCTTAGTAGCTAAAATAATTTTTTCGCGTAAACCTCGTTTTTTGATAAAAGAACCAATTAACTTCTCTGAGTATCCCCTTCCATAAACCGGAGCAGTATCAATCAAATTAATTCCCTCGGTAATTGCTAAATCTAACACCTCCTGAGAATCACTATCTTTTTGACTACCCCACCATCGATCATTGCCAAACGCCCATGTGCCTAGTGCTAAAACCGAAACCTTCAGCTCTGATTTTCCTAAATTTCGATAGTCCATAATATTTCTTCTCCTTAGTTTTATCTTACCATAATAGTCATAGTTAAAGATAGACTATCTACTCTAATTAAATGTCATATCATCTTCCTTTTCGCGATAAATGTCTTTGGCCTTATAAAAAAACCCTTTACCTTTTTAAAATATTGCTTTGCCTCCATACTGCTTACCGCTGGAAACTGCTTTCCTACAACAAATTAATAAGTTGCTTTGCGTTTCAGGCTATGGCCATAACCTTCCGAGATTTGACATCCTAATGAAGTGACTAACTTTTTAACAGATAAATAATTTTGCTGGGGAGATTTTAGAGAAACTTCTTTTCCTGGATATATCTGATAGTATTTTCGGTAACGCACCGGGGTTACATTAGGCATAATAACATTTGCCCCACATTTAAGTGCTTTCTCCCAACCTCGTGAGTCAACAACTCCCAATGCAGTAGTTGCCGGCAAATGCAAATTTTCGGTTAAAATTCTAACTAGCGCAACCACTTTTAAAGTATCTATCATCCTCCCGGGCGTTTCCCGCTTTAAAGGAGTATCTGGGTGAGGAATAAACGGACCGATTCCAGCCATATCTAAATCAAGTTTTTTTATGAGTCGAATGTTATTCGCTAAAATCCCCGGTGTTTGTCCGGGCAAACCAACCATAAATCCAGAGCCAACTTGATATCCGATTTTTTTTAGCCATTCAAGACAAAGAAATCGTTGTCTATAAACAGAGTCGGGTTTTAGCTTTCGGTAAATACGTAAAGATGAAGTTTCGAATTTAAGTAAGTACCGATCTGCTCCGGCCATCTTGAAAGCTTGATAATCTTTACGTTTCTTTTCCCCGATAGACAAAGTAAGCGCGCAACCAGTTTGTTTTTTTATCTTAGCTATCAACCGACAGATCTTACCAACTGAATAGTACCCATCTTCCCCAGATTGCAGAACAAGTGTTTTGCAATTTAGATACGCAGCTTGTTTAGCAATTTCTAATATTTTTTCCTCCGATATCCGATAACGCGTTAATCTAAAATTACTCCGCCGCAAACCACAATAAAGGCAGTCCCGACTGCAATAATTAGAAAATTCGATTATTCCCCGAAGATGAATATCCAAACCACAAAAATTTTGCCGCACAGAATCAGCTTCCGTAAATAATCTTTGCGTTTTTCGACTAATTAGATGCCTAATTATTTCTCTTTTATTCATTACCCAAACTCACAAACATAATAATATCATCAAAAGTATAGATCACGCTGGCCTTCTTTAACCCGATTGTAATACTCAACCATTTTTGGAAAAAATCCGGGCATCTTTTTTTCTACCTCTTTTATTTCTTTAGCAATAACTTTTTCACCTGCTTGTTTAGTTAGCTCATCAGCGAAATCATCTAACCACTCCCGGAAAGTAAGCACTGCATTTAACTTACAAAATTTTCCTTCCTGACCACTTCGTAATAGATTCATAATTCTAACTCCAGTTCTTCCGCAACGATAACCAGCAGTACAAAACGAAGTAATACAACCTTGCTTGCTAAAATGATAAATCAGCTCGTTGAGAGTGCGAGTATCACCTAATACAAATTGCTGACTCTGTGGTTTTTGTTCAGAATATGAATCGCTATACGCACCAACACCTATGCGAGTTGAGGCATCAGTTTGTGTCCAGCCCAAACCAAGCGTTTCATTGCGCATCTGAGCACTTTCCCGGGCAGTAATGATCATCCCTGTATAAGGAATCGCCAAACGAATTACTGTCATTAAGTGTTTAAAGTCCCGATCACTAACCTTACACCCAGAATCTTGAGTAAATGGAGCACAAGTTGCCGGCTCTAGGCGCGGAAAAGAAACTGTATGCGGCCCAATACCAAATTTTGCTTCTAGTTCATGTGCATGAGATAACAAGCCTAATACTTCAAATTTCCAATCATCTAAACCAAATAAAACACCAATGCCCACATCATCAATCCCCGCTTCAAACGCCCGGTGCATTGCATAAAGCCGCCACTTGTAATCACCTTTAATCGTTCCTTGAGGATGAACATTAGAATAAGTTTGGCGATTGTAGGTTTCCTGAAATACCTGATAAGTACCAATGCCTGCATCTTTTAACACTTTAAGATCTTCAATAGACATCGGAGAAGCGTTAACATTTACTCTTCTTATCCGGCCCCAGCCATTTCTAGTTTTAACTTTTACTTGATAAATAGTATTGATTGTTTTAGCGATATAATCAATGTCTGATTGGGGAGATTCTCCGTAAACAACAATCAATCGTTTGTGTCCAATTTTTCCCGCTAATGACTCTGTTTCCATAGCAACCTCTTCCGAGGAAAGAACTTTTCTGGAAATCTGTTTATTATCACTGCGAAAACCACAATAAAGACAATTGTTTACGCAAGCATTACTTAAATAAAGTGGTGCAAAAGTAACGATTCGGTTGTCATAAACTTTTTTCTTAACCTTCTGAGCAACTATTTGCATTTTTTCCAAAAGCTGTGGATCCCTAACATTCAAAAGAACAGCAGCTTCGTTTAGCGATAAAGTTTTTATTGCTAATGATTTCTCCAGGATATCCTCTACTTCTTTGCAAGAATTGTTTTTGCTATCAAGGGCTTCGCTAATTGTCTCATGATCAATAAAATCCCGGCCCTTGTCTAGATACTTGGTAATTTGTTTCGAATTAATTCTTTTATTCATCCATAACAAATCATCACTACAATCTTTTTTCATTTTTACCATCCTTTTTTAAAACTTTATATTCTTCAATAATATTAAAAACCGCTGGAAACGGTAACAAAACCCTCCCCAAAACCCCTTGAAGAAAAGCAATGCAAACTCCATAATTAGTAATCGGAACTTTAGCCTCTTTAGCCTGCTGAATTCTAAGCATCATCTGCCTTCGGGTAATCATACAACCACCACAATGAATAATTAACTTATAATCTTTTAAATTGAGAGGGTAATCACTTCCAGCACAAAAATCGAATTTGATGTTTATCCCGGTATATTGGTTGATCCACCGGGGAATCTTTATCCGTCCAATATCATCTTCAATCGGATGGTGACTGCAAGCTTCGGCAATTAGCACACGATCACCGGGCTTTAAATTATCAACAGCCACGACCCCTTTGACCGCTTCTGCCAAATCACCTTTATAACGCGAAAAAAGAATTGAAAACGTCGTACACTTTAAAGTTTTAGGCGTATCAGCAACCATTTTTAATACCACCTGAGAATCACAAACAGAAATGTTAAAAGGGATTTTTAAAACATTAACTAAATAACTATACTCACGCTCTTTAACAACCAAAGCCGAAGCATCATTGTCCAAGACATCACGAATAGTTTGTACCTGGGGTAGGATTAATCTTCCTTTCGGAGCCTGTAAGTCAATTGGCACGATTAAACAAGCAATGCCCCCGGGAGGTAATAAGTCTCCAATTAAAAAAGGCGGATTCAGAAAATCCGATGGGCAAACCTCAATCAACTCTTTCTTTAGTATATCTAAGAAATTACTGCTTTTTTCCGGTACAACACTCGAACAACAAAGTACTTTTGAATTTATTTTTTTTAATCGATCAATAAAGCTCTCCTTCAAGCAAATAGCGTCAATCTTATTTACTATAATGATACAAGGAACCTTTTTTTCTTTAGCCTCTTGTATAATCTTCTCCTCATGGACACCCCAAACACCAGGTTCGACAATAAGTAAAATAATATCAGAAGCATCCAAAGCTTTTTTAGCTTTTTCGATCCTCGATTCTGCTAATTCAGACAAATCATCTAAACCAGCAGTATCTAAAAACACCACTGGGCCTAAAGGAAGTAACTCCATCACCTTTGACACTACATCTGTAGTAGTTCCCGGAAGCGCTGAGGTAATTGCTACTGCTTGAGAGGAAATCATATTTAAAAAACTTGATTTTCCCACATTTGTTCTTCCGAATAATCCAATATGTAGCCTTAAAGATTTAGGAGCTTTTTCCATTATTCCTCTCGCTGTTTACATAACCCAAAGAAAGTAGATTTTCTGAAGATAAAGTCCTAATTACAAGTTCACTACCCAATTCGTTGCTTAAAAATTCGAATAAATTCCCTGATTTTACTAGAGAAAACTTTTTAATTAACTCACCAGCCCGATCGTATCCAATATAAGGAATAAATGCAGTAATAATTACCGGATTGCTATTAAAAATATCTGTACAGATCTTAGGATCTGCCTTGATTTCAGAAATATGCTTTGCAAATGCTAAATTCACATTAGTTAATAGCTGTATTGATTCCAAAAGAGCCATGCTAACTAACGGCAAGAATTCAGCTACTTGAAAACTACTTCGCGAAACTGCTTCTGAAACTATTAAATCATTAGCCATGACTTTTAAACCAGCTTGAATTACCGCCTCTAATATAACTGGATTATTTTTTCCCGGCATAATTGATGATCCAGCCTGTACTTTCGGTACCTTGATCTCGCCAAAAAGGTTCATTAGCCTTAAATCGCTAGAGATCTTAATCAGATTTGAGGCACAAGCCTTAATAATTCCAGAAACTTCCACAAAACAATCAGCATTGGCAGTTGCATCGACCAGATTTTCTGCTCTGCTTAAACCTAAACCGGTAATATCTCTAAGTTTCTCACTTACCAAAAAAATATATTGTCGCGGCGCCGTCAAGCCAGTACCAATGGCCGTTCCACCGAGATTAATTACTCGCAAACGCTCTTCACATTTAAAAACTCTCCAACGATCCCGACTAATTGATTCAGCAAAAGCAGAAAATTCAACTCCAAGGGTAAGCGGAACCGCTGGCTGCAATTCTGTCCTGCCAATTTTAACTATTTGAGAAAAATCCTTTTCCTTTTTCTGTAATTCTCCCTGAAGACAGGAAATCGCTGTGCTTAATTTACGTAATGTAAAAATAGATGCTATCTTCAAAGCTGTAGGATACACATCGTTAGTTGATTGATGCAAATTCACATCCTCAATCGGATGCAGAACATTATAATTGCCCTTTTCTTCGCCAAGCCTTTCTAAAGAACGATTAGCAATGACTTCGTTAACATTCATGTTAGTCGAAGTCCCAGCACCCCCCTGCAAAGCGTCTAGAGGAAATTGATTATCTAGACTTCCATTCAAAATATCATCGCAAGATAGTTCTATAGCGTTAGATTTTTTTTTATCTAAAAATCCAAGCTCATGATTAGTCAAGCAAGCTGCTTTTTTTACCATGGTCAATGAAGAAACCAATATTTTTGGAATTTTTTTTTCGGTAAAAGCAAAATTTTTTAAAGCCCGCTGAGTATGTATCCCCCAATAAGCTTCTTGTGGTATTTGTTCTTCGCCTAAAGAATCAGATTCTTTGCGATAACTCATACTCTCCCCTTATATTAACGTAAATAATTTAAATTATTTTGCTCAATGCTGATTTTACTGTTACTTTCTCTAATTTACCTAATTTCCCGGTTAATGCTCCAACCTCATCAGTATCTGCGTCAACGATTAATATAATTACGCTACAGTTTCTTTGCTTGTACGGCAAACCGGACCTGGAAACAATAATTTCTGAAAATTCAGAAAGTATTTGGTTAATAACTGATGCTGTCTTTTTGCGGTCCCCAATAATAATTCCTACAAATCCCAGTCTTTTTTGCATTTTTATCTCTCCTTAAATAAAATCCCGGCCTAATTAAAGTAAGGCCGGGATAAAATTAACTATTTATCCCTGGGCTTCAGACACTTAAATCCTTACCTCAGGATTAGCAAGACACAGCTATTATTTACTACTTAGCTCATTAATGGTTTTAAGTGCTAAAGTTACATACGTCATTGCACTTGATCCACCTATCAAAACTGCGACCATTGAAGCTTCAACTATCTCTTCTTTGCTCCATCCACAACGAAGGCAATTTTCTACTGCCCGAGGAATACACACTGGACATTTTTGAGCCAAGCTAGAAGAAAGCATCAAAAGCCACTTTGTTTTTTCAGAAATCTTTCCGTCTTTCATTATCGATTGTTTTTCATTGATAAATGCCTTGTATTCTTCAGGCACTATCCTGCCAATATCAGCTATCAGTCGATTGAACTCATTAAGATTCTTTTTAGGATCACACTCCACTAGCCACCCCCTTTTTCTTAGCTTTACGACTTATCCATTTCCCCCGCTTTATATAATGGGTGTGCAAAAGCTTATGACTCATATGCCCACAAGGACCATCTGTCAAAAATTCCTTATATATTTGTTTGACTATTGGATTTTCGTGAGATTTCCTAATCGGTAACCCTTCATCCTCAGCATAGATAGCCTTAGCTCTAGCTTCCCGAATCTCCGGATTTGTCGGAATAGGCTGCCCACCACCGCCTAAACAACCTCCGGGACAAGCCATAATTTCCACAAAATGATACCCGTTTAATTCTCCCCGGCAAAGCATATCCATTATTTTTTTAGCATTAGCAGTGCCGTGACCAACCATAACCTTTAAGACTGCCCCCTCTAAAAACTTCCACTCAGGTACTGCTTTTTTAATCGGTATCTCCGCTCTACGAACCCCTTCTGTGCCTCTTACCGCTTCAACACGTAATTTTTTAAATGGTACCTCTTCACCAGTAACTATCTCATAGGCTGTTCTGATTGCCGCCTCCATAACTCCTCCGGTTGCCCCAAATACTAATCCTGCTCCACTGCCAATACCCAGAGGATCATCAAAGTTAGAATCAGGCAAGTTGGGTAAATCAATACCACATTCTTTAATCATTCCGGCTAACTCCCGAGTAGTTAGTGTATAATCAACATCTTTAAACCCAGAACTATTCATCTCCGGCCGAGTACACTCAAATTTTTTTGCCGAACAGGGCATTAACGAAACGCTAACAACATCCTTAGGGTCAATATTGTTGCGTTGAGTATACCAAGTCTTGACAATAGCTCCAAACATTTGCTGAGGCGATTTACAAGTCGAAACATGCCCTAATTTTTCCGGATAAAAATGCTCTATATACTTTACCCAACCCGGAGAACAAGATGTAATCTGGGGTAAACATATATTTTTATCTTTGTCAACTAAAGCTTTCTTGAGCCGCAAAAGCAATTCGGTCCCTTCTTCCATGATTGTTAAGTCAGCAGTAAAATTAGTATCAAAAGCCTTGTTGAAGCCGATTCTTTTAATAGCTGTATTAAGTTTCTTGGTCACACTTGTTCCTGGAGGCAAACCAAATTCTTCACCAATTGCCGCTCGCGGTGAAGGCGCAGTTTGAATAATTACATGTTTCTTAGGGTCATCAATGGCATCCCAAACTTCTTGGGCTGGATCTTTAGACTTTAAAGCACCTGTAGGGCAACGATTAATGCATTGCCCACAATTAATGCATATTACTTCATTAAGCGGCATATCCTGATAGGTTTCTATCTTCGTTTCTGCTCCACGATGTGCAGCCTCCAATACTCCCACTTCCTGAAGATCAATACATGTTCTTGCGCAACGTCGACAAAGAACACATTTATTCATGTCGCGCTCTACAGAATAGCTTGATACATCTTTTTCATAACGCGGACTATCAATATGTCCAAATTTATAGGTGGTTACTCCATACTCCTTAGCTAACGCCTGGAGTTCACAATTATTATTTCGCGCACAGGAATAACACTCACCATAATGATTTTTTAACAACAGCTGGATAATATTGCTCCGGGCTCTCCTAACTTTAGGAGAGTACGTCCGAATCTTGATTGACCGAAATATCGGATACGAACATGAAGCTTGAAGCGTTCGTTCACCTTCTACCTCAACCATACACACTCGACAGACTCCTGCAAGGCAAAGATCATCGTGTTGGCAAAGAGTAGGAATCTTAATATTTACTGATTTAGCAGCTTCCAAAATAGTAGTACCAACCGGAATCTTAACCTCAATATCATCAATAACAACTTCGATCATCTCTTCTAGAACATCCTTCTTTCCTTTGTTGATGTAAAATCTTCGTTGGCTTACTGGAGTTCGGGAAGTACTTTGGGCAAATGGCCTCTCCTTATTCATTGAACTTCTTCTCCTTTTTGATTGTCTTTGATAATTTATACTCCTTGGGAAAATTATTAAGTATCGACACAAAAGCGTTAGGACACGATTGCCCCAGTCCACATTTTGAAGCAAGTTGCATTGTTTCGGTTAACGAAAAAATATCTTTTAAATATTCTCCGCTACATTCATTCCTCTTAAGCTCTTCTATTGCCTCCAATAAAACAGGAATTCCTTCTCGGCAAGGAGTGCATTGTCCGCATGATTCTTCTTTAAAAAATTTTAAAAAATTATCTGCCACCTTTAGCATCTCGCGTTTTTGATTAAATATTATTATTGAACCACCTGTAGAAAGATCTTCAAAGCTAATCTTCCGGCTAAATTGTGCTTTAGGAATACACACCCCGGAAGCACCTCCAACCTGAACGGCTTTAGAATCTTCAGCTTGCACTAATTTAAGAATTTGTTTTATTGTCACTCCAAAGGGAACTTCATACACCCCCGGTTTCCTACAGTCCCCGGAAATGCTCAAAAGTTTTGAACCAGCTGATTTATCAGTGCCAATAAATTTAAACCAATCTGCTCCCTTTGCAATAATCTGAGTAACAACGGCAAAAGTTTCTGCGTTATTAATTGCTGTCGGACAACAATTATAGCCGTTATTCACCGGAAATGGCGGTCGATTTCGAGGCTCACCACGATGCCCTTCTAACGATTCAATCAAAGCTGTCTCTTCCCCACAAACATAAGCGCCTGACCCTAACCTAATACATATATCAAAATTAAATCCCTTTTTGCCCAGGATATCTCTTCCTAATACATTCTCTTGGCGCATTACATTTAATATTTTTTCTAAACAAGGGAGAAGTAATTTATACTCTCCCCGTAAATAAAGAAAACCTTCTTCGGCCCCAACAGAAAAAGCGCCAATGACCATACCTTCAAATACTAATCGGGCATATTCACTAAGAAGTACCCTATCCTTAAACGTTCCTGGCTCACCTTCATCTGCATTACACACAATGTATTTTTTATCCGCATTTGAGTTTGCTGTAAAGCCCCACTTTAATCCTGTCGGAAATCCAGCTCCCCCCCTACCTCTTAAATTAGAATTCTTTAAAACCTCAATAGCTGCTTCCTTGCCTATCTCTAGAGCCTTCTTCAACCCATCATTAGCCTTGATTTCACTAAACACTATCGGGCCTTCTCTTTTCACTGTCATGTCTTTTCTCCTTAAATTCATTATATTATTGTTCTTGTGCATATTATTTTAATGTAGCGATAATTTTTTTAATTTTTTGCGGAGTCATATCTCCTATTAACTCATCGTCAACCATAATAGCCGGAGCATGATCGCACATCCCTATACAGCCTGTTTCTTCAAGAGTAATTTTCTTATCACAAGTAGTTTCACCTACCTTAACATCCAATTCTTTTTCAAACAATCTTAATATCCTATCACTTCCGGCTAATACATTAGATATGCAATTACTAACACGAATAGTATATTTACCTTTCTTTTCTACTCTAAGAAATGAATAAAATGTTACCACCGAATATACTTCAACCGGGTGAATACCCAATTGATCAGCTATACCCTGCATATCCTTATCCGGTATGTATCCTTTCTTATCTTGAACCTTCTGCAGTAGAGGTAAAAGCTGCGAACGCAATTGTTTACCGGAAACCGGTTTCGCATCGGCAGAAGAAACATTTGCCGCTTTTGAATCATTTTTTTTCATAAAATAAATCTCCTTTTTTAAAAATAACTACTTCTAAACATAAACATTACAAAACAACGATAGAATCTCAATTGAGAAGTCAATATTTTTTACCGGTATTTTTTTTGGCACACTAATAGATTTTGGCGAAAAATTAATTATCCCTTTTAAGCCAGACATAACCATTATATCAGCAACATTTTGGCTGCCAGAAGCCGGAACAGCAATTATCCCAATTTTTGTACGAGTTTTTTTGATTATATCCGGAGCCCTTTCTATTGAATAAACTTTAACCCCATTAATAATCCTGCCAATTCTATTCTTTGCTTTGTCAAACGCAGCGACCAACCTTATTTTATCCGTTTGAAATCCAGGATACTTCATTATCGCTGTTCCAAGGTTCCCAGCCCCAAACAAAGCCATCCGCACAATATTCTTTTGAAGAACAAAATCCTCTAGAGTATTTTTTAGTTCTAATGTCTTATACCCTATTCGCGGAGTCCCTACTTTCCCGAAATTAGATATATCCTTTCGGATTTGAACATCCGTTAATCCGGTTATTTGTGACAACTCACCGGAAGAAATTAAAAATCGTTTTTCTTTGGCTAAATTTTCTAAAATTCGTATATATAAAAGAACACGTGTAATAATTTTACTGGAAACTTTTTTCATGTTAATCGTGAAATTCAGAACGATTCAGCGTATTATACCCTTTCACATTTACCTGTCAAGAAAATAATAGAAGTTTTTACAAATATATTTTACTGCTCAGATTCCAGAAATCATATTTAAAGCTAATAGATACACTTCCTTTGCCTTGATTGATCTAAGGCACAGAAATTTTTTCGTGCACTGATGCGCCTGACATTTTAAGCAACCTGCAGGCTTATGCAAATAAATAGACCTAAGACCCAATGGTTTCCAGCGTAAGGGTGAAAGTCCAGGGTTGTTGCGTCCAAAAATAGAAATTACCGGAACATTTAAACTGGCAGCAATATGCACAGGGCCTGAATCATTAGAAATGAATAAGCTAGATCTTTTAATTAGCGCGCCAATCTCCGATATTGTACACCTACCTCTAAAGTCAACAAGTAAATGGTCGTGGAATAGCCTATTAAGATCATCCTTCTCTTCAGCAGAAGAAATAATTACTAGTTTGTGCGGTAAATTTTCATTGAGGAGTTTTATCAATTGAGAAAAATATTCTAGCGGCCAACGTTTTGAAACGCAAGAAGCTGAAGGATGAATAACTATTAATTTCTGATTAGCATCTATGCTCTTCGCCTCGAGCATCTTTTTAATATTTATCACCGCTTCTTCGGTTATCGGAAAATAAGTCTGCTTATTAACAATCGGGATATCCATACTTCTTAAAATATCCAAGGTATATTCTAATTCATGTTTTTCACCTTTTTCCTTATCATGTCTAATCTTCCTACTTAATAAGCAATCCATTTTTTTACTCCAACCTGCACGCAATCTTATTCCAGACAAAAAAGTAATCCAATGTGCACGATTGGTTGGATGTAAAATTATCGCCCAATCAAAATTGTTTTTTCTTAATTGAAGCGAAAAATCAAATGATCCCCAAAAACTCTTATGTTTTCCATATTTATCATAGATAATAACTTCATCCAAATATGGATTTTTCTCTAGCACATCTTTAACGTACGGACGACACATAAAAGCAATATACGCATCAGGAAAATAATTTCTTAAATTACTAATAACCGGAGTAGAAAGAATGACATCTCCTAAACGATCAGTACGAACAATCAAAATCTTCTTTGGCTTGTTCACCATAAATCCTCAACCGCTCGAATAACCTTCTCCGGAGCTATCTTCATACATCCATAATCAAAACGACAATCAGAGCCTTCACAAGCTGGGCATTTAATATCCTCGTTTCTTAAAATTACTGCGTTACTAGACCAAGGCCCAAATCTAACAGCATCCGTTGGTCCGAATAAAACAACTTGATCGATATTTAGATAACTGCCTAGATGCATAATTCCAGAATCAACACAAAGAAAAACCCGAGCATATTTTTCCAAAAGATAGGCTGCATCAGCAATGGTAGTTTTCCCTACTAAATCTATAACTGTATTAAAACTTAAAATATCCCTGTAAAAATCCTTCTCCTTTTCTTCGCCAAGGATAACCAAAGGATAACCTTTCTCAATTAATCCTCGCATAACCTCCTTCAAACATGAATAAGGATACCGTTTCAGCTCCGAAAGCGAAGAGCAAGCAACGAATACCGCTGGAGCAAATTTAATTTTTTGCCACTTTTTTCCCTCTTCCTCGCAAGGCACGATTTGACCACGAGATATTTTACGATTACAACCAGTAAACGCAGCGGCAATTTTTAAATATATATCCTTAGCGTGACCGCCCTTATAATGCTGACGATAAAAAGGAGTGCATTGTTTAGAACCAATAACTACTGGCAAAAACGAATTTTTAAAATCAACGGTTAAATCATACTTACCCCGCAAACCAAAAGCAAATTTTACTTTTTGTCGAAAAGACCACGACTTTTTAAATAACAATACTGCATCAATAAAATTATGCTCGAGAAGAAAATCTTTGGTCCGTACAGAAGCAATGGCTGTGATTTTGCTTTGAGGATAATTATCCCGCAAACGATCTACTACCGGCAAGCCCATTAATGTATCACCTATATTAGTCGGAAAGTAAATTAAAATATTGCTAGGCATCTTCATTTGCCTATCATCTGTTTTGCCCGCAAATAAACTTCATCAACACTAATTAATTTCATGCAGATATTATCCTGGCAATTCAGTCTATAGCAGGGAAGATGGCAACCCGTATCTTTTCTGATTATGACCACTCTTTTACCCCGCGGAGCAGTTATTCTTTCCAATGTCGGACCAAACAAAACCAGCGTACTTAATCCTAGAACCGCGGCCAAATGTGCCGGGCCAGAGTCATTAGAGATAAACAAAGTCATTCTTTTCATTAATGCTCCTAATTCCTTAAGGGTAGTTTGGCCGCAAAGATTCTCAGCTGATTCCTCCATATTCTCAATGACTTTCTGGATTAGCATTCTTTCTTTAGCCGCGCCGATAAAAATTACTTTGCAATTCAATTCTTTTGTTAATCGATCACTAAGACTAGCAAACTTTTTTGGCGGCCAACGTTTTAATTGCCAGTTAGCTGTAACATTTATCCCAACCAAAGGTGCATTATCTTTAGTAATCTTCTCAATAATTTTGCTAGCCGCATGTAAAATTTTATCTGAAATAAAAAACTGAGACCGACGATCATCAATCTTAATGCCACAAGTTTCAAATAATGTAAGATAGTAATCTTGGCGATGAGTTAAACCAGAAGGCGCTGCAATACATTTAGTAAGGACTAATGAAGTTTTTGCACGTTGAAAACCAATCCGCTCTTTTATCCCAGCCAAATAACAAATGAAAGCTCGAGTAAAAGAGCGCTGAATAAAAAAAACTGTATCAAATTTCTTTGCTTTTAAAAGTTTGATGAATTTTAGTTTAGCCCTAATATCTTTTTGCTGATTTTTCTCATCAAATACTATTACCTCATCAATATACGGATTATCAGTAAATATCTCTTTTACTCTTTCAACAGCCATCACCCCTAAATAACAAGAAGGAAATTTCTGTTTTATGGCCTTAAATGCTGGGGTAGTCAACACCGCATCGCCAAACCAATTCACCATCACTACTAAAATCTTACTCATTAATAAGGGTTTTTTGGTTTTTTAAAAATATTATAGAATCCACTTAGTTTTGCCCAAAGACTAAGTCCTGAATCACTATTGGTCACCTTAATCCTTCTTAAGGAAAAAATATCCAGAAAACGGGAAAATCCCCGGTTAGTAGCGCAAGCACACAAATATCCAGCTTCTTCAACATCGTTTAAAACCTGACGATTAAAACCACCTACAGGATAAGAAATAGTTTGTACATCTGCTCCATATGCTTTTTCTAGTAATCCTTTGGAGCCAAATATTTCTTTTTTTATTTGGTCAACGCTTAAATCAGGTAAATATTCATGGCTTAAAGTGTGCGAGCCAATGCGTACTTTAGTATTTTTTAAAAAATACTGGATATCTTCCTTAGATAAATATCCTTCCTCTCCGATATTGTTCGCGATAACAAATATCGTTGCCGGAAAATTAAACTTTTTTAATATTTCCACTGCCTTTACATTATCCTTGTACCCGTCATCAAAAGTTATAACTACCGCCTTAGAGGGAATTTGTTCCTTTTCAGCCAATAGCCGACAATATTTCTCCAAGCTAATAACCCGATATTTTCCTTTTTTTATAAATCCCATCTGTCGAGCAAATGTTTCTGGAGTCACTGCAGCATAAGTCTTGACTCTGTTTCCATCTAAAGAGTGATACATCAATATCGGCACAGAACTGTTTACATTAAGATAAACCCAAAAAGAACAAAACAAAACAGCAGGTACTGTCAGAATAATTAATATTTTCTTCATCTAGTTTATTTTAAACTTCACTGAGTCAAATTCATTGCTTCCTTATACACTCTTTCGGTAGCCTCGGCCATCTTAGTGTAAGAAAAAGATAATGCGTCTTCTTTTGCTCGAATGATAATTTTGTTTACAACGTCCGAATTGGACATTGTTTCCTCAATTCTCTTTTCCAGCTCTTCCCGGTTATATCCATAAAACAAAAATCCATTAATATTGTTTTTTATGATTTCTGAAATTCCTCCAGTATTGTAGCCAATCACCGGAACTTCCTTAAAAAATGCTTCAACAATTGAATAGCCAAATCCTTCTTTCCGAGACGGAACTAGTAAAATGTTTACTGTGTTTAGAAATTCTCCGGATTCACATTGGACAAATTTAACTTTCTTGTTTAGCTTTAGCTTTTGAACGAGTGTTTTTAAGGCTACCTCCTGTTTTCCCTTACCAGAAACCAAAAAGTAAACATCTTTATTTTTTACCAAAATATTATGTAATGCATCCAGCGCCAAAAATTGGCCTTTTTCCTCAGAAATTCTGCCTAATATTCCGATTAAAAAATCTGCTTCTGTAAATCCATATTTTTCCCTTATGTTTATCCGAGAACTAAGACTTTCAAAATCAACCCCATTGTACACTAACTCAATATTACGCTCCTTAAATTTTAAATCCTCTATTAAATATTTTCTTACAGCTTTACTGATTGCTATTGTTTTAACGCCGGAAATCTTAATAAGCCGCCTAAAGAATATGTGCTTGTAGAATCCGTGGAAAGTACTAATATAAGGAATTCTTGAGAGTTTCCACATAAGAAGCCCCAGAAGCTGAGTTACTCGGGTGTTAGCATGTATAACTTCAATTCTTTTAAGACGGCACCATCGAGAAAGGATTACAGCCGAAAATAATATTTTTATGCTCAATATTGATTTAGTGTCTATCGGTAATTTCTTATAGCCGACATTCTGTTCTTTTAAATATTTAGCCCATTCTCCACCGGAACATCCAACATAAACATTATGTTGTTTCTCCGATAGCCCCTTAGCTAAATTCAAAACATACCGCGAAAGTCCACCGGGATTAAGATGCGTGGTAAGAATAAGAATATTCATTACTTTTTAAAATACACCTATCTACGTAAAATTTCTCTAATCTTTACGAATACTTCCTGCGATGATATTTTACTCATGCAAACATTAGCTCTCTCTAGGCTGCATTTAGATTGATAGCAATATGAACATTTCATTTTTTTAACAAAAATATGTAAGTTCTTGCCCTTCACTGCATGTCTCTGGGGGTCTGTCGGACCAAACAAGCCAATAGTCGAAACTTCTAAAGCTAACGCTAAATGTAAGGTAGCTGTGTCCGGAGTAATAAAAACTTTCATTTTTTTCATTACCTTCGGCAAGTCAGCCAAATTAGTTTTCCCGCATAAATTTATTGGATGTGGCCAAATACTTCTTTCGATTTTCTGAGCATATACTTGAGCATCTACATCTCCGAATAATACCACTTTAAACTCAGATAAATTCTTATTGATTAGCTCTATCAATCTAAAAGTATTTTTAAATGGCCAGGACTTTGATTCCCATTTTTTAGACCCAGACACGTTTATCCCAATAAATTGTGCATCAGGAAGCGAAAAAGATGATCCACCTTTCTTTTCCCAAAATATTAAACGTTTCTCAATAAGCTTAACTCCTAAAAGCTGCAAAATTTTTTCTTGCGACTTTAGTGGAGAATCTTTACGCTCATATTTTGCTTTTTTACCAATTAACCAGCCCCAACGTAAATTATAGCCAAATGAATAGCGGGGAAAGCTTAAAAAAGAAATCAGATGAGAAGTGCGACTGTTTTGCAAATCAACTAAATAATCAAAGGACTTGCGGCGAAGATGCTTGACAATATTTAGTAAACTACGTAATGTTTTATAATTCTCACCCAGAACAATAATTTCATCAACATAAGGACACTCATGGAATAATAGCCGATATTTTTTTAGAGTTAAGAGAGATATCTTGCTTTTTGGAAATTTTTTTCTAATTGCTTCTAGGGACGGGAGCACTAGCACTAAGTCCCCCAAGGAAGATATTTTAACAATCAAAATTCGTAAATCATTTATTGCCCGCTCGTAAACTTCTTTGGTTTCCATTAAGCACCTATCCATCACATACTTGCTCTCTACCTTTTTTCGTGCATTCTTAACTAATTCTGCTGCATAATCCGGATTATTAAGTAGCTTTAAAATGCTATCAGCAATTTGTTCACTATTCTTTGGTTCGACTAATATTGCATCTTTACCATCATCGATTATCTCCTTAAATCCACCCATATCTGTAGCAATCACCGGAACTCCACAAGCAAAACCCTCAACAACTACCCGGCCAAACGATTCCTCAATGACTGAGGGAGCCACAAGAATGCGGGCCTCCTCCAGAACTTTACCGATATTTAACTCAAACCCTACAAATTCTACATTATAATTTAATGAACAACGATTAACTAACATTTTTAAATGCTCAAGATATTTAGCTTTTGATTTATCGGCAGATCCAATTATTTTTAGTTTAAGGTATGGATTGAAACGTACTACTTTTTTAAATCCTTTTATTAAATGTTCATAGCCTTTAGTAGGTGATATCCTTCCCACGGCAGCTATCACAATATTATTCTTCCGCTGGCTATAGTCCTTAAATGTAAACTCCTCCAAATTTACCCAACGACTAATTACCACTATCTTCTCTTCAGGAACTCCAAAGTTATCCTTCATGTGACGAGCCACTACTTTTGAAGGGCAAATAACATATTTTCCCCATCCCATAACTTCACTAAAAAACTTACTCTTATAAATTCCGTGAGCAGTAGTTACAAAATTTACACAACTTCCCCGGGAAGCAAAAAAACTAACCCATCCAGGCATCCGACTACGAGCATGGACTACAGAAACTTTGTCTTTTTGAAGAATCCTTCTTAATTTTGGAATTTGCCATAGGATTAGTGGCGACTTCTGTGCTACTGGAAGCTTATAATGTTTTACTCCCAATTGAAGCAACCCTTCCACTAGCCTTCCTCCAGAGCTAACTACAATATTGTCCACATCAGCCTCAGAATGTATATTCTGCGCGTTTCTTTTTTTAAAAAAACTAACCGCATCCACCACACCCCTTTCTACCCCGCCAACATTCATTCTTGGAAGAATTTGCATTATTTTCATATTATCCGCCTTATTGCCTGTTTTAATATCTTTTGGTTTTCGTCAAAAATTATGGGCTTTTTTAACGAAGTTATTTCTATTTTATAAGGATTTCTTAGACAAAAAATAGCATCTTGTATCGACTCAAAAAAAACTCTTCGTTTATCGTCAGGACTTTCTAAAAATACACATACACATGGTTTTTTAAGGGAAATAATTTCAGAAACCATAGAAATACTCTCGCTTGTAGTAAACACCACATCAGAAAAAAAAGAAAATCCATCAAATACAAAATTATAATTTTGCTCATTGGCAATGACTAATACTTCCTTATTACAGAATCCAGAAAACTCACTTTTAATATACTCCTCAGCTTCTACAGGACTACGCCGAGAAGTACTGACAAGAACTTTGTATCCTCTTTTAAGAGAAAATTCTTTGAATTTCGGCACAAATGCCTTTAAATTGTCCATAAATTTTTGTTTTCCTGAAAGGGGTCCTCCGACAAAAAAAGTAATTTTTTTATCATTGCCTAAATCAAAAAAGCTTTTGCACTCCTTTATTTTTTTATCTACATTATACGGATAGCATACTGCTCCTTTTATTATTACCGCATTAGAAGAAATCAAGCGATCATGCTCAGGAATAATTGCCAAGTCAAATTGCCGCAAAGGTATATTAGGCCTCAAGATGACTACAGACTTAGCACCCAAATAAGAAGAAACCAATTTATTTATCGGAGCAATAAAACTTCCAGTACTCACAACGATATCCGTAAATTCCATGCTCAATGCCTGTTCTGCGCTTCGCTTGAGCAGAAAAGAAAGCCATTTTCCGGAAGATAATGAATGCTTCTCAGCGCACAACGCCACTAAATTAGCAAGTACTCGGCAAAAATAATTCTTATATTCTACATCTATAGACTTTGCTTGTATATATTTATTGCCTTGTTTTGCTAATTCTAGGAATGCTTGCGACTGTTTAAAGTGGCCAGATTTACCGTCATTTAAAATTAATATCTTTTTATCTAGTTTCCGCTTGAACCTTTTATAGGGCCAAAAATAATACTCAGGTGATGCGGTTAAGTACTCTTGATAAATTCTATTGATTTGAGCAAGTAAATCTTCTTCACTCTTATTATGTGTCTCTATCGAATCTCCTATCACCGCTAAGTTAGAGAAAGCCTTGCGTCGATAAGCAAAACAAGGATATATTTTTTTATTAAACTTCTTAGCTAAATATGCTGCTCCACGGGGAGTAGGAACTAAATGTGAAAAAAAATCAACAGCGATATCATCTTCTCTTGCTCCGTGATCAACAGTCACCCCAATAATATAATTATCTTTTATGCATCTAATCAGATCTCTCACCGAAAAGCAAATCTTTACACCCTGTTTTATTCTCAGCTTGGTAAAAAATTTTCCCAACACACTATTTTTTTGAGTTTGAATAAATATAGCAAATTTTCTCTGATTAGCAAACGCAAAATTATTAATTTCCCAATTACCAGAATGAATTGCAACCAACACCCCACCGTCAGAACCAATTTTTTCGATACCTTCAATATCAACAGAATTTGGTATCCGGCTAAAAATTAAACTCTCTACCAAACTTAAACCAAAATTATAAAAACTTTTTTTAATTATTAACAAAATTTCCTTATGAGATTTACTAGGAAAAGCAATCTTAATATTTTTAAAGGCCGTTCTTCTTTTCCGCTTATTTAAATAAAAAGCTATGCCGATTGTTCTTCCTAAAAAATAAGAAAAACTTAACGGAGCTATCAATAATATTTTTTGAATTGTTTGCGCCAAATAATACATTTTAACTAGAGATACATAGCAAGCGTTCTATATGCTTCTTTAATTCATTCTCTTCGACAATCACCAGCTCTACTTCCATAATAAATATATTAAAGTCCCGATTACTTCCTTCAAAACGATGACGATCCTTTGCTGTAATTAATAGACTCTTAATGCCTTCTTTTGCCATTTTTTCTGCAATAACATCCAAATCCTCTTGAGTCAACTGGTAGTGATCAGGATAAACAAACTGTTTTAGAGGATTAAGCCCTGTCTCCTTTATTTTATTAAAAAACCCCTGCGGATACCCAATAGCACAAAAAGCAGCTATTTTTTTTCCTTTTAACTCTGATAAAAAAACCTCATTATTATCTCTGGTTGAAAATTTTTTTACTTTGTAATGCGAAAAATATACTTTAGACTTAGATGCTATATTCAATATCCGTTTTTTAACTTCCGATAAATTCTCTATCTCATCGGAATAATTAATAATAATGATGTCTGCCCTCTTTAAGGATGATAACGGTTCACGAAAAAAATAAGCAGGAATTAAATTATGCGTTCGCTTGAATTCACGTGACCCCATAATTACAATATCTATATTTCGCCACAAACAACGGTGCTGAAATCCATCGTCCAAAATAAAAGCATCAAAGGACAAATCAAGATTTTCTGCTAATTTTGCCCGGTTTTTACCCTCAAACACATTATTAACTTGAGATCTTAACAACTCACCTTCGTCTATCCCGTAACCACGTCGCAAGATTGCCGTTTTAAGACTTACGGAAAGATGCTTGTAGAGCCACATACTAAAAGAAGTCTTTCCTGAACCAGCCCAAGAAATATTTCCAATGCTAATAACTTTGGCTTTTGAATGATATACATCAGTAATCTTGCAATTATAACAAGCATTTCTCAAAAATATTACCCCGCCATACAGAAGAGATAATAAGTAAAAAACAGCGTAGGCTAACACCTCGAAAAAGTTTTTTTTATCTTTCTCTATAAACGTTAGATACCATCTTGTTATCCTCAGATATCGCTTCATTGGTTAAACTAACTATGCCCCATAGAATTTCGAATTAGCTGCAGGTTCTTTGATAAGCATTTTTTTTCCTTTTGAAACACCTTAACACACCCTTCAGCTAAGCTCTTCCTTAGTTTTCTATCATCTAGTAATCGCAAAATGCTGTCTTTGAGCTCTGCTGGATTATTTACCTGAATTCCCGCTTTCTTTTCTAATACAATTTTTTTAATATCTAAAAAATTATTCATATAGGGACCAAACAATGTCGGTTTTGAAAAATAAACCGGTTCAAGAATATTATGTCCACCACAAGGGGAAAGACTCCCTCCCACAAAACAAATATCCGCAACGCCGAACAAAGATAACAGTTCTCCGAGCGTATCCACAACAAATACCGAATTCTCCGGAGTTGAATCGCCAGTCGCTTCACTAATCTTTATTGGCTTAAACTCCGCTAGAGCTATCACTTTCATAACACTTTCTATCCTCTGAAGATGACGGGGAGCAATAACTAACTTTAAATTATTAAATTCCTTCAAAAGATCTTTGTAGATGTTTATAATAATCTCTTCCTCTGGATGATGAGTACTTGCTGCAATAAGAATCAATTTGTCGTTTTTATTAAAGTTTTTAACCTCGGTGGTTACAAATTCTTGCTGTTGGCTTATATTCAATTGGGTACTAAGTGATGTTTCAACTAAAGGCAAATTAAACAGCGAAGAATATTTTTTTTGAATTTTTAACATCTTTTCTTTGGCAGGTAGAATGCTTTCAAATTTCAAATTACCGGAAATAATTAACTTTTCTGCATCCGCCCCTAAGGAAATAAACCTCTTTTTATACATCTCATTTTGTACACCAATGTATAGACACCGATTGATAGTTGATTTAAGTGCCTGATTTGTCCATCTATATCTTTGGTACGCACTATCTGATATTCTCCCGTTGATGATGACTATCGGAATATTTTTTCTTTTCAGCTGGTAAAAAAGGTTGGGCCAAATTTCTGTTTCCAATCCGATGAATACTCTGGGATTTATTACTTTTATAGCTTTCCTGAGGACAAAAGAGATATCTAAAGGAAAAAAAATAATCTTTGCTAGTTTTGAATACTTTCTTCTAGCCATTAAATTCCCTGTTAAGGTCGTAGTAGAAATAACGATCGGACAACCATATTCATCCTTAATTTTAGTTAGTAAATTCTCAATTAAATTCACTTCTCCCACACTAACCACTTGCAACCAAATGCTCCGATTTGGAGAAAACCAGCTAATGCATCCCAACCTTTCTTTTAAAGACAAAAAAGTTATTTTTTTACGCCAAAAATACACAGGGAGATAAATTATAAACCCAAACAAGAAAACTAAATCATAGATTAAAAACTTAATCTCTCTCATATTTTCTTTCCTCTATCCATTTTTTCTTCTATCAATCTATACCTTCCAATTTAATATTTTTCTTATCACTTAAACATTCTTAAGCTCGTGGATGCGCTTTTTCATATACTGCTTTAAGTGAATTAATCGTTAAGTGGGTATATACTTGAGTAGTTGCTATGCTTGAATGGCCTAAAAGCTCTTGAACACTCCGCAGGTCAGCACCACGATTAAGCAAATGCGTTGCAAATGAATGACGAAAGGTGTGTGGAGAAATTTTTACAGACATTGCCGCTTCGTTGATATACTTATAAATAATTCCTCTTACCCCCCGATCGCTTAGGTTACCGTAACGCTTGTTCACAAATAAATATTTATTACTGTCTGTTCGTTTATCTAAATAGTTTTTAATACTGTTAATTGCCGGCTCACCTAAAGGGAGCAATCTTTCTTTCCTCCCTTTGCCTTTTACTTTAACAAATCCACTAATTAAGTCTACATTCTCAATTTTTGAGGAAACCATCTCCGAAACTCTAGCGCCAGTAGAATATAAAAATTCAAGAATGGCCTTATCGCGCAACACTAGGACTCCTGTTCCTTTCGGAAGCTCCAGTACCGCTTCTACTTCTTTTTCTGTCATGAATTTGGGCAACGGTTTATCCAAGCGAGGATAAATCAATGTATCTGCCGGATTATTTTTAGTTATCTGCTCTCGGACAATAAATTTAAAAAAACTTTTTAGCGTTGAAATTTTTCGAGAAAGCGTCCGCTTACTTAATCGCTTTCCGCTAAGCAAACTTAAAAATTTTCGGAGAAGAAAATAATCAATATCCTTTACATCTTTTCCTCCTTGAGATCCTAAAAATAAATCAAACTCATTAAGATCAGTTCTATAATTTTTAACCGTATGCCCAGAATAATTCTTTTCGATGGCTAAATAATTTAAGAATTTATTAGTATAATAAGAAAAAGGTATCATTACTTTGTTTATTCCATATATAAATGTTAGAAACACAAAAAATTTAATCTACTGCCAAGAAAACATTACTTAGAACTTAAGTGCCTTCTCCTTCAGCTTCTTCATCTTTTTCTTCGTTATTGTCTTCAGGAAGATTACGAGAGGTATAAGTACATTTTGGAAATTTACTACAACCATAAAAATTCTGTCCTCTTCTATTTCTCCTCTCAATTAACTCCCCTTCTTCACATCCCGGACATTTAATCCCGCTGGTAATACTTTCCGCATAGCGACATTTCGGAAAAGTTTCACAACTTAAAAATCTCCCTCTTCTTGACCACTTTACAACTAGCCGCCCATTACAATCAGGACAAAATTTATCTGAATACTCTATTTCTTTAGTAATAGTTGCCAGTGTATTTTTAACTTTTTCACTAAAGGCAGGATAAAAGTCTTTAAGAATGCTGTTCCATTTTATCTCACCTTGCTCAACCTTATCTAACTCGGACTCCATAAATGCCGTAAACCCTTCATTGATTACATCCGAAAAAGACCCAACAAGAAGATCATTGACTTTAATACCTAAAACAGTAGGTTTAAAAGCTCTTTTTTCCCGACGAGCATAATTACGGGCAATCAATGTATTAATAGTCGGAGCATAAGTCGACGGTCTGCCGATCCCTTTCTCCTCAAGTAATTTAACTAAAGAAGCATCATTATAGCGAAAAGGAGGCTTAGTTACATGTTCTAGCCACTTTAAATCATTCAAAATAACTGCTTTTCCTTTGACTAATTCCGGAAGCTGACTCTCCTCTTTTTCTTCAAAAGATCCAAAAGCTTTCAGGTATCCACGGAAAAGTACTTTTCTTCCCGTTACTTCAAATTGAGCATCTTGAGAAATAATACGTACTTTAGTGTTTTCGAATAACGCTGGAGACATAAAACCGACAATAAATCTCTTCCAGATCAACTCATAAAGCCTGCGCTCTTCATCATTTAAACTATCCGGTAGATCATTTGGTGTTCTATAGACATTAGTAGGTCGTATAGCTTCATGAGCTAGCTGAGCGCCTTTCTTTTTCGGGTAGTGGTATTCTTTATCAAACAGATATTCTTTACCAAAGGTCATCTCAATAAAACTACGTGCCTCTTTTTTTGCTTTCGGGCTCACATGAAAGGAGTCAGTTCTCATATAAGTAATTAGCCCTTCACTCTTATCCTCAACCTTAACCCCCTCATACAATTTCTGCGCAACAAACATGGTTTTTTGCGCAGAAAATTTTAAACGATTAAAAGCATCCTGCTGTAAAGAAGATGTAATGTAGGGAGGCGGCGGTTTCTTCTTGCTCTCTTTTCTAGTTATATTCTTTACACGAAATTCTTGCTCCTTAATTTTTCCAATACAATCAATAACGTTTTGCTTATCCTTAAAAATCGCTTTTTCGCCTTTATATTTATCAAGTTTTGCCTTAAAGAGAATGCTCTCTGATTTAAATTCAGCTTCTGCGCTAAAGGTAGTTTGAGGAATAAAATTTAAGATTTCTTTTTCACGATCTACAACAAATTTTAAAGCAATTGACTGAACTCTTCCCGCAGACAACCCACGCACTATCCTTTTCCATAATAGCGGAGAAAGCAAATATCCCACTACTCGATCAAGTAATCTTCTGGCAATCTGCGCGTCGACTTTGTGCATATCTAAGCGCCCTGGTTTTTTAAACGCTTTTTTCAGAGCATCTTCGGTTATTTCATGGAAAACCACTCTGCAGAATTTCTTTCCTTTTTGTGGAAGTCTTTCTTTTATGTGCCAGCTTATCGCTTCTCCCTCCCGATCAGGATCAGTGGCTAAATAAATAATTTTTTTATTTTTGGCTTTACTCTTTAGCTGATTAACAATTTTTTCTTTGCCGGGAATAATTCGGTAAACCGGTTCAAAATCATTTTCCACATCCACAGAAAGCTTGTTGGTAGGTAAGTCTACTAGATGCCCCATAGAGGAGACCACCTCGTACTCTTTACCTAATATCGAAGATATTGTCTTTGATTTTGTAGGTGACTCGACAATTACTAAATACTTACTCATTTTTTATTATTCAACTCCTATTTTTATGCACGCTACTATACACCTTACACTAACTACTTTTATCATCAATATTTTAGCTCCTCCACTATATCCTCTAAGCAGTCAACAAGCTTGGCACCTTCCTTAATTAACGCATGGGTTCCTTTGCTAAAAGCAGAGTTTATACTTCCAGGTATTGCAAAAACTTCCCGGTTTTGCTCAGAAGCTAAATGAGCCGTTATTAAGGCACCACTCCTTTTAGCTGCTTCAATAACCAGCACCCCTTTAGACAATCCGCTAATAATACGATTTCGACGAGGAAAATTTTCTTTTAGTGGAGACATCCGAAGTGGAAATTCAGATATCACCGCTCCCTGCCGGGAAATATTTTCAGCAAGCAGTTTATTCTCTCTAGGATAAATGTTAAGCAACCCACTCCCTAAAACAGCAACACTTTTATACTCCCTAACTGCTTCCTGATGAACCATAGTGTCGATACCCATGGCTAAACCAGAAACTATAACTATTCCTAACTCGGATAATTGTCGAGAAAAGCTCTTAGCCACAGAAATGCCATAAGTTGTAGGTTTACGACTTCCTACTATTGCAAACAAATCTTCACTCAGCACATTCCGATTCCCCTTAAGATAAATGACCAACGGGGGAGAACCTATTTCTTTCAAAAGCAAGGGATAATCTTTGTCAAAAATATCAATGCATTCTATCCCTTCCTTCTCTATTAATTCCCATTCCTGTTCTAGAAACGAAGAATTACGCAAAGAAATTATTTTTTCAATATCACTCTCAGTTAAAGAAACAATCTGGCGTAAATCACTGTATTTTGCTTTAAATATTTCTTCACTACCCGAATAAGCCTTGATGACTGCCTTAAGTTTACGAAAAGGAAGATCTAAAAAATTAAAAAAAATTGAACTTTTTTTTGCCACACTTATTCTCAACTAGATATTTTAGAATTAATGAGTTCCTCACTACCTAGAATACGGATAATTTCACTAGCAATATCTTGGGGTAACATACTTTCCGTATCAATTACATGATGAGCTTGTTTATAGTAGCACTCTCTCTCTTCCAACAACTCCTTAATTTTGTCTAAAGGATCGTCAACACTAAGAAGAGGCCGTTGATCATCGTTGCGTATTCTTTCATAAATTATCAAAGCAGACGCCTTAAGAGAAAAAACTATTCCTGTGCTTTTGAGTGTTTTTAAGTTATCTTCACTGCAAATCATTCCTCCGCCACAGCTTACCACTAAGTTATCTCTTAGCGACAACTCCCCGACAACCTTCTTTTCCAGTGCTCTAAAGTAAGGCTCTCCTTTCTGAGAAAAAATATCAGCAATTTTTAATCCCTGTTTATCTTCAATAACTTTATCAGTCTCGACAAATTCCCGAGCTATCTTTTTAGCTAAAACCTTTCCTGAAATGCTCTTGCCGGTACCCATAAAGCCAGTTAAATAAATATTTTTCATAGATAATATTATGGCGAGAATAAAAGATTTTGTCAAGCAGGAGCCTATTGTAAAACGTTAGCCAAAACTTATGTGGCTGATATTTTCCTTGCAAAACACGCTTTAGAATATTATAAGCAATTTTTCGCTCACTTAACTGATTTTCCGTACCTTTTAATCAAATCAAGGGCGATTATTGATCTTTGAATCTGGTTAGTACCTTCATAAATTTGAGTAATTTTAGCATCACGCATAAATTTCTCTATAGGGTAATCACGCATATAGCCATACCCTCCATATATCTGGACAGCATTAGTAGTTACTTCCATGGCCACATCAGAAGCAAACATCTTTGCTGCTGCGCTAGCTGGCCCAATATTTTTAATACCTCTATCAACCATCGAGGCAACACTGTAAACTAAGCTTCTGGCTGCTTCGGTCTTTGTAGCCATATCCGCAAGCATCCACTGAATACCCTGAAAAGAACTTATTGTTTTACCAAATTGAACCCGCTGATGAGCATATTTAACCGCTAATTCTAGTGCCCCCTGAGCAATACCTAGCGCCTGAGCAGCTACACCAGGCCGAGATTGATCAAATGTTTTCATTGTTGCAATAAATCCAGTGCCTTCTTTACCGCCAAGCATATTCTCCATCGGAACTTTTACATCATTAAAAATTAATTCTCCGGTTGAAGAAGCTCTA
Source organism: uncultured Planctomycetia bacterium (assembly GCA_964489445.1). Taxonomy (GTDB): domain Bacteria; phylum Omnitrophota; class Gorgyraeia; order Duberdicusellales; family 4484-171; genus CAZAYU01. The sequence continues at coordinate 201,440 of CAZAYU010000001.1, forward strand.
ATCCCTAGTTTTTCTTCTTTTTTACCAAAAGTAAACCCGGGCATTCCTTTTTCTAAAATAAATGCCGACATTCCCCTTGGACCCCTATTCTTATTAGTAACCGCAATTACTGTATAAATCTGTGCATCCCCGCCGTTGGTGATAAAATGCTTTGTTCCGTTAAGAATGTAATAATCACCATCTTTTTTCGCTGTTGTCTTTACTCCAGCTGCATCCGAACCCGCCTCCGGCTCAGTTAAAGCAAAAGCAGTCAAGTTCTTTCCCGAAGCAATATCCGGTAAATACTTTTTTTTCTGTTCTTCTGTACCGTTAATTAGAATCGGAAACATTCCTAAATAAGAAGCAGCGTAAGCAGTGGCCACGCCTCCATCAACCCGGGAAATCTCCTCAGTAGCAAGACATAAATCCATAAGATTGCCACCCATTCCGCCATATTGCTCTGGTATACATAAAGAGAATAAATCCGACTGGCCTAAAATTTTAATAATATCTGCAGGAAATTCTTCTTTTTCATCAAGCTCCCGAGACCTAGGCCTTATCTTCTCTTCAGCAATCTGGCGGCATAAATCACGCAGCATTTTTTGGTCATCGCTTAATGGATAGTCAATCATAAACATTTTAAGCCTCCTTTCTCTAAAAAAATATTTATTTCCAAACGATAAATAACTATTTTAGAGGTAAATTGTAACCGTAAATCCGATATCTGTCAATTTTTTTCTATTAAGGATCTTACTACTACATAAATATTTCACACTTTATTTGATGCACTTTAGCTGATCACATATTAATTGTCAAAGCCCATTAATGTGTGATATAATTGCATAGATTACACATAAAAAACATTATAAAGGGAGGGAAAGAATGATGAATAAAAAATTAATACTTTGTTTATTGTTAATACCTATATCTTTATTGATACTTCCTATCTCTTCTTTTGCCCAAACAACCATCCCTGAAGAAAGAATTACAGTTATTACTTATTATCCTGCGCCTTTTGGTGTATACAATGAATTACGATCAAAGAGAATGGCAATTGGCAATACATATTATGATCCAGCAGGATTTTGCTTTGATGATGGAACAGGAAACTGTGACCCTGCTTTACAAATAGAAATTCCTCAAGGAACCGACTTAGTAATAGAAGGAAATGTGGGAATTGGCACTGTAGACCCTAAAGAACAGCTTAGCGTACATAGTGGCACAACACAAGGGCAGATTCATATTTCAGGGGTTTCTGATGGCGGGCTTACTTATTCTGCAGTTTATTTGCACGATAATACTGCGGATAATTGGAATAATTGGGTTTTGACTCATAAAAACGGAACCGGGGATGTAATGGAGAATGATTTTTGGCTTTCCTATTGGAATGCTGCGGGCGTTCTAGAAACTCCTTTTGCAATTGATCATGAAAGCGGTAATATAGGTATTGGAACCACTGTCCCTTCGTACAATTTGGATGTTGCCGGAGAAATTAATGGTTCAGATGGTGGAAGTAGGGTTGGTCTTTTAGCACATCCCAATTATCCAAGTTTATTTATCGTTAGTTACAGTAATGAACCAAGTCATACAACGGATTCAGGTAATGGTGGGCATCCGGTAATTCATACATATGATATCGGTGGGACAGTCACTTCTCCGTCAAATACCAAAAAAAATAATCCGATCTTATCTCTTGTTGGTTCGGGTTATTACAGCCCGACCCAAGCAGTACAAGCAGCAAGATTGCAATTTGTTACTGAAGATAATTTTAGTTCTTCACATGCTAAAACAGCAATTGTTTTTTATCCCGGAAATAAAGTTATTACTATGGGTGACGGAAAAGGGTCTTATCTAGAAGCGCTAAGAATTACCAGCCAGGGAGCAGTAACTTATAAACCTAGAAATACTGCACCACTTGCATCTGGCTCGGCAGCACCTGGCTTAGAAGGCAGCCTTTATTACAACAACGGAACTGGATCAGAAAGCGAAGGTTTTAAATACCATGATGGAGACAATTGGAAGGATTTTGGGGGAAGCTCAACCGGATGTGATGAAACCTGTTCATACTACAGAAGCGGTTCAGATTCTCTGCCTTGCGTAAAAAAAGATGAAAGTAACTGTTCCAAATTAGGCTATACCGGAGGGTGGAATACTAAACCTATTGAAGGTTACCAAAGCTGCGGAAGAGTTATCACGGTTAATACCGGACCATCAACCGACCAACAACACTATAGCTATGTCTGCGGTACTACAGGTTGGGTTTTAACTGGATACGGCGAAACTCACTACTAAATAAAACTTTATTTATTAAAGCCATACTTACCCTACTTCTTTAAAAATCAATACTCATTTTTGATATAAAGGTTATTTTTTTAATTCTGATAACTTTTATTAGATTGCAATCAAGAATTAAGCACGAGCTAAATTAGAAATAATTTCTGTTAAGGTAGGATGAATAAATAAGCATTTTTTTACATCTTGCAGTGTAAGTTTATTTTTAATACACAACGACATCACATTGATTAGTTCTCCGGCTGATTCTGAAATTATTCCGGCACCGATTATTCTTTCTTGCTCATCAACAATCAACTTTATAAACCCGTCATTGTCCCCATAAACAACAGCAGAAGAGACTTTTAGAAAACTTGACTTTATTACTTTACACTCAATTCCCTTTGCTTCAGCCTCCTCCTCTAATATGCCCGCCTGAGCAATTTGGGGACAAGAAAACACACATTCCGGCAAACCATAATAGTCTTCTTTGTCTATCTGTCCGGCAATGTTTTTAAGACAAATTTCCGCTTGATACTCGGCAGTATAAGCATAAAGTTTTTTTCCGTTAATATCGCCACAAGCATAGATATTACTAATATTGGTTTTCATGAATTTATCCGTATTTATCCAGCCTTTATCATTCAATAAAATATCGGCATTCTTTAGCTGCAGATTATTCGCATTCGGTTTACGTCCTAACGCTGAAATCACTAAATTAAAATCATCCAAATTATACTCAGCTACATCTTGTGATGTTTTTATGTTCAGCCCTCTTTTTCTTAGGATTGTTTGAAGACGCTGAGAAAGATAGCTATCAAAACCAGGAAGAACACGATTTTCTTTTTCAATCAATAAAACATCTTTGTTGAAATTATGTAAAAGACAACTGAATTCTATTCCTATTGCCCCGGCGCCAACTACTAAAATTTTATCCGGCAATTCTTCTACACCAAATAAATCTTGTGCGAAAATAACTTTAGAGTGGTTTATCAAGCTTTTAGGCGATGAACCTCCCGCAATAACAATATACTTTGCAGCGACCACCTTCTCATCCACTCTCAGCGTAGTATTGTTTAAAAATGAAGCTTCCCCCCAGAAAAAATTAACACCTTGTTTTTCTAAGAAAGAAGTAAGCGGAGATTTAATTTTTTTTATAATCTCTCTACTACCCTCCAGGCAATTTTTCCAGGATTGATTGGTTCGTGAAGCTTTAAGAAGAAATTTTGTCGGAATGCACCCTTGGTTTAGACAGGTTCCACCTAAAGTTTCAGGATTTTTTTCAATTATGACTGTTTTTAACTTATATTTTAAAGCGTTTTTTGCGCAGGCAATTCCTGCTGGCCCTGAGCCAATTATTGCTAAATCATACATTTTTTAAATGCTTTTTCCGCTTTTTTTAATTCTTTTTTCTCACGGGCCGATATTTTCAACTCAATAATTCTCTCAATCCCCTTCCGGTTAACAACGCAAGGAACGCCCAGGCAAGCATCAAATATTCCGTATTCTCCGTTTAAATACACAGAAACTGGAATAACTTTATCGGCATTATTGCAAATTGCCTCAATTAAACTGCAACAAGACAGCCCTGGAGCAAAGTGAGCGCTGCGATTCTTTAGGTGACCAACAATCTCTGCACCACGATATTGTACTTTTTGTTTTATCTCTGCTATTTTATCCTTATTGAAAACCTGAGCTATCGGCTTGTTTTTTATTTTAATCTGCTGCGCATCAACAATCATCTGATTATTGTGCGGACCGTAAATACATCCGGTCATTTCCGCTATCGGATGCTTAGAATGCTTATAAAGAATATTCAGTAGTCGGTTAGTATCTAACGAAGAGCCCATTCCAAACACCTGATTACGATTAAATTTAGTTTCCTTCAAAAGCGTATACGTAATAACATCCAAAGGATTACTGACCGCAATCACTATTGAGTTGCAAGCTAAGCTTTTAATTTCTAACGCAGTAAGCCTGGCTATTTCCTTGTTAATTTTTAAAAGATCCGCTCTTGTCATTCCTTTTTTTCGAGGAATCCCAGCGGTTAAAACTACAATGTCTGAATTTTTAATTGCTGTATATTTGCTTGAACCTTTGATGCTAGTTGAAAATTTTAAAATCCCCCTTGTGTCTTCTAAGTCTTTAGCTACACCTTGGGCTAAACCCGGACAAATATCCACCAAAGCAAGCTCTCGGGGCGGAATTCGATTTAGGATACTAAATGCTAAAGTAGAGCCAACATTTCCGGAACCAATTATCGAAATTTTCTTAATCATTAGTTGAATTTATTGGTTTTATATATTAGCGTGCCAGTGTCAGGATAAAAGAAAACATAACACATGAATACAATTTATTTTTTCTTTAGCTCAATGCTCACGACTGTCTTTTTGAGAATTTTAATTTTTTTAATGATTGCCTGTGCCATTTCTTTGGTACCTACTGCCGATGGATCATCACGCAAGGCCTTTAAGTCGTACGTAACAGACACATTCTCCTCGATAACTTCTTTTACTGCCTGCCTCAAAATCAATGCTTTCTCTGATTCGTTTATGTGTTCAAGCATCAGAGCTGCAGACATGATAGTTGCAATCGGGTTAACTTTATTTTTTCCGGTATATTTTGGAGCACTTCCATGAGTCGGCTCAAAAATAGCTATTGTCTCGCCTATATTTGCACCAGCTGCTAATCCTAAACCACCAATTAAGCCAGCACCTAAATCAGAGATAATGTCTCCATAGAGATTAGGTAAAACCAAAACATCAAAGTTCTCCGGACGTTTTACCAGCTGCATTGATAAATTATCGACTATAACATCTTCGGCATTTATTTTTTCTTTAAATTCACTAGCTACTTTATAAAAATTATCTAAGAATAAACCGTCTGTACACTTCATAATATTTGCTTTATGCACGCAGGTTACTTTCTTACGTTTGTGCTTTAGTGCATATTCAAATGCAAAACGAGCAATCCGCTCAGAAGCAAACACAGATATTGGCTTAATAGAGACTGCACTATCATTCCTTATCTGTTTTTCGGATAAACAATTAATTTCCTTGATTATCTTTATAGCCTCCGGAGTGCCTTCTGAAAACTCAATTCCTGCGTATAAATCTTCGGTATTTTCACGCATAATTACTATATCAACATCCTTACCGATCCCCGCAGGGATATTAAACGATTTAATCGGACGCAGGCAAACGTATAAATCAAATATTTGACGCATTGCAACGTTAATAGAACGAAACCCTTTCCCCACAGGTGTCGTAATTGGCCCCTTTAGCGCTACTTTATTTTTTCTAATTGAGTCAAGCGTATCTTCCGGAAGAAGACTTCCGCAAGTTTTCAAGGCAATCTCTCCAGCTTGCTTTACTTCCCATTCTATATCAACATCCAGAGCTTCCAAACAAGAAACTGCTGCATCAGTAACTTCTGGTCCAGTCCCGTCACCGGGTATTAGTGTAATCTTTTGCTTCATTTTTTAATACTCCCTGCTATTTCTTAACAAAATGGCTATTAGATACCAAACCCGTTGTGTTTCTGTAAATAATTAACAATACCCTTTTGGACAATCAACTCCTTACGGAACCTATCCCAAGGACTAAAAGCTGTAATTTTTCTGCCATCTTTATTGATTGCTCCTTTATCATAATCAACAGATATCTGTTGATTTTCATTTAAGAAGGAAGTGTCCGCTTCAACTAATGCTAATCCGATATTAAAAGCATTACGATAAAAAATACGGGCAAAGCTTTTGGCTACAACGCAAAGCACTCCTGCTTCCTTTATTACCCACGGCGCTTGCTCACGTGAAGACCCCATGCCAAAATTTTCACCAGCAACAATTATCGGATTCTGCCCATTTATTTCTTTATAAAATCCCGGACGAATGTCCTCAAACAAATAATAAGCAAGCTCTTTCATGTCAGTAATCGAGAACTTGTACCTTCCGGAAATTATCCAGTCAGTATTGATGTCATCCCCAAACTTAAACACTCTGCCTTTAATAATCATTTTTAATAAATATATACTTTATAAAACTATGCTTGATATTGTTTTTCTTTTCTTGTATCCACTCTTAGATAAATTACAAACTTGCAAATTCGGCAACGCTTTTAACTCTACTTAATGCTACTTCTTTAGTAATAATCTGCTTCTTGTAAAGTTCCTTTAAAGACTTATCCATTGTATGCATTCCGTATTGCGCACCCATTTGCAACAAAGAAGGAATCTGGGCGATGTCGTTCTCTCTTATTAAATTTCTAATTCCTGGTGTAGAAACCATAACTTCTGTAGCCATAACCCGAGAATCACCTCCAACGGTAGGCAACAGCACCTGAGACACTACGCCTTGCAAACACTCAGCAAGCTGAACAGTAACCTGTCTCTGTTGGTATGGCGGAAACACATCAATTATTCTTTGTATTGTTTGCGGAGCATCGGGCGTATGCAAGGTGGCTAGGACTAAATGCCCGGTTTCAGCAGCGGTTAGAGTAGTAGATATCGTATCTAAATCACGCATCTCCCCTACAACAATTACATCCGGATCTTGGCGTAGCGTTCTCTTTAATGCCTCCGGAAATGAGTGAGTATCTGTATATAGCTCTCTTTGTTTTATAATGCTTCTTTTATTAGTATGGACAAATTCAATCGGATCTTCTATGGATATTATCATTTTTTCCTGCTCACTATTAATAAGGTCAACCATCGAAGCTAAAGTAGTGCTTTTTCCTGTACCAGTAGGACCAGTCACTAGTATCAAGCCTGTGGGTTTCTGTATAAAACTATACACAATATCTGGAAGTCCCAATTTACCAATGGCTGGAATTTCCCGCGGAATCCGCCTTAACGCAGTTTCAACATTCCCCCTTTGATAATGAGTATTAACCCGAAAACGATCCATGTTCGGAAGTGAAAAAGAAAAATCTAGTTCTTTATTATTCTCAAAAATAGCTTTTTGATCATCGCCGAGCATGCTATACACTAACGCCTTAGCATCCTCTCTTGTCAATGAGGGAAAGTCAGTGGGTAAAAGCTGCCCGTTAATTCTTAACACCGGAGGCCTACCGACAGTAATATGCAAATCGCTGGCTTTTCGCTCTTGAGTTAACTCAAGAAGAGTGTTAATGTCTACCATATTTGAACCTCCTGGCTATCTATCATCAAATGAAAATACATAATATTTGTATTACAGATAGTATACACATAAAATTTATGCACTATGCTGTTAAATATTTTCTCGGATCTTCTATCTTCCCTTTAATTGCCGAAGCAACTACCGTTGCTGGAGAAGCCAGATAAATATAACTATTAGGATTACCCATTCTCCCTTTAAAATTTCTGTTTGCCGTAGAAATTGCCACCTCCTCATCAGCAAGAACACCTTGATGAGTTCCTACACAAGGACCGCAACCAACCGGTAAAATTACTGCCCCAGCATCTAAAAAAGTCTTTACTAATCCCTTTTTTAGTGCCTGGGAAAATATTTTTTCGGAAGCTGGGGCGACAAATAATTTAACATGCTGATGCACTTTCCTATTTTTTAGAATAGAAGCAGCAATCGTCAGATCTTCTAACCGCCCATTAGTACAAGTTCCTAAAAATGCTTGGTCGATTTTTATTCCTCGCAGCTTACTTACCGGAAAACTATTATCAACACTATGTGGCTTAGCAACATAAGGCGATATTTTAGAAATATTAAACTCTAATATTTTTTCATAAGCACAATCTTGATCTGAGTAAATAGGATTATACCTTCCGGAAATATGTTTTAAAAAATGTTTTACTTTCTTATCCGGGGCAATTAAACCACACTTTGCTCCAAACTCAATGCTCATATTAGTAATTGTAAATCGGGCATCCATTGAAAATTTATCAACCACTTCTCCAGAAAATTCCACCGCTTTGTAGGTAGCACCATTAGACCCTAATTTACTAATTATATATAAAATTACATCCTTACTATAAACCCCTGGCGGAAGTTTCCCATTAATTACAATTTTAAAAGTCGCGGGTACTTTAAACCAATTCATCCCGGTAGCAAGAGTAACTGCTAAATCTGTAGAACCCACACCGAACGCTGCCGCGCCTAATGCTCCAGCGGTTGAAGTGTGTGAATCTGCTCCTAGTATCAGCCTTCCCGGAAAGGCAATGCCCTCTTCTGCTACTAGTTGATGTGACACGCCACACCCAACATCAAATAATCTATTTTTGTTTTTTTTTGAAAATGCCCGCATGCGAGAATGAATTCTTGCAACCCCGATATTTGGAGCAGGACTGCTATGATCAATAAACATCGCATACCGTTTAGGATTAATAATATTTTTTTTAAGATTAGAAATGCTATCCAACACCAAAGAGGTAGTTCCATCTTGAGAAAAACAAAAATCAACTTTGCAAACTCCAACGTCACCAGCACGCAAAGATCTTCCGGAATGATTACTGAGTATTTTCTCAATTATTGTTTTTCCCATATTCCTTGACTTTTATTTTAACGTCTTAAGAAAATTTTTCACTCTTTCGGTGCCTTTCTTAATTTGCTCAATCCCCGTTGCAAAGCTAAACCGAACAAATCCTTCCGCACCAAACGAACCAGCAGGAACACATGATACAAAATGCTCCTCGAGCAATTTTGCCGAAAAGTCAAAAGAACTTAGTCCTGTTGGACGAATATCACAAAACATATAAAATGTACCTTGCGCCTTCAACGGAATTATTCTGGCACATTCTGATATTTTATTCCAAAACAAATCACGACGTTTTTGAAACTGGTCTTTTACCTCTAATTGCCACTGCTTATTATTGATTGCCTCCAATGCAGCATACTGAGATATTGAAGAAGCACAAGAAGTTGTATGGTCAAGTAACTTAGAGACTGCATCAATCACATTTAAAGGAGCTGTTAAGTACCCTACTCGCCAGCCAGTCATAGAAAATGTCTTTGAAACTCCGTTAACCGTAACAGTCTGCCTCTCTGCCCCGGGAAACGAAGCAAAGCTAACATGTTTTTTCCCGTCATAAACTAATGCTTCATATATTTCATCACTTAACACAATAATCTGTTTATCCTTAATAACATCATAAATTGCTTTCAACTCTTCACTAGAATAATTAACACCTGTAGGATTGCAAGGGTAGTTTAGAATAAGTACCTTAGTTTTAGAAGTAACCGCCTCACTTAATAGTTGCGGGGTCAATTTGAAGTTATTTTGGCTATTTAATCCAATAAATACCGGCCTTGCTGCAGTAAGCTTTACCATCTCCGGATAACTAACCCAATATGGTTCTGGAATAATTACTTCATCTCCTGGGCCCAGTAAAGATAGCAACACAGAAAAAATAGCATACTTTGCTCCAGAAGTAACTAATACTTGCTCCGCAGAAACACTTATATGGTTCTCGTTAGAAAATTTTGCGGCAATTGCCGATCTTAACTCCGGCAATCCTAAGGAAGGAGTATACTTAGTGAAACCATTTTTTATCGCCTTAAACGCTGCCTCTTTTATAAATTCCGGAGTATCAAAATCAGGCTCTCCGGCGGCAAAGTTAACTACGTCTTTCCCTTCTCGTATTAACTTTTTAGTTAACGCAGTCACCTTTAGAGTGGCTGATCGTTTTAACGAATCAACAAGATGATTGACCATCATTCGAGTACTAATTTACACAATTATTGAATTAATTATCTGCTTCTTTTGCTAGGTTACCCTTTACTTCTTCTTTTTTGCAGGCAGCTTTTTTTTATTATCCGCAGATACTTTTTCTTTTTTATGCGCAGATACTTTTGCCTTCGCTTTCAAAGACTTTTTTTCTTTTCCGCTTGGTTTGGCAATCGCAATATCTTTGGCTGCTACAGTCAACTCCACTAAGGAAGTAGACGCTCCATCACCTTTACGTTGCCCCAAGCGTAAAGTTCTGGTGTATCCGCCTTGGATACCGGAAAATCGATGAGCAATATCATCAAATAGTTTGTTAACTAAAGTATGGCTTCCTAATGTACGATATGCAAGACGACGACGGGCTAACCCTCCCTTTTTACCCAAGGTAATTATTCTGTCTACCTTAGCTTTTATATACTTGGCTTTGGGTGTGGTCGTAACTATCCGTTCACTAATTAGCACTGCCCTGATTAACGCTTTAATCAGTGCTTTTCGTTGTGCCCGGGGACGTGAAAATTTTTCGCTTTTTTTTCTATGCCTCATATTCTATCTAGTTTCTCCTTATCTATTTTCATTCCAAAGCTAAGACCCATTGTTTTTAGCAACGCTGCAACTTCATCTAATGACTTTTTCCCAAAATTTCGATAAGCAAGTATTTCCGGCTCTGTTTGAACTACTAATTCCGCTAACGTTTTAATATTTGCTTCTCTTAAGCAATTATTACTGCGCACGGTCAGCTCCAACTCTGAAACAGGAATCTTTAACTTTTCATAAAGAGAGGACTCCTCAGGTGTTAACTCTTCATATTCCTCTTCTGGTAATTCACCCAGTGTAAAAAACAATTCAAGATGTTTATTCATTGCTTTTGCGGCATAGATTAATGCTTCCTTAGGTTCAATACTAGCATTAGTAAAAATGTCTAGTATCAATTTATCGTAATCTGTTCGCTTTCCTACACGAGTATTCTCTACCTGGAAAGAAACTCGTTTCACAGGAGTAAAAATTGAATCTACGGCGATTACCCCTAAAGGCATATCTTCTCGTTTGTTAGCTTCAGCGGCAACAAACCCTCTACCCCTGCCCACTTCCATTTCAATATATAATTTTGCTTTTTTAGAAGTTAATGTTGCAATATGTAAGTCGGGATTTACCACTTCAATTGTTTCATCAGTCACTACGTCTTTGGCTTTTATTTCTTTTTCGCCTTCGCCTTTGATATAAATTTTTTTTGGCGAACGTGAATACGCTCTTAGCACTAAATTCTTAATGTTTAGGATTATTTCTGGAACATCTTCCAGGACACCTTCAATGGTCGAAAACTCATGAGCTACACTTTCAATTTTTATTGAAGTGACCGCTGCCCCCTCTATTGAGGACAAAAGCACCCTCCTTAAAGCATTACCCAACGTTACGCCATAGCCTCTTTCTAAAGGCTCTGCAACAATTCGTCCATAATTAGGATTGTAAGATTCTTGTTCTACTATTACTCTTTTTGGAAATTGAAAATCTCTCCAGGTTATACCCATCATTTACCTCCTCATGAAACCTTAAATATTGTCAAAATAAAAACAATAAGTTAAAAAGTTACTTATTTAGAATAAAGCTCAACGATTAGCTGTTCATCAACAGCAATAGACAAGTCGTCTTTTTCCGGCAAACGCACAATATCTATCTGAAAGAGTGAATTATCTACTTTTATCCAAGATGGAACACTACGCTCTTTAGCGCAAGCTTCCATGCTCTCTCTTAAATTTTGTAATAAACCATCTTTCCCTTTTATTGTAATCGATTGCCCCTCATCTACAATAAAAGAAGGAATATCCACCCTACGGTTATTAACATATACAAAGCCATGACGCACTACTTGCCTTGCTTGGTTGCGAGAAAATGCAAATAAGGAACGATACACTACGTTATCCAAGCGCCGCTCTAAACGTTGAATCAACACCTTACCTGTTGCTTCTCGAGACTTACTAGCAATAGAAAAAAAACGTTTAAACTGTTTCTCTAACATTCCATACATTCTCTTAACTTTTTGTTTCTCCTGTAACTGCAATGCGTAGTAAGTAGGCTTTGATTTTCTTCTGGCTGGTTTTGCTCCTGGAGGAGTAGGCCGTTTAGAAAAGGAACATTTTTCAGTAATACATCTTACCCCTTTTATAGAAAGCTTCATGCCCGCTCTTCGACATAACCTGCATTTTGCTCCTGTATATCTTCCCATCTTTATCCTCTCTTTTGTTTTTCTATGTTTTTGTATATACTTTTACACATCAGCAACCAGCTCTCAACTGTATCCAATTTTATTGGATTACTATTAGCTACTAAACACAAATCACACTCTTCTTTTCTTTTTTGGCCGACAGCCATTATGAGGAGAAGGTGTAATATCTTTTATTTTCTTAACGCTTAAGCCTGCAGCCTGCAAAGATCTAATGGCCGCTTCTCGCCCCGGACCCGGCCCCTTAACTAAAACTTCTAATTCCTTGAGACCAATATCCCTAACCCGTTTTGCCACATTAAACGACGCCATTTGCGCTGCATAAGGAGTAGATTTTTTAGCTCCTTTGAAACCAACCCCTCCAGCAGAAGCCCAAGACAACACGTTCCCGTTTAAATCAGTAATTGATATTATTGTATTATTAAATGTTGCTTTTATATGTGCAACACCGACATTCGATGTTAACTGTATCTTTTTTTTCTTCTCTTTTCTTTTCTTTTTAGCCATTATTAATGCTCCTTATAGGTATATATCTTTTAAACCAAATACTAACATAATACTCAATATAATATTTAAGTATCTACCGTTTAATACCGCCAACTCTCGGTTTAGGACCTTTACGTGTTCGCGCGTTACAACGTGTACGTTGCCCTCTTACCGGAAGCCCTTTTTTATGACGAAAACCACGATAGGAACTAATTTCAATTAACCTCCTGATATTTTGGGAAACCTCTCTTCTTAGTTCTCCTTCAATGCGATAGGTTGACTGAATGTGCGAAGCAATTTTGGATACCTCTTCTTCATTCAACTCTCCGGCTTTCCTTTCTGGATCAATCCCCACATCGCTGAGAACCTTAAGCGCAATTTTTGGACCAACTCCATATATATATCTTAATGATATTCTAATCTTTTTCTTTTTCGGTATATCTACACCAAAGATCCTAGGCATTTTCCTCTCCTCTAATTATTTTTACCTTTAAAACAAACTTCCTATTTTATACTTTTCTACCCTTGTCTCTGTTTATGTTTAGGGTTTTTACAAATAACACGCACCACACGCTTTCGTTTTATTATCTTACATTTATCACAAATTTTTTTAACTGATGCTTTGACTTTCATTTTTACCTATTTTCTTACTCGCGCTCATTAATCACTATTCTATTATCCCTAATAAAACATTCCTTAAGATTACTTCTGCCTATAAGTTATCCTTCCTCTTGACAAATCATAAGGCGAAAGCTCTAGTTTCACTTTATCTCCCGGTAGAATTCTGATAAAATGCATCCGCATTTTTCCCGAAACATGGGCTAAAACAACATGCCCATTTTCTAATTTTACTCTAAACCTCGCATTGGGTAGAGCTTCTGTTATCTCACCTTCAACAGCAATCAATTCTTCTTTAGCCATTTTTTTCTATTTTCCCCATATTTACCATCACGCAACTTCTGTTAGCACTACTGGTCCATTATCGGTTATCGCTACTGTATGTTCAAAATGAGCCGCTTTTGTATTGTCTCTAGTTTTAACTGTCCATCCATCTTCTAGAATATCTACTTCACTACCGCCTGCCGAAACCATCGGTTCAATTGCAATCGCATAGCCACTTTCTAATTCCATTCCTCCGCCCCGAATACCAAAATTAGGTATTTCTGGCGGCAGATGTAATTGTCGACCTACTCCATGCCCAACAAACTTACGAATAATCGAAAACCCGTTCTGCTCAGCAACTTGCTGAACAGTAAAGCCTATATCTCCCACCTTTGCCCCTGGTTTAACTTGGCATATTCCCTTGTTAAGCGAATCAAGAGTAACCTCTACTAACTTTTTGGCACCCTGAGAAGGCTCTCCGACAATATAAGTATAGGCAGTATCCACAAATAGCCCTTTATATTTAATTCCTAAATCAACACTCACAACATCTCCATCTTTAATTACTCTTTGAGCGGGAATACCATGTATTACTTCTTCGTTAACTGATACGCAACAAGATGCCGGATAGCCAGAAAACCCTTTAAACGCTGCATCCATTCCCGGATATCGTTCTAAACTTTCCTGAAAAAACAACTCAATATCTTTGGTAAAAATTCCTGGCTTAAGCAATGCTTTTATTTTCTGCAAAACTTCAGCCGCAACCTTACCAGCTTCGCGCATTATTTTTATCTCGTTGACCCCTAACGGTTCTGGAGGCATATTTTCTCCTTTACTATAGCCAGCACTTCACTTGCATCGCCCTCAGCATTAACCTCTACTAAATTATTTTTACCACGATAAAAATCTAATACCTGCTTACTTTCTGCAGAAAAAACATCCCAGCGCTTTTTGATTACTTCTGTGTGGTCATCTTTTCTTTGTGTTAGTTGTCCACCACAAGAATCACACAATCCTTCTTTTTTAGATGGCATATTTGTTAAATGATAATTAACTCCACAATCAGAACAAACTCGTCTTTGCGAAAGACGGTCAATTACCATTTGTGAACCTACAACAAAATGGATACACATATCTAATTCTTTTTGCTGCTTCTTTAAAATATCATCCAGTTTTTCCGCCTGTTGTAAATTTCGAGGATACCCATCTAATAAAAATCCGGAACTATTTAAATTTTGTTCAATAATTCTTGCCACTAACTCATCAGGAGCAAGAGCCCCTTTGTCCATATAATTTTTTACCTCTTTACCTAGTAATGTTTCTGCTTTAACTTCCTTCCTCAAAAGATCACCTAATGAAATTTTTTTCACAGAAAGAAATTCGCTAATTTTATCAGCCTGAGTCCCTTTTCCTGACCCGGGTGCACCAAACAATACTACATTCATTTTATTTTCTCCCCTTCAAACTTCCGCCTTTTATGAACCCATCATAATGACGGATTAGTAACTGTCCTTCAATCTGCTTCATGGTGTCTAGAATCACCCCCACCATGATTAATAGTGTAGTCCCTCCAAACAAAGAAGCAAGAGCATACGAAGGAACTTTAAAAGCGTACATGACAAAATTTGGAAAAGTAGCTATCACACTAATATACAAAGCTCCAATAAACACAATTCTTGTAGCAACAAAATCAAGATAATTAGCAGTAGGTTTCCCTGGACGGATTCCAGGAACAAAGCCACCATATTTTTTTAAGTTATTAGATATCTCTATTGGATTAAATACCATGGCTGTATAGAAATACATGAAAAACATTATCAAGCAAACAAAAACTAAATTATACCATAGCCCTCGCTGCTGGATAACGCTCTGTAAAAAACTAACAAATCTTATACTACGAGGTAAGAACATGGCTATCGTTGCCGGAAAAGAAATAACACTACTAGCAAAAATTATTGCAATTACTCCGGACATATCTACTTTTATAGGTAAATACGTACTCTGCCCTCCGTATACTTTTCGGCCGACAACCCTCCTTCCATACTGAATGGGAATTCTTCTCTGAGCCTGAGTAAAAAATACTACTGCCGCAATCATCAACAGCAGTAAAATAATTAAAGTTAATACTACTGGTGTAGCAATTTGCCGTTGAGAAGCATCAAAAGGAGAATATAGCACCCATAGCTGTCTCACTGAAGAAGGAATACGAGAAATTATGCTGGCTGTAATTATTATCGATATTCCATTACCTATGCCGCGCTCCTGTATCTGCTCCCCCAACCACATAATAAAAACCGTTCCGCAAGTTAAAGTTAATACTGTTATAAATTTAAACAGCAACCCAGGATTAGGAACAATGACAATGCCTTGAAAATTATTGGGGTTTTCCAGCCAAATTGCTAAAAATAATCCTTGGATAATACATAAAACAAATGTGAAGTAACGTGTGTACTGGTTGATTTTCTCGTATCCAGCTTTTCCTTCTTTCGCAATACGTTCTAAAGTCGGAACAACAGCAGTAAGCAACTGCATAATAATCGAGGCAGAAATATAAGGCATAATCCCTAAAGCAAAGATACTCATCCTTGTCAAAGCACCTCCGGTAAACATATTTATCATCCCCAATATAGTTTGCCCTTGAGCCTTAGATATCTTATCGAAAAATTGAGTCAAAGCAAAGGTATCCACTCCAGCAGTAGGAATAAAGCATCCAGAACGATATACCACTAATAAAGACAAAGTGATAATTATTTTTTTCCGTAACTCCTCAACTTTGAATATATTTACTATCGATTCAAACATTCTGCAAGGCCTCCGGCAGATTCAATTGATTCTTTCGCTTTCTTAGAAAACTTATCCGCTTTAATCGTTAGCTTTTCCGTAAACGCGGTTTTTGCCGCAAGAATTTTAATTAGTTTATGCGGATTCTTTATTAAATTACTTTTCGTTAGAATTTCAGGAGTAATATCCTTGATTCCCTGTATCCTTTCCTGGATATCGCTTAAACTAACTATCTGGTAATCCTTTGTGCAAGGAGAAGTAAACCCTCTCTTGGGGATAACTCTTGCGTAAGGCAACGCTCCTCCCCTAAATCCTGCATAGGGAAGTGCCTTCCCTTTTCTCTGGCCAGCACCTTTATGCCCTCTGCCTGATGTTTTGCCTTTTCCGCTTCCAGACCCTCTTCCTAAACGTTTTGCTTTCCGCACACTTTTAATGCTAATATCTGATAAATTCATATTATCCTTTTAAACTTTTTAAACCTTCAAACGTAGCTTTAACCACATTAATCGGATTAGTAGAGTTACCTATATTTTTTGTTAGGATATCCTTAATTCCTGCACACTCACAAATAGCCCTTACTGGCGAAGAAGCAATTACTCCCGTACCTCGAGAAGCTGGCTTCAGCAAAATATCCACAGCACCAAACTTACCAATCACTCTATGAGGTATTGTAGCCCCTTTCTTTTTTATCAGCAATAATTGCTTTTTTGCCTGACTTATGCCCTTTCTTATCGCATCAGCGACTTCATTTGCCTTGCCCAAAGAAAAACCGGCACTCGAGCTACCATCACCAACAACTACCAATGCTGAAAAACACAAATTTTTCCCGCCTTTAGTAACTTTTGTGGTCCTGTTGATCGATAAAACCTTTTCTAAAAAGGCCTGTTCTTTACCCCCGTCAGACTTCTTTTTATTTTCATTCAAAATTTTATTCCTCCTTCTCTAAGCCCTTCGGCTAAACTTCTTATTCTTCCGTGGTATTTATATCCGCCACGGTCAAAGGAAACGCTTTTAATGCCTAGTTTCAACAAGTTATCTGCTGCAATCTTACCCATTTCCTTCGCCCCTTGTTTGTCGGTAGGCCTAATTTTTTTTATTTTAAATTGTTCTCCCTGGGTTGAGCAACCAAACAAAGTTTGAGATTCCTGATCATTAATTGCTTGAAGTGAAATATGCTTTTTGCTTCTAAACACAACCAAACGGGGAGATATCGCATTCCCTTTGATTTTCTTAGTGATCCTTCTATGTCTTCTGTATCTATTTTCTTTTTTCATTTCGCTAACGCCTTTCCTAATTTCCTTCGAACTTCTTCACCTAAATATCTAATTCCTTTCCCTTTATACGGCTCAGGAGGATAATTTCTCCTTACCTTGGCGGCAAATTCGCCAACTTCCTGTTTGTTAATTCCTTCAACGACAATACGTGTGGGGCTAGGCACAGTGACTTTAAGGCTTTCTGGGATATGCATCTCTACTGGGTGGGAAAACCCAATATTCAACACAAGATCTTTTCCTTTTAACTGTGCTTTATATCCAACACCTATCAGCTCTAATTCTTTCTTGAAACCATCAGTCACCCCATCAATCATATTACTGATCAACACCCGAATTGTTCCGTGAAGACTCCGAAATTGCTTCGTATCATCATCACGAGAAACACTAAGGACATTTTCTTCTAGTTTAACGCTTATCCCTTTAGGAATCTCTAGCCTTAGCATTCCCTTCTTGCCTACACAAACTATTAAACCTGGTTCAATAGTTATTTTAACCTCTTTCGGTATCGCTATTGGTTGTTTTCCGATTCTTGACATTTAAATTATTCCTTATTTACCAAACCATCCCAATAATTTCCCCACCAATTCCTTTATCTTTTGCTTGTTGACCAGTCAGCAATCCTACTGATGTAGAAACAATGGTGACTCCGTATCCACCTAAGGCCACAGGAATTTCGTTTATTTTTCGATAAACTCTTCTTCCTGGTCGAGAAACTCTTTTAATTTGGGTAATTAAGCTTTTTTTCTTATCGTACTTTAAATACACTTTGATAGCTTTAAATTTGCCCAAATCAACTTCTTTAAAGTTTTCAATATACCCTTCTGCTTTTAAAATTGAAACAATCTCCACAATTGACCCAGAAAAAGGTAACACTGCGTCCTCTTTTCTAGTGCTAGCCGCATTACGAATAATTGTGAACGCATCGCCGATTATATCTGTTCTACTCATCTTCGTCTCCTTATACCCAATTTAAGATGGGTATTTTTCTATCCTTATTTTGGCTATTCACCAACTAGCTTTTTTTACTCCGGGTAATAATCCTTGCCAAGCTAATTCCCGAAAACAAATTCTACACAGCTCAAAATCACGCATATATCCTCTGGGTCTTCCACAAAGGCGGCAACGGTTTTTATAGCGAGTAGAAAACTTTACTTTATTTTTTTCTTTCTTCCATTTTTCAATTTTTGCAGTAGTTGCCATGAAATAATCTTACCTCCTAAAAGGGAATCCAAATAATCTAAATAACTCCCTCGCTTCATCATCTGTCTTAGCACTAGTATGAATGCTAATGTTCATCCCCTGCGCCCGACTAATCTTGTCAATGTTAAGTTCCGGGAATATGCTTTGCTCCGGCAAACCAAAAGTATAGTTTCCTTTCCCATCAAAGGAATTCTCCGAAAAACCGCGAAAATCACGAATTCGGGGAAAAGATACAGTAATCAATCGGTCTAAAAATTCATACATTATATTTTTCCTTAAAGTCACACAACAACCAATTGCCAATCCTTTGCGCAACTTAAAATTAGAAATTGGTTTCCGAGCTCTACACACTTTCGGCTTTTGCCCGGTAATCAATCCTAGCTCTTGTGCAGCTTTTTCGGCAATTTTAGCATCAGATGTAGCTTCTCCTATCCCCATGTTAACTACTATTTTTACTATCCGAGGAACAGCCAAGTCATGCTTGTATCCTATTTTATTTTTTAATGCAGAAGCTATTGTCTCACGATATAATTTTAAGAATCTTGGTGTATATTTTTCTTTTTGTTCCATAATATTTGATTTTTGCTCTAATTTTTTAGACTAAGATTAAACCGGTCTATTACATTTTTTACAAACTCTGACTTTACTTTTGTCATCGGAGATTTTTGTCCCAAATCTTACTCCTTTATTGCAATTAGCACAAAATAATGCCACGTTAGAAATACTAATTGAGGAAGGGATTTCTTTTATCCCTCCAGCTTCACTTTCTGAGCGACGCCGAATATGTTTTTTGACTAGGCTAACTCCTTCCACAAAAATACGGTCTTTGGAAACATTATTCTTTAAAACCTTCCCTGTCCTTCCCTTATTTTTTCCGGCAAGCACGATTACTTTATCACCTTTTTTAATTCGTAAACTCATTTTAAAACCTTCTTTTCTATATTGCTTCCGGAGCTAGAGACAATATTTTAGCAAATTTTCCTCTTAATTCTCTTGCTACCGGGCCAAACACTCTGGTTGCTCTAGGATTTCCTTGTTTGTCAATAATCACACAAGCATTCTTATCAAACTTAATAGCTAATCCATCGCGTCTTTTAATCGGAAAGCATGTTCTTACCACTACCGCTCGAACAACCTCTCCTTTTTTAATTGCCGCATTAGGCATCGCTTCTTTAACGCTAGCAGTGATGATATCCCCGATAACTGCGCAATCTCTTCCCTTTCTGCCAATAACTCCGATAAACGCAACTTTTTTTGCTCCGCTGTTATCTGCCACATCTAACTTTGTTCTTAAATAAATCATAGCTTACACATTATGTTTTTCCTTGTGTTTATCTACTTCACTAACTAATAATTGTCAAAAGCTCAAAACACTTATCCTTCGAATAAGGGCGAGATTCAATTATTTTAACTTTATTTCCTACTTTTGCACTATTTTTAGAATCGTGAGCTTTATATTTCTTTCTTCTCACCACTGAACGCTTGTACAGCTGATGTGAAAACTTTTTGCTGACCAACACAGAAATAGTTTTATCCATTTTATCAGATACAACTTCGCCTTCTAATATTCTTCCTTTTTTCACTTTTTCACCCCTTGTTTCCGATTAGCAAACGTAAGAATGCGAGCAATATCTTTCTTAACTTGTTTAAAAAGATGAGGTTTTTCCGCTCCGGTTTTACGCTTAAACTGCAATTCCATTAACCGTTTATTGAGCTCTTTTAATTTATCACTTAATTCTTGGGACGTTAATCCTTCCAACTCTTTAACTTTCACTTATTGCTCCTCTACTTTTTTCTACTCACAAACATTAACTTAAACGGCAATTTATAAGCTATCAATTTAAAAGATGCCCGAGCGTAATCTTCCGGAATTCCACCAAGCTCAAAAATAATTTTTCCTCTTCGAATAACCGCTACCCAACTATCTACCTCGCCTTTTCCTTTTCCTTGTCTTGATTCTGCAGGCTTTTTGGTAATTGGCTTATCCGGAAAAACTCTAATCCAGAGTTTACCACCTCTACGTAATCTACGCGTAAGAATTATCCTTGCTGTTTCTATTTGATTATTTTTAAGCCATCCAGCTTCCAGCGCCTTTACACCGTATTCACCAAAAGAAACAGTTGACCCACCAACAGAAAGCCCTTTTCGCTTTCCGCGTTGTTCTTTTCTGTATTTTACTCGTTTAGGAAGAAGCATTATATGTTATTTATTTAAAATTATTTAACTTATTTATCGTGGATAACGATTTTTTTCTGTTTTCTCTTCTTTTATCAAGTAACTTCCCAATTTCTTTATTCCTTTGTAAATCCATACCTTAACCCCAATCGTTCCATAGGTAGTTTTCGCAATATAAAAACCATAGTCAATATCGGCTCTAAAAGTTTGCAAAGGAACTTTTCCGTGTTTATAGGATTCTTTACGGGCAATTTCAACCCCTCCCAATCGTCCTGAGCATTTTATCTTTATTCCTTCACCACCCAAGGAAGTTGCTTGCTGTATTGCTCTTTTCATCGCCCGCCTAAAATTTATTCTTCTCATCAACTGGAATCCAATTGACTCAGCAACTAACTGTGCTTCTAGCGCCGGCTCGCGTGCTTCTTCAACGTCAATCAAAATTTCTTTTTTTGCTAATTTATTCAGAATCTGTTTTACCCGCTCAATATCTTGCCCCCGCCTACCAATTATAACGCCCGGGCGAGAGGTTCTGACTCTAATCCGAATCACATTAGAAGATACTCTCTCAATATTTATAGAAGCAACAGAGCCGTTAGGATAGTTTCTCTTTATTGCGTTTCGAATTTTGAAATCTTCCTCTAAATAATCAGCATATTCCCGTTTTCGCGGAGAAAACCAACTAGAAAGCCAGTCTTTACCAAATCCGATTCTCAGCACATAAGGATGAACTTTTTGACCCATATAAATCTCCGATTTAACTATTTATCTAGCCTCATTTAATTAACTTTTCTTTAGTATCCAGTTCTATTAGAATATGTGACGTTCTTTTTCTTATTGTCGTTGCTCTGCCAAAAGACGCAGCACGATGCCGTTTCAATGTCGGTCCAGGATTAACAACAATTTTAGATATAAACAAACCATCCTCAGTGTATCCTTTATTTTTTGCATTCGCTAAAGCAGATTTCAACACTTTAGCTAAAAGATGCGCACTCTTTTGATTAATTAGCCCAATCTTGTGTAAAGCGCCTTTAGCTACGCTTCCTTTAATTAAGCGACTAACTGGCCTTATCTTAGTGGGTGAAGTTCGAATATATTTTGCTTCCGCTTTTGCTACCATTATAAAAAGTTTTGTCTTGTATTCGAATTTAATAAGTCTTACCATTTAAGACTATCAAACCAAATCTGTTTATTATTTTTTCTGAATAGCCTTCTTGGCTTTTATTCCTCCATGTTGACGAAATGTTCTAGTTGAGGAAAACTCTCCCAAACGATGACCAACCATTGATTCAGTTATGAAAACAGGAATATGCTTTTTGCCATTGTGCACCGCAAAAGTAAGCCCAACAAAATCCGGAATGATCATTGAACTGCGTGACCAAGTTTTTATTGCCTTGCGATCTCCGGATATCTTTGCTTTCTGCGTTTTTTTAAGCAACTTTTGATCTACGAAAGGCCCTTTTTTAAGAGAACGGCTCATTTCTTACCTCTCTTTTTATTCACTCTTCGCTTAATAATATATTTACTAGTTTGTTTGCGTGGATTACGCGTTTTTGCCCCTTTAGTCGGCTTGCCCCAAGGTGTTACTGGGTGAGGATTACCCTGCCCAGCTCTTCCTTCTCCACCACCATGTGGATGATCAACCGGGTTCATCGCTACCCCCCGAACTTTTGGCCTTCTACCTAGCCAACGCACTTTTCCAGCTTTACCCATGCGAAAGGAAGAATGTTCAATTAACCCAACCTGACCAACTGTAGCCCGACAATCAATCCTTACTAAACGTATTTCCCCTGATGGCATGCGTAGTTGGGCAAACCGTCCTTCTTTAGCCATAAGCTGAGCCCAGCTTCCTGCACTTCTACCTAAAATTCCACCCTTACCCGGTTCCAACTCTATATTATGGATAAAAGTTCCCATTGGAATATGTAACAATTTCATACTATTGCCAGGATTTATATCAATTTGAGCATCTTTGGCGCTGATAATTTCATCTCCGACTTTAAGGTTGTTTGGCCAAATAATATACCTTTTTTCTTGATCAGGATAAACCACCAAAGCTATTCTAGCGGTGCGGTTCGGATCATATTCTACAGCAATAATTTTTCCGGAAACATCATATTTATCACGCTTGAAATCAATTATTCGGTATTTTCGTTTGTTGCCTCCTCCACGCCTACGTACTGTTATCCGACCACGATTATTCCTTCCACCACTCTTTTTCAAACTAACCGTTAATGACTTTTCCGGATAGGATTTCGTAATCTCTTGAAAATCAGAAATCACTTTAAAGCGTAATGTCGGCGTAATTGGTCTAAATTTTTTTACTCCCATAATATACTATATTTTAGTTACAAGCTAACTCTGTTTATCATCACTAGGCCAGCTTGATTTCAAATCCTTTTTTCAAAGTTACTACTGCTTTTTTCCAAGAAGCAGTTTTTCCGGATTGGTTGCCTCTAATCCTTTTCATTTTTCCCTTTACAATTAATGTAGAAATTTTATCAACTTTAACTTTATATATAAACTCAACAGCATTTCTTATTTCCACCTTATTAGCGCTCAACGCAGCACGAAAAGCATATTTTCGATAAACAGCATCTTTTGTTAATTTCTCGGTGACCAAAGACCCTTTAATGATAGAATAAATACTTTTTTGTCTAATCATTTAAAGCCTCATTTTTCTTCTTATTAACGCAGGATTTGCTAATTCTTTCCTCAATTTTTCTTAAAGTTTTTTTGGTTAATATCACTCTATCACAATCTATAATCTCCTTTGTGCTTACGTCTGAAACTTTTGCTAAAAATACTTTTTTTATATTTCTTGTCGCAAGTTTTAAATTATTTGCAAATGCCTCAACGACAAATCTCATTTTAAAATTATTAATATTGAGATTGTTAATAATTTCAAAAAAGAATTTTGTTTTGGGGACATCAATAGATAAATCGTCAATAATTAGTATTTGTTGATCTTTTAGTTTAGCATTCAAAGCGCTTTTTAAGGCTTGTATTTTCATTTTTTTAGGAAAATCTTTATTATAGGAGCGTAACTGAGGACCAAATGTAACTCCGCCGCCGCGCCAAATCGGAGAACGGGATGAACCTACGCGCGCTCTACCCGTACCTTTCTGCCGCCAAGGCTTCCTTCCGCCCCCACGTACGTTACCTCTTGTTTTTGTCAATGCTATTCCCTTACGTTGATTGGCCAGTTGGGTTACAACCGCCTGCTGAATAAGCACAAGATTTACTTTTCCATCAAACACTTGATGATTAAGAGTAATTCTTTCCACCTCTTTTCCCTGAATATTAAAAACCGGAAAATCTAGTTGCATGATCTGGGAAATGGGCCCTTTTTTTCTTTCTTGTACCATAAATTATTTAATTTTTGCTATTTTAACTATTGTGTTCCTGCTTCCAGGCACACTTCCCTTGATAAATAATAAGTGTTTATCTTTATCTACTCTTACAATTTGTAAGTTTTTTGTAGTTCGAAATTTATTACCTAAATGTCCCGGCATATGAATACCCTTAATTATCCTCGAAGGATACGCAGAAGCTCCAGCAGAGCCTAATCGACGATGCGAAGTCGAACCGTGAGTTTTTGGCTGGCCCGACCACCCCCATCTCTTCATGCCACCGGCAAAACCTCTCCCTTTGGTTTTTGCCCTTACATGGACTCTTTCTCCTTCACTAAAAATTTCTACCCCTACCTCGCGAGATATAGGACCGCTCTCTACCACACCATCGGGAGATTCTTTGGTAGTAACTTCAGTTTTTTCTCCATTCTTTTTTAAAAAAGAAACATCCGCTCCAGTAGCTATGTTTACTTCACGGATCAACTTGTAAGCGCCTACTCCCATTTTATTAAAGTATCCGGATATTGGTTTTTTTATTTTTTTAGCCTTTGCTTGCTCAACAAAAAAACAGCCTATTTTTAACTTTACAGATTTAGGATATTTTATTTCCTCTAGCAAACAAACAGGTTCCACTTCAACCAATGTTACTGGAGATATCTCTCCTTGCTCGTTAAATATTTGAGTCATCCCAACTTTTTTACCGTATATTTCTTTAATCATACATATCTCTCAATTTTAATGATCCTTTGATTTCTTTTAATATAGGTTTAATTAAAAAATCTCTTAGGCTTAAAGCTCCTGCTTTATCTCTACACTGACTCCTGCCGGCAGGTTCAATTTTCTTAAGGCATCTATTGTTTTAGCAGTGGGGTCATCTAAGTCAATAATCCGCTTATGAACAGCCAACATAAATTGTTCTCTAGATTTTTTATCAACGTTAGTCGAACGATTAACAGTGTAAATTTTCTTTCTTGTTGGTATCGGAATCGGCCCATTAACTTTTGCTCCTGTTCGTAATGCAACTTCTGCTATATCCTTGGCGGACTGATCCAATATCCTATGATCAAATGCTTTTAGTTTTATTCTTAGTTTTAACATTTTCTTTTTGATTATTTTTGCGCTAATCGTATTTTATATTTTTTAAAACACTTTTAGCGCAAAATATTTAACTAATAAAAATTATTCAGTAATCTCGGTCACAACTCCTGCACCTACTGTCCTACCACCTTCACGAATCGCAAACCTTAATTCCTTTTCAACTGCAATTGGTTGGATTAATTGCACATCAACTACAACATTGTCTCCAGGCATAACCATTTCTACGCCTTTTGGCAGTTGACAAGTTCCAGTAACATCCGTTGTTCGGCAATAGAACTGTGGCCGATACCCGCCAAAAAAAGGAGTATGCCTACCGCCTTCTTCCTTTTTTAAAGCGTACATCTGAGCTTTAAATTTAGTATGAGGAGTAATTGATCCAGTCTTGGCTAAAACCATTCCTCTTTCTACTCCTTCTTTCTCAATCCCTCTCAGCAACAATCCAACATTATCTCCGGCTTGTCCTTCATCAAGAAGCTTTCGAAACATTTCTACCCCAGTAACTACAGTTTTCCTGGTTGCCGGGTGGATACCCACCATCTCTACCTCTTCACCAACTTTAACTTTTCCTCTTTCAATCCTTCCGGTAACTACAGTACCCCTTCCCGAAATTGAGAACACATCTTCTACTGCCATTAAAAAAGGCTTTTCAATGTCTCTTTTCGGCGTAGGAATATGCTCATCAACTGATTTCATTAAGTCAATAATTGATTTACAATTTGGACAATCATCTTTGCCACAACCACATTCCATAGCTTTTAGTGCTGACCCTTTAACTATGGAAATGTCTTTCCCGGGAAACTCATATTTTGTCAATAAATCACGTACTTCTTCTTCGACCAGCTCAACAAGCTCGGCATCTTCCATCTGGTCAACCTTATTAACAAAAACTACAACTGCCGGAACATTAACCTGTCTTGCTAAAAGTATATGTTCCCTAGTTTGAGGCATTGGCCCATCAGTAGCCGCTACGACTAAAATTGCGCCATCCATTTGGGCAGCTCCAGTAATCATATTTTTAATATAATCAGCGTGACCAGGACAATCAATATGTGCATAGTGACGCTTTTCTGTTTCATACTCAACGTGAGCAATATTGATAGTTACTCCACGCTCTCTTTCTTCGGGAGCTTTATCAATATCTTCAAACTTAAGTGCCTGTGCACCGCCTTTAGTCGCCAACACCTTAGTTATCGCTGACGTAAGTGTTGTTTTTCCGTGATCTACGTGGCCAATAGTACCGATGTTAAGATGAGGTTTTGACCTTACAAATTTTTCTTTCCCCATATTTACCTCCTTTTAGCACTGGTTGTTTAATTATTACTCTCCAACTAAAACATCCCGCGCTTCTCTTATACTCCTACTATTTTTATTAATACCTCTTCAGGAACTCTTTCGTAATACAAAGGTTCTATTATATAAGATGCACGCCCTTGTGTCAAGCCTCTTAATATATCTGCATAGTTAAAAACTTCAACTAACGGCACTTCTGCTTTAATTATTCTTAAATTTTTTCTTTCTTGAATAGCAGAAATTCTAGCCCGCCGCGAGTTTAAATCACCAATTACCTGGCTAGCATATTCAGAAGCAACCACGACTTCTAGATTCATTATCGGCTCTAGTAAAACTGATTTTGCTTTCTTTAAGCCATCCTTAATACCTATTTCTGCGGCAACCTTAAACGCCAGCTCGGAAGAATCTACATCGTGGTAAGATCCATCTACTAATGTAACTTTGACATTCACCACTGGATATCCTCCTAAAACACCACTTTCCAACGCTTCCAAAACACCTTTTTTTACTGAAGGAATATATTCCTTGGGGATTGCCCCAGATTTAATTTTACTTTCAAACACTAACCCTTTACCTCTACTTAATGGTTCCATTAAAAATACTACATGCCCGTATTGCCCTTTACCACCTGTTTGCTGTATGAATTTTCCAGCAACTTCTGCCCGTTTAGTTATTGTCTCTTTATAGGCTACCTGCGGTTTACCAATCCTTGCTGCAACTTTAAAATCACGCGTCAACCGGTCGACCATAATCTCTAAATGAAGTTTACCCATTCCAGAAATAATCGTCTGTCCGGTTTCTTTATTGTAAGTTACCTTAAACGAAGGATCTTCATCAGCTAATTTTCCTAAAACATCGAACAGCTTATCTTGATCAGCTTTAGTTTTTGGTTCAATGGCTAAGGAAACCACTGGCTCCGGAAATTTTATATCCTCTAAAATTAGATGTTTCTGACTATCACACAAAGTATCTCCGGTAGTTGTAGATTTTAGTCCAACTAAACAAATAATATCTCCTGCTTTTGCTTCTTTAACAGCTTCTTGCTTGCTTGCGTGCATCCTTAAAATTTTAGTTATTCTCTCTTTTTGCTGTTTTGTTGCATTATAAATACTAGACCCCGAATTAACTTTTCCCGAGTAAATTCTCGTATAATAAAGTTTTCCAGCAAACGAATCAGAAAATACTTTGAAGCATAGTGCGCACAAAGGAGCGTTTAGAGAAATATTAAGCTGATAACTTTCATTGTTTTTAACATCTAAAACATCAATGCCTGCACATTCTGCAGGTGAAGGAAGATAATCACAAACCGCTCCGAGCATCTGCTGTATTCCTTTATTCTTTAAAGCTGAGCCGCAAAGAACCGGAACAATTTTATTCGCAATAACTTGCGCCCGCAAAACCGACACAATCTCACTTTCTGATACCTTCTCGCCATCAAGTACCTTTTGCATAAACTGATCATCAAGCTCAGCAATTTTTTCGATCAAATGTTCTTTGCAAGTACCAACCAAACTTTGCATCGCTTCAGGAATACTTTCTTCAACAACCTTTTCTCCAAATTCTCCGTCATAATACAATGCTTTATCTCGGATCAAATCAACCAACCCCACAAACTCATCATTATTATAAATCGGTATCTGAATTGGAATATTAGTAGTTTGTAGTTTTTCATCCATTTCTTTCACGACAGCAAAAAAATCTGCTCCTTGACGATCCATTTTATTAATAAACGCAATCCGCGGAATATTATAACGATTAGCTTGATGCCAAACAGTCTCCGACTGTGGTTCAACACCTCCTACAGCGCAAAAAATCACAACTACCCCGTCCAACACCTTCAAGGACCGTTCAACTTCAACAGTAAAGTCAATGTGTCCAGGAGTATCAATAATATTAATTTGGCAATTACGCCAACAACAATAAGTTGCTGCTGAAGTAATTGTGATCCCTCTTTCTTTCTCTTGAGCCATCCAATCAGTCACGGCAGTTCCTTCGTGCACCTCACCCACCTTATAAGTTCTTCCAGCATAAAAAAGAATTCTTTCAGTAGTAGTTGTTTTTCCCGCATCAATATGCGCAATAAAACCAATATTCCGTATCAAGCCTAAATCTTTTTTTACCATCTTAATTTATTTTAAAAAATATTAGCGTTACTTGTTAACCTATACTTAATAGCGAAAATGAGCAAATGCTTTGTTAGCCTCAGCCATTTTATGCGAATCGTCTCTCTTTTTAATCGCCGCACCTTCTCGTTTATAAGCAACAATAATTTCCTCAGCTAGTTTATCTTTCATCGCTTTACCTTTTTTCTTTAACGCAAAATCCTTAATCCAGCGTAACGCAATAGACATTCCTTTTTCTTTAGGAACCTCCAGCGGAACCTGATATGTGGATCCTCCTATTCTTCTTGGTTTTACTGTCATTCGCGGACGAACATTTTCTAAAGCAGCAAAAAATACTTTTAGCGGATCCATTTTAAGCCTCTCATTCACCGTATCAAAAGCACTATAGACAATCTTTTGTGATATACTTTTCTTACCATCAAACATAATGATGTTAATCAACTGTCCGACAACAGAAGAGTCATATTTTGCATCCTTTTTAATTTCTCGTTTTGGCGCTCTTCTTCTTCTCATATTTCCTTCCTTTTTTATATCTCAAGTACACTAACGGTTCTTTAGGCCTTAGGTTTTTTCGCCCCGTATTTTGACCGTGAGCTTTTGCGATTTTGCACTCCCTGACAATCAAGTGTACCCCGCACAATATGATAACGTACTCCCGGAAGATCCTTAACCCGACCACCTCTTACCAAAGCGATAGAGTGTTCTTGCAAGTTATGGCCTTCTCCCGGTATGTAAGCAGTAACTTCTTCCCGATTTGTTAGCCTAATCCTAGCAATTTTTCTTAGAGCAGAATTGGGCTTCTTAGGAGTCATTGTCCGAACCTGCACGCACACCCCTCTTCTTTGCGGGCACCCTTTTAACGCTGGAGACTTACCTTTTTTCTTCTTTAAAACACGACCTTTCCTAATTAACTGAACTATTGTCGGCATTGTTTCCTCCCTCTCCTATATCTACTATCTTTGATGCAATTATAACTGCATATGTAAAATTTTTAATAAAATTAAACCTTCTCTACTTCAACTTTCCGATATCTTTTTAGTCCTGTTCCGGCAGGAATAAGATGCCCAACAATAACATTTTCCTTTAAGCCTTGTAGCTTATCAACCTTGCCGGCAAAAGCCGCATCTGCTAAAATTCGAGTAGTTTCCTGAAAACTAGCCGCAGATATAAAGCTTTTAGTGTTTAGTGATGCCTTGGTAATACCTAACAAAAATGGAGAAGCAGAAGCTGGCTTGCCACCTTTCTTAATAATCTTTTCGTTCTCTCGGCGAAAATCCCACTTATCAACCCCTTCTCCAGGCAAAAATTCACTGTCCCCAGACTCTACAATTTTTACTTTTTTCAGCATTTCTCGAATAATTACTTCAATATGTTTATCATTTATGCGAACCCCTTGCAAACGATAGATCTCCTGTATTTCATTTACTAAATGCTCTTGCAACACTTTATCTCCGCAAACCTTTAAAATATCTTGCAAAACCATTGGACCTTCAGTTAATTGTTGACCAGCCGAAACACAATCTCCTCGATAAACTACTGGATGAGCACCAACTGGAATAGCATATTCACTAACCATCCCTGTAGTGCTACGTACAATTATCTTACGTTCTCCTCCGCTCTCAGTAAATTCAACAAATCCTTCAATCTCACTGATAATTGCTGGATCTTTCGGTCTTCTTGCTTCAAATAGCTCTGCTACTCTAGGTAATCCACCAGTAATATCACGTGTTTTAGCAACTAAGCGAGGTGTTTTAGCGATAACATCTCCGGCTTCTATCATAGCTTCTTCATCTACCATTACGTGCGCGCCAGTAGGCAAAGGGTAAATACCTAAAACTTCATCACTGTCCGAGAGAATAAGCACTTTAGGATAATACTCGCCTTTAAATTCAATAACCACTCGTTCTTTTCTGCCAGTAGTCGCATTCATTTCTTCCTGGATAGTTATTTTATTTATAATGTCTTCATATTTAATACGACCCCCAGTCTCTGCTAAAATTGGAGAAGAATAAGGATCCCATCTTACAAACACTTTATCTTTATCTACTTGTTCATTGTCGGCAAACAAAACAACAGAACCTTGAGGAATTGGATTCCTTTGCAGCTCAATTCCGTTAGAATCATTTAAGCTAATCATACCATTACGATTCAATACTATGAAATTTTTTCCTTTTGGCACTATCTTAAGACCGTGATACTTAATGTCTCCCTTGTCCCTAGACTTAATAAACGCTCTCGCTGCTATCCGAGATGCTGTTCCACCAATATGGAATGTGCGCATCGTCAGCTGTGTACCTGGCTCTCCAATAGACTGAGCAGCAATAACACCCACGGCTTCTCCCATTTCTACTAGTTTTCGATTAGCTAAATTTCTTCCGTAACACTTAACACACACTCCTCTTTCCGATTCGCAAGTTAACACGCTACGAATTCTTATTTTTTCTAGACCCAAGCGTTCTATTCTATCAGCAACCACTTCGGTAATTTCTTCACCAGCTTTGACAATAACTCCATCGCTAATAATATCCACAATATTGTCCAAGGCCACTCTTCCAATTATTCTCTCTTTTAAGGAAACAACAACATCTTCCCCTTCTACAATTTCTGACACAGTAATTCCGTTAACTGTACCACAATCATCTTGGATGATGATTACCTCTTGAGCAACATCCACTAAACGCCGAGTTAAATATCCAGCGTCAGCAGTTTTCAATGCAGTATCCGCTAGCCCTTTTCTTGCTCCATGCGTTGAGATAAAAAATTCTAACACTGATAATCCTTCCTTAAAATTTGAAGTAATCGGAATCTCGATAATCTCTCCGGAAGGCTTAGCCATCAACCCTCTCATTCCAGCCAATTGCCTTACTTGCAACTTTGACCCTCTTGCCCCAGAATCAGCCATCATAAAAACAGGATTTTCCCGATCCATACTTTTAAATACAAGCTCAGATACCTTGTCAGTCGTCCTAGTCCATACATCAATGATTTTATTATGTCGTTCACGCTCAGTAATTATCCCTCGACGGTATTGATCTTCCACTTTAGCTAATTCTCCGGTTGCGTCATCTATATATTCTTGCTTTTGCTGAGGAATAACCAAATCGTCAATAGCAATACTTACCCCACCTAAAGTGGCGTACTCAAAGCCTAATGTTTTTATAGCATCTAAAAGCTTAACTACTTCACTATGCCCAAATTTTTTATAGCACTCACTAATAATTTCGGAAACACATTTCTTGTCTAACGGTTCATTTACATATCTAAACCCCTTTGGCAATATTTCGTTAAAAATAACTCTACCCGTAGTAGTTTCAACTATCTTATTTTCATCACCATCTTGAACCCGTAATTTAACCTTAGCATGCAGCTCTACTTCTTCGTCCTGATAAGCAGTAAATACTTCTTCTGTATTAGAAAAAATTATCCCGGCTCCGTGACAATTTTTCCGCTCAATAGTTAAATATCGACAGCCAACAATCATATCCTGGCTAGGAGCAATTACCGGACGTCCATCTGACGGCGAAAATATATTATTTATCGACAACATCATAATTTTACACTCAGCCTGCGCCTCTAAAGACAAAGGAAGATGAACTGCCATTTGGTCTCCATCAAAATCAGCATTAAACGCCGCACAAACTAGAGGATGTAACTTTATTGCTTTTCCTTCTACTAAAACAGGATAAAAAGCCTGTACACTTAAACGATGAAGCGTGGGTGCACGATTTAATAATACAGGATGCCCTTTGATTACATCCTCTAAAATATCCCAAACTTCAACTCTCGCCCTCTCTACCATTCTCCGAGCCCCTTTTATAGTATGCACAAAACCTTTTTCTCTTAACTTCTTAATAATAAATGGCTCCACCAATTCTAAAGCCATCTGTTTTGGTAGTCCGCATTGATGTAATTTTAATTCTGGACCAACAACTATTACACTTCTTCCCGAATAGTCAACACGTTTTCCTAAAAGATTTTGGCGAAAACGTCCTTGCTTACCCTTTAACATATCCGAAAGGCTTTTTAACGGACGATTTTGCGGACCAACAACCGGCCGTCCGTGACGTCCGTTTTCAATCACCGCATCTACTGCTTCCTGAAGCATTCTTTTTTCGTTACGAATGATAATATCTGGAGCTCCCAAACTCATTAATTTTTTCAAACGATTATTCCGATTTATTACTCTTCGATAAAGGTCATTAAGATCTGAAGAAGCAAACCTGCCCCCATCAAGAGGAACTAGAGGCCGTAAATCAGGAGGGATAACCGGCAACGCTTTCAACACTACCCATTCCGGACTATTGCCTGAGCGACGTAAGTCTTCAATTATCTTCAACCTTTTGAATAGTCTTTTATTTAAGCCAACTTTTCCTTTTGCAATATTTTTACGTACTGCTTTGCTCAACTTTTCTAAGTCAGTTTCTTTTAACAATTCTTCAATTGCCGCAGCTCCAGTACCAGTCTTCAACTCGTTAGGATATTTATCCATATTTTCTCGATACTCTGTTTCACTAAGCAACTGATTTTTTTTAAGTTTTGTTTTCCCAGGGTCAATAACAATGTGCTCCTCATAATAGATAACCTTTTCCAGTTGTTTGATACTCAAGTCTAAAATAGCACCAACTCGAGAAGGAAGCACTTTAAAAAACCAAATATGAGCAACTGGAGCAGCCAATTCAATATGTCCCATGCGCTGGCGGCGAACCGAAGAGTGTAATACCTCTACACCACAACGATCACATTTTGTTCCTTTGAATTTTAGCCCTTTCAACTTCCCGCAATGGCACTCCCAATCCTTTATTGGACCAAATATTCTTTCGCAAAATAAACCATCTTTCTCCGGTTTTAGCGTGCGATAATTTAAGGTCTCTGCTTTTTTTATCTCACCAGAAGACCAGCTTTTTATAACATGGAGAGGAGCCAATTTTATGCTTATTTGATCAAAAAAAACATCTTTTTCAATCATTATTTACTCTCCTTAATTTTTATTGCCTTCTCTGCCCGTATATCTAAACAAAGGCCCTGTAATTCTTTTATCAACACATTAAAAGATTCGGGAACGGAAGGATGAAATTTTTGTTCACCCCTGACTATTGCCTCATAAATTCGTGTTCTTCCTTCTACATCATCACTTTTTACAGTAAGCATTTCTTGAAGTGTAAAAGCCGCACCATAAGCTTCTAAAGCCCACACTTCCATTTCTCCAAAACGTTGTCCACCAAACTGTGCTTTCCCACCTAATGGCTGTTGTGTTATTAACGAGTAAGGACCAATAGCTCGTGCATGAATTTTATCGTCAATCATATGGTTTAATTTCATTATATACATATATCCGACACCAGCCTTCTGTAAAAATAATTTTCCTGTATGCCCATCGTAAAGTGAAACCTTACCACTTTCTGCTAAACCACCCTTCCTCAATAATTCTTTTATGTCATCAATAGTTGCACCATCAAAAGCAGGAGAAATAGCATTTATTCCTAATTTTTTTGCAGCCCAACCAAGGTGCATCTCTAACAGCTGACCAACATTCATTCGCGACGGAACCCCTAGAGGATTTAAAATTAAATCTACCGGAGTGCCATCCTCTAAAAAAGGCATGTCTTCTTCCGGTAAAATTCTTGAAATAACTCCTTTATTCCCGTGACGACCAGAAAGTTTATCTCCAGCTGATATTTTTCTTTTCATCGCCACAAACACCACTACTCTTTTCAAAACACCAGCAGGCAACTCATCACCTTTCTTAATCTTTGCTAATTCTAAATCTCTTTCAATCATCAACTCATTTAACCGATCATCATAAATCGCAAGTATTGAGCGAGCATCTTCATTTTCTTCACAGTTAGCCGCTGTAATTTTCTTCTCGTTTTTACCTAAGGCCATGCTTAACCGTCTGGCTTTTTCCCGCTCCAGCAATTCCTTTTCCTCCGCGTAATATTTTTCAATTTCTTTTGTTCTTTTTATTTCCTCAGTTTTCTCTTTCTTAGTTCGTCGCCCTTTGTCTTTCCTTTGAAAAACTTCAACATCGATAACCACCCCATACACACCTGGCGGAACACGCAAGGAAGTATCTCGAACATCCGCAGCTTTTTCACCAAATATTGCTCGTAATAATCTCTCTTCAGGAGAAAGTTCCTTCTCAGTTTTTGGAGTTACTCTTCCCACTAAAATATCATCGGGTCCTACTTCCGCTCCGATTCTCACAACTCCTTGGTCATCAAGATTACTTAAAGTTTCTTCGTTAACATTAGGGATATCCCGAGTAACTTCTTCATTTCCTAATCTAGTTTCTCGAGCTTCAATTCCAAATTTTTCGATATGCACAGATGTAAGTACATCATCTTTTACTAACCGCTCATTAATGATGATTGCGTCTTCAAAGTTGTACCCTCTCCAGGGCACAAACGCAACCAAGATGTTCGTACCTAACGCTAATTCTTCATTTTTAGTAGCCATCCCGTCAGCAAGAACCATCCCTTTTTTTACTTCATCACCCTTTCTAACTACCGGCCTTTGGTTGATACAAGTATCCGCGTTGGAACGAGTAAATTTTTTTAATTTATAACTAAAGTTATTAATTTTTATCGTTGCTGCATCTACTTCAGTAGCCTCCCCTGTTTCTTTGCTGGTTAAAGCAACTCCACTATCAACGGCAACTGTTTTTTCCATGCCAGTGCCTACAAGCGGCTGCTGAGGAAAAAGAAGCGGAACAGCCTGCCTCTGCATATTCGACCCCATTAGCGCCCGATTAGCATCATCATGTTCTAGAAACGGGATTAACGCTGCAGAAACAGATATGATTTGTTGAGGAGAAATATCCATATATTCAAGATCATTCGGTTTTACCCTTGGAAACTTGCCTTTACAACGTGCATAAACTTTTTTATCAGTAATAACGCCTTCGCTACTAATATTTTCTGTTACCTGAGCAATCATCTTGATCTCTTCTTCATCACTTACCAAATAATCGATTTTGTCGGAAACCTTACCGCCCTCTACTCTCCGATACGGCGTGGTGAGAAATCCTAAAGGATTAATCCGTGAGTAGATTGTTAGTGAAGATAAAAGGCCAATATTCGCTCCTTCCGGAGTTTCAATGGGGCATATTTTTCCATAATGAGTGGGATGAACATCTCTAACTTCAAAGCCCGCCCTTTCTCTTGATAATCCTCCTGGCCCCATCGCTGAAAGCCTACGCTTATGTGTTACCTCTGCTAAGGGATTAGTTTGATCCATAAATTGAGAAAGCGGAGAACGTGCAAAAAAATCCTGAATTTGAGTAGAAAAAGCCCTCGAATTAATTAGATGTTGGATAGAAAAACCATTTGAAGCAATAAGTGAGTACCTCTCCATAAAAGTCCTTTCTACACGCAACAAACCAATCCTTACTTGATGCTGCAATAGCTCTCCGATAAGTTTTACCCTTCGATTAGCAAGGTGATCAATGTCGTCAACATCTCTTTTTCCTGCTTTTACATTAAGCAAAACTTTAATTATCTCCACGAGAGTAGGAAGATCCAATGTTCTTTTATTGGAAGAAACATCCATTTTCAATTTTTTATTCATGATATAACGGCCGACCTTTCCCAAATCATAACGCCGTGGATCCAAAAACATTCGTCTGAATACTTCCTTAGCAGCTTCTAATGTAACTGGCTCGGTTGGTCTCATTTTTTTATAGAAATCTAAGTATGCTTCTTCTTTGTTCGCTGTGTAGTCTTTTTTAACTGTATTTACAATTTCTGGATAAGGTTTATCGGAAAACTTTTGATAGATATCATCATCCGAGGAAAGACCCATTATCCGCAAAATCTGGGTAACCGGAAATGTCCTACGACGATCAACAATAGCACTGATCGTATCATTTACATCAGCTCTAAATTCCACCCAATAGCCTCGATAAGGAATAATCCGGGCAAAATAAATACGCTTTCCCGTAGGATGAATTTCCTCATCAAAAAATACACCCGGAGAGCGTTGTAGCTGACTGATAATTGCTCTTTCATCTCCGTTTATAACAAACGACGCACTGTCAGTCATCAAAGGAATATCTCCTAAATAAATTTCCTGTTCACGAATCTCTTGAGATGGCCCAAGCAATCGTAAGCAAACCCGCAAAGGAGCCGCATATGTTTGTGCCCTTCTTTTACACTCTTCGATGCTGTAACGCGCACGGCTTAAACTATATGATATGTACTCTAGGCGATATTGTTTATCTGGACTTTCCATCGGAAATATTTCCTGCAATATTTCCTGGATTCCTAAACGTTTTCTTTTTTCCGGCAAAACATTTACCTGAAGAAAGTCTCGGTAGGAATATATCTGATGATCAAGAAAATGAGGCGCAGAAACACTTTTTTTAATTTTAGCAAAGGATATTTTTTTTACTTTTTTCAATTCTTAATCCTCCTCTTAACACAACATAAAAACTCAGATCCAATTTAGACACCTGTCACTCTAGGAATTTATTCTGCTTTTAAAACCTGACTACTTTAACTCTACGGTTGCACCAGCAGCTTCTAACCTTTTCTTAAGTTCTTCAGATTCTTCCTTGGTAACATTTTCTTTTACCGGCTTAGGAGCAGAATCAGCAAGTTCTTTAGCCTCTCTTAACCCTAGCTCAGTTATTGCTCTTATTTCTTTAATAACCGCTATTTTATTTGCACCTACACCAGTCAACACTACTGTAAATGCCGTTTTTTCTTCCTCTTCTTCGACAGCAGCAGAAGCACCCCCTGCCTGCACCATTGCTGGGGCACTAGCAGTAACTCCAAATTTTTCTTCACAGGCTTTTACTAACTCCGAAAGCTCCAAAACAGTCATTTCCCCTATCGCTTTTAAAATATCTTCTGTTTTCGACATAACAACCCCCTTTTACTATTTATTTTTTTTTATCTCTTCTATTGTCCAAACAAATTTCAATATTACCTGATTCAAGCTAGAAAGAAATCCAGTCAACGGTGAAACAATAGCCGACAACGCCATGCCTAAAAGAACATCCTTGGAAGGAAGATTAGCCAAGCCTGCCACCTCTTTGCTGGTAAGCCTTTGCAATCCTACTACGGCACCCTTTAAATTTAGACATTCATTTTCTTTGGCAAAATCAACAATAATTTTAGCAGCTTCAACTACATTCTCACCGGACACAAAAATAATGCCGGTTTCTAAATCTAAAAACTCATTTAGGTCTTCTCTTCCAGAAGAACTAAACGCCCTTTTGAACAAAGAATTCTTTGTTGCAAAAATAGAAGATTCAACCTGTCTAAGATTATTTCGCAAAACATTAAGCGGGAAAGCTCCAATTTTATTAAAACTAATAAATATAAATCCATTTGCATTAGTAATCTTCCCTGCTAGTTCTTCAATAATGTACTTTTTGGTTAATAAGCCTATTTTTTCCATAATACCTTCCTATAATACTTAGTTAAACATTAACTTGCATTGACGGACTCATCGTTGATGATAAGTAAATGCTTCCGATAAAATCACCTTTAACCGATTGCGGACGCGCAGATCGGAGAGCTTCCATAAAAGCAGTAATATTCTCAATTAACGCTTGTTTATCAAAAGATAATTTACCCACACCAACATGAATACACCCAAATTTATCCATTCGAAAATCTATCTTCCCTCTTTTTGCCTCACCTATCGCATAGCTTACATTATCAGTTACCGTACCAACTTTCGGCGAAGGCATCAGCCCTCTAGGTCCTAAAAATTTACCTAGTTTGCTTACTGACCTCATCATTGAAGGTGACGCGATACAACAATCAAAATCAGCCCATCCCTCTTTGAGAATTTTATCAATAATTTGATCCGACCCAATATAATCAGCACCAGCAGCTTGAGCCTCCTTTTCTTTTTCCGGTTCGCAGAATACAAGTACTTTTATTTTTTTTCCAGTTCCGTTAGGAAGCATTACAGAGCTTCTGACCATCTGGTCAGATTGTTTGGGATCAGCTCCCAATTTACCACTAAGCTCTACGGTCTCATCAAATTTAACATGGGGCAAACTCTTTAAAAGAGAAATCGCATCTTCTACACTATAGACTTTACGGCTATCAACTAATTTTTCTGCTTCCAAATATCGTTTACTTACTTTCATCATTAATCTCCTGGATATTGTTGCCATCAACCACTTTAATGCCGCAGCTTCTTGCTGTACCTTCTACAATTTTCACAGCACTTTCCAGATTGAAAGTATTTAAGTCGGTCATCTTTTCTTTAGCAATTTCCTTCACTGCTTTTTTAGTAACTTCACCAATAATTTCCTTTCCGGGCTGCGAACTTGCTTTAGCTAAATTGGCTGCCCGTTTAAGCAAAAAGGAAACCGGAGGACTTTTAACAATAAAATCAAACGACTTATTTTCGTAAACATTAATTATAACCGGCAACACAATGCCTTCTTTCTGCTTAGTCGCCTCGTTAAATGATTTACAAAATTGCATTATGTTTAAACCATGTTGTCCTAGTGCTGGGCCAACAGGCGGAGCAGGATTAGCGCTTCCTGCCGGAATCTGCAGTTTTATTTGTTTAATTGGTTTCTTTTTTTTCTTTTTTGCCATCTTTTACTCCAAAGTTATTTTCTTTTAAATTTCTTTTAAGTTAAATACGTTCAACTTGCCAAAATTCAAGCTCTACCGGCGTTACCCTGCCAAAGATAGAAACATTTACTCTTAGCCTACCCTTCTCTGGAAGAACTTCTTCAACTGCCCCGCTAAAATTAAGAAACGGACCTTCAATAACCCGAACACTTTCATTTCTTTCAAAGGTTACTTTTTGTGCGGGTTTTGCTTTACTTTCTTCAGCTTTAGTTAAGATACGATCTACTTCCTCTTGAGATATTGGGGAGGGTTTTCGGCGCGGACCAATAAACGCCGTGACACCTGGAGTTTTACGTACAAACAACCATGTATCATCGTTCATTTCCATATGAATCAACATATACCCGGGAAAAAATTTTCTTTCGGAAACTTTCCGTTTTCCAAGTTTAACTTCTGTAATCTGCTCTTTAGGAATAATAACGCTATCGATTAACTCTTGATAGCCCTTAGCCTCAATCGCAATTTCTAGATTTGTCTTAGTTTTATTCTCAGCACCACTGAGCGTATGTAAAATATACCACTGCTTCATATATTACCTCAAAACAAGCTGCATTAGTTTAGACAACCCTAAATCAACAGCAAAGATATAAGAAGTCATCAACCCGGAAACGATAAAAACAATAACTGAAGCTGTTGTCAGCTCTTTCCGGGAAGGCCAATTAATATTTTTTAGTTCTTCCCTAACTTCCTTGAAAAATTTTGGTATTTTTTTAAAGCGCTTAACCATTATGAAATCATTTTAGTGTTTTTTACACAGGCGAGGCAGGAGTTGAACCTGCAACCCCCGGTTTTGGAGACCGGTGCTCTAGCCA
This sequence comes from uncultured Planctomycetia bacterium, assembly GCA_964489445.1. Taxonomy (GTDB): domain Bacteria; phylum Omnitrophota; class Gorgyraeia; order Duberdicusellales; family 4484-171; genus CAZAYU01. Next base: position 241,638 of record CAZAYU010000001.1, read on the forward strand.
ATTGAGCTACTCGCCTTCAACTCTAAAAACTCACCTGCTTAAAACAGGATGTATCAAAAAACCATTATCCCCGCTTTAGACTTTAGATTCTTTATGTACAGTATGCTTACGATCAAAACGGCAATATTTTTTTATCGAAAGTTTTTCCGGATGCTTCCGCTTATTCTTAGTAGTATAATAATTTTTTCTTTTGCAATCTGTACAAGCTAACGCAATTAATTCTCTCATAATAATTTAGATTAATATAAAAACAATAAGGCTCTTTACGGCCCCCTCTTGCTTTTAGTGTGCTACTTTATTTTTTTGATTCTTACACCCTTGTTTAGCTTACTTCCTAAGCCTGGAGCGGGAGTTGAACCCACGACCTCGTCCTTACCAAGGACGTGCTCTGCCAACTGAGCTATCCAGGCAAAAATACGAGGTATTTTATATTGGAATAATCTGATTATCTTGCTGAATGCGAAAACCCATAAACCATAGAATCATACTATAAACAAGATTTTTGTCAAGAAAAAAATATAAAATTTTAAATTATTAGCTTATCCAAAACACAAATGCCACAAATTATTCATTTTTACTTGTGTCTGTCTCGAGCTTTTTACCTAATATTATTCACGCAGACAATGAAAAATATAGCAATTAACCGTTTAAAAGAGCGATAAATTCTGCTTCATTAATTATCATTACTCCAAGATTTTTAGCCTGTGCATATTTTGTTCCAGGATTTTTCCCTTCGACTAAAAAGTCAGTTTTACGACTAATCGTATTCACACACTTTCCGCCAAATTCTTTTATTAAATCTTGTGCCTGACGGCGCGTATAGACATTTAGCTCCCCGGTAAATACAAAAGACTTTCCTTGCACGCTATTTTTCTTTGTGCCAGTCTGCTTATAATAAATATCTACACCAGATTCCTGCATATTATTGATAATTTTTTTAGTACTCGATAGTGAAAAAAAATCAAGCACCGAGCAAGCAATGACTTGGCCTATTTCCGAAATATCTGTTAATTCATCTTCGGACAAATAAAAGAATTTATTAATTTCTTTAAATTGCTCCGCTAAAATAAAAGCTACTTTTTCACCAACATGTCTTATGCCTAATCCATAGATAAAATTAGAAAGCGATCTTTTTTTGCTTTGTAGTATTGCAGAAATAATTTTACTTGCTTTTTTTTTCTTAAATAGCGGTAATTTAAGCAAATCGTCTTCGGTTAATTTATAAATATCCGCAACACTCTTAACAATCTTCTCATCCACCAACGCCCCAACCGCTGACTCACCCAGACCTTCAATATCCATCGCTCCTCGAGAAGTAAAATGGATTAGCGCCCGTTTAATCTGAGACGGACAATCCGGATTAAGACAATACAGATAAACTCCCGCCGACCTAGAATTATCCATCAAATTACTGTCCTCTGCCCGATCATTAGATACTTTAGCGCCACATACCGGACAATATATCGGCACTTCTATTGTTTTTTCAACGCCAGTTCGTTTAGAATGAATAACTTTTACTATTTTGGGAATTACCTCACCAGCCCTTTCAATTAACACCATATCCCCCTGCTTTAGCCCTAATCTTTTAATCTCGTCAAAATTATGGAGTGTTGCCCTAGAAATAGTAACACCTCCACATTCTACTGGTTTTAATATCGCTACCGGAGTAATGATTCCAGTTCGCCCCACACCAAACTCAATCTTATTTATCCTAGTAGTTGCTCGATCAGCGGGAAATTTATAGGCAACCGCCCAGCGCGGACTTTTGGAAGTAGACCCCATCTTTTCCTGTAATGAAAAGTCATTAACCTTAACCACTACTCCGTCTGCCTCATAACTCAAACTATTACGGTGTTTTACCCAATAGGTACAATACTCCTTAACTTCATCTAAATTTTTACAAACTTTAGCATGCAAGCTAGCAGGCATTTGCCATTTGCTCAGCAATCCTAAAAATTCCTGATGAGTCCTAAAATTGTATCTGTCGGCCCAACCAAAAGAATGTATTAAACACTTAAGGCCTCTTTTTGCAACCAGCGAAGAATTTAATAGCTTTAACGAACCGGAAGCAGCATTACGCGGGTTGACAAAGGCGGCTTCTCCTCTTTCTTCTCTTTGTTTGTTAATCTTTCTAAAATCATCTTTTTCAATATAAATTTCCCCCCTAACCACAAATTCAAACGGCAAGCCACTAGAATTAACTCTTAACGGAATTGTTTTTATTGTTTTGATGTTCAAAGTAACATCTTCACCTGTTTCACCATCTCCTCGAGTTAACCCTAGAATCAAAAACCCCTGCTTATACGTTAAGGAACAGCTCACTCCGTCAACCTTAAGTTCCGCTACATAGCTAATATCCTTTTGGAATTTAACAATTCGCTTAATCCTTTCTTCCCACTTTCCTAAATCCTCAAGGGAATATGTATTATCCAACGATAACATTTTTGTTTTGTGTTCTACGGCAGAGAAAGATTTAAGCGGCTTTCCGGATACTCGTTGGGTCGGTGAATCTTTAGTTAAAAATTGCGGATATGTCTCTTCCAAGGCTTTAAGTTCATTCAATAGTTGATCATATTCCTTGTCAGCTATTTCCGGATCGCTTATTGTATAGTAGAGATAATCGGCACGTTGAATTTTTTGCCGCAAAAATTTAATTTTTTGTTCAATACTGCGCTTACCCATTTATTCTAATTTTTTGATAACATTTTACCAACCAACGATTTTAAATCCAATGCATTTTCCAGTTTCATCATCTTCGACTAGCAAACAATCATTTATATTTTCTTTAAACTCCTGATTAATTTTTTCCAAAAAATTGCTTAAATTCTGAGAATCACCACCAGCAATAAGTTCTACTCGACCATCAACTAAATTTTTAACCCAGCCATTTATGTTAAGTCCTAGCGCCAAAGCTCTGACGCTATAACGAAATCCTACGCCTTGGACAGCTCCAGAAAAGAAAGCGTGGATTGTTTTACCCAAGATAATCTCCTTCCTTAACTCGATATCCACATGAAAAGGAATAAGCATCCATTTTCTTTTTTCCTTCAGGCCTTACTTCCTTTATTACTAATACCCCTCTGGGGGTCGCTACCTTAATCCCTTCCTTATTAATCGTAACAATTTCTCCGCACTTTCTCTCGTTGGTACTTTCTTGAAAGTCAGCCGCTAATAATTGTACTTTTATTCCATTATAATGGGTGTACGCTAAAGGCCAATTTAAAAAAGCACGGATTAGATTTCGTAATTCCAGTGCCGGTCTATCCCAGTTTATTTTTGCATCTTGTTTGCAAAACTTACGCGTTTCAACTGCTAAACCTTCATCTTGAGGAAATAAACAATAACTATTCTTTTTTATTTTATTCATTGCCTCTACTAAAGTAGGAATACTCGCTGTAATTAACTTTTCTCTCAACGAAAAAAAATCATCTCGAGAATTAATCCCTATTTTTTTTTGCACAATCACACTTCCAGCATCAATTCTTTCGTTAATCTTAAAAATAGTAACTCCTGTTTCCTTATCTCCGCGCAGAATCGCATTTTCAATCGGAGTAGGGCCGCGATAAACAGGAAGCAACGAAGGATGGATACACAAAGGAAAGATATCAAGCAGTTCTAATAACGAAGATGGAATAATTTTCCCATAATCAGCGACTATTAAAAAATCAGCTCCTTCTTTCAATATTATCTGGTAAACATCTTTGCTTGTTAAGGACGGAGGTTTTATCAGCCGAATATTATTTTCCTTGGCAAACACACTTACTCCAGTAGGGTGTAAGCATAATCCTCTTCCTCTTGGTTTATCCGGTTTGCTAACCACCAACAGAGGTCTAAATCTACGGGTAAAAAGAGATTTTAAAACCCTTTCCGAAAAATAAGAGCTTCCAAAATAAATAAATCTCATTCAAATATAATTGCTAATTGCATTTTCGAACCACGTATACTTTTTATTTCCGCTTTTATGTTTTCTCTAAAGTTTTCTTTTTCCTTGCTTTTGATAACTAATGAATAGCGATATTTTCCTCTTAGTTTAAAAGGCTTTTCTTTAAATGGACCATAAACATGATCATTTTTCTTTTCTAACCGATCATGTAAATTGTTTATTGTTTTTAAAAGAATACTCTCATCTTCGGACCTTAGAATAATTTTACCAATTCCAAAAGATGGCGGAAGACGCAATGCTTCCCTAAAACTTAATTCTGACTGATAAAACTTTTCCCAAGAACCGCTCAGAGATTGAAAAAGATAATAGTCACCATTACCAGTCAACACGTACAAACAATCCTTGAAAAAACATTCTAACTTCTTCAGATATAAAAAAGCATCAAAAGTAACCTGGTATCCTGGATAGGACAAAGCTCCGTCAATATCTAAGACAATTCCTGTGTCAAACGTCTCCTGTTTATACAAGCTGCTCAAGATTTTAGACGTCGAAAGAACTATTTGCGAGTTCAAAGAGCGTTCTTCCCAGCTATCAATTCTTGCTTCTGGGAAATTTTTTCGTAAAATGCTTTCTATTTTTTCAATTCCCCATCCCGAGACTTTCACATACCCACTATTACACTTATTGCAAATTTGAGAAATTATCACTTTTTGCTGACAATGTGGACAAATACCTTCACGACTCTTTAATGACAACTGCAAAAATGATGAACAACGACTACATTTAAAAACATAACCGCAATGAGAACAAAATGCTGTTTTACCAAAACCTTTTCTATTCCAAATAACTACGACTCTTCTGTCGCGTTTAATTACTTTTCCCAGAATATTAAGCAAAACCGGGCTGATTACTCTACCCTTACTATATCCAGTTAATTTTACCACTTTTATTCTACTTTCCGGACCTTTTTTCTCTCTTAAGATCAAGCTGTTTTTTTTAATCATCTGATAAGCCAGCAAAGAAGGATAATTATCACACAGCAAACATTTTATGCCCTTTCTCTGAGAAATCATAAGAGCAATATCACGAAGATGATAAAACGGCTTTTCTTCCTGAAAATAGCAATGATCGTTTTCTTCCTCAATTACAATTAAATTGAGATCATCCGGATAATAAAACAAAGAAAGCCTCGTTCCTAGGATAAGCGTCTTTTGCCTTGATACCTTCCAACCCTCCATGATCTGTTTTTCAGTTTTTTTACTATGCATCACCACAATTTTCTCGTCAAAGTCATTCTCAATAATCTTTAACGCCGCCTCAAGGTAAGAAAGTTGAGGAAAGCAAATTAACACTGACCCAGATAAAAGTTTTTCTTTGACTATTGCTTTCCAAATAGAATACCTCTCTAAAAACCCCACTCCTTTTATAAACTCTCCGGAAAAATGACTTTCCTTATCCCTCCTACAAGCTTCACCAAGCCGAAGATCAAGCTTATTCGGTCTTCTTAAATAGGCCGGAAGCATCATTGATAAAAAATCTCCCTTAGGATAAGAATAAAAATTACTCAATAATTCAGACAAGCTTACCTGCTCGTAAGTCAAACTAAAAGATACATCTAAAACATCGATTATCGGTTTAAGTTGCTTAACCCTGCCAAAAATGTTAACAGATGGCACTATATTCCCTTTAGATTTATCATAATTTTTCAGCCCCAACACTATTCCTACTTGTTTTTTTCCATTAAAATCAACTAAAACCCTCACCCCTTGCCTAAGAGGTTGGCTCCCAGAATAATAATAATCAAAATCCTTATCCAAGGATATAGGAATTGTTACTTTTACTAATTTAATGTCCACTTAGAACCTTTCTATTAATTTACGCATTTCGGTTTCAATGCTTTTAACTTTTAAAGGGTACTCTCTTTGCATCGCCAAAGTTTTATCTTTAAAGTAATAAACCGCTTCAATAAACTTATCTTTTGTTTTTGCAAAACGTGCCACATTATACTTTAATAATAAATCCATATTTACCTTTTCCTGTCCTGGAATATACCCGGTAAAAATAAACGGTTTTCTTTTGTAAATTCCCTCAAAAACAGTTAATCCTCCCGGTTTGGAAACGATAACAAAACTACAATCAATAATCTCCCAGATATCCTCGTAAAATTCGCAAAATCGCAATTGAGAAGACGTCACTGTTTCTAAATATTTTTTGATCCTTCTATTCCCTCCATAAATAACAAAAACATTAAAATCATCTAGTAAATACTTTACTACTAATTTTAAAAATAAAAAATTTCCGGACAGAGAAAAAATAAATAGTATTACCGGCTTTTTATTGACAAAAAACTTATTTTCCAGCCTTTGACCTTCAGCCTCTTTAAAGAACCCTCTTCGCAAAGAAACTACGCCGGAAATTATTCTACGACCTTCAACGCCCCGATTAATTAGATACTCCTTGGCCATATCTAAAGCCGTAAAATAAAAATCAACACCTTCATCCACCCATAAAGGATGCACTCCTAAATCAGTAATTATCGAGACCAGCTTGAAATCCCATTCATTTTTTAAGCTTGCCGCCAAGCTTGCCGGAAAAAAATGAGTAGCGATTACTACTTGCGGTTTTACTTGCCTTAAATAACATAAAAAAGAAGCAAATATTTTTTCTTGAATTTTACTAATGAAATATCCTGCTTGTTCTTTTCCTGCTAAATGAAAAATTACCCGCCAAACAAACGGAAAATACTGTGTTGATAACTTATAACTTAAATCGTAGATACGCTTTAGAAATTTATTGGAGAAATCCAATAAATCATAAGAAGAAGCGCTAAGGTGTTCACCTATTGCTTGCGCTGCTTTTTGGTGCCCTTTGCCGAAACTGGCATAGACTATCAAAATTTTAAGCATAATTCAAACAAAGATAATCCGCGGCCTCTAGGAGGTTCTCAAAAACTAAATCCGGTTCAAATTCCCAATTTTCCCGGTTAGACTCTTTTTCCTTGCCGGAAAGAACTAATATAGATTTTGATCCAAAATTTCGGGCAGCGTTCATATCTAGAAACGAATCCCCAATAAAAAAAGTTTTACAGGAGTTAGCATCTAGCCCAGACAATGCTCTCTCCAAAAGCATTGTCCTTGGTTTTCGGCAGTTACAATTATCATGCGGATGGTGTATGCAGTAGTATATTCCAGAAACTGACGCTTTCTGAGCAGCTAATTGATTTATCATCTTTTTATTTATTAGTTCTAAATCATTTTGACTATACAGTCCTTTACTCACTCCCGCCTGATTAGAAATAACATAAACCTTAAAGCCGCAACGATTAAGTTTGGCTATTCCTTCTGCGCTTCCAGGAATAAATTTAAATTCCCTGTGGTTATTAACATATTCAGCATCACCAGGATATTCGTTAATAACCCCGTCTCGATCAAGAAATGCAATTTTCATTATTTTTAGCTAGGTAGTTTTAAGGAAGATTTATTTTTTTCTTCATCTCCCAATACTTTGCGTAGGAAATTAATTGATAAAGCGAAGAAAAAAAGGAAAACATAAATCCAATAAATCCATCACGCCAGCCTTGTTTTCTTATATAGGAACGCAAAAACCTATCTTCATACCGCCAAAAAGCATGGAATAAATTCATTTTATAATTTGCCTTTTTAGGATCATTTTTATAAACAGTCATCCATTTTTTCGCTTCTAGAGTCGTTTGACGATTTAGCTTAGTCAAAAAATCGGTAAAATCGCGATAAGTATAGTGAATCATAGGATTTTGAAGATGCAGACAAAGCCCTTCCAAGAATGCTCTTGGATGAACTTCCACTTCTTCCCAACGAAATTTATCTCGTCGGAATAATTTTAATTGAGCACTAGGATATTGCCCACCCCATTTTAACCAATAATTTCCTAGAAAATTTTTTCGGGGAATTGTAAATGCTGAAGCTTTCGGGTCACCTTTGAGAACGCTCGTAATTTCTTCCTGCAACTTGGGAGTAATTCGCTCATCGGCATCCAGGCTTAAAACCCAATCAAAACGAGCTTGCGAATAAGCCCAATTACGATAAGACCCTTCGATGACCATTTTTTTTGAAAATACTTTATCTGTATACTCTCTGGCAATATCTTGAGTTTGATCATCACTTTGATCATCAGCTAACACAATTTCTCCAGCCCAGCCATAAACACTTTCTAAACATTCTCGGATTCGAGAAGCTTCATTCTTAGCAATAATTACCACACTTATCTGTCTACTCATAGTATGCTATACTAACATTATTTTTTTTATTTTTCAAGCCTGATCTTCGCTAGGCCAGTAATACAAGCGAGCGCCCTTCTCGATAAGAAGCTAAATACTGTTTTTCATTAGACATTTCTGATAAATTTCTTTCCTGTCAAGCTCTCGATGCTCCCCCGGTTTCAAGCTTCCCAACAATAAATTACCAATCCTTGCCCGGTGCAACCCCTGAACTGCAAACCCCATCTGCCGAAATAATCTTCTCAGATGGCGCTTTTTCCCTTCATGCGTTACTACCCGGCAATACGTTTTATCCTTGGCTAATTCGTCAATTATTACTTTATCTACTTTTAGTAAATCTTCCCGACATTTTATACCTTTCTGAGCTCTCCGACATTCATAAACAGTTAGTACTCCTTTAATAGTCAATAAATACTCTTTTTCCACGCAAAAACGCGGATGAGTCAGTTGATAACATAATTGTCCATCATTAGTAAGCAGCAATAACCCGCTGGAATTTTTATCAAGTCGACCAACAGGATACACTTCTAAATCCGGGAAAAAATCTTTTACAGTTTTTAAAGCAAATTTATCACTTAAAGTAACAGTAACCCCTTCTGGCTTATTAAACAAAATATACTTAAATTGTTGTATTCCTAAAATTTTACCTTCCACCTCTACACGGTCGCTAAGCGATACATCAAAAAAAGGCTGATAGATTACTTCCGAATTAATCTTTACTCTACCTTCCTTAATAAGACAATCCGCTTTTCTCCGCGAAACATATCCACTTTTAGAGATAAAATGATTTAGACGCATAGTTTAACTGTTATTTTAAAGCCAAAAATTTCTAGATATATTATTACTTTTTAACTACACAGGATAAGCAAAAAGTTTATTATCTGCTATTTTTTTTATTTTAACTGGAACGATTTTTCCTAAAGATATCCTCGGCTCTACATAAACTCTCAAGTAATTCTCTGTGTAACCAGACACAAAGCCACTAGTTTCTTCTTCGCCGATTACCTCTAGCACATTACCAACAAAACCGCTCATATACTCTACGGCAAAATGATCGGTTAACTGCTTAATGATTTTATAACGTTGACGAATTTTTTTCCGATCTGTTATCTTTGCATTGCAAAGCAAAGTCTTCTCTCGAGGAGAAAAAGAAAAAATGTGCGTTCGCATCGGCTTAACCCGCCTTAAAAAATCTAACGTATTTTGAAAACTCTTATCATTCTCCCCCGGAAACCCAACCATAATATCACAGCTTAAAGCAATATTCGGCTTTATTTTTCTTGCTTGATCAACAATATCTTCGTAAAGTTCTACGCTCTCCTGTTTATTCATCGCCTTTAATATCGAGTTATCTCCATATTGGAAAGAAAGATGAAGATGAGGGCAAAGTTTTTTCTGAGAAAAATGAGACAATAATTGATAATCAAAAGAATAAGATTCTAAAGAGCTTATTCTCACCCTACCTAATAATGATAAGTTTAAAATTTCGATTAATAAACTGTTTAATGTTTGCTGCGACGTCAAATCCCGTCCATAAAGGCCTAAATTTATCCCACAAAGCACAACCTCATTGTGTAACTTTGAAATAACTTTAATCTCAGCGAGAACATCTTCTAATTTTCTACTACAAGAAGGACCCCGCAAGTAAGGTATTTTACAAAAAGCACAATAGTTACTACAACCATCCTGAACTTTAATAAACGCCCGCTGGTTAGAAAAGCAACTCACCCTTAAAGACCAAACACTCTCACTCGTTGGCTGCTTTTGTTCAGAAACAAGCCCCAAAACTATTTCCGGCAATAAATGCTTTTTGCTCTGAGGAATAACATAATCTGTGTTATGCTTACTACTTAGACTCCCAGGCAATTGGGCAAAGCACCCGCACGCAACAATTTTGGCTTTTGGATTTTCTTTTTTCGCCCGAGCCAGTGCCTCTTTAGATTTTCGATCAGCATTGGCAGTTACGCTGCAACCGTTAATCACACATAAATCAGGTTTTTCTTCGCATATCAGGCAACCCAATTTTTCAAATTTCTCTTTTAACGCCTGTGTTTCATATTGATTAACCTTGCAGCCGAAAGTTATAAATTTAATTCTCATTTTTACTTTTAAAAAAATAATTAATTAACCCTACCGAAAATATACAAGCTGTTTCTACACGTAATATGTTTTTTGAAAGATTGATAGATATAAAGTTGTTTACTATTAGCTCTTCTTTTTCCTCGTCAGAAAACCCGCCCTCTGGGCCCACAACAATAACTACTTTTTGCACATTTTTATCAATTATTTTTGAAATTTTACCTCCACTAAAGCAAGCAACTAGTTTATTCCCGTACTGAATTGATAGTAATTCGTTAAATTCCATGGCTTCCTCCATCCGAGGAATCCATAACCGTTCGGATTGGCGCGCCGCTTCGATGATTACTTTTCGCCAACGCTTTACTTTATTTAGAGAAAGCGGGAAGCGCATGCTCCTGGAACAAGAAAACGGAATAAATTTTTCCACCCCCAGTTCGGTTCCTTTCTGGAGAATTAAATCAATTTTACTTTCTCTTGACAACGGAAACGCTAATGCTATTTCTAATGCAACAGGTTTTGATTTTCTAGATAAGCCTTCTTTTCGGAAAGTAACTGTTTTCCTTGTAATATCAGATATCCTATACTGATATTCCTCCCCTCTTCCATTAAATAAATAGACTGTTTCTTCCTTAGTCAGAGATAAAACTTTTCTTATTTTATGAACAGTTTCTCTATCGTCAACCACCACCAAAGGAGCAATTCTCTCCGGCAAAACATAAATCCTAATTTTAGACATCGTAATATTTAATTTTTATCACTACCAGATAACAGCTATAGGCCAAATATGGACCGAAGCGGACTTGAACCGCCGACCTCCTCGTTGCGAACGAGGCGTTCTCCCAGCTGAACTACCGGCCCATAAAAAAGTATCTATTTAGGGTTATTCTTTATTTTTTATTGGCATCGAGCCGACACCGGCGAGATGCCTTAATACCAAAATAACAGTTTATAAGTAAGTTAACCTAAATAATATCCTTCGTCGCTTCGTTCCTCAGGATTAATTCAGCTAATATATTTTTATTCGCTTTGTTCTAAAAAACATAAGCTTTATTAAGATCTCTCGCTTCGCTCGAGATTAATTCGACTAAGCGTTTTTCTTCGAAAAACGCAAGTCTCATTAAACTACCGGCCCATAAAAAAGTATCTATTTAGGGTTATTCTTTATTTTTTATTGGCATCGAGCCGACACCGGCGAGATGCCTTAATTTTAAAAGCAACAATTTTGTGACCGAACAACCAAAACAAAACTTTTAGCGCTTAACATAGCTTATCTATTAAAACAAAATTTGGAGGCAATCATTCTGCACATACCAGCAGATATTCACATTGCATCCTTCATCGTCCATTTTTTTAAAGTTAATTCGGATAGAATATACTTACAACAACTTTTTTGCAGAAAATTAAGAAGACAGGATAATTAAAAAATAATTACTACCCCTATGGCAGTTCCCCATAAGAAGCTGTAGCCTCTAGCTTATGCGTGCCAGCAGGAGCATCCAAGCCTTCTGTACCTACCACAATTCTTGTATAAAGCCCGTCTGAAGGATATCCCACCTCGCCACTTCCAACTCTAATCGGATATGTAGAACCTGTATCGCTAGGTTTACTTATATCTCCTTTCCTTAAGCCCTCTAACGCATGAACAACTACAGCTTTCGCAGCATAAAAAACTCTCATTCTTCTTATTTTATGCTCAGCAATGCGTGATTCTTGAGTCATTAAATACAAAACAGCCAGAGCTAAAGCGCTAACTACAAACATTATCCCAATTACAATTGCCATTACCATGCTTTTCTTCATTTTACACCTTCCCTCTTAGGCTAATCTGGTAGATATTCTCTTCATTTTTAATCAAAACATGCCCGTTTCTTGCCAGCCAGCCTAAACTCATCAATATCACTTCTTTTGGTTTTTCAATCCCCAGAACTAATTCTTCTAAGTTTGTTCTTTGATATCTATCCAAGAAATTTAAAATTTCTCCGGCAATTATTCCTATTTCTGTAATCATTGTTCTTTATTTATACTTCCACAAACTGGGCATTCCCAAAATTCAAAAAACACCGAAATAAAATAGACTGATGCGCAAATCTCACATTTTTTCTTTTTAAGATTAACTTTTCTCCTTTTAACAATAATTCTTTGATTGCTAACCTGCTCAGCAAAAAAAGCAAAAACGATAAAGCTACTCAAAAAAAACCCAACAAATAAGGCCGCCTCTACCTGCATTTATTTTACCATACTTGCTCTATTTTTGTCCAGAAAAATCTGCTATCCATGAAATAAGCTGAGTTACGAATATACTCCTGAAACCTCAATGTATTCCTTGAATCAACAGATAGCTTGTCTGGATAGGAAAGGATGATGTTTCCTTTCAACGAAACATACACCATGCATGAAGCAATTTCTTCCGCAGGGGAATGAAAGAGCTTTTCTGCTTTCCACAAATAAAAATATTTTTGCCTTTTTTTTAATATAAAATCACTATCTGCTGAGCTATTTTTTTTAGAAGATAGCATTAAAAATAAACTTCCGTTCTTGTCGCAAGCAAAAATATCTTGGCTTGTTGACGGAGAAAAAAATAGTCGACGGTTAGAATCAGCTACTGGTAAACCAACACCTCTCGGTAAATAAGTTTTTTTTTGCTTAGTATGTAAATCTTTTTTGCTGAGGATATTCATCCATCCATAAATTATCGGATGCGATTTAGCTTCAATACGCAAAGATATCAAAGAACACACCGCTAAATGGATAAATATAGAAAATGCTAAAAAAAAATTATCAAATACTTTTTTCTCATTAAATCTACCAAGCGCTACTCATTGTAAGTTGTAGCAATACCAATTTTTTCAATGCCTACTCTTTTACATATATCCCATATACCGACTACCGCCCCCAAACTCGCATCTTTATCGGATTTTATAAAGATTGACTCATAATTTTCTTTTCGTAAGAAATCTTCTACTTCTACCTTTGTGCTCGGTTCATCATTTAAATAAACTATATCTTCACTAGAAATAACAAGCGTTAGTGACCGAGAATCTATTTCTTCCGGCTTTAGAGCTTGTGGTAGTTTAATATTAACTCCGGGAATAACTACAAAGCTAGAAGTAAGCATAAAAAATACTAAGAGGAGGAATATACAGTCAATTAACGGCGCAATATCTATTTGACGCAGCCCAGCCTCAACTCTTACATTCTTTCTAAATTTCATCGCGATACCTATTTTCCGGAAGTATTTCTAAAAACTCTGTAGCCGCACGCTCTGCTTCTAAGGTAATTAAATTGACTTTATGAACAAAATAATTATACATAATATACGTAGGTATTGCTACACATAAACCTCCGACTGTAGTCAAAAGTGCTTCCCAAATTCCACCCGCCAAATCTGAAGGATTAACCAGTCCCAGAATAGAAGTTTTTTGTTCTATAATATAAAAGCATTTGACCAAACCAACTACTGTACCCAAAAGTCCTAACAACGGAGAAATATGAGCAATAGTACTTAAGAAATTTAAATTTTTTTCTAACTTAGGTATTTCATACAAAGAAGCATTCTCCATTGATTCTCGGATAACCTCCTTCGATGCCTCATAATGAATTAATCCTGCCTTCAGAACGTGTGTCGCATAAAACGGGCTTTTCTCACAAACATCAATTGCTTCGGTAATCTTATGCTTGCGCACCAAGTCTAAAATCCGAGATACAATAGAAAAAGAATTAGATCTGACACTTAAATAAAAAAATATTCTTTCCAGAATAATTGTTAATGAAAAAACTGAACACAATAATATTGGCACTATCAACCAACCACTCTTAACTAATAACTCCCACATATTCATACTTCCTCCTCTTGCATTACCCCTGTATTATTTTGCTTTTTCGCTACCTATCTTTTCTAATCTTATTTTAGCTATTTTAGCCTCTTTAGCTTTAGAATCAATTATTTTTCTGTAAGTTTCCCGAGCCATTTTAAGATTATTACTCTTCTCGTAAATCCGTGCTATTCGAAAATAAGCCTTTGTTCTATAATCTACATCCTCCCTGTTTAAATCTTTTTTCTCCAAGCTAGGCTCTGAATAGACAGAATGTAGATACTCTTCTGTAGCCTCTGGGAAATTACCCGCTCTTTCTAAGCATAGTCCTAAGTTAAATCTTATTTCCGCACTATCAATTCCGTTATTTACTGCTTCCTTAAATGCATCAATTGCCTGCGGATAATCTTTATTTTTTTTCAACAAAAATGCCTTATCGACAATTGCTATTTTCGCCACAAAATTATTCAGCTTGATAAGCTGATCATACAACGGCATTGCTTCAATACCCCTGCTTTCTTCAACAAGAATCTTTGCTAAATAAAGTTTCCCTTTTGATGCCATGGGCCCTTCTCTGGATATTAAATCTTTCAAACACTCTTCTGCTTGGCTTAATTTTCCCCTGTTCCAATAAAAGCACCCCAAGGAAAATAACGCCTCTTGTTCTGACAAAGACCCCGGATACTTTTCAATAATCTCCTTGTAACACCTTTCCGCTTCATCAAAATTTCCTTCTTTTTCACTTATGCCCCCCAGCTGGAGCTTCACTGAAAGTAAATATGGGGAATTAGGATACTTTTTAATAATCTCTTCCCAAGTTTTCTTTGCCTGATCAAACCGTGCCAAATTTAAATAAGAATTACCAATATCAACATAAACTAGCACTTGACTGTCATCATCCTTTATTTTCGGGAGCGTTTTTCTAAAGATTGATAACGCTCGCTCATAATTCTTCTCATTAAAAAAACATTTCCCGTAAAGATGTTGCACTTTGCCCATAAATTTACTGTACGGAAATTTACCCATAAAATCACTTAATAAATCTTTTGCAGTAGAATAGTCTTCTTGAGCAAAATAAGCAACAGCTAGATAATATTGGGCTTGGGAAACAAGCTTCGACGAAGGAAAATTGTTCTTTAGATTTTTTAACGCAAGGAATGCATTACCCAAATCTTCTTTCTTCAAAAAGGATATTCCTATCTGAAATTGCAAATAATCAGCATATGTTGTACTAGGGTATCTTTTAAGAATATCTTCATATATCGCAAGGGCCTCGTCATAATCACCAATTTCCTGATAAGCGTCAGCTATCTGAATTCGTGAACCTACTCTGACTACCAAATCATCACTGTTTTCCAGAGTGTCACGGAATTCATTAATCGCCTTATTGAATTTATCGTTTTTTAAGTAACCCCAGCCCAAGCCATAGTGAGCTTTGTTTGTTATGTCCACCTGTTGCCCATCATCAAAGTTATTCAATATATATTTATACATATATATTGAATCATTTATCCTGCCCATTTCATACAATAAATCACCCTTATTCAAATAAACCTGACGTATTAATTTACTTTTCGAAAAATCACGGATAAAAATATTAAAAATTTCCAAAGCCTGGACGTTATCACCAGCTTTAAAATAATAATCCCCCTGAGAAAAAAGACGTAATTCTTTATCTTTTATTTTATCGATGTTCACCCTAGCCTCAGAATTATTACCGATCGCCAAATAATTAAGCCCTACCCCATGATAAATTAAATCGTTAAGTTCTTGGCTATTACTTCCTAATACGGCCTTCTGGTAATTTAAAAGTGACTCTTTCCATCTGTCTAAGTAATAGTAACTTTGGGCTAAGTAAAAATACACTTCTGAGTGAAGCCTATTTTCTTTTATATCCTTAAAATAATCTTCGCTCAAAGTAATTGTTTTCAAATACTGTTTTTCCCGGAAATAAATACCCACTAACTTTAAGTAAGAATTGCTTACAACTTCTTGATCCTGTTCATCTTTAATAATTCCCTTTAGAACATCTTTAGCTTCCTCTGCATCTCCTAACTTTAACTTACTTTCCGCCATTAAATAAGAAGCCTTCGCTTTGAATAAAGAATCGGGATAAGAATTAATTATTTTTTTTGACCAAGAAAAAGATTCACTAAAATTTTTATACTTATAATTGACTAATGACAACCAGTAATAAATTTCGTCCAGCATATCTCCAAATTGCTTTTTATTCCAAACATTATTTAAAATTTCTAAAGCTTGCCGATAATCATCTGCATAATAATATCCCTTGACCAGATAAATGTTTGCTTTTACTGACAAGTTGCTGTCGGGAAAATTATTAATAAACTTCTTAAAGAGAGAAGTAGACGCATCATAAAACCCATCAGAAAAAGCATTAACCGCAACCTGATACTCCTCTTCCTGGTTGTCTATTGCAAAACATACACAAGGTAACACAATTAATAAAAACGCAACCAATAAAATAGCTTTTAGATTTAAATATTGAAAATACCTTTTCATTATATTTTTTTCTTTAAAAACTTTCCAGTATATGAAGCAGGAACAGAAACAATTTCTTCCGGAGCTCCGCAAGCAATAACTTTCCCGCCCTGGTTGCCTCCTTCTGGCCCTAAATCAATAACATAATCAGCACATTTTATCACATCTAAGTTATGCTCAATAATTAAAACAGTATTTTTTTTGTCAACTAGACATTGTAAAGCTAAAAGAAGCTTTCGGATATCATCAAAATGCAAGCCAGTTGTCGGTTCATCCAATATGTATAGAGTCTTTCCAGTTGCTTTTTTGCGTAATTGAGATGCCAGCTTCATTCTTTGGGCTTCTCCTCCAGAAAGAGTAGTCGCAAACTGGCCAAGAGAAATATACCCTAAACCAACATCTATTAAGGTTTGTAAAATATTTTTTATCCGGGGAAAGTTAATAAATAGCTCGTAAACCTTATCTACATCTAGCTCTAAAATATCAGAAATACTTTTTCCTTTAAATTTAATTTCTTGTGTTTGCTTATTGAATCTTTTTCCTTTGCATACCTCGCAAGGAATATAGATATCCGGAAGAAAATGCATTTCAATTTTTTTTGTTCCTTCCCCTCGACAAGCCTCACATCGTCCTCCTGAGACATTAAAGCTAAAACGAGAAAGACTATATCCCCGCATTCTTGATTCCGCCAAGCGACTAAAGACTTCTCGAATATAAGTAAATACCCCCGTGTAAGTAGCCGGATTAGAACGAGGAGTTCTGCCAATCGGAGATTGATCAACAATAATCACCTTATCAATATTTTCCAGTCCTTCAATTTTTTTAACCTTTCCTGGTCTATTCCGAGAGCCATAAAGATGCTTTGCTAAAGTATTATACAAAATATCTTCTACTAGCGTTGACTTTCCAGAACCAGAAACACCAGTAACACAAATAAATGTTTCCAAAGGAATTTTTATGTTAATATTTTTTAAGTTATGTTCTTGAGCACCTTTAATTGATAAAACTGGCTTATTTTTATATATTCTTCTTGTTGTTGGTACAGCAATCCTTTCTTCACCATTTAAATACTTTGCCGTAAGAGTTCCTGAAGATAATAAACCTTTTTTGGGGCCAGAATAAATAACTTTTCCTCCTTTACCTCCTGCGCCCGGGCCCAAATCAATAATCCAATCGCCGGCAGCAATCATCTGCTCGTCATGCTCAACAACAATAATCGTATTCCCCAGATTTTTTAATTTTAATATCGTGTTTATTAATCTTGCATCATCCCGAGGATGCAATCCAATAGTCGGCTCATCCATTATATACAAAACCCCGGAAAGGGATGAACCTAGTTGAGCAGCCAGCCTTATTCTCTGGGCTTCCCCCCCCGATAGACTAAAGCTTAAACGATCTAAGGTAAGATAAGAAAGACCAACGTTAACACAAAAAGAAAGACGTTTTTTTATTTCCTGAACTATATAGCTAGCAATTTTTTCATCATTCCCAGACAATTTAAGCATTTTAAAAAACTCTAAGCATTCACTAATACTCATCTTCGTAATATCCCAGATAGATTTTTTTGCCAAATAAACAGATAATGACTCTTTTTTTAAGCGTTGTCCTAGACATGCCAGGCAAGGTAACTTCGCCATATATTTAGAAATCTCTGATTTTCGGTAATCGCTCGCTGTAGAATTAAATATTCTTTCCAGATTAGGAATCACACCTTCAAACGGCTTTCCCCAAACATAAGTGTTCTTATCTCCGTAAAGAATTTTTTTTCTTAAATCAGCTGATATCTTTTTAAACGGAATATCTAACGAACAGCCTAGCTCCCGCATTAATTCCCTTTGCAGAGCCCGATAATACATCATATATCCCTTGCTTCCCTTTCTCCACGCAGCAATGGCTCCTTCCCTGAAGGTCTTATTTTTATCTGGAACAATCAAACCAAGATCAAACTCTAATTTTATACCTAAACCATTACAATCTGGACAAGCTCCATAAGGAGAATTAAAAGAAAACATCCGTGGTTCCATTTCTCCTAAACTAACACCACAATATGCACAATTTAGCTGAGTAGTAAACAAATGCTCTTTTCCGGTATCATAATCGGCCACTAAAACATATGTACCCGATTTTCTCAGTGCAGTTTCTACAGAATCAGCTATTCGTTTTTTTTGTTCCTCTAAAACATCAACCCTGTCCACAACAACTTCTATATTATGTTGCTTGTATCTGCTGAGTACTATTTTTTCTCCTAGTTCATATATCTTGCCATCAACTCTGACTCTTACGAACCCCTCTTTTAAAAGCCTGTCGAATAAAGCTTCATGAGTGCCTTTACTCCCCCTTACTACCGGAGCAAGAATGATTATTTTGCAGCCATGAGGAAAAGAAAGTATTTTATCGATTATTTCCTGAGAAGTTTGTTTAACCACCGGCCGTTTGCATAAATAACAACAAGGTTTACCAACGCGTGCAAATAATAGTCTTAGATAATCATAGATTTCCGTTTGGGTAGCAACAATTGAACGCGGTGAAACATTAGCACCTCTCTGCTCGATAGCAATCGCCGGAGAAAGACCTTCAATGTGCTCCACATCTGGTTTCTCAAGCTGCCCTAAAAATTGTCGGGCATAACTCGATAAACTTTCTACATATCTTCTTTGGCCCTCAGCATAAATAGTGTCAAACGCCAAAGAAGACTTACCAGAGCCAGAAAGGCCAGTGACAATGATAAACTTTCCTTTAGGTATTTTTAAGCTAATGTTTTTTAAATTGTGCTCTCTGGCACCTTTAATAATTATATATTCATTCATGGTTGCACTGAGAAATGATTATTCAATATTTTAAATTAGCAACATTTTAATCTATACATCATTATTCTTTATAATTGAACTCCACGTATATTTCTACATAGGCACCAGAGCCTGCCATTAGTTGTCTACCTCGGGCTTTCTGATTTTTAATATTATTTTTTTAACTACCGATGCAAAAAGAAAAACAAATTTTTTCCAATAATTTTTGTGCAGAAAGAATAGTCAAAGCGCTTGTTTTAGGATTTGATCTTGAAGGAATATTTTCCACACTAAACGTCAAGTTTGCTTCTTCAGCTTCTACCGTTACCCTATGAATATTGCGTTTTATTTTAGGGTCAGCCTTAATGCATACTTTAATATCTTTTAAAGACGAAGCAAGCCAGAGAGTTGCGGCAACATTTATATTCTTGGGAAAATATTTGATAGCTTGCCTAACTCCGCCTCTAAAAACAACAATCTCTTTTTTAAGTGAAGATAAATTTATCTTTTTTTTAATTAGATATTCTACCCCCATAAGACCTTTGGGGGGTTTAGAAGTCACCAAAGAAAGCGATTTTATTTTGCCTTTGCTTAAAGCTCCTATTCCATCAATACCACAAATAGCTCCCGATGGTATATACACATTGATTTTTTTAGCAATTGCTTTTTTTATTAAACTAAAATTTTTTACACACATACCAGTGCTTAATATCATAATATCTTTCCTAAAATGGATAGCTTTCATTAAAGCTGACTCTGCTGCCTCCTGTGATGCCGCCTCAATAACTAGGTCTACTCTTTCAACTAAATTTTTAACATCATAGATTGCAGGCAATGTTTTTAATTTATTTTGCAATTTTTTTGCTGATTCTATTTGTTTATCTGCTAAGCCATATATCGAAAAAAACCGGTGCATTTTCTTGTCAATAAATAAGGCAATCCCCGTCCCAATAGCTCCACATCCTATAATTCCCACTTTTAATTTATTATTCGTCCGTTTCATAGCCTCCCCTTCATTTACTACTTATTTTAATCACCAAATTGTCAATTAAGCGAACATTATTTATGTAGAATGCAATCACGGCTAACACTGTATTGTCTATATTTTTTACATCAATTAGACTGTTAGGATCTACTATCCTTAGGTAATCTATTTTAACTACACATTTTTTTGTGACAAAATACCTTACCTTATCTAAGACAACCTTAGAGTTTCTCTGGCCATCATCAATTAGCTGTTTTGTTAAGCATAATGCCTTATAACCACACGTGCTTTTTTCTCTGTCTTGTTCACTTAAGTAAACATTACGAGAGCTTATTGCTAAATTGTTTTTTTCTCTAATGGTCGGGAGCACTTTTACTTTAATCGAAAACATTAAATCCCTTACCAGTCTTTTTACTACTTGTGCTTGCTGATAATCTTTCTGTCCAAAATAAACAATATCTGGATTAACAATATTAAAAAGTTTTACCAATACCGTGCACACACCTTTAAAGTGGCTAAAACGTGATCGCCCACACAAAAATCGACTTATATCTACTTCGTCTACAAAAATCGAAGAATTCGAACAATACATTTCCTTCTCACTAGGTAAAAACAACAAATCAACTTTTTCCTTTTTTAATAGTTGAATATCCTTTTTAATGCTTCGCGGATACCTCTTATAATCTTCCCGTGGACCAAATTGAAGGGGATTTACAAAAATACTCACAACTATCAACCCCTTGTCTTTTCCGGCATTCCTGATTAAGGAAATATGTCCGTCGTGTAACGCGCCCATTGTTGGGACAAAACATATCTTTTTCCCCGTTTTACTATATTTTCGAGAAATAGCCATCATGCTGATAGCACTTTTAATAATGTTCATATAATTTTTTCTAAGTTTTTATGGCTGTTTATCTTGCCTTTTAACTCGGGAGCAATTTTTAGTAATGGATTCATCACGAACTGGCGCTCGAACATTTTAGGATGAGGCACAGTAAGATTATTTTCGTTAATCCGGACATCATCATACAATAATAAATCTAAATCAATAATCCGGGGTGCATTCTTAAAGCTGGATACCCTGCCAATTTTTTTTTCTATTTTTTTAAATTCCAATAACAATACTTGCGGTGACAGACAAGAAGCTAATTTTAAAACACCATTTAAGTAATCAGGACCACCACCACCTACTGGATAGCTCCTGACCAGGTGAGAAACCCTTTCCACAGAAATTCCTTCAACTTCCCGAAGAAAAGAAATAGCTTTTTTGATGTTCTTCCGCCGATCACCTAAATTGGACCCTATCCCAACAAAAATAGTTGCCATTTCCTTTAACGAAATTTATTAGTTATAGGCATCCGCCTGTCTTTTCCAAAAGCTCTGGGAGTAATTTTAATCCCCACAGGGGCCTGCCGACGTTTATACTCATTAGAATCTACCATTTTTATAATTCTTTGGACCACTTCTTTTTTAAACCCTTTCCGAGTGATTGACTCCAAAGATTTTTCCTTTTCAACATACAACTGTAAAAGCGAATCAAGCAAATCATAATCGGGAAGAGTATCAATATCTTTCTGATTGAATCTAAGTTCTGCAGAAGGAGCTCTTTTAATTATCGAACTGGGAATCCCTTTGTTTTTGTAAATTTTGTTGATGCGTCCGGCAAGCTTATACACAAGCATCTTGGGAACATCTTTCAGAATACCAAAACCACCAACCATATCACCATAAAGAGTGCAATACCCACAAGCTAGCTCACTCTTATTCCCAGTGTTTAGCACCAAAAAGCCAAGCTTATTAGAAAAAGCCATTAACAAGTTTCCTCTTATTCGCGCCTGTATATTCTCCTCGGTCTTCCCGCAAACTTCCTCCTTAAAACAACTCTTAAGGCAGTCTAAATAAGCATTAAAAATATTACCAATGCTAATAATCTGGTACTTTACATTAAAATTTCTACATACCTCTTGAGCATCCCCAAGAGTCTCTTTCGAAGTATAACAAGAAGGCATTATTAAGGCGTAAACATTCTCTGGTCCTAAGGCAAGGCTAGCTAGTCCTAAAACAACTGCCGAGTCAATGCCTCCGCTAACCCCCAAGATTACTTTTTTAAATCCGTTTTTTTTAAGATAATCATTTATTCCTAAAGATAGGGCAGACAATGCTTCTTCTGGTTCGTCCACAATAATCTTCTTAACAGGATACATCTTTTGACTTTCAAAAGTAAAAACATTTAAATCTTCTGAAAATCTATTTAAACAAGCAACCATCTTTCCTTTAGAAGAAAATACTTTACTGGTCCCATCAAACACAATTTCGTCTTGCCCGCCGATTAAATTACAATAGAATAAAAAACTATTTGTCGACTTTGCTAAATTAGCTAATATTTTTTCTCTTTGAATAACCTTTCCTAAATGAAACGGAGATGCAGAAATATTAATGATAAAATCTAATTTCTTTTTTTTAAATAATTGGAGAAATTGATTTCGCCAGATATCTTCACAAATGGTTAAAGTAAATCTATATTTCTTAAATGTGTAGACAGGGATAAAATTGCCTGGCTTAAAGTAACGTTTTTCGTCAAATACCCCGTAATTAGGTAAAATTATTTTATCATACACGTCCTTAATTTTTTTATCTTGAACTACCGCACAAGAATTATATATGTTACCCTGTTTTTCATTAACAAACCCAATTAAAACTACTACACCGGCACATTCCTTCTTTATTAAATGTAAAAAACGTTTATTTTCAGATATAAATTGCTTTCTAAGCAAAAGATCTTCCGGAGGATATCCGGTTAGCGCTAACTCAGGAAAAACAATGATTTCCGCTTCTTGAGACTTGGCTTTTTTTATGTAGGTAATTATTTTCTTATAATTACCTTTAAAATCACCAACAGTCGAATTAATTTGTGCTAGTGCAATTTTAAGCATAGGCATTATTATACTACTTTACGTTTAGCGTTCAAGGACCCCATATAAAACAAAATAATACCCAGTAACACCAAAATAAATGAAATAATCTGCGATGTTGAAAAATATAAAATATACCCTCGGGGATCACCGCGAAAAAATTCAATTGTAAAACGAAATACTCCGTAAAAAATTAAATAACAAGAAGAAACTTGACCGCTAAATATTTTTTTCCGGCTTATGGCCAAAATAATTAAAAAGAGAACTAAAAGAAAAAAAGCAGATATAAGTTGAGTAGGTATTACTCTAGTGCATAGCTCTCCTGCCGGGCTTCCTAACGGAAATTGTATCCCAATCCAAGAAGAGGTAGGCTTTCCATAGCAACAACCATAGAAAAAACATCCCACTCTTCCCAATGCATGTGCTAACGGAACACCCAACACTATAATGTCCGCTAAGTTTAAAAAATAAATATTATATTTTCTGGACAAAATATAAATAGCACAAATTCCGGTAATAACCCCACCATAAAAAACAAAACCACTCCTAATCATCGCCAAAGGCTCTATCAAGAAGTACTTCATTTCAATCAACAAATAAAGTAACTTTGCTCCTAAAAATGCAGAAATAATCACCCAAAAAATAATATCAGAAAATACTTTAGAGTCTATTCCTTGTCTTTTTGCTTCCCGACTACAGATAAAATACCCAAGAACTACACCCAAAAAAACAAAAAACCCATACGTATAAATAGTAACTGGCCCTAGCTTAAATAATATCGGATGCATAATTTTCCCCCTTTAAAGGTAAGTAAACTCTTCGCACACTCTTATCCATTCATTGCTTAACCAGTAGTTTTTTTAAAAAGCCTTAACCTCCATGCCCGTCTAAATCGACAACATAATATTTACCGGTCCATCCATTTCAATGTCAATCTTCATTTCTGCACCAAATACCCCTTGAGTAACGTTGATGTTATTTGCTTTTAATAAATTAACAAAATCTGTGAATAAACTTTCTGCCCCCGACGGCTTCATTGCTGCCTCAAAAGAAGGCCGACGACCACGATTAGTATTTGCACAAAGAGTAAAATTAGGAACACACATAACGAAATAATTTTTACTTTTAAGCGAGTAACTAAATTTCCCCTGATCGTCAGGAAAAATCCTTAAATTAATTATTTTTTCTGCCATCCTTTCTAAGATACGCTTATCGTCTTTTTCTTCAATCCCGACAAACAATGCCAGCCCCCGATCAATTTCCGCAACACTCCTTCCTTTTATATTCACTTTCCCTTTACTACATCGTGATAGTAACACTTTCATGCCTTAACTATTTCTTAGGAATTATTTCTCCTGAAATGATATCCTTGGTAAGTATTTCTCTTCTTTAGTTCCCGATGAATTTCTGCGATAACTGCTCCTTTACGACTAATCCACAAAGGGGCAACTAAAAAATCTAAAAATGCATCAGAAACCGCTCTCAAAATAACAATAGAAGCTGGAATTTTTTCTAAAAAATCACAAATAATATTCACATACTCATCCAGCTTTAACAGTTTAATTTCTTTATTCGCATAGAGTTTTTCCAAATAAGTACCTTTTAGAATGTGTAAAACATGGAACTTAACGCCTTGAATGTCGAGAAAAGAAATATTCGCAGCATCATTCATCATGTGCTCACAAGTTGCCTGAGGTAGCCCTAAAATTAGATGCAACCCTACATTAATGCCGTATTTTCTGGTTAAAGGTAAAATTTTCAAAAAGTCCTCATAAGTGTGGTTGCGATTAATTGCCTTTAAGATAAGGTTGTTGGTGGTTTGCAACCCATATTCTATCCAAACTAAATATTTTTTTTGGTATTTAGCAATTAATTTTAACTTCTCTTCATCAACGCAATCTGGGCGAGTAGCAATAAACAAGCCAACTATTTGCGGAAATTTGTATATCACATCGTATTTTTCCTGTAAAACAGTTAGGTTTGCATAAGTATTTGTAAATGATTGAAAGTAAAGAATAAATTTGCGTACGCCTAATCTTCTTTCGTAAAATTTTATTGACTCTGAGATCTGGTCTTCAACACTTTTGATTGATTCCGCATAAAGCCCAAATCCAGAGTTACTACAATAAACACAGCCATCTCGGCTAAGCTTGCCATCAAGATTCGGACAATCAAACCCTGCATTAACACTTATCTTTTGAACTCTTTCGCCAAAAATATTTCGCAGATAACGATTAAACGAATAGTATCCATCTTCTGGCTGCATTCTTTTTCACCTAGTATTATCTTTTATGCGACTTGTGCGACTATACACGCATCCACAATAATTTTGACGATAAAGATTGTTCTTTTTAGCAATATCTATAGTTTTTGCAAAACCACCTTCTTTTTTAAAATCATATGGTAAAAATTTTTTATCCCCTATTTTACATCCAACTTCAATAATCGACATACTGGATTTATGAGGACTAATAGTTAAAGTTGTTGTAAAGTAATCATATTCTTTCTGAAGGCAATAATTAAAGGTTTCTTTTAGACGTAAAGAATAGCAATCTACACAACGAGCGCCTCCCTCTATTTGGTTAGAATCATCCTTACAAATATTAAACCACAGAGGCACATCATAACAGCCTTCAACGACTTTGATTTTCTGTTTATCAGCAACAATATTCATTACTTCTCTTCGCTTTAAATATTCACCACGTGGATGAATGTTTGGATTAAAAAAAAATGCTTCGACAGAAAACCCCTCGCTTTTAAGCTTTTGGATTGCAAAAGAAGCACAAACACCGCAACAAACATGAATCAGTACTTTTTTCATATATCAAAATAGTCATTTATTGTAATAAAATCGATCTTTTTCTTGATTTCCGGTAGGTTTTTTTCCAAAAAATTAATCGTATTCTCACGGGGGTGCGCAATCACAATTATCTTGCCCTTCTCTTTGGCCTTACCAATTAATGAATTCATGCGCTTTCCTATCTCCTCCTGGCTGTCTACTGCATCTAAAAAACCTTCGTTGTAACCGCATTCTAATCCTTCTTGGTTAGCAACATTATAAGCTACAGAATCCAGCGAAGTGCGGCTATCAATGAATACCAAATCTCTTTTTTTTATTGCATTCATCACTAACTTCATCAATTCTGTATTTTGAGTTGCCTTGGAACCCATATGATTGTTTACACCGACAGCTATTCTTATTGAATTAAGGTATCGACGCAATAACGATTCAACATCCCTTTTGTTTAAATCGCCGCTAATAAAATTATAGTTTAGAGAGCTAGTTTTTGTCTTATTATCCGGCTCACAAGGTAAATGGATAAAAATAGAAAATCCACAACGCGCACCAATATGAGCAATATTTCGGGAAAATTTTAAATTAGGAATTATAGAAATTGTAAGTGGGATTTCTAATGAATAAAGCCTTTTTAACTCATTCAGACTTTCACCTAAATCATCAAAAATTAAAGCAATCTTTGGCAATACAAACAGTTTATCATTACTTAACGATCGAGCAGCTTGAGAGTAATTATTTTGTTTGTTTGAAGCCTTATAAAAAATTATTGGGCTAACAATTAAAATTATAAGAATTAAATATTTTAAAGCTTTAGACATCCAACAATTCTCTGAATGATTTATAGGCTATTTTAGGATTATCTGCTTTTAATATAGCACTTCCCACACAAATATCGTCAACACCCGTATCTTTAATTACTCTAAAATTATCAAATTTTACTCCACCGTCAATTCCAATGCGTTTCTTCGGATATTTGCTTTTAAATTCCTTTATCTTTTCCAACACCTCCGGCTTAAAGGAAGCTCCGTAAAAACCAGGTTCCACAGACATAAATAAAACTGTATCAATCTTATCTATAATATTTTCAAGCTCAACTATTGCTGTTGAAGGATTAACTGCAACCCCCACACTTAAACCTTCCTTCTTTACCCTGCTGATTATTTCTTGATGGTCTTTGTCAATCTCGTAATGATAGATTATTCTTTTAGCTTTAGCGTGACATGCCGACTCAACCCAAGCTAAAGGATCAACGACCATAAGATGCAATTCATACGCAACAAAAGAATTAAAATTAAAAAGGCTTTCTTTGCCAATGCTTTTAGAAGCAACGAATTCTCCGTCCATAATATCTACCTGCGCGTACTCGCAAAATCCAGAACATACTTTTGTCATCTCTTCTAAATCTTGACAATTATCAGTCAGTAAAGCAGGAATAATTTTTCGATTTCTTGACGTCTTACACATATTTATTAATTAATATTATTTCTTAAAAAACTTCTTAAGCAGAGAAGCTACTTTTTTATTGCAAACAAATTTCTCAGTTCTTAGTGATTCAATAATTCCCTTTTTTTCTTGTTTCCATAGATTCGGATAATTTTCCCACCCATACGTCGGCCCCTGTCGGTTTACAAATTGATTGTTGTCCAGGTATTGATAAATCCCGCCAGGAAAAACATTATTCGCTACTGCCTTGTATGTCCAATAAGCATAGCTAAACTCAAAATCATTATACGCGCTTAAAACAGTCTCTAGCCATTTCTCCTCCCCCCAAAAACCTCCTCGCCAATTAATTCCAAATTCTCCAACAAAAATTTTCACTTTATTCCTTAGCGAAAATTCATAGTATTTTTCAAGGTGTTTATATATATTTCCCTTACTCCATCGAACTTCCTCTGATTTTCCCGGATATTTGCAAAAAGGCACAAAATTAAAAACATAATCGAGTGGAATATAATTATGGATACTTATCTGGATATTCTTCCCAATTAAACCCTCTAGCCCTTGCACATTTTGTGCCCAGTTATCACCTTCAATAAATATTAAATTATTTTTATCAATAGCTCTTATTCGTTTTATCGTTTTTTGATAAAAGGAATATAAAAGTTTCCTGGTTCTTCTCTCCATAACCGGCTCATTTAAAAGATCATACCCACAAATTGCCGATTTATCTTTAAATCTATCGACTATCGCTTCCCACAAGCAAATAGTTCTATTCCGATAATCTTCATCTTCCCAAAAACATGCCCGACCGCTAGAATCAGCATGCCAGTCACAATTCTGAGATCCAACTGCGGCATGTAAATCAAGGATTATCTTTAAATTGTACTTTTCAGCCCAAAAAAATGCTTTCTCCAAATATCTAAATCCCTGCTCCGAATAACAATAAGGTTTTCTTTCAATTAACCGATAATGAAAAGGAATTCGGACAGTCGTTGCTCCCATTAAAGAAACCTTTTTAAAATCAAACTCAGTAATGAAATTATCACGAAATTGACTCTCAAATTTTTCCAAGTTTTGAGTGCCATTAACTTTTTGAAATTTTTTCTTAAATAAACTTTCTCCGATATTGTTTCCACCTAGAATATACCCCTCCATCAGCAGCCAACCACCTAAATTCACACCTCTTATCTTCATGCCTGTTAGTTCCATAGTAGTTCGCTTAAAATCTTAAAGTTTTTTCTTGTATATGCATAAGTGATCATTTTTCCAATACGTATCTATAATTTCCTTTATCATCACGCATTGGAACAACTCACCACCTACTGTCTTTCTTGTTCCTAGCCTTTGAGAATATATCTTGCAATAAAATGTTGCTTCCTTATCCTTTCTCAAATGCTCACATGGATCATCATATGCGCCACAGCAAGCTCCACACCTTAGGCATAAATCATCCTGTTCTTTTTCTTTTGCTTCTAGGTGCTTTAGTAGACACTCTGATGACTTCTCGACAAATTGCATTTCAACTATGTTTTTAAAGCAGTCTTTGCTTAATTTGTAAGAATTTTCTTAGACATTTATTATTCAAAAATAAACACTTAAAATTTTAGTCTAATGAAATAAATCGGCCCCGCTAGATAGCATGCTCAAGCAGGGCCGAAATTTTAATCATTTAGTTACTATTTGAAAAGGCTATAGGTAATAATTACACCACTAAATACTATTGAAACCATAGACATTAGCTTAATCAGAATATTCAGAGAAGGTCCTGCTGTATCTTTAAACGGATCTCCCACTGTATCTCCGATTACCGCAGCTTTATGTGCGTCTGACCCTTTGCCTCCTAAATGTCCTTCTTCGATGTATTTCTTAGCATTATCCCATGCACCACCAGAATTAGCCATCATGACTGCTAAAACAAAGCCAGAAGCTAACGCTCCTACCAAAAGTCCTACTTCACCCCGGACTCCCAATAGTAAGCCAGTTAGAATGGGAGCAACAATCGCTAAAACAGCAGGAAGGATCATTTCCTTCTGCGCTGATTTAGTAGTTAAAGAAACACAAGTTGTATAATCAGCTTTAGCTTCACCAGTAAGCAACCCTTTAATATCCCTAAACTGCCGCCTAACTTCTTCAATAATTGAAGCAGCAGCTCTTCCTACAGCTTTTAATGATAGAGAGCAGAACACAAAAGGCATCATTGCTCCCACAAAAACTCCCACAATTACATTAGGATCAAGTAAACTTAGATTTAAATTCACTTCTCTTCCCAACCTAATAGATTCTTGAACAATATGTGCTTTGTATGCAGCAATTAATGCTAAAGCGGTTAACGCCGCTGATCCAATAGCAAACCCTTTACCCGTTGCTGCTGTAGTATTCCCTAAGGAATCAAGTTGATCAGTTCTTTGTCTTACCTCAGGTGGAAGTTTAGCCATCTCAGCATTACCACCGGCATTATCAGCAACTGGTCCATAAGCATCTGTTGCCAGCGTTATTCCTAGCGTAGAAAGCATTCCTACTGCAGATATTCCTACACCATAAAGGCCCATGCCAAAATTATCGAATCCTCCGCTAACTGCAAAGCTACCTAATATCGCAACACCAACAGTAATTACCGCTCCAATAGGCGAAAGCATTCCTAAGGCAATTCCTTCAATTATTAATGTAGCTGGACCAGTCTTAGAAGTATCAGCCAACACCCTTGCTGGTTTATATCCTGTTGAAGTAAAAAACTCGCTAAACCGCCCAATAATAACACCTGCTAATAATCCGATAATTACCGAGAAGAATACACCTAGATGCTCTGCTCCTAAATAGAATCGAACAATCACAAACGAAAAAACAATTACACAACCAGAAGCAACCAATACCCCCTTACGCAAAACCTTAAGTAAGTCTTTTTGAGTAGCGTTTTCCTTAGTTCGAACAAAAAAGAAACCGATTATGGAAGCTAATACTCCACAAGCGGCCATTAGCAATGGAGTAATAATTCCTCTCAAACCCAAGCCAGCTGCTGCTGCTAAAGCAATTGTCGCAATTATCGAATCAACATATGATTCATATAAATCAGCTCCCATTCCAGCAACATCTCCTACATTATCCCCCACCTGGTCAGCAATAACTGCCGGATTCCGCGGATCATCTTCCGGAATTCCTGCTTCAATCTTGCCCACTAAATCAGCTCCCACATCAGCTGCTTTTGTGTAGATTCCTCCTCCTAAGCGAGCGAACAAAGCATAGCTTGATGCACCCATTCCTGAACAAAGCATTGTTGAAGCAATTATTGTAAATTTATCAAATCCTTCTGCTACCGGATGTGTTGAATACCACCAATTTAAAACACAACACCAATTAGCTAGATCTAACAACCCTAGCCCAACAACAATAAAACCCATTACGCTACCAGAAGAAAAAGCTACTCGTAAACCACCATTTAAGCTCACACTAGCCGCTTGCGCAGTGCGCGAAGAGGCCCTAGTAGCCACAGACATACCTATCCATCCACATAAAGCAGACCAAATACCTCCGGTGATAAACGCAAACGGAACAAATATCGCTAAATATCCGTTTAAAGCCATGGTTAGTAAAAGAATAAAACCAACAACGAAAAAAATTGATACAACTTTATATTGTTGTTTTAAATATCCACGTGCACCTTCCGATACGTAATGCGCTATGCGTTTCATTTCGGCATTACCTTCAGGCTGTTTTAAAATCCAACGGACTAGATAACAACAAAAACTCAATGCCAGTAAAGAACCAGCGAATACAAATAAAATCGGCTTCATTACCCTACCCTCCTTTTTTGTTATTTAATAATTCGGATAACTTTAACGCTTTAATATTGCCTCTCTTTTTTCCCCTACTGAAACAAACTGGACCCCAACTCCCAGATAATTTTCAATGAATTTTATATAATCTTGAGCATTCTTGGCTAAATCATTAAAACTTCTAGCCAAACAACTAGAATTTTTCCACCCCTTAAAAACCTTGTATACCGGCTCTACATCCTTTAAAATGTGTGGAAAATATGTTATTTTTTTATTCTGCTGCTTGTAAGCAATGCAAACTTTTATCTTTTCTAAGTCATCAAGAATGTCTAATTTTGTAACAATCAAATCTGTTACCTTGTTGATGACTACTGCTCTTTTCAATAACACTAAATCTAGCCATCCACATCTTCGAGGCCGGCCAGTAGTAGCTCCAAATTCACAGCCGACATTCCGAAAGTAATTTAAAAATTGACCGCTTAATTCTGTAGGAAAAGGCCCCTCACCTACACGAGTAGTGTACGCCTTCATCACCCCGATTGTTTTATCAACTCTAATATAAGGTATTCCTGAGCCCAAAGATGCATTAGCCGCAACTACAGAGGAAGAAGTAACAAAAGGATATGTTCCAAAATCAATGTCTAGAAAAGTACCTTGCGCTCCTTCAAACAAAAAACTTTTATTTTGTTGTTTATAGAAATGCTCGCTTAAGTCGCATAAGTAGGGCTTGAGAGCTTCAATAAATATTTTATAGTCCTTGTATATCTTTTTTGCGGAAAATCCTTTAAACCCATAAACTTTACGAAAAACAGCATTTTTTTCCAATAAATTACTCTTTAGTTTAGATAAAAATGTTTCTGGATCAATAAAATCAACCATTCTGATTCCGCATCGAGAAACTCTATCTGCATAACAAGGGCCAATCCCTCGCTTAGTAGTCCCTATTTTTTCAACCCTTCCTCCTTCCCGCAGTATATCCATCATGCAATGATAAGGCATGATAACATGACAAAAAGGAGATATTTTTAAATTACGAGAAGTTACTTTAATCCCGGATTTTTTTAAGGAATCGATCTCAGCGATTAATACCTTGGGATCTACCACAACCCCATTCCCGATTGCGCAAACTTTATCCTTGCGTAATATACCTGAAGGAATAAGATGAAACACAAATTTATTTTTTTTGACGACTACTGTATGTCCGGCATTATTTCCTCCCTGAAAACGAACAACTACATCACTCTCCCGACAAAGATAATCAATTATCTTTCCTTTTCCTTCATCACCCCACTGTAGCCCAACAAGAACCCTATTCATTGCACACCCTTTCTTGACTTTGTTAAGTCAACTTGGCTATTATTTTTTAAAAAAATCCATCAACCCTTGTTCATCTACTTCCACCACTTGAAATATTCGCGTATTGTTTATGAGTATTACATTTCCGCGGGCAATTCTTAATTCTTTTATCAGTCCATTACTTTCTTCGATTAGGTTTTCAATCTTTTTGGAATCCATCACTTTTTTTATCTTTTTGTAGTTCATATCCAAACCAACCAATCCATTAACCCAAGATACTCCTTCAATGTTATCTACGCGCCAGCTAATATATTTATCCACTTTGTTAGGATAAACTTCATTTATTGCTAGTATGGCTTTGGCTTCTTCTTGCGGATAGCCACGACTTCCTTCTGAGGCAATAGGGTAAATAACCAAATTTATTCTATTTTCTTTGGAGAATTTTACCAAATCCTGATACACATCTTTTGCTTTTTCATTATATAAATCCAAGAATAAATCAATTCTTTGCGGTTTTTTCTCCCGATTTAAAAATAAAAATAATCCAGATAGATTTCCTTTAGCGATAACTGCCCCGTTTTTTTCTTCAAATAGTTCTTTCGTCTTATGAAATTTTTTTTCTTTTTTAATTTCATTGCCGATTAGAAAAAACGGTAAAGTTTCTACCTCATATTCCTTAATAATTTTTTTAGCTTGTTTGCTGCGATAATCCATAACTTTTAGATCAATATCTAGAAAATTATCGTCTAAAAATTTTTCTGTCGCCTTAGTTGAGCAGAAAGAACAATTTTCATCAGTAATCGCTAGCACTTCTATAACATTTGGCTCGTGATATACGCATGAAGAAAATTCTTCTCCAGCGCCATCACACTGAGCAACCAGCCCTTCCACAACAGGGCAATCATTATCTACAGAGCAAGCCGAATATGCTTTTGGCATCAATCCAAGAAGAATCAATACAAAAAACGCACCCCATAAATTATTACGTCTCATTTTACCCTCCATACTATTTCCATGAATAACAATTAGTTCTCTTTAAAAAATTATACATAATTATTTTGGCCAATTATTCTATAATTTTACCAGTTTCAGTGAGATAATATTAGGATTATCTTTAATCTTGTCCGCAATATTCTTATCTACTGGATTATCTAAGTTGAGAATTGTTAACGCTGAGCCAGTAATTGCACTTCTTCCTAAGCTCATGCCGGCAATGTTAATACCACAAGAGCCTAATGTTGTACCCAGAAAACCAATAACTCCTGGTTTATCTTGGTTATTAATAACAATCATGTGATCCGAAGGCGCTATCTCTATATAAACATCATCCATTTTTACAAACCGAGGTTCCCGGTTAGCAAATAATGTCCCTTCCAAAATTCGTTCTTGTTTATCGGTAATAATCTTGACTCTTAAAGAATTGACATACTCACCTTCTTCTCTAACCTTTATTTGTTCTATTTTTACACCTCTTGTTTTCGCTGACTCTAAAGCATTTATGTAGTTTATATCATCCTCTAATTGCTGTGATAAGACACCCCGGATAAATGCTGACCCTATAACATCCACCTTGTAGGTTGATATTTCTCCCAAATAATAAATTTGTATTTCTTTTATCCTCCCCTCAATTAGCTGA
Source organism: uncultured Planctomycetia bacterium (assembly GCA_964489445.1). GTDB lineage: Bacteria > Omnitrophota > Gorgyraeia > Duberdicusellales > 4484-171 > CAZAYU01. Next base: position 275,791 of record CAZAYU010000001.1, read on the forward strand.
GAAATGAATTTGCCCATCTTCTCGGCTAATTTAAAGTATGGTTCGATAGCTTTGTATGTTTCCGGATCAAGCTGTGCGTAATTTATTGCGTTTCTTATTGCCTTGCCCAATAAAGCATCTTTTATACAATGAGCTACTTCAACAGCAACATTTATTTGAGCCTCACCAGTAGAGGCACCCAAATGCGGCGTAACAATAATATTATCTAACTCTAAAAGCTGTGAGTCTAAAGGCGGCTCCTGACAAAAAACATCTAAAGCCGCTCCGGCAATTTTTTTGTTACTTAATGCGGTATACAGGGCTTTCTCGTCAATAATACCTCCCCGAGCACAATTAATTATAAACGCGTTTGGCTTCATCAAACCAAATTCCCGGTCAGAGATAATTGCTCTGGTTTCTTCAGTCAACGGAGTGTGCACGGTTATAAAATCTGCTGTTTTTATTATTTCTGACAAATCAGCTAATTTCACCCCTGTTCTCTCAGCTGCTTCTTCGGTAACAAACGGATCGTAAACTAAAACTTCCATGCCAAATGCTACCGCTCGCTTAGCCACTTCCTTTCCAATACGTCCTAAACCAAGAATTCCTAATATTTTTGAATATAGTTCTGTTCCCTTGAATTTTGATTTTTCCCAAAGTTTACTTTTTAGCGAAATATGAGCAAAAGGAATATTCCTAGCTGCAGCAAGCATCAAGGCAAAAGCTTGCTCGCATGTTGATATTGTATTCCCACCCGGAGCATTCATCACAATTATCCCTTTTTTAGTGGCTGCTTCAATATCCACATTATCTACACCCACTCCAGCTCTCCCGATAACTTTAAGGTTATCGGCATGTTGAATAATGTCTGCCGTTAGCTGAGTACCACTTCTAATGACAATGCCTTGATAATTACCAATAATTTTTTTAAGTTCGTCCGGACTTAAATTATACTTGCAATCCACGCTAAAACCTGCCGCCTCAAGAATCTGAATTCCTTCGGGCGATAATTTATCTGATACAATGATTTTATCCATAGAAAACCTCCTCTAGCTTCATTAATGAAGCACCAATGTTGAATTTATGTCCTGCATCTTTCAATACTTTTTCCAGTAATGAAAAACATCCTATCAAGTCCTGTTCATTTATCCAACCCATATGAGCAATTCTAAATATTTTATCTTTCGCTTCGGCCTGCCCTCCGGCAATACTTAACCCATAATCACTTCTTAATGATTTAACAAGGCCTGAAGATTTAATCCCCACCGGAGCATTAATCGCTGTTACTGAATTAGAAGGACTTTTAGAAAAAAGTGATAGATTCAACGATTTAGCCGCTTCTCTGGCAGCATAAGCCATTTTCTTGTATCTTTGACAGCGATTAACAATTCCTTCTTTATTTATTGAATTTAACGCTTCTCTCAAGGCAACAATTAGCGAAACTGCCGGAGTAAAGGGAGTATCATTTTTTGCATGGCTTTTTAAAGCCTTTTTCAAATTAAAGTAATACTTGGGCAAATTAGATGTTTCAGCTGCCTTCTGAGCTTGAGCACTTAAAGATATAAACCCTAACCCGGGAGGAAGCATAAATCCTTTTTGTGAGCCACTAACAACTGCGTCAATACCCCAGTTATCAATGTCAATAAAATCCTGTCCTAGTCCGCTGACAGCATCGACCGCTAATAGCATACTCTTACCCTTAACTACCTTGGCAATTTCTTTAATATCATAAACAGTAGCTGTAGATGTTTCGCATAACGTCGTAAGAACTCCCTTTGCATCCTGATTTTTACTTAGCAACTCGTCAAGCTCTTCCGCGTTTGGCGCACTACCCCACGGAACATTCATTTCAATTACTTCCAGCTGAAAACTTTTGGCAATTTCTCCCCATCTTTCTCCAAATTTTCCTCCACAAATGGTTACAACTTTATCACCTGATGAAAAAAGATTGCTTACCGCAGCCTCCATTGCTCCTGTTCCAGAAGAAGAAATAATTAATACCGGATTATTTGTACAAAAAACTTTCTTTAACCCATCATGCACTTCTCCTAAAATTTCCTGAAATTCTGCAGTACGATGATGAATCATTTCTTTTGCCAAGCTTTCTCGAATAAAAGAAGGTACTGGCGAGGGGCCAGGGGTCATTAAGATTTTTCTTTTCATTTTGTCTCCTGATTATTTATATTGATATTATTGAAAAATGTCTAATAAAAAGTACTACTTATTAGAAATAATTACTTCATCGACTATTCCGTAAACTTTAGCCTCTTGTGCAGTCATAAAATAGTCTCGGTCAACATCTTTTTGAATTTTTTCTACAGCACAACCAGTATGCAAGGACAAAACCCTATTTAAATTGTCCCGAATCCGTAAAATTTCTTTCGTATGACGAGATATGTCCTCGGCTGTCCCCTGCACTCCTCCCCATGGCTGATGGATCATTATTCGTGAATTAGGAAGCGCCTGTCGTTTACCTTTAGCACCAGCACACAACAATAACGCCCCCATGGAAGCTGCCTGGCCAACACAATAAGTTGCCACAGCACATTTTACAAACTGCATTGTATCATAAATTGCCATCCCCGCAGTAGTAACCCCCCCGGGTGTATTGATGTAGATATTAATATCTTTATTCGCGTCTTCCATTTGCAAAAATAACATTTGGGCAATCACAATATTAGCAACATTATCATCTATAGGCGTACCAATAAAAATTATCCTGTCTTTTAGCAAACGCGAATAAATATCATAAGCCCTTTCTCCTCGTCCTGATTGTTCTACTACCATTGGTATATACACTTGGCTATTCATTATTTGACCTCCTAATTATTTCGAAATAATCTCCAACAACAAATGTTTCACTATTTTCTTTTAGTACTGAGCCTTACTTAAGATTAGCCCAAATATAATATCCCCTAAGTTTTCACCGATTTTTATTTTTTCATGTTTAGCAATTGCTTCTAATATATAAAACATCTTCATCTCATCAGAAGCCAACGGCTTTAATTTCTCTTCCACTTCTTTGCGATACTTTTCAATATCTTCATCAGATATACCTTTACGACGTAGATTGTATACTTCCCTTTCCACCAGCTCTTTATGGTAGCGATCAACTTCTCCGCAAGGTAAATCAACCTTGAACGACTTAAGCAAATGACCTCTTATTTGATTTTCTACTGCTTTTCTTCTTTCCCGCATTTTTTCTACAGTTAGCTGAACCTTCAAGGCATCTCTTAAATCAGAAACATCACGATAAGAAGACCATTTCGCCAGACTTATATCATCTAAATCCTGCTCTGTTATTTTTTTTATCTGCTCCTTTAAATTGGTTAATGCTTTTTCAATTTCAATTTCTTCAACCTTAATCTTTTTATCCTTTATTTTTATTCCCTGATAAAAACTATCCTTTACTTCAATTTCCGGCTTTACCTCCAGCTCTGCTGAAAAAATTAACCTCTGTCCGTCAAGTTCAACATTTGAGATCTGTGGAGAAGTAGCCGGAGCTATTCCATTTTCTTCCAACGCTTTTTGATAGAAAACCGGTAGCATTTTCTTTAAAAACTCTTCCTTTAAAAGCTTACCGTGGTGTTTTTCTATAATTTCTAGCGGAGCGCTGCCCGGACGAAATCCCGGAACTTTTAGCTCTTTCGCGCTCTTACGGTAGGAGCTATCTTTTTCCTTTAAAAAATAATCTCCTTCAACTTCAATCTTAATCTTTCTCTTCAGTCTATCCAGCTTCTTAACATCGACCTTCATAATTTTTTAATCCTTTCTTTTGAGGTTATTAATTGTTACTAAATAATCAAACAATATATCTATGTAAACAGTTAAAGAATTACATCCGGAAATCATCCCCCAGGTAAACTCTCCTGGTTTCCGCGTGATTGATCAAATCATTAGATGTCCCGGAAATTAAAATCCTTCCTTCAGAAATTAAATAAGCTCTGTCGGTTATAGAGAGTGTCTCGCGCACATTGTGATCGGTAATCAGGATACCCATTCCTTTATCCTTGAGCTCCGCTATAATCCCCTTAGCCTCTCCGACTACAATAGGGTCAATACCCGAGAACGGTTCATCCAAAAGTAAAAAAGAAGGATTAGTCACCAGCGCCCTGGTTATTTCTAGCCTCCGAGTCTCTCCTCCGCTTAGAGTGTACGCCTTGCTTTTTCTTAAGTGAGCAATATGTAACTCATCCAAAAGCTGATCCAATTTCCTTAGCCGCTCAATTTTAGTTAACGGTAATATTTCCAAGATTGATAAGATATTCTCCTCAACAGTAAGCTTTCTAAATACAGACGGCTCCTGAGAAAGATAGCCAATACCAAATCTTGCCCGAACATGAATCGGCATATACGTAATATTTTGATTATCAAATGATATCTGGCCCTGCTCCGGAGGAATAATCCCCACAACCATATAAAAAGTAGTAGTTTTGCCCGCACCATTAGGTCCAAGCAAGCCAACAATCTCTCCTCGCTTAACAGATAAAGACACCTCTTTAACTACCGCCTTTTTCCCATAGGATTTACTAATGTTAGTGACTTCTAAAAGCTTCATATTGTTTACTCATAAACAATTTACATCTAACTACCAAAAAATGAACCAGAGTTATCTCCTTCCTGGGGGTAATATATTACACGCGGTCTACCTTCTAACACCATTCTTTGCCCTTTATCGTAATAAGTAGCCTTTTCCGAAAACGTAATATTTTCTCCTCGAACTATTTTTACATTTCCCACAGCAACGACTTTTATAATGCCTTTACTCTCTTTATCAAGAAAAAATGTCGCCTTATCACAGAATAATTTACCCTCTTTTTTAACAAATACTACATCCTTATTAAAAGTGGCGATTCCCTTGCTATATTCAATCTCCAGCGGACCGCTACAAGAAGCTGTTCCCACATCATCATTTTCTATGTCAGAGAATTTTACTTCTACATCTTTTAAGAAATCAGCATCTTTCAATTGTGTATCCGCTGTCATCCCTGTAGCAGTTATCTGCATTGTATCTTTTGTTGTTTTAACCCAATCTTTAGTTTCAATGTAATTTTTCTCTCTCTGCCAATTCAAAGAGTCAGTCACTAAAGTTGCTCCATCTTCATTCTCAACGTGTACATCCTCTTTAAGTTCTACATCCATATTATTTTTATTAATCCTAGCCTTATTGGAAGTTATTAAAATAGTATCCCCTTCTGGATAATAATTAGCTTCCATATCTTCAATGTCTACATAGTCATCGTGAATAATAGCTTCTTCTCCTTTAACTTCCCAGTCACGTGTTCCGTCTTCTTTAACATTAGAAAGATAAAAGTCCGTTATTCTTTGTTCAGCATAAACTTTCCATCCTCCAATTCCAATTGAAATAGTCAACAAAACAAAAAACATTACCGTAACAATAAAAAAACGCATAACTAATCCTTTTAAAACCATAATTTACCGCCCTGTTCTTGCTATCGCTTAATATTCTTTAATATCAAACTAACCTTTTTCTCTAACTTTTGATATTTAATAATTAAGTCAATTACTTCGCGAACCGCGCCTTCTCCGCCATTTTTTCGGGTAACATAGCAGGCAGCTTTTCTAACCGCCAAAACTGCATCTCGAACAGCTATACCAGAACCAACAACCTTTATTAATCCTAAATCAATTAAATCGTCTCCGATAAAACAAATATTTTTATTATCTACTGCATATTTTTTTTTAATCTGACTAAGCGCTTTCTCCTTGGGTAAAAACCCTCCGATTACCTCCTCTACTCCCATATCCTTAGCCCTTTTTTTAAGTACTGGCGAGTTATTAGCCGAAAGGAAGATAGTTTTAATCCCTAACTTACCTAAAATAAATACTCCCAACCCATCTTTTACATTAAAAATCTTTAGCTCTCTTCCCTGGTCATCATAAATAATTTCGCCTTTAGTCAGCACCCCGTCAACATCTAAGATGAGTAATTTAACTTCTTTCAACAAACCACTTATATTTTTTTTCCCACGAACAGCCATAATTACTATATAACTCCGGCAGCCATTAAATCCTGAATATCCAGCATCCCAACGGGATGTCCTTTTTTATTAACCACTGGAACCTCATCAATCTTCTTTTTTTCTAAAGTTTTTAGTGCAGAGGAGGCTAATTCATCTTCGCACACAGTAACTGGATTACAAGTCATAACCGCTTTAACTTTCTTTTTTAATAAATCCGGATATTTTTCTAAATTTCTTCGTAAGTCCCCATCGGTAAATATCCCTATTAATAGACCCTGCTTATCAATAACAGCTGCTGCTCCCGCGTGTGATGAAGTAATTTTAACAATTACTTCTTTTATCAAAACATCTTCGGTCACTATTGGATTTGATTTGCCCTTCCGCATAGCATCTTTTACCTTAAATAGCAGCTTTCTTCCTAAGGAACCACGAGGATGAAACATTGCAAAATCTTTTTCCTTAAACCCCTTTAGTTTTTGTAGTACTACTGAAACCGCATCACAAATAGCAAGCATTGCCGTAGTTGAAGTAGTAGGAGCTAACCCCAACGCACAAGCTTCCTTGTCTACTTTTACATCAATCACCCCGTCTGCATAACGGGCAAGATTCGATTTTATGTTTCCGGTTATAGCCACAATTTTTGCCCCCAATCTTTTTATAAACGGCACAAGATTTTTAATTTCATCTGTCTCTCCACTGTAAGACAAAATAACAATCACATCATCCTCTCTAACGCTGCCTAAATCTCCGTGCACCGCCTCAGCCGGATGAAGCCAAAAAGAAGAAGAACCAGTTGAAGAAAGTGTAGCGGAAAACTTTTGCCCAATTATTCCTGCTTTACCCATACCGGCAACCACAATCCTTCCCCGGCAACGAAAAATTATATTAATCGCTCTTAAAAAATTGTCATCTAAACTACTATTTAAGGAATCTATTCCCTTTTTCTCAGTATCTAAGACTTCCTTGGCCCACTTTATGATTTCGTTGTTCTTAGCTTTTTTCATCTTCCCTCTTCTCTACTAATTTACTTTTAATTATTTTTACTATATAAATTTTCTAACACACTACTAACAGCTTTGGTTTATTTACAGCATAGTGCGTAACATCCTATCAACCCGATGGCGTAGCAACTCCAACTATTTTTAGAATCAGGATAGGAATCATACAGTCCAAAACCAAGATTTCCATGACAACCGCCATTTATAAGTTGAGACCCCGAAGGACAGTTGCATTGTGCCTGCCCAGAACCTCCGTTTGTTGAAGTTTTTAGTGAACAATTCCAACTTCCAGGACTTCCGCCTCCCCCCAACGCCTGCCAGCTAGTTGAGTCACGATAATTAAGCTCATCATCGGTCGTATTATAAACAATTGACCCTTCCGCGGGAGTAGGAATCAAATTCCGTTCTGCTAAAGTCATTCGCGGCGGGATGAATCCACTAGTCGTAGATGCAACGTCTAGTTGCGCTTCCGGATTCATTGTTCCAATACCCAAATTGCCAGACGTTTTATCAATAAATAGCCTATTAGTCACATTTGTCTTGTCCCAACTCGCTATTGTAAGATTTCTATTACTATCCTTGGCAATACCCCAACCATCCATCTCGTTCCAACCATAATACTTATCTACTAAATAATACCCGGCAAATTGACCAGGAGGAGTTTCTAAAGCTACTCCGGCATGAGTGTCTTTATACATATATAAAGGATTCCATGAATAGGCTTCGTTTGTTCCAATAGTTACATTCCCTTCAACCGCTAATCCAGTTCCTGTAGAAAATTGATCATCAGTAGGAACACAAGTTCCGGAATCAGCAAAGCAATACCCATCTTCTCCAGGATCATAGTAACCTTCACCAATAGCCATTCTCTTTGCTCTTAATTCACTGTATATTCCAATCGGTGCCGGATAATAGGTGACTAAAGTTATAGTTTCATTATTATCATCTGCTTCTTCAGCAAACAACGGGATGTATATCAAACACAATAAAAGAAATACGCTTAAACAAATAACTCTTAGAATACTTTTTTTCATTCTACCCCGATAATCCTCTTAATCCTGTATTATCCATCTTCCACCTTGAAGGTGGCAATTCGGTTTTTCTTCTCTACTTTTTCGTCCCTCTTCCGTCATCTATCGTCCATCGTTTTCTTCACTTGCCCCTTAACCCTTATCTCTTAATCACTACTCAACCTCAGCCTTGACCTGAGCCTTTATCTCTATAGGCTATTTTACTGCTTCACGTACCCTCATCACCCGATCTAAAAACCCTTTAAGCTTTCCTAACGGAAAGGAAGTATGTTTGTCGCTCAATGCTTTTTTAGGCTGAGGATGAACTTCCATGAATATCCCGTCTATTCCACAAGCTGTTGCTGCTAACCCTAAAGGCTGAGCAAACTTAACATCTCCTCCAGAAATACCACCCACCGCCGAAGGTTTTTGCAAAGAATGCGTAACATCAAAAATAACCGGATAACCAAACTCGCGCATTATCATAAATGAACGAAAATCAACCACTAAATTGTTATAGCCAAAACAGCTACCCCTCTCAGTGATAAATATATTTTTATTTCCGGTTGATTCTACCTTTTTGATTATATGTTTAACATCATCAGGAGAAACAAATTGTCCTTTTTTAATGTTCACTATTTTTTGAGTTTTTGCTGCTTCTTGGATTAAATCTGTTTGGCGGCATAAAAATGCCGGAATTTGAATAATGTCTAAGACTCCTTTTGAATCCTTTACCTGCTCTACAGAATGAACATCACTTAATATCGATAGATTTAAATCGCGTTTAACTTTTTCTAGTATTTTTAATCCTTTAACCAACCCTGGTCCGCGAAAAGAATCACCTGAGGTCCGATTTGCCTTATCAAAGCTAGCCTTAAAGATAAACCTTAACGGATAGTCAGACACGATATCTTTCAACCGACCGGCAATATCTATTGTAGCTTGCCGACTTTCCATCACACAAGGACCAGCGATAAATATTAACTCATTTTTATTCATATGTCTTTACCATAACCTTTTTAAAAACCTTATAGAAAAGTGTTTTCCTGGCTCATTTTCTCCGCCAAAATCCTTTCAACATGATTTAAATCTTCTTCAGTGTCTACCCCCCATGAATCAAATTTAGTCTCAATAACCTTAATTTTATAACCAGCTTCCAAGGCTCTTAGCTGTTCTAATTTTTCTGCTTGCTCTAAATATGAACAAGGTAAATTTTTAAATTCATAGAGAAAATCCTTACTATAGGCATATATCCCCAAATGTTTATAGTAAGCTGTTCCATCTTTAAACTGGTTTCCGGAAACCTCATCTTGCCGGCAATACGGAATTGGTAAGCGTGAAAAATAAATTGCAAAATCTTCTCTCCCGCAAATTACCTTTACAACATTAGGGTTGTTAATTTCGCTTTCTTTGTTGATTCTTTTTTTTGCGGTTGCCATAACTAAAGACCGATCAGATATCATTTCATCGGCAAGCCGATCGACAATTGAAGGATGAATTAATGGCTCATCTGCCTGAATGTTAATCACAACTTTTACATTTACATCTCGAACTGCTTCTGCAATCCGGTCAGTTCCAGAGATATGGCCTGAAGATGTAAACACCACATCCGCTCCAAATCGTCTTGCCTCTTCTTCTACCTCTGGATGATCACAAGCGATAATTAACTTGTCTAAAGCCCGTGCCCCAGATACATTCTCCCATGTCCATTGAAGGAGCGTTTTTCCATTAATAATCCGCAGTAACTTATGCGGCAGCCTTTGGGAAGCATACCGAGCAGGAATAACTCCAATCACATTAAAATCAATTTTCATCGATTATCCTTGATATTTCTTTTTTGGTTGTAGTCGCAGCTCCTAATTTTCCCACCACAATCCCTGCAGCAAAATTAGCAATTAACGCTGCCTCTTCATAGCTTGCCCCGCAAGCTAAAGAAAGAGTGAACACCGAAATCACCGTATCTCCTGCACCGGTAACATCAAACACTTCTAAGGCGGCTGTAGGAATATTCCGATAACGCCCATTAGCAAATAACGCCATTCCGCCTTCACCTAAAGTTACCAGCAACGCTTCCGGAGATAACTTTTCAATTATTTTTTTGCCTAAAGAAGCTATTCCTTCATCATCTTTAGCTTTAACGCCAGCTAATACTTCCGCTTCTTTTAAATTCGGAGTCAAAGCTGTAACATTTTGATAATAATCAAAATGTTCTTCCTTAGGATCCACTGTAATTATTTTCTTCTTTTTCCGACAAAGTTCAATAATACTTTTGACAATGAATGGGTTAATGACTCCCTTACCATAATCTTCAATAATCACAGCATCAAAATCATCCAGGCACTTACTTATTTTTCTCACAATTAGCTTGTTGACGCTAGAAGATAAAAATTTTAACGACTCACGGTCTACCCGAACTACTTGTTGTTGATGGGCAATTACCCTTGTTTTAAGCGTAGTCGGCCGTTGTTTATCTTTAACTACTAATTTTGTATTAATTCCACTCTTAACAGTAAGCGAAAGTAAATCCTTGCCAAACCGATCATCGCCAATAACACCACATAAATTTACACTAGCACCTAAGGCTCTTAAATTCAAGCCCACATTTGCCGCTCCACCGCATAAAAAGCTTTCTTTATTTACCCAAACTACAGGAACCGGCGCCTCGGGAGAAATACGATTAACAGTGCCAAAAATCAGATGATCCAGGATCACATCTCCCACCACTAATATCTTTTTGTGTTTAAAGCGGGAAAGTATTGTTTTTAGTCGACTTTTTCGTAGCTTCATAATCTATTTTAAAAATTGTTTGCCTCTTTACCTCGTAAGCAAATAGCCAAACAATTATACCATTACAAACAAAAAAATCTATACCTAATATAAAACATTATATTTTGCAGTAACCTATAAAATACAACATTTTATGTATTTTAGACAAAATCAGCAGAAACATCATCAGCAAACAAAAACCCTTTAGTTGTCAAGCAAACACCCACGTAACCCTTTTTACTAGTTTTGTAGCGGATCAAGCGCTGATCAAGCTGTCTTTGGATAGCTTGACTCTTTATCTGTATTAAATCAAACCCTGTTTTTTGCTTAAACCACTGAAAATTTATCCCCTCTTTTGTTCTTATTTTTAAGGCAGCTGTTTCTTTAGCTTTGTCAACCAAAGATAACCGTTCTTGAAAGGCAACAATACTCTTTCCCTTGTGTACACTGCTTATGTAGTGTTCTAAATTCGATATATTCTTAGATCTTAGTCCATTTAAAAAAGACACTGAAGAAGGGCCTAACCCCAAATATTGATTATTCTGCCAATAATAAGCATTATGTCGACACATAAACCCGACATTAGAAAAATTAGACACTTCATAATGTGTAAATTTTCTTAATGGCAAATATTTTAGTGTGTATTTATACATATCCGCTATCTTCTTCTCGTATACATCATTTCGGCTTTTATCCTTAAATTTTACAAAAAACGGAGTATTTTTCTCATAGCTTAAAGCATAAGTTGAAATATGATTTACTGGTAAATTAGTTATTTGTTGTAATTCAGCTTTCCAGTTCTCTACAGACTCTTGCCAGACTCCAAATATAAAATCTGCACTAATATTTTTGAATCCATGTTTTTTTGCTAACAATAATACTTTTTCTCCTTGTGAAGAAGAATGAATCCGGCCTAAACGTTTTAATTTGTCGTTATTCAATGATTGCACCCCAACGCTTATTCGGTTTACGCCTTGTTGAAGAAGGAATTTTACTTTATCGCTGCTTAAACTTTCCGGATTAGCTTCAACAGTAAATTCCTCAGCTGAGTTTGTAAACCTTTTCAAGCTTTTTATCATTTTTCCAAAAAGGTGCAAATCCAATACAGTGGGCGTTCCTCCCCCAATATAGATTGTTGAAAAGCTGCCATCTAATTCAGATATCTGCTGACAAATAGCATCTACATAAGCAGATGCCCAATCCTGATTGTAATTTACACTATAAAAATCACAATAAGGACATTTTTTCTGACAGAACGGAATATGTATATACAATGATTTAGTTGATTTTATAGTCATAGATTTTTCTCTTTTAGCTTTCACTTTGAAACAGCAACAGACAATGTTATAATTATATCACAATGCATAAAACAGGTAAGTTTATTTAGTGACTAACCTAAACTTAATCGTAAAGTCACTAAAGCGATTAATCTGTCTGGACTACAAGCATGGAATATACTACATTAATAAATAGGTTAGAACGCTTAGCTTTAATATGAAGACCCCTTTTTTCAGCATAATTATCCCCACATACAACCGGAAAGACTTTCTCCAAATAGCAATAAATTCTGTGCTTGTTCAAACATTTCAAAATTATGAATTGTTAATAATTGATGACGGATCAACCGATAAAACAAAAGAATCAATATTAAAAACTATTAGTTGTATAGATAACAAAAAAAAAGAAAAAATTCGCTATTTCTATCAATCACATACAGGAGTATCCCTAGCCCGCAACAAAGGAATTGAAGAAGCCAGAGGAAAATTTATCCTATTTCTTGATTCTGACGATCGCTTTTGCCACTATAAATTGGAAAGAACACTAACTTACATTGACAATAACCCTTCATATAGCATCTTCCACACTGAAGAAATATGGTATCGATCTGGAAAAATATTAGCACAAAAAAAATACCATAAAAAGCCCAGTGAATTTGTGTTTTCTGAATCCTTAAAGCGTTGCTGCATCGGCATTTCTACATCAGTAATCGATAAAAAAATACTAAACGAAATCGGAAACTTTGATCAACGCTTGCCTGCTTGTGAAGACTATGATCTATGGCTAAGGATAACTGCTCGTTACCCGGTCATGCTTATTCCTGAATATTTAACCATTAAAGAAGGCGGACACATTAATCAACAATCAAAAAAATATCCATCTATGGATAAATTTCGGATTTTTTCCTTAAAAAACCTGTTAGAAAGTAATACATTGAATAATCGCTTGTATAAGCTAGCATATGAAGAGCTAAAAAATAAGTGCTTAATTTATATTAGCGGAGCATCAAAAAGAAAAAAAGTAACAGAAATTAACTACTATCAAGATTTAATCGAAAAATTAGCAAATAATCAATTATGCTTAAAAATTTAAAACAAAATATTGAAAATGATTTTTTAATAAAATTAAACAAAAATCAATGGCGAATTATAGAACGATTGATATTCGAAATAATAAGACGAGAAAAAACTGATTATTCCAAGATTCTAAGTAGTTTAAAAAAAGAATTAAATATCTCCAAATACTCTCCCCAAGATAAATTTTCTGCATTAAAACGCAAGCTTTTAAAGTATCGTTTTCCCTTAACGACAAGCCAGCAGTCAATCGACTTCAAAACAGTTTACTTAAACGAAATAAAGCAACCCTTAAAAGACAATTGGAAAATAGCTAAAAAATTTAAACCATTGACAATAATTACAGAAGAAAAAGCAACAGCAAGCTCCCTATTTAAAAGATTACGCGAGAAGTTTCCTGATTGCGAAAATAAAATAGTTGCCCACTACCGAGATTATTTAAAAGATAGCTGTTTTACATTTTCCCAAATTAAAAAACCACTTATTTTTATCACTAACGAACCGGCTGACTTCATTAAACCTTGCCCCTGCACAAAGCATCATCTTGGTTGCGGTTATTGGATATTTAACTTAGGCTTTGGGTGCCCTTTTGATTGCTCGTACTGCTTTTTACAACAATATACTAATTTTTTCGGGGTTATCTTACCAGCTAATATTGATAGCTTTCTAGATCAATTTAGCAAGTTTATAATAAAATTCAAAAAACCGATCCGTATTGGAACCGGAGAATTTTCAGATTCCTTAGCTTTAGATGATCTAACTGAATACTCCAAAAAAATAATTCCTTATTTTCAGAAAAAAAATGTTCTTTTTGAATTAAAAACAAAAAGCACAAATATCAACAATATCCTCTCAATCCCTCCGGGAAAAAATATTATTATTTCTTGGTCCTTAAATCCTTCCAAAATCATAGAATACCAGGAATTTGGGGCTACTTCATTAGTAGAACGACTAAATGCAGCAAAAAAAGTTCAAGATGTCGGATATAAGCTTGCTTTCCACTTTGACCCAATAATCCATTTAGCAAATTGGGAAAAATTATACACTGAGGTAATAGACTATCTATACTCTCAACTACAAGCTCCATTTGCTTGGATTAGCTTAGGAACTTTACGTTCAAATCGCAAGCTAAAAACAATAGTTGAATTAAGATTCCCGGAAAGTAATATTTTCTATGGAGAATTATTGCTAGGAAAAGATAAAAAATTACGTTATCCAGAATTTATTCGAAGTAAAATCTATAACACAATTATTAAAAGAATAAAGCTCTACGACAAAAACACACCTATATACTTATGTATGGAAAGCGAACAACTATGGAAAAGTGTAGCTGGGTTAGTTCCTTATAATGATATCGAGAATTCGCTAATTAACTTTAATTTTAAAAATTAATATATGCGTTTTATTTTTGTACCTGGATAATAATGTTTTAGTATATCACGATAAGAATAACCCTTCTTAGCCATCCAAGATGCTCCTTCCTGGCATAACCCCGCGCCATGGCCAAAGCCAACACCCCAAAAAAGTATCATTTCCGATTTAGCTTTTGGAGATAGTTTAATCTCTAGCTTAAAGGCACTACTTCTTAACTTGTCAAAATAATTTCTTATTTTTAATCCACTATTGAACACTTTTTGGCTAGCCTGACTAACCAACTTTATTTTTCGGCTGTGGAAACAATCTCCTTTTTCTAAAATTAATATTTGCTTGATGCTATCTGCGTTCACCCCAAAGGCAAGCAGATAATCTTCTTTATCATACACTCTCTGCCAACGAAAATTACTCCCTGTTTTGTGCGAGCAAAAAACATCCGGTCTATTTAAAAACCAATTTTCCTGTTCATACGGAGATTCGGGAAGAAATCCTTTATCGGCATCAATTTGCTCATTCAAATATTCACACTCCCCAAAAGTATCTTTACACAAACATCCACCACAATTAGAATGATAAAAAGCCTCTATCGGCTTATCGTTAAAAGTAATAATTTGGCCTCTGGTTTCCTTCACTGCCTCAGTAGTTTGAGGTGTTTCAGCAGATAATCCATGATATGTCTGACAATGAACATCTACACAAAAATCAAATTTTTGTTTTCGATGACGATTCAAATTTTTAACAGCAAGAGTTCTAGCCGCCAATGCTTGCGCTTTTAATGCCTCTTTATCTGTTTTTGCCGGAATTTCAGCTGACATTACCCCATAGAGATACTCCTCAATACCCACTCTGTTAATTAATGTCAATTTATTATTTTCAAGTACGACCTCCAGACTTCCCCGGTAGGCCCGGTCAATCTTTTTATGCCAAAAGTCTTTTTCTCCGTAGGATACGTCTAAAACATAAAACGGAAAAAAGCGATCATCCTCCTTTAAAGGTGTAATCTTGCAATTACCGCCAGAAAAATAAGGTTTTCCTGTTATTTCTTTATAATCAGTCAACATTATTTTTTTATCTCTTAAAATAACAGTATATAGCTTACCCCCGGTAATCTTAATTCTCTGTTGCTCATCAAAGATAATAAAACCATTCTTACAGCTAAATGAAAAATCACCCACTCCCTCTACCAAGCCAACCTGCACCGATCTTTCCATTTTATCCGGTAAGTACCCAGGAAATTTTACTATATTTCTTAATTCCTCCTGCTTTGCAGTTTTTTTTACAAAAAAATCACCACCCATCTTTTCTTTGGTAAGAATTAATTCTGCATGCATCTCTTTGTTAGCAGGATAAAAATTAACAGCTTTTGCTAAATATTTATAGGCCTCCTTGTATTTTTCTAATTCTACCAAACACTCCCCTAAATAATAATAAGCTAACCTTATACTCGAGTCATTGTTTACCACTTGTAAGAAATATTCTGAAGCTTCAGAATATTCTTGTTTTCTTCGAAATATTTTTCCTAAACGAAAAAATGCAATAGTATTATCTCTGTGAATTTTGATTGAATTTTGATAAGAATCTATCGCCTGGTCAGGCATTGCTAAATATTCATAAGCTAATCCCAAATACAAAAAGTCGACCCAATCTTTTTCCTCAAGATCATTAAGAATCCTAGCCGCCTCATCTGGCGCCCCAGATAAAAATTCTAGCCTAGCCAAATAGCTACTTATTCTTTTATCCTGATTATAAGCACACGCTTGCCTTAATATCTCTTTTGCTTTCGAATACTCTCCTGACTCTTTAAACAGCACAGCAAGATTTAAGTACTCCATAGCTTTCTCTTCGTTTAAGCTTGCAGCAAATGTTAGTTGATGTAAATTAACCAAAACAATCAGCACAAAAAATATTTTCTTATAGTAATTGCTCATCGACATGCTACAAATTTAAAAAAATAATCAAACGCACTAAGACTTTTTATCAGCAGTTTTTTACATACCACTTTTAAAGGAAGGTTTTTAAAAAAGTAAAGATAGCTTTTAGAAAAATCAGCTGGATACCTTCTATTTATTAATTTTTCTTTTACCAACTATCGGAATTTTCCACTTTCCAGCTAAGTATAAAAACTTTTCTTTCTCAATAATAATAACTTTACCGCTTTCCAGAACTAACCCAGAAGCACCAATATTTTTCAATAGCCTTAAAGTAGATACACCGACAACCGGAACATCAAACCGAAGATCCTGGTTGTTTTTGCTAAATTTAAAAACAAGACATTTCTTCCCGGCAAGACAATGCGCCCGACGAATTGCTCTGTCGGTTCCTTCTAACGACTCTAAGGCCACTACACTTTTACTCTTCACAGCAATAGTCTGCCCCACATCTAAATCTACAAATTTAGAAATGATTTTAATACCAAAATCAATATCACCGCTTATAGCATCTATTCCTAAGGCTTTATTCATTATTCCTTCTTCTGCTAAATCATCTTTTAAATAAAACGTAGAATCTAAAAAGGTTATTCCTGTCTTTTCCAAATAAGCAATGATCTCGGCAAAAATTGTATGCGGACGAAAATCTTGTATACTGTCCACTAAAGAGATTAGCTTCTTATCCCAACCTTTACGCTTAAAAATTCTTAAAGGATTAATCTGTCCAGCCACCACACAATGTTTTATCCCTTCTTCCGCAAGCACTTCCTGTAATTTACCTAGCTGTCCTACTCCGATCCAATAGACTTTGTTTACATATTTCTTAATGCAAAAAGAAGTTTCTCCGTTTAAGCCAATAGCTATTACTTCGTTATTCTTATTATTTTCCTGGATTCTTTGGGCAAGAAGTATAGGAAGCGTCCGATTACCAGCAATAATTCCCAGCTTCATATTCGTTTAGAAACTTGTCGGCTGATTCCCCGTTTAGATTCTGAAACAAATTTAAGAAGATGATCAATCTCTGTTGAGCGAGGAAGCTCTTGAACGATTGTTTGTTTAGCGTCACTTAGCAAACGATTTTGAAAAAAAAGCTCCTTAAACGCTTTTTTTAAAATTCTGACTTGCTCAAAGCTAATCTTAGCTCTTTTTAATCCAATTGAATTCAATCCATATACACAAGCGGGATGCCCATCACACATTGAATAAGGAGGAACATCCTGAACAACCTTAGAACACCCACCAACTATCGAAAGCTCACCAATTCGGCAAAATTGATGTACTGCTACTAACCCTCCAATAACAGCTTTATCCTCAATTTTCACGTGTCCCGCTAATGTAGTAGAATTTGCTAAAATATTTCCGTCGCCTATTTGGCAATCATGGGCAACGTGTGAGTAAGCCATAATTAAATTATTATTTCCGACAACTGTCCGAGAATTTTTTTTAGTCCCCGGATTCATTGTCACAAATTCCCGAATACAATTGTTATTACCAATATCTAAAAAACTTATTTCGCCTGTATATTTTAAATCTTGAGGAACATTGCCTATAGACGCATAAGGGAAAACATGACAATTGCTTCCAATTGTTGTACGCCCTAATAATTGAGCAAATGAATCAATAACCGAGTCAGCTCCAATCTTAACATTTTTTTCCACTACTGTATAAGGACCAATACGTACGCCATCACCTATACAAGCACCAGGATTAACTAAAGCTTTTGAATCAATATGTACTGCCATTTTGGATACTAAAAAAATTTTAGAATTGTTATCTGTTTAAATTATACCAAAAAACAAAGGTAAAACAACACAAACAAAAAAAAGGAGGGATTATGATTCAACTAACGCAAACATTAAATCTGCCTCAGAAACCACATTATTATTGACTAACGCTTTAGTGTGTACTGTTCCAGTTCTGCTCCTGATTTTTCCCGACACAACCTCAATCACTAATTGGTCCCCAGGGACTACAGTCCGACGAAATTTAACATTATTGGCAGCCATAAAATAAGCTAATTTTCCTTTATGCTCTTCGCAAGCAAGCATCAAGACCCCGCCTACCTGGGCCATTGCCTCAACAATCAACACGCCAGGCATAACTGGCCGGCCAGGAAAATGACCTTGGAAAAAATATTCGTTCATGGTCACATTTTTTATACCGATTGCTTTTTTTCCTTTTTCTAAATGGACTACTCTGTCTACCAATAAAAATGGATAACGATGCGGTAATATTTGCATTATTTCTTCAGCGTTAAGCTCTTCCTTACCCGAAACATAAGCAATTTGTGAAGCTATACCTGCACTTTGCTTCTTCTCTTGATACTTACGTAATTTTCTTAGCAAGCGAAGGTTTAACGAGTGCCCTCCTCGAATAGCGATAATGTGCCCTTTAAGAGGACCGATTAAATATAAATCTCCGATTAAATCTAAAATTTTATGCTTTACAAACTCATCGCTGCACCTTAAAGTGTTATCAACTACTCCTTTTTCTGAAACAACTAAAGTATTTTTATAGTTAGCGCCCTTGCCTAAGCCAATATCTAATAACGGTTTAACTTCACTTTCCAAACAGAATGTTCTTGCTTGATAAACATTATCTTCCAATGATCCATTTACAATTACATCCCCATAGCCAGAGCCAATCAGCTTATTGTCGTAGTCTAAAACATATGATACCCGTAAATTAGAACAAGGTAAAATCGCGATGCTCATCATTCCTTCTTCTACCCAGAGAGGATCACGGATAACCAAATATTTGCGTTGTGCATCTTGAATTTTTAATCCTACTTCTTTTATCTTAACAACAAATTCCTTGGCACTTCCATCCAATCCGGGAACTTCATCGCCCCAAATATTTATCTGAATATTATCAACGCCTAAAAGATGCAACGCAGCCATAAGATGCTCAATGGTATGAACATAAACACCGTCAGCACCAATAGAAGTCCGTCGCAAAAATTTTTCCGGATCCAAGGTAGAATAACAATTAGCCTTAATCAACGCCGAAGATTTAATATCCTTTCGTAAAAAAACTACTCCAGTATTCACCGCTGCCGGCAAAAATTCTACTCTAGCATTTTTCCCACCATGAAGCCCGATACCTTCAAATTCGATTCTTTGGTTGATTGTTCTTTGCTTTTCCATAACTCTCCAATACTTAGTGGTTATATAATTAATATTTTAGTAGTTCTCGGCGAGGTTCTGTTACCTCCTAAAAAGTCACACACTTCTACCCCCCCCCCGGAAGACAACTATAATCTTTATAGAATGTTAAGCTTAATAGTATTTTTTATAACTATTATTTTGCAGCAATTTTATTTTCTAGCTCAATTATTTTACTTTCTAATTCTTTTATTTTCTTGTAAAGATTAGGAAGATTTTGCACGCAAGCGTTAACTTTTCTGGCAATTTCATGCGGCTTTGCCGGATATCCAGATACTTTTATTCCGGAGGCAATAGATTTTGTAACTCCGGCTTGAGCAGCAACAATTGCTTTATCCCCTATGTAAATATGACCCACTACTCCCGCTTGTCCGGCTAAAATAACTCCATCTCCTAATACAGTACTTCCGGAAATACCTGCCTGAGCCACAATAATACAATTTTTTCCAGTAGTCACATTATGAGCAATCTGGACCAAATTGTCCACTTTAGTGCCTTTGCCAATAACTGTTTTATCAAAACGAGCCCTATCTATAGTTACATTTGCTCCGATCTCTACATCATCCTCAATAGACACAGTGCCTATCTGGGGTATCTTTTTCTGTATTCCCCTGACCATTGCAAACCCAAAACCATCACTACCAATAACAGCCCCAGAGTGAATGATCACCCGCTCTCCTATTTCTACACGCTCTCTTATAGCCACATGTGGGTAAATAAGACAATTCTTGCCCACACAAGTATTTCGACCAACATAGCAACCACTATAAATCACGCTTCCACTTGCGACAGAAACTCCATCTTCAATTACAGTATACGCCCCAATGGCTACGCCAGGACTCAATCTAGCCCTATCTGCTATTATTGCTGTTGGATGAATACCTTGAGGATGCCGAATACCATTGGGAGCCGCCAAGCTAACTACTTTAGTAAAAGCAATAGAAGGATTGTCAACTCTGATCAGTGGCTTATCTGAATCATTAATTTCCCTGGAAGTAATGACTGCTGAAGCTTTGGTCGCTTTCATTAATGAAGAATATTTTGAATTAGCTAAAAAAGTAATATCTCCTTTTTTAGCTTCTTTAATTCCTGAAATGCCGACAATAACTATCTCCGGATCGCCAGTTAGTTCTCCGTTAACAAGATCGGCAAGCTCTTTGAGAGTATATTTCATTTTTTCTTAAATTGTTGATTAGAAATCTTTAAAACTCTATCGGTGATATTAATAACATTGTCATCGCCATACAAAACAGAGTTTTCACTAATAATTAAATTAAACTTTTCTTGTTTTGCATATTCTTTAATGACCTTGCGTATATCTTCTACTATTTCCTGCATTTTTTCATCACGTGCTTTTTTAATATCTGTAAAAGCAGACCTTTCTAAATCACGATACGCTTTAACCTTAGCCATAATTTTTTCTTCTTCTTTTACTTTTTCGCCTTCATTTAACAATTCTAATTTGCTTTGCATTTTTTCGATATCTTTTTTCTTGCCTTCTAATTTCTTTTCGATTTCCCCTTTCTTCTTTTCTAAAGTCGCATCATAATCCTTAGTTTTATCATATTCATTAAATACTCCAAAAACATCCACATACCCAATCTTTAAATCTTGAGCAAAACTATTACAAGTAAAAGATAAAACCACTCCCAGAATCAATAAATATACTAAACTCTTTTTCATTTTTCCCCCCTTTTTTTTTATTAAAATGCTCTACTAACATTAAAATGAAACCTTCCGCTTTTCGTCTCTTCCCCTGGTTCAAGGTCTAACGGCCAACCATAATCAACACTAACCGGACCTATAGGAGTCTTCACCCTCAAGCCTAAGCCAACGCTGGAATATAGATTTCCTGTCAAAAAATCACTATTTTTTGCCCACACATTACCCGTATCAAAAAAAGTAGCTACTTTTAAAAAGTCAGCACAAGGATAGGTATATTCGATATTCCCCACAAACATCGCCTCTCCCCCTAAAGGATCATTATCTGAATCGACAGGTCCAACCTTTCTCTCTCGATACCCTCTGATTGTTGAAGCACCCCCAGCAAAAAACCGTTCATAGATTGGAACTCTACTAGTATCTGAGAAAGGATCAGAAATCCCCCCTCTTAAACGTAACTCGATTACTGATTTATTTATGGTTGGAAAATAAAAACTAACCCTATTAAAATATTTAATAAAATCTTTATCCCCACCTAATGGACCACCAAAATATTGCAAAACATTTCTAAAATAAATTCCTTTTAGCGTAGAAAAAACATTATCTCGACTATCATAGCTTAAAGATAATTCCACACTGCTTAAGTTGTTATCTCCTTCTTCCTCTACTAATTCTGAATTTCTATCTTCAACATCTGAAATCTCCACTCTTTCTAAACGATACGCAACACCACCACTCCAATAATCATTAAACTCTCTTCCTAAACGTAAATCACCTCCGGTAATTTTTTGTTCATACCCATACCCAACATCTTTATTTCTTTTATGCCCCTTTTTGTAAACATCAAAACCAAAAGAAACCGGCTTATCAAAAATCCAAGGATTAGTAAAACTCAATTGATAACGGTCGGTTATTGACCCCATGCTAAACATTAAAGTTAAATCCTGCCCAGCACCAGTAAAAGTAGAAAAATTGCGATAATCAAAATTTCTCTGACGCAATTCAACAAACCCTACAAATTCATCAATCGAGCTATATCCTCCGCCAAAGCTAAAATATCCTGTCTTTGCCTCTTTTGTATCAACAATTAAATCTACATAATCAGGCTCTGTGCCTGGCTCTGTGCCAAACCGTATTTCCTCAAAAAACCCTAGATTCTCCAGTCTTTCCTTGCTTTTACGTACTTTTTTTCCGTCAAACTTATCACCAGGATATATCCTCAGTTCACGTCTGATTACTTTATCTTTAGTTTTTACATTCCCTTTAATTTCAATATCTTCAATGTAAGCAACTTCTCTTTCTGCTATATTGTAAGTAACATCCACTTTTCCTGTCTGTGGGTTCAACACGCTCAAAGGTTCAACGCTAGAAAATATATACCCCCGATCAACATACACCTCGCGGATATTTGAAGCATCTTCGTAAACCGCCTGTTCACTAAAAATACTTTCTTTGTTTAATGTTTCTGCCTTGCGAATCTCAGATAGGGAAACATTTTTATTTCCTTCGACAAATATCTCGCCCACATAATAACGTTTTCCCTCTTGAATACTTACCGTAACATAGACACCTTTCGGTTGGTACTCAAACTGAACACCAACGGCTACATCACTATACCCTTTAAGTCGATAATAATCTTCTACCCTTCGAACATCATCTTGCAAAACATCTTCTTTAAAAAGGCCTCGATTAAATAACCAGGCTTTTCGAGTTTTCATTAATTTTAATATTCTTCTGGTACTTATTGATTTATTGCCGTCGATAATAACTTTACGTACTTTTAACACTTTCTTTTCGTCAATTATAAATTTTACTTCAACTTTATTATCAGCCTTGCGATTAATCAGTTGATAATTAATCTCTGCCTGAGAAAATCCCTTTTTAATGTATAGGTCTTTGATTTTTCGCACTGCTTCCTTGACTTTGTATTCATCGGTAAACGCCCCTTCTTTAATATCAATTACTTCTAAAATTCGCTTTGCCCGGATAAATTTATCTCCCTCAATAATTATTTTCGCTAGAACCGGCTTTTCTTTTACCTTGAAAACAACAACCACCCCTCCCGGAGCATCTTCTCTTTCTGCGGTAACATCCTCGAAAAAACCTTCCGCATATAAATTCTTTACATCGGAATTTATAACATTTTCATTGTACGGCTGCCCAGCTCTAATCTTTATTCTGGACACTATAGTCGCATCACTAACAATCTCGTTGCCTTCAATATCGATCCGAAAAACAGCTTCCTGAGAAAATCCGTTAAAAGTAAACAGCAAAGAAACTAAGAAAAGACCAACCACATGAACTTTTTTAACTAATTTAACTTTTTTCCCCACATTAACTCCTCTTTTTTATCAGGACATTAACCCTTAATATTTTATATTGTCATATTATAAAACCAACATTACCTAAAGTCAACCCTTCAGAGGATCTCTTTGCTGTTTTTAAATAATATAGTGTAGAATGACTATAGCACTGTAGCTTTAGTTTACAGAAAGTAATCTGTAAACTAAAGCTGGATTAAGCTATTTTAAATTTCTTTTTCTCTGGATAAATCACAGAACTTAGTAAATTCTTTTAAAAAAGTTAATTGAAGACTTCCTACTGGGCCATTACGCTGTTTAGCAATAATGACTTCTGCTTTTCCCATATTCTCTTCTGTAGGATTATAGTACTCCTCTCTAAACAATAAAATTACAACATCAGCATCTTGCTCAATAGCTCCTGATTCTCTTAAGTCAGACAGCTTAGGACGATGCCCTTCCCGAGACTCAACCGCTCGTGATAATTGGCTAATAGCAATAACCGGGACATTTAACTCTTTCGCCAAAGCCTTTAGGCCTTGAGAAATCTCTGATATTTCTTGCTGGCGACTATCACCCTTGCGTACCCCACGAAGTAATTGCAAATAATCAACTAAGATAAGCTGAACATTGTGATGCGCCTTTAGCCTTCTAGCCTTTGCACGAATATCAAAAATATTTAACATCGGAGTATCATCAATATATATCGGAGCTTCCGATAATTTCCCAGCAGCACCGGTTAAAATCGGCCATTCTGACGGAGCAAGAAACCCAGTACGTACCCTGTTTAATTCCACTTTTGCTTCTGAACATAAAAAACGCTGGATTAGCTGCTCTTTGGACATTTCTAGACTAAAAATCGCTACCGGTATGTTTTCCTCCAGCGCAACATAGCTAGCAATAGACGTTCCAAAAGCACTCTTACCCATTGAAGGCCTGCCAGCAGCAATAATTAGATCACCTTTTTGTAAGCCAGCAGTTTTTAAATCAAAATCCTTAAATCCTGTAGGTATTCCGGTTACATGCGATTTTTTATGATAAAGAGATTCAATTAGTTCAATGCCGTCTTTGATAATATCCTTAATGTGGACATACCCTCCTTCAATCCGCTTGTCACTTATTTCAAAAATAAGTTTTTCCGCCTTATCTAGCATACTGCCTACTTCTTCTTCCCCCTTGTACACTAAGGAAGAAATCATATTAGAAGTATTTATCAACGAACGCAAGATTCCTTTCTCTTTAACGATACGCGCATAATGAGAAGCGTTGGCGGACGCCGGAACAAAATCTGACAAGGTGGCTAAATATGCTGTGCCCCCTGCTTTTTCTAGTAATTTTTTCTTGTTCAAGTATTCAGAAACAGTCAAAATATCGATTTTTTGGCGAATATCAAAAAGTGAGATCATACTATTAAAAATTATTTTATGCTCATTCTTGTAAAAAAAGCTTTCATCAATAATTTCTAAAACTTCCGAGATAACCTTTTCGTCAATGAGCATTGCTCCTAATGTAGCCATCTCTGCTTCAATGTTTTGTGGGGGAATTTTATTTAAGTCTTGGATAGAAGTTTCTGCGGCCATATTAGTGTTTTCGGTTTAATTCGCTAAAAATCCTAAAAAGCGTTATCGTCTGATCTAAAAAACCACGCCAATTTTGGATATATTTCATCCTAGGAGAGCCTAAATAATATTATTTTAGAATCAAAAAAAGAATAAAATAGTGTCTATTTCTTCACTATCCAAATACGCAAACTACCTTCAACCTGAGGATAAATATTCACTTTAACATTATACACGCCAATTTTTTTAATCGGTCCTTCAAGTGCTAACATTCCTTTCTTTAGAGATATTCCTTCAGCACTTAGAAGCTTTATAATCTGTCCTTCGTTAATGGCTCCATACAACTCATCATTCTCTTTTGCTTCAGTGGCAATAGTCAACGAAGTATTGTCTATCTTTTTCTTCATTTCCAGAAAATCATATTTTTCTTTTTCCACGATATGCTTTCTTGCGCTCTCAATTTCTTTCAGTTTCTTAAAATTACCTTTCGTAGCCACAAGAGCGAAACCTCCGGGAATAAGATAATTACGTGCATATCCTTCTTTAACCTCTACCGACTCACCCTTTTTACCAACTTTTTTTATGTCTTTAAGAAGTATTATTTCCACTTAATTCCACTCCTTTTTAAATTAAATTAATTTTATTAAATTAGCTACACAATTTAAGAAATTAGTCGTCCGGTATACGGAAGCAAATTTAAAAACCTTGCTCTTTTAATTTCCCGTGATACCTTACGCTGATGCTTAGCACAAGTACCGCTAATTCGCCGAGAAAGAATTTTTCCCCTTGAAGACATATAGCGGGTAAGCAGCTCGACATTTTTGTAATCAATATCTAAAGTATTTTTACAAAAAACGCAATTCTTTTTAAATTTTGTTTTTGTCCGGATAATCTTTTTGGGATCAATCATTTTTTTCTTAATCATTTTAAATCGCCTCTCCTAATTCTTTACTATCACTTTCTAAATTAAGCATCTCTTCCGGCTGCTTGCCTAGATCAACGCCCGCGGTTTCCTGCCTTGCCCCTTGAGGCATAAATTGCACTCGCGAAGCAATGACTTCCAAGATACTTCTATTTTGCCCTTCATTATTCTGCCAAGACCTTGACTGCAACCTTCCCTCAACAAATACTTGCCGTCCTTTCTGTAGGTACTGATTGCATACTTCGGCCATTTGCCGCCAAACCACAACGCTTAGAAAGCAAGTATCTTTTTGTTGCTGGCCGTCTTTATCCTTGAACAGTCTGTTAACTGCTATCCGCAAAGTAGTTACAGCTGTTCCTTGCGGAGTATACCTTAGCTCTGGGTCCTTAGTCAAATTTCCCACCAAAAATACCTTGTTAAGACTTACCATACCTCGCCCTCCTAGACAATCAAATATCAATCTGAAAATTAATCACAAACATAAAGCTATTTTTTTATAAGTTCGTGCTTTGCCCGATTTAAAATTACATTACGCAATACTCTTTCTTCTAACCTAATTAGCTCTCTTAACTTAGGCAGGTTGTCAGTTCCTAACGTGAAATTAACCAGCCAATAAGTTCCTTTGTAATATTTTTTTTTCTCTGCTCCGCGACTTCTTAAAAAATAATAAAAAGTTCTTTCTTTCGCCCAAATTTTTGAAGAATTAACTTTACCTTGCAAATCACTAATCTTTTTAGAAATCTTCTCTGCGATCTCCTCTTGTTCGTTCTCTGTTAAGTCCGGTCTTAAAATTACCATGCTTTCGTAATATCTATCCACTTATTCCTCCTTGATACATCTAGTAATCACTTCTAATTATATTTTCTCATAACATAATCAGTACCTTGTTTGATCCAATCTATACAAGCTGAAGCTGAATCAGCGATAACGCCCGTTAAATCACTACTCTCGTCTTCAGTAAAGTCTGAAAGAACATATTGTGATAATCCACAGCCCTCTGGCTGCCCAATGCCAATTCTCAATCGGCTTACGCTATTCGTGTCCAAAGCACTAATTATTGAATTCATCCCTTGATGTCCTCCAGATGAACCTTTTGTTTTTAACTTTACCCTACCCAATGACAGGTGTATGTCATCATAA
Source organism: uncultured Planctomycetia bacterium (assembly GCA_964489445.1). Lineage (GTDB taxonomy): Bacteria > Omnitrophota > Gorgyraeia > Duberdicusellales > 4484-171 > CAZAYU01. The sequence goes on from CAZAYU010000001.1 coordinate 302,928, forward strand.
ATAATTAAAAAATCGTTTACCAAAGAGCCGTATTTATTTAGCACGCCCTCAACACATAAACCAGAATTATTCATAAATGTAGACGGCTTTACTAATATCACTTCAGTTTGCTTTACTTTTATTCCAGCGATCTTTGCTTTTAACCTGAGATATCTTTTAAATTTAAGGTGCTTGGCATCAGCTAACTTATCTAACACCATGTATCCAACATTATGCCTATTTTTCCTGTACTTTGCTCCGGGGTTACCTAAACCAAAAATAATCTTCACTTCCCCTATACAGCCCTCCTTAAACCTTAATGCTTGCTGGACTACCGAAAATATTTTTTACTATTTCTTACTATCTTTTACCGGCTCTTCTTTCTTCGCTTTAATGACTTCTGGCTCTCCACTGGGTTCTTCCTCTTCAGCTTCCTCATCTTTTTCTTCTTTGTGCATTATCACAGTAGCCACCGCTGTTTCCGGAAAGCTTATTACTTTTAAACCTTCAGGAACATTTAAATCAGAAACATGTAAAGAATGACCTATAGCTAACTCTGTGATATCCACTTCTATTTTCCTTGGTATGCTTAAGGGTAATCCTTCTACTTCTAATTCCCGCAAAATTTGCTCTAATTCTCCACCTTCTTTGGTTCCTTTTGCTTCTCCTTGAAGAACTATCGGAATATGCACTTTAATCTTTTCCTTCAAAGACACCTTTAAAAAGTCAATATGAATTACCACATCAGTAAGAGCGTGATACTGGACTTCTTTAATTAAAATCGGAATAGCGGATGATCCATTATCACCATTGATTTCCATATCAATTATTGTATTTTCTGAAAAATTTACCGATTTTAACATTTTAAAACTTGCTGGCGCAATATTTATAACCATATTGGCCCCTTCACCATAAACGACTGCTGGAATTAATCCTTTGCTTCTAAACTCCTTGCATGCGCCTTTACCCGTTTTGTCTCGTATATCCGCTTTAATCTTTACTCTCTCCATCTGACACCTCTTGCCTCCTTATCAATAGTCAATTATCTGCCTATTGAATCAAATAGTACACTTATTGATTTTTCAAAATGTATCCGCCGAATCGCTTCGGCAAAAAGTTCACCAACAGTAATCACTTTAATTTTTTTAATACCTTTTCCATTTTCTACCGGAATTGAGTCGGTGATAACTAAAGAATCAATATCTGAATTTTCCACTTTTTCAGTCGCTCTATTGCTAAGAACTCCATGAGTTATTGCTGCAAATATTTTCTTTGCTCCTGCTTTTTTTAAAGCTTTGGCCGCTTCCACTAAAGAAGAACCGGTGGAAATCATATCATCAACCATAATTACATTTTTTCCTTTAACTTCCCCTAAAATATTCATAACTTCCGTAGAATCAGGAGAATTACGGCGTTTATCAACAACTGCTAATTGCCCGCGAAAACGCTTAGCATAAGCCCTTGCCATTTTTACCGCGCCAACATCCGGAGCAACAACTACCAAATTAGCGAGTTTAATTTTTTTAAAATAATCAGAAAAAACATTTATTCCATATAAATGGTCTAAAGGAATATCAAAAAATCCCTGAATTTGCCCAGCATGTAAGTCAAGTGTTAGCCCCCGATTTGCTCCTGCCTCGGCTAACAAATTAGCTACTAATTTTGCTGTAATAGGTACCCGTGGTTGATCTTTTCGATCTTGACGGGCATAACCATAATAGGGAATAACAGCTGTTATCCTAGATGCGGATGCTCGTCTTAAAGCATCCAACATAACTAACAGCTCGACTAAATTATCATTAACCGGAGGACAAGTTGACTGAATAAGAAAAACATCTTTACCTCGGACATTCTCTTGTATCTCAATCCTTGTTTCTCCATCGCTAAAACGAGAAATGAATGCTCTTCCCAATTTAATATTAAGGCTCTTGCAAATCTTTGTCGCTAATTTTTTATTAGAACTTCCGCTAAATAAAACCATTTTGTCCATATAAATTAACCCCTGTTTTTCTTTAAAGGTCGAGCTGGAACACCAACTACAACCGCAGAAGGCAATACATCCTTAGTAACTACGCTTCCTGCCCCAATAATCGCCTGTTTACCAATCTTAACCGGAGAAATTAATACAGCGTTTGATCCGATAAATGCTTCTTTACCAATGCGACTCTTATGCTTATTCTTTCCATCATAATTAGCCACTACACTTCCTGCCCCGATATTCACCCTATCTTCAACAAAGACATCACCTAAATAGCCAAAATGCTTTACCTTTACATTCTTACCTATTTGGCTACGGTTGATCTCTAAGAAATTACCTAAACAAGTATTGTTCTTGATTCTGGTTCCTTTTCTGATTCGAACAAACGGCCCCAGGGAACAATTGCTGCCAATTATAACATCTTTCTCAATAAACGTAAAGGGATAAATTACAGTATTTTTACCGATTTTTGCCCCTACTTCTATAAAAACATTTTGAAAGTCAACAAGTTTAACCCCTCTATTGATAAGTTCATCTAAAACCCTCTCCCTCATAACTTTACCTGCCAATAGCAAATCTTTTGGTGTATTTACCCCTAAAACTTCCTGGGAATCTGATAAAAAATAAGCTAATAGTCCATTTTTCTCTTCATAAGCTATCTTTATCATATCCGTAAAAAAATACTCTCTTTTCTGTGCATTAATCTTAATTTTAGATAAATTCTGTGATAGATACTTGCGATTAAAACAATACATCCCGCTATTAACTTCCTCCGAAATAAAGGCTTCTCTTGAATTAATTTGTTTGCTGTTTAACTGACACTTTTCTTTAATTTCCTTAACTTTTCCGTTTGAATCACGTAAAATAGCCCCTAATGAATTTTGCTCCTGAACGCCGGCAGTAAGTACACATCCACTGGTCTTTTTATTCAAAAAGAAAGAAATAAATTTTTTGATTGTCTTGCTGGTAATCAATGGGGCATCCCCGCATAAAATCAAAACATTCTCTCTATTTACCTTCCCTAAGGCAACTTTAACAGCATCTGCAGTTCCCAGCAGTTTTTCTTGATAAACAATCTTGATCTTCCTTGTATCAGGAAACATCTCTTTTAATATTTTTTCTACTAAACTACCTTTATATCCCAAAACTACAACTATCTCATCAATACAGTTATTTAAAGAAAGTAAAGCCCGCAAGACATAATAGATTAAGGGATTTCCCATCAAATCATAAAGCACCTTAGGCTGGGCAGACTTCATCCTCGTTCCTTTCCCGGCAGCTAGTACTACCGCAGTAAACTTGTCTGGTGATTTAGCTACTTTAGTTTTTTTCTTCATTACTTTCTCCAGTGGATGTTTTAAGATACTTGAATTACTTTATCTGATATCCACTTTAGATTTTTATTATACTGATTATTACAAACAATACAATAAGCTTTTATCTAACATTCACTATAAACTTTTGAAGTATTTTACCTCAGATTTATAAATTTTGAAATATTTTAATTACTCTTATTTTGCGGAAATCACCACAAAGCCACCTTCTCCGAATCCCTCTTTGGGTTTTTGCAATGATTTTATATTTTGCGGCAGATTGAATATTGTCTGCTGATATCTAATCTGTTTAAAGCCTAATTCTTCCAGCCAATCAGTTAATTGTTTTACGCTAAAGAATGTCGCTTTTTTATAAAACAAACTTTTTTTACCTCTGTAAAATTTACCTAAAAAACTCTGTTTATCCACAATCCCTAAGATCAACTTCCCTTTTTCCTTCAAGACTCTTCTAGCTTCTGTCAATACTTTTAACGGGTCGTTCACAAAACACAAAGCAATAATTATCACTACGTAATCAAATTCATCCTGCCAAAAAGAAAGATCCTCCCCCACGCCTAAACACACACTAATTCCTCTGCGCTTGGCAATATTTATCATCTTCAGTGACGGATCAATCCCTAAGGAAATTCCTAACTTTTCCGCAAATCGGCCTGTCCCTACTCCTATTTCCAATCCTTTTTTGTTTCTTGGAACAACTTTCTTTAGCGCCTCTACTTCCGACAAATAAACAAATTCATGTTCATCATACCAACGATCATACTGTTTATACTTAGAATCAAATACACTCATTGACAATATCTAGATTTCTCCCCACCAACCATCATAAAACTTCTGCAGATGTTTATAGAAATCTTCACCGTAAGAATTTCGTCTAACATCTTTCTCTTTAAAAGAATACCTGTATCCGGCGCAATATGCTGATAATAAATCCTTGGAAGCAGCAATTTTTTTAAACATTGCTTCATGCTCATGTTTTTTTGTATCATTGCATCTATCGGGATGATATTTTAGAGCAAGTTTGCGATACGCTGAATGAATTTTCTTTAAAGTGGCATATTCACTCAACCCTAATATTTTTCTTGCTTGATCAATTTCTTTAAAATCCGCCATTTTAAAATCCTCAGCCTACCCTTTGATATCACTTGGCATAACTTTATCTATAAGCTTTTTTGCTTCCCAGCTTAAAAAAATCTAAGTTTCGATTAAAAACAAGTAGGGCACGTACCAGTAGAACAACTCGAACCACTTTGTTTGCCAGATTTACCCATGCTAAACGTCCCAAAGGTTTTTTGAATCTTTTTACTACCGCACTTTTGGCACTTAATCAAAGATTTTTCCTGAGTTACACCTACCAATAAATCAAACTTTTCTCCGCATTGTTTACAAATATAACTATATATTGGCATGTCCTCTCTCTCCTTTATTTATAAAATTTATTACCTCTGAAAATAGCTTCTACTCTCGGACTTGTTCTCTATTTTCTTTGACCAAGGCAAGATTTCTCTTATCTCTTTGGCTTTTCCTATTCAAGGATTTTATTATTTCTTAGTCCTGCAGCTTATTCCAAATACCCTTGATCATTTCTGTGCTTTCCTCAGCGGCGTATTCAACTATTGTTTTACCATTGACCATTGCCTCTACTATTTTCTTATCGAATCTTAATTTACCAACAAACGGAACATTTTCTCTCTGACAATAGCTTTCTATTTTTTCACTCATTTGAATATTTAAATCATACTTATTGACCATCAATTTAACCGGCACCTTGAAATGCTTGGCAACCTTAATAACTCGATCAGCATCATGCAACCCGGAAATAGTCGGTTCAGTTACTACCAACGCACAATCTACACCGCTTAAAGAAGCAATTACCGGACAGCCAATCCCCGGTGAGCCATCAATAATTACATAATCAGCGTTGTTCATTTTAGCTATTTCTTTTGCTTTTTCTCTTACTAAGAAAACTAATTTTCCGGAATTCTCCTCAGCAATTCCTAACCGAGCATGAACCATAGGACCAAATCGAGTATCTGATACATACCATTCTCCAGATAAATTTTCTTTCATTTCTATCGCTTGTTGTGGACAAGCAAAACTACAGAACGCACATCCTTCACAAGCCACCGGATCAACACTGTAAGCACTATTGGCCACGCCGTCTTCTAAAGCAAAATCTATAGCAAAAAACCGACATAACTTTCTACACAACCCGCATTTATTACACTTGTCTTTATCAATAAAAGCAGTTACTCCACTTCTAAATTCATGTTTTTCTTTTATTTCGGGCTTAAGCAATAAATGTAAATCCGCAGCATCAACATCACAATCAACCATAACTTTTCCGCGATGAAACAATCTATCATTATTATAATTATTAGCTAAAGCGGCAAAACTTGCCGTAATTACTGTTTTTCCTGTTCCTCCTTTCCCGCTAATAACTACAATCTGTTTCATATTTTTCCTTATATTTGGCCGTTAGCATTTTCTGCCGCCAACACCACCGGATACATCGTAGGCGAGCTAGTTAAATAAGGATGAGTGGCCATTTGCAACGTTTCTAGCTCCGTAGAAGACATCCTTTTTTGGATAGCAACCCCGATTAGATTTATCATCTCCCCACAAGATATTCCTCCTATTACCTGACCGCCTAAAATAATTCCTGATTTACGAGAAAAAATCAGTTTCACTTTAATATTACTTGCACCGGGCAAAGTGCCTGGATGTTTATCTACACCAGAAGCTACCCCGATTACTATTTCAAACCCCTCTTCTTTGGCACTATTCTCGGTTAAGCCAGCTGAACCTAAAACTAAGCCGTCAATATAAGTAGAATAAATAGCAATCGTCCCTTTATTCTCTCTAATCACTTTTAATGTGTAAAGATTAGCACCGGCAATTCTTGCTTCCGCAGTTGCGGTAGAAGCAAGCATAACCGGTATATCTCTGCGAGTATAGAAATCCCTTTTTCCGACACAATCACCTACAGCAAGAATATCAGGATCACTCGTACGCATATACTCATCTACCCATATACCATGTTTCCTGCCCAAATCTAATCCCGCTTCAGCTGCCAATTTAGTATTGGAAACCGCGCCCACACCCAAAATAACACTATCAATGTCTATTTCTTTACCATCAGAAAAACACACCTTTTCCACTTTTCCATTGCCTTTAATCTCTTCTACCCGGGTACCAGTCAATACATTAACCTTGCAACTTCTAAGCTTTTCCTCAACAACTTTAGAAAATTCCGCATCAAAAGAGTTCGCTAAAAGCTGAGGAAGCGTTTCCGCTAGATAAACATTCAAGGTGCCTATTTTAGAAATCTCATCAGCAAATTCTACTCCAATAAACCCTCCTCCTAGAATTAAAACATTTTTCGCTTTTTTAATTTCAAGAATAACATTTTTTAAGTAATCCATATCCTTGTATACTGGATAAACTCCCTTCTTATCAATCCCACGAATAGGCAACATGATCGGCGTTGAACCAATTGCTAAAACTAATTTTTCATAAGAATAATTTTGCCCGCTTTTAGTAATAACTTGTTTTTGCTCGCGGTCTATCCTAATCACCTCATCTATCACTATCCCTACGTTGTTCTTCTCCAACGCCGTATTAGCCAGTTTATTATCATCAGGATTCTTTAAGCTGGCAAACATATAAGGTATACCACAAGGAATACACCCATTACCTATGCTTTTTATCAATAAAATTTTCTTATCCGGATAATACCTTTTCGCGGTTATAGCGCTTATTACTCCCGCAGGACCACCACCAACTACCAAAATATCTGTTTTCTTCCCCATACAAAACTCCTTATGTTGATTTCAGCATTACACATAATCCATAAATGATTTCCATGCCGTTTCTTTTGCAAAAATCAATAACTTCAATACTTTCCGCACCCGGCTGAACCCAGATTCTGTTTATTCCCTGTTGCTTACACTCACCAACAATGTTCAATGTAACTTTCGGGGGAGTAACAATGTTTGCAACATTAACTTCTTCGGAGATATCCCTCACATGTCGATAGCATTTCACTCCCTCAAACTCAGTTAATCCCGGATTAACCGGAAACACCTTATATCCTTTTTTGGTTAACTGTTTAAAAATGCGATAAGCATATTTTTGTTCATTTCGGAATGAGCCAAAAACTGCAAAATTCTTTTGGCTTAAAAAATCACTAACTAAATCATCCATTTTTTCCAAAATCAATTCCCGAGCATCGAAGCAATTTTCTAAATAATTCTTGAAACTTCTGTTTGTATTCCGGCAAAGCTTCTACGATAGTTATTCCTTTTGAATAAGCAGACGCTATTTCTTTCTTAAACGGAAGCCTCATCAACACCGGGATACCCTGCTTAAAACAATATTCTTCTGTTTTATCATCTCCAAGATCAGAACGGTTTATTACAACACCAAAGGGAATTTTTAATTTTCTTAATACTTCAACTGCTAAAATTAGATCATTCAATCCGAAAGGCGTAGGCTCAGTAACTAAAATGCAAAAATCGCTTCCATCAATTGACGCAATTACCGGGCAAGATGTTCCCGGAGGCGCATCAATAATAGAAGTCTTGTCCTTATCTATATACTTCTTAACTGCTTTGATTAACGGCGGGGACATTGCCTGGCCAATATTTAATTTACCATGAACAAATTCTAAACCCTCTCTTTCCCCTGTTTCCAAAACACCAATTTCTTTGTTAACTTCACTAATTGCTTTTTCCGGACAAAAATAAGCACAAGAACCGCAGCCATGACATAATTCCGGAAAAACCAACACTGTATCTTTCAACAATGCTAAAGCATTGTACGCACAAACTTGCTTGCAGCGTCCACAAGCAATACACTTACTTTGATCAACCTCCGGAACGGGAATAAACACTTGTTTTTTCCCGTTAATTTTCGGTTTTACAAAAATATGCACATTGGGTTCTTCTACGTCACAATCTAAAATCTGGGTGTTGGGAATCGACAATGCTAGATTAACCGCAACTGTAGTTTTCCCGGTTCCCCCTTTTCCACTAGCAACTGAAATAATCATATCTCTCTCATCGGCAGACGATTATTCCTTCCTGAAATTTACTTTTGAACTTATCCAAGGAATATTTTCTACCAGTCAAATATTTTGCTATTTCTTTTAAACCTACATTTCCCTGATCATGTCTTTTGCCATCCTGGCGGTGAATTCTGTCAACCAACTTAAATCCCTCTTCAGTAAAATCACTTAGTACTATTTTTCCTTTTAAACTAGCTACTCTCATTAGTTCATCAATAGCCACATACGGATTAAAAAAATGATGAATTACATTTATAGCAATAACTACATCAAATAAGTTATTTTCAAATTTCAATTTTTCGGCATTAGCAATCTGAAAATCCACATTTTTTTCTAAGCCTAAACTTTCCAAACTCAATCTAGCAATTTTTTGTTCTTCGGCAGAAATATCCACACTGACAAAACAAAACCCCTCTCTAGCTAAAACTAAAGTTGAATAGCCTTTACCTGTGCCAATTTCTAATATTTTCCCAGAAAGTGGATAAACTTTATGAATAATGAATTTTCTTTCTGCTTCAATATCACAACCAAATTGCTTATACTTCTCTATTCTTTTCCGATATTCTGTTTGCAGCTCTTTGGCCCTATCATTCATGGAATCAAACCCTAACCATTTTTGCCCCGCATTTAGGACAATTTACTAATGTGCAAGGAGTTTGCGGCTGATGAGGTACTTTAGTACCACAAGCTGCACACACACAATCTCCACCAGGGCCCCTACCTAAAGGACCATCACTCATGTTACCAGCACCTTGCCCCCGACCTATACCTCTACCTGTCCCCGGCCCTCCTCCGAAAGGCCCTGTTCCGTCTCCTCTTGGCATAAATACCCCCTTTCTTAACTTGTTCCAAATTTAGAATCGACACTTGGACCGTCAGTTGTTTTAAATTCTCCTTGTTTATACTTTTCAATTACTTCTTTTACTGTTCCGGATGCACCGGTAATAATCTTGATTCCTGCCGCCTTTAAAGTCTGAAACGCGTTCGGCCCGACATTTCCGGTAAGAACTACTTCAACTTTCTTTTCAGCAATAAGTTGACCTGATTGGATACCCGCTCCGCCTGAACTGTTGATGTTTGAATTGTTAACCGCTTCAAACTCCAATGTACCGGAATCAACAATAATAAAATATTGACATCTTCCAAACCGAGGATCAACGCTTGAATCTAAGTTGTCTCCTTGTGCAGTAATACAAATTTTCATCAGTTTATCTCCTTTTGTTCATGCTCACAATTATCTTCGTTGGGATGGTCGCAAGCTGTCTTTTCTGCGCCATACCCTTTTCCGGCCCCCGGATTACAAAGACTTTCCCCCCCTTGAAGCGTTCCTGACGCAACTTGTTGAGCTATTTCATCTATTTTGCCACTGATCCCCATTATTGCTTCAATTCCGCTTTCATCAAATAACATTTGAGCCCGTTGGCCCATACCGCCGGCAATAATCGCATTTACCCCTTTTTCTTTTAAAAACTGTGGGAGAAATCCCGGATGATGCCCGGGATTATCAATAACCTCTTTGCTGATTATCTGTTTATTCTCTATTTCTAAAATCGTAAATGACGGACAACGCCCAAAATGAGCAGAAACAAAATTACTATCTGTAGAAATCGCTACTTTCAAATTAACCCTCCTTAAAGTTCGGAAATAAGGGGAAAATAAAGATACACTTTATTTTCCCCTTATTTCTCTTTACTCCTCATTCTCCTTCAGATCCTGAGTTAGCTTCCAGTTCTTTAATCCTTCTGGTTATCGCACTTATCTCTTCCTGCATAACTTGAGCCTCTTCTTTTAAAGCTCTAGCTTCATCCTGAGCCGACACAGCAGGTACATTATACAACGGATTTCCAGAGGAGACACCATAGCTATTAGGAGCTGCTGCTCTGCGCCATCCAAAGTTACGTCCAACCCCGCGTCCCCGGCTGAAACCTCTACCAAATCCCCTTCCATAACCAAACCCTTGGTTTGCTCCGGGAATATTGCCCACCAAATTCATATAGCCCGGTATCGAATAGCCTGCGCAAACACCTGCTCTTCTCCCAGTCATTGGACCTGAACCCATTGGACCTGTTCTATCACCACCTGGCATCGTAATCACCCCCTTATTTTTGCATCCCCTGACACTTATCACACAACCCATAAAATTGAACAATATGTTTAATAATTTTAAAATTATACTTTCGGGAAAGCCCTTTTTCAATTCTACCCAACAACTCTGCCTCTTCATCAATAAAATCTGTATAGTCGACTACCTTCTGGCAACTTACACAAACTAAATGATGATGATGTGCCTTATCTTTAGTTCCTCTGTTTAATTCATAGCGTGCCCGTCCATCACCAAAATCAAATCTATACACTAGTTTTAACTGTACTAATAATTCTAGAGTCCGGTATATTGTAGATATTCCCGCTGAAGGATGAATTTTATGAACCTGATGATACACTTCTTCGGCGCTTAAATGTTTACTTGTCTGGGTGAGAACATCTAAAATTACCTGCCGAGAAAGAGTTAGCCGATAGCCATGTCCTATAAATCTTCCCTGACATCCTCTCATACATCTACTAAACTTCCTGGGCATTTATTCTCCTTATTGAGAATGGTTCTCATTACCAATAAAATATACCATTTCTTTTTCCTCTTGTCAACAAGATAAATAAGGAATAAATTTCCTTAGCAGATTACGCTTATCTAGCCTCTTAATAGATATCTTATTTTAATTCTGCTAATTTTCCTATCTGCTGTTTTACTTTTATAATTCGTTGCTCAGGGAATGGATGGCTTCGTAAATAAACAGGAACTTTGCTTCCAGAGTCTCTTTCAATTTCTTGAAACTTATTGAATACTTTTATCGCACCATTAGGGTCAAATCCTGCCTTGTTCATAATTTCTACCCCTAAGCTATCCGCCTGATATTCATCCTGGCGAGAATATCCTAAGGTAATTAAATTTATCGCCTGCTGTGCACCATTATTTATTTGTGCATATTCCGGTTTATCAACTAATATAGCCCCTAAAACAGAAACTAAGCTAATGCCTAAACTAGGCCCTAATCGTTTCACAGCATGCCTTGCATCTGTATGTCCGATTTCATGTGCCAACACAAAACTAAGCTCGTTCTTATTCATGATATCTAAAAGGCCCCGATAAACAAATACATGTCCTCCAGGCAGTGTAAAAGCATTGATCTGGTCTTCATCAATAATATAAAATTGGTAATTAAGCTCTTTCCGATAGCTACAGGCAGATAGTGTTTCACCTAGCTCCACTACATAATTAGTTTTTTGTTTATCTTTTAAGATCTTATGTTTACTGATAAAATCTTTTGCTAGGTTATTTCCCCATTCAACTTCAGCCTTATCATTTATTAGGTAAGTTTCTTTTCTCCTAGTAGCTGCATTATACTGGGTTACGCAACCACAAAAAACCAACAATATAAATATCAGGCTGCATTTTTTTATCATTCTAAAATTCATTCCTGTTGATTATAATTTACCTTAATATATCCGGCTAACCCTTCTTTTTCTAAAAGAGGATATATCCGATAATCTCCCTCATCCTTAATTAAGAACCCATTAAGTAACTCAAGCTGATAAAATTTCTGATACACTGTTGCATATCCATCCATTTGTTTTTCTATCCACGCTCCCTTAACGTTGCTAACATCATAGTTACTAATTACCACTCCTTGTTTACCAACACAAATAACATCAGAGCCAAGCTTACCATTCTTGTCACATGTACCCTTAGCCTCAGCCCCATAAACATTAGATAGCACCAATAAAGTACTGCAAATTACTCCTAACCTTAAGCAGATAGCCTTGTTCATAAATTCTCCCCCCTAATGGCAAGCACATATCCTATAATTAAATTTGTTAAACAGTCGCCTGACCAAGAAACCTATTCAGCAACTACATTTTCTCCTTACTGGAAAATGCACAGACATTTTCGTCAATAATCACATCCCTTAAACTAAGTGGCTTACTCAAACTAATTCCTTCTAGACTTCGACAGCGACTTAAGGCCACATAAAGCTGCCCGGAGCTAAACGCACCTCGGCCGATATCAATGGTCACGTTTTCAAAGGTTTGTCCTTGGCTTTTATGGATTGTAATTGCCCAGGCTAATTTTAACGGATATTGGGTAAACGATCCGTCAACCTCCTGTTCTATTGATTGAGTAAAATCGTCAAATATATACTTTATCTTTTCCCATGTAAACTTTTCTAAAATATGCACCTGATTTTCAATACGAATCTTAACTGAACTATTACTAATTTCCGCAACTTCAGCTATTGTGCCGTTAACCCATCTTTTTTCTTTATCATTATTTAATAATATTACCCGTGCGCCTGCCTTTAAAAATAGTGTTAGCTCGGTAGGGTGTAGGCTCGGATTATAGTTCTCACTTACTAAAGCGGAATATTGATATTGTTTAGAATCAATTTTTTCTAGAAAACTCTTATTTATTCGCTCAGCGTCTTTATTGGTTGTCGTCAAAGTAATATATTCTTTTTGGACATTACTATTGTTTACCCTTTTGTTCAATATAGCAATATCTTTATCGCTGGACTTGTTCCGGCGAATTCTACCTAATAAGTCAATAAACTTCTTATCTGTTTGCCGATATGTCCGGTTCAATGAAATTCGATGCAGTTCTATCTGATCCATAACATTGGCATTAAAAAAATACGAGTGCTCATAGTATTGTTTAACCAAATGTTGTATACTCCGTTCAATCACCGGAGGAAGCTGGAAAAGATCACCAAACAAAATTATTCTTACCCCACCAAAGGGAATATCTATCTCTCCTCTATTGATTCTTAAAGAATAGTCTATCGCATCAAGGATATCTGCTCTAACCATTGAGGCCTCGTCAATTAGCAGCAGGTCGAGATTCTTAATTATTTTCTTCTTATCCCGGTATAATTTTTTAACTTGTTTTTCTTGAAGAAAACCCAAAGGGAAACTAAAAAAAGAGTGTATGGTTTGACCTTCAACATTTATTGCCGCAATTCCGGTAGGAGCCAAAGTAACCACGTTTTTCTTAGTAATTTCCTTAAAATAGCGCAATAGTGTAGATTTTCCCGATCCGGCTTTTCCGGCAACAAATAGATGTTTGTCAGAATTTTCCATAAATTCTAACGGCTCCTTAAACTCACCGCAAAAATCAAAATCACTATTATCCATTTTATTTTCTATAGCCCTCTTAGTATTTCCGGTTTTAACTCAACATCTCCGTTAATGGCTGATTCTAGAATATGCAACAATTTATTTTTGTCTTTGGGGAGTACTCCTCCTAAAGAAATATAATTTGAAGCATGGTTTGCACGAAATATAGTTCCATTTAATTTAAGCCCGTTAATAATGGCATAGGACTCTTTTAGCAATTCTATAGAACTTAATTCTTGAAAGGCACCTTTTTTTATCTCCTCAGCTAGAGGCGTGCCGGGAATAATCATAAGCGAAAGAAACGAAAGATATCTAGGCTGCATTAAATTTAAAGCTTCTATTGTACCTTTGACATGCTCTTTAGAATATTTTACTCCGCCTAAACCTAATAGCACAATAACCGAAGACTTTATTCTTACCATGGCCGCTTTATTTGCTGCTTCAATCATTTCTTCAACGCTTGAATGCTTACCGCAGTAATCCAATATCTTTTGGCTTCCACTTTCCAAACCCATATACACAAGACTTAAGCTATGATCGCGTAATTCTTTTAATTCATGTTGGTTTCTCTGTGCTATATTATGCCCATTAGCATAACTGGAAATGCGAGAAAGCTTAGGAAAGGTTTCTTTTAGCTTTCTTAAGATTGGAAGAATCTTTTGATTGCTTAGAACAAGCGCATCGCCATCCATAAGAAATACGCGCCTTGCATTTTTATTCCAACGAAAGTACTGATTAATATCATCTAAAATTTCTTCATCATCTTTTATTCGAAACGGTTTGTTTTGGTACGCTCCGCAAAAACTACAGAAATTCACAGAACATCCCAATGTTACTTGCAATAAAAAACTATCTGCTTCTGCCGGAGGCCTTATCACCGGTTCAATAATGCTCATATCATTTTCGAACTATTTAGTTAGACTTTTTCTTCACTAAATTGCAAACTTTCATAAACACCTTATTTTGGATACGTCCCATCACGCACAAACAGAAAATCAATTCGTTAATTATAAAAATAATAAGGCCAAGTTTTGTTGCTTGCCAGGATTTTCCAAAATACAAAAAACAAAACTAAGACCCCTATCTTTATTGATTTAATTAAATATGACTATCTACCTTGCCTGTTTTTCCTTAGTAACTCTTTCAGATAATTTATGAATAACCGAGTAAGCTTTAAGGCCATATTCATTTCCTTCTGGCGCTTTCTTTGCAATCTGCTTCAAGATAACAACTGCATCTTTTATCTTTCCGCTATTTAGAAGAGCAACTGCCTTGCTGTATAGTATTTTTTCATCATCAGGTTTTATCAGCAAAACTTGATTAAACATCTCAATAGCCATATTGTAATCTTTTGTTTCTGTGCAAACCAAGCCCATTCCGGATAATGCTTCAAAACAGCGCGGATTAAATTTAATAGCTTGTTTAAAATTGAATTCTGCCTGCTGGTTAAGTTTTTGTTTTAAGTAAACATTCCCTAATTCAGCATAAAAATCTGAATTTTCCTCATCCTGCTCTATCGCCTCGTTGAAATAAGTAATTGCCTTTAGATATAATCCTTTACTATAATATAACCTCCCTAGCTTACCTAATATTTCTGGATTTTTTGGCTCTTGTTCATTAGCTTTTGTATAAAAAACAAAAGCGTCTTCATAAAGATTATTAATGTACATAAAATCCCCAAGATTAATTAACGGATACACATAATTATTGTCTAATGTGTAGGCCAGCTCCCAATTGCTTACTGCTTCTTTATATTTATTAACTTTTATTTGGGCCATTCCTAAAAAATTTAATACTTCCGGATTTTCTGGGCTAATCTGCCGAGCTTTTTCAAATATAGTTTCTGCTTTCTTAAACTTCTCCTCCTTAAGCATTCGTTGCCCTTCTTCTATGTATTCCTGCACATCGCCAGCCATAGCTCTATAGGAGAATAACATCAATCCAACAACAGCCCAAACACGGTAATCTCTAATTACTTTTTTCACTTCCTCCTCCTAAAAAATTGTTTATCTTGTGTTTTTCCAGTGTTTACCTTACAAAATAAGCAAAAATAGTTAGCACCCCGCCAAGAGCAAACACAACAAAAGAATGTACAATTAACAAGCTTTTATTTTTATTGAAAGTGTTCATAACGACCGACACTGTATTAGGAAAAATAATCGCCCAAGCTCCTTTAACAATTGCACACCAACCAAAAAGAGTTATAATTACCGGCCATTGAGCTATCCAAATATTATGCACAGTAATAATCGCAATCCCTACAGCAAGCGGAGCAATACTCGTAAAAAACACTACCGCGGCATTTTTGCAATAATCTTCCATGACCTTCCGGTAAAACTTCTGGTTAGTAATAATGCCAATCGATACAGAAAGCAACACTGGTCCAAGAATCCTCGCAATAAACAATGAACTATCCATACACACCTCCCTTTTATTTAATTATACCCCGAGAATTAACAAATCTAGTATTTATTTTTTAAAAACAGAGTACCTTGTAGAAAAAAATTACTTTTGCTATCCATTTAATAATTAATTTCTTAAATCTTTTTCTTTGATAAAGAGAAAAAAGAAAAAATCTCCGCCAAAGGCGGAGACAATTCCGTAATTTCAGTTTGTAATAGTAGAATTGGCTGCCCGGCCTGGACTCGAACCAGGTAAGTTTGTTTTCGCAACAGCGAAATTTCTCCAACCAAACTTCCCTAGAACCTTAACGATTAAAGACAGCTTTTATTTACAGATAGAGTTCACGGATAAGCTGCCCGGCCTGGACTCGAACCAGGAAACTCAGATCCAAAACCTGATGTGTTACCTATTACACTACCGGGCAAGTATTAATCTATTTGAAAGCGGTTAAGAATATTTATTGCTCTATCTAATTTATATATTATTGTTTAGAGATTAGTATTTTCTGCTTCTTCTGGCGTTGATTCCTTATTATCCACCACTACCTTTTTTTCCTGATGATGAGCATCTAGCACTTTAGTTTGAAGATAATCGCGAAACTCTTGGTTTATCGGATGAGCTAAATCCTGATGTGTTGAATGACGACTTTCATCAACGTTTCGGGGAGATGATGGCAACTGCACACCGCAATTACTACAATATTGGCTGCCTACATCAACCTTTTTACCGCACCGCGGGCAAAACTGTTTTACTTTCCTTGCTGGCATAGCCACAAATAACCCATTGTTACCCTCAATCACTTTAATATTTCGGACCACAAATGAGTTGTCAAAGGTAACTGTTGCATAAGCCTTAAGTCGCTTTCCTTCGCTGTCTCGAAGAGAAATCCTGACCTCTGTGATCTCCATAGAATATACCTCCTTTTTTCTCGATACGCCTTATTGCCTTAATTAAACTTTTACCAATTAAAACGTTCGAGTTTTAAATACCGCCCATTCTTTAGGAAACATATTTTTTATCTTTTCCTGCGGTATATTGTCAGAGATTGTATAAAACGCACTGCCACTGCCAGTCATTGCTGCACAAATTTTTTTCTTATCTAATTGTTCTCTTGCACTTCGCAGCTTTTTATATCCTGACAACGCTTTATTTTCGAGAGCATTGAAAATGCTCTGTTTTATTAACCCACGATCATTTGTTTCTAACGCATATTGTAATATATTAGCACTATTAAAAAATTTTGTCAATTTCGTGTTAAAGTTCTTGTAAATTTTTTTAGTCGACACAGAAAATCCCGGCCAAATAATAGAATGGGCAAATCGATACTTAATGTCCAATGGAAAAACATTTTGGCCGCGCTCTGTTAATAAAGCAAACGAAGATTCAGAAAGAAAAAAATTAACGTCACTACCTATTTTGGCCCCTATATCATACATTCTCTTTCTTTCAATATTTAGCTTTAGAAGGTTATTCAAACCAATAAGTACAGAAGCAGCGTTAGACGATCCTCCTCCTAGCCCTGAACCAACCGGAATATTCTTTTTTAAAAAAATATCAAACCCAAACGGAATATCAAACTGTTTTTTCAACAACAAAATAGCTTTAACAATTATATTCTGTTTTGTCGCCAACCTCTTAATGTTAGAATTAATAGAAATTTTCTTCCTCTTCGTGACCTCTAATGATACCTCATCAAACAAAGATATTCTCTCGGCTATACTTTCTATCCGATGAAAATTATCTTTATACTTTCCAAGTATATTCAAATAAAGATTAATCTTGGCAGGACTTAAAAGCTTAATTTTACTACCGTAAAATTTCTGCTGCTTTTCTAGCGATACGATTAGCGGTGAGCCCATAGAAATCCATTAACTCCTCAGGTGAACCTGATTGCCCAAACTCATCTTCAATCCCAATGCGTTCTATTTTAACAGGATGTTGTCGGATTAATACTTCAGCAATAGCAGAGAATAACCCTCCTGTAACCTGATGTTCTTCACAAACAATAATTTTTTTGTATTTTTTAGCAATTTCCACAATTAACTCTTGGTCAATTGGTTTTATTGTGTGAATATTTGCCACAGCAACCTTAATCCCTATTTTTCCCAAAATATCCCTTGCTAAAAGCGCCTGGTTAACCATTATTCCACAGGCAATAATCACTGAATCGCCACTATCTTCAATCATATACCCCTTACCAACAATAAAATCCTTTCTTTTGGTAATTGTAGCAACTTTAGAGCGCCCCAAACGAATATAAAATGGACCTTGCTGTTTGTAAGCCTCAATAACTGCTAATCGTGCTTCCGGTGCATCAGCAGGAACAATAATTCGCATGTTGGGAATTGCTCTAAAAAAATTAATGTCTTCTAATGCCTGATGCGACGCTCCATCTTCACCTACAGTTATTCCTGCATGAGAGGCAACAATCTTAACATTAAAGTTGTTATAGCAGATTTCATTTCTTACTTGGTCAAGCACTCTGGCAGTAGCAAACATCGCAAATGTAGAAGCAAAGACAACTTTACCGCTGCTAGCTAAACCAGCTGCTGCAGCCATCATATTTTGTTCAGCAACACCAAAATTAAAAAATCTTTGCGGAAACTCTTTAGCAAATAAAGAAGTCCTAGTCGATCCAGACAAATCAGCATCTAGCACAACTAAATTATTATTTTTCTTTCCTAACTCAACTAATGTTTTTCCGTAAGCATCACGTGCGTATATTTTTTCCATTTTCTTATTTATTTTTCTATACTATTTATTAAATGGATGAGCAATCATTTTTTTTCAATTCACATAAAGCAATATTCTTTTCTTCTTCAGTAGGAGCGCGTCCATGAAAATCAACAACATGCTCCATAAAAGACACTCCTTTTCCTTTTACAGTATGCGCAATTATAACTGTAGGCTTTAGCTTAACTGTTCTTGCCTCTTCAAACGACTCAAGAAGCTCTTCAATGCTATGTCCATCACACTGTATTACATGCCAACCAAAAGACTCCCATTTATTCATCAACGGCTCAACACTCATTATTTCCTCTACTCTTCCATCTATTTGAAAACGATTATAGTCAATAATGCCACAAATATTATCTAGCTTAAAATGAGCAGCAGCCATTGCCGCTTCCCAAATATTACCTTCTTGCATCTCACCATCCCCCATAAGACAATAAACTCTTCCCGTTAAATTATCCAGCCTGGAAGCTAAAGCCATTCCAATAGACACTGACAACCCTTGTCCTAAAGAACCACTGGAAACTTCTATTCCGGGAATTCGGCTATCTGGATGCCCTTGTAATAAGGCGCCTAACTTTCGCAGTTTCATTAATTCATCTACCGGAAAATAACCACTCAGACTTAAAGCCGCATATACAGCCGGACAACAGTGCCCTTTAGAAAGATGAAATTTATCCCGGTTTTCTAAATTAGGATTTCCGGAATCATGTCTCATAATTTCAAAATAAAGACAAGTAATTATATCTGTCGCTGAAAGCGACCCTCCAGGATGACCACTTCCCGCACAAGCAAGCATTTTGATAATTAATTTCCGAATTTCGTTTGCTTTATTTTTTAGAAGTTGAATTTTTTTTGTCATACTCTTCAATCTTTAATTTTAAACCATCATCATTTGGAAATTCCGCAAGACCTTTTTGGTAATAACTCAGTCCTTCCGATAGATTATTCATTTTCATGCACAGTTCACCTAAATGTTCGTAAATATCCGGATCTTTAATAAGCATTATTGCTTTTACCAGGTATTCTTTTGCCTGAGCATAATCTCCTTTTTTAAAATAAATCCAACCTAGGCTATCCAGATAAGCTCCATTACTAGGCTCTTTCTCCAAAGCCTTTTTGACCATTACCTCAGCTTCTTCAAGGTTTACACCTTTTTCCGCATAAACATATCCTAAAGAATTAAGAACCGGAGCACACAATGGGTCCTTCACCAAAGCTTGTTGCCAAGAACCAATCGCCTCTTCTTCTCTGCCAGTTTGTTCGTAAAAATATCCTAACCAAAAAAGGGCCTCAATATATTCAGGATTGCTCTTTAATATTTTTTCGTATATCTCAATAGCCTCCTGGGGTTTCTTTTTATAAAAATAAAACTGTGCCAGATATTCAGAAACTCCAATATCTTTTGGCTTTAATTCATGCGCCTTCTGAAGAAACTGCTCGTAAGATTGCTCCAGCTTCTGATCATCCTGTGCGTAAGAATAAACAAGCACTAAGGCTAAGTAAACATCCAAATTGTTTGGATTGTCCGCCCGTGTTTTTTTTAAAACTACCTCAGCCTCTTTAAGTTTGCTGGTTCTAACTAAAACAGTAGCCTCTTTAAGAGAAACCTGCACCGAATAAGGATCTTTATTCTTGGCTTTTCTTAATTCTCTCAAGGCTAAATCGTAATCTTCCCTCTCCACCGCTAAAAGTCCTTTTAGATAATGGCTGTACAATTCGGAAGAATTATGATTGCGTGGGAAAGAAGAAGGCAAAAACATAAAAAAAACAAGAAGCCCCATCAATAAAACATAATGGGGCTTAAAAATCTTCTTCTGCTTTTTCGCAGCTTTCATTTCACTATTGCCTTAATAGTAATCATCACAATGCAATAAACAAGATAAACAATATGCCAATACTTATTTAGCTTTGTGTCTTTGCTGTTTTCTTCTTTTCTTAAACCAATGTCGCTTAACTTTTTTATCTTTTCTCTTTTTTCCGCACGGCATAAAAACCTCTTTTTCTCTAAAATAATTTAAATATTAATCTTTAGTAGATAACTTTATTTAACGGATACTCAATAATGCCTTGCGCACCGTTCTCCTTAAGCAAAGGCAAAATTCCCCGAACATCTTTCTCGTCAACAATAACCTCGCAAGCAACCCAGTCTTTCACAGACAATGAAGAAATAGTTGGTTTTTTTAATGCCGGGAGAAGCGATAAAATTCTTTCCACATCTTTATCTTTAACATTCAGTTTTAGTCCTACTTTTCCTCTAGCCTCTAAGGCACTTTTTAAAAGCAAAAGGATATTGTTAATCTTTTTCTTTTTCCACTGGTCCTTAAATGAATTTTTATTAGCAATAAACTGAGTAGTTGAAAAACAGACTGTGGCAATTTCCCGCAATCCGTTAGCTTTTAAGCTTTCTCCGGTTTCGGTAAGCTCTACAATTGCATCAACTAATCCGCTCTTTACTTTAACTTCTGTAGCTCCCCAGCTAAATTCTACATCAACATTTACTTTTTGTTTTTTAAAAAAATTGCGTGTATAACGCAATAGCTCAGTAGCAACTCTTTTCCCTTCTAAATGGCTTATTTTTCTTATCTTTGAATCTTCCTTTACCGCAATAACCCATCTTACCGGATTAAGAGTCCTTTTAGAGTAAGGAAGCTCAGAAACCCTTATGATGCTTGAATTGTTTTCTAAAATCCAGTCTTCTCCGGTAATTCCACAATCCAGCACTCCTTCCTCAACATAACGAGACATCTCCTGTGCACGAATCAAAACAGGTTTAATCTCTACATCATCAATAGAAGGAAAATAAGAACGATGGCTTAAGCAAATATTAAATCCAGCCATCTGAAAAATCTCTAGAGTTTTTTCCTGTAGGCTTCCTTTTGGTATTCCTAATTTAATAATTTTCATAATTTTCTTACTTTAACGAATAGAGGGCAAATTATACTCCCCTTAACGATAATTGTAAAGTAAAAAATATTTAATGCTAATAGTAGCTTCGCCAGCTCTTTTTTCCCTTTTTAATACAATTGCGCCTGATATTTTAAGTACTATCCTTGAACAGGCATTAATTTTCTAACATTTACAATAAACTCCTTGATATTCTTATTTTTGACATCAATATTTAAGGCATCTTCTAGGTACCGCAAAGCCAGATCAAGATTGTTCTCTTCGACTGCAATACAAGCTAACATAAAGAGCACATCCAATCTTAAAGATGTATGATTAAGATATCTTTCCAAAATTTGTCGTGCTTTTTTGTATTGCCCATTCTCCAAATATAATTGGACTAATGCTTTGTAAGAAAAAGAAAAACCGGGGCTTTTTTCAATGGCAATAAGAAAATACTTTTCAGCCAACTCTCTTTCCCCTGTTGCCTTGTAAGTGTTTCCTAAATTATGATAAGCCACAGGATTGTATTGATTTAGAGCGATTGCCCTGCTGTATATTTTCTCTGCCTCTTTGTAGTCACCTACATCCGCATAAGCCATGCCTAAATTGTTGATAACTCTATAGCTATTTGGTGCATATTTTAGCACTTGTCGATAAAAACAATAGGATTACGCCAGTCCTCATTCCTGATAATCGTTGTCGATCCGAGAAACAATAAAAATAAAACAAAAATAAATAAAAAATGTTTCCGAAAACCAGTTTTTTTCACAATGAACATTCCCAGCCAAATTAAAATCAAAAAAATTCCAATCATCGGAAGATACAACCAATGTTCATAAAGTAAACCGTTGATCGGAACAATAAGATTGGATGTAGGAAACAAGCCAATAAAAAACCAAAGGATACCAAAACTCAAGATCGGAAATCTCTTCAAACAAATAAAAACTAAAAATATTAGCCCTAAAAAGATTGCTCCTCCTATAACCACTGGCAGAGAAAAAAAGGAGGTTGCAATTTCTATACTTCGCTCCATATGAAGGTTCATTGGCCAAAAAAGAAGCTTAAAATATACTATTAATATTTTAAAAAAAGTAAATAAACGAACAAAAAAGCTAGAAGTGAAAATATTTACTTCGTTGTATAAATTAAAAGTATTTAGGAAATTTAAAACTGTAGCCCGAAGAATAATATAGCCGCCGGTAAAAATAAAAAATGGCCACACAGACTTCCCTATTGTTTTTATCCTTCTTATCGGTGAAATTTTTGTATCCATAAAAAAGAAATCTACTATTAGAATCAAAACAGGCATAATAATAGCAGTTTCTTTAGACATTAAAGCCAAAACGTACATTATCAAAGACAAGCAATAAACAAGCCTTTTCGACGATAATTTTTCTAAACTGCGAAATTTTAAATAAAAAATAATTCCTAAGAATATGAAAAATACCGAAAGAGAATCTCCCAAACTATTAACATATGTTACAGCTTCAGTCTGCAACGGATGGATAAGAAACAGCAAAGCCGTCCAGAACGACAACCAGACATTCTTAAAAAGATAGATAAGAATAAAAAATAAAAGAATTGCGCAAGCAATATGAAATAAAGTATTAACCACGTGATATCCGACCACCCAATCTTTCCAAAGGTGCCACTCTAAAGAAAATACCGAAAGAAGCGCTGGCCGCCAATAATTACTTACTAGCCCCGCACCAGCAATAAGATTTTCAGAAAAAAATTTTGGAAAATACTTCCAGTCTTTAATGAATTGATTTTTCAGGATAAAGTCATCGTCGTCCCAAAACATCTGGTTAGAAAAACTATTAGCATATAAACTTAAGCCGATAGCAACTAACAAAAAAACAAAAAAATAGCGTTTGAATTCTTTTTTTGCTAATATATGTCTCATTAAAATTATTTAAAGCTTCTTAATTGCTAACAATTTTTCGAAGCTACCGGGTAATCAATTTTTCCACCATTGGAAAAACTTCTTCGGGGCTTATTTCTCGTAAACACTTTTTATCATACTTACACCCTTTAAACCTAAATCCTTCATAGCAAGGCTGACAACAAAGATCTTTCTTAATCACAAGGCAATTACTCCCCTCGGGGTAAACTCCGTAGATTTTTTCATTTTGCGGCC
This sequence comes from uncultured Planctomycetia bacterium, assembly GCA_964489445.1. GTDB lineage: Bacteria > Omnitrophota > Gorgyraeia > Duberdicusellales > 4484-171 > CAZAYU01. Next base: position 326,615 of record CAZAYU010000001.1, read on the forward strand.
CAAAAAAAACAACTATCTTTCTGTGTAAAGCCTGAGCAATATGAAAAGGACCTCCGTCATTAGTAAGTATAAGATCACAAAAGGAAACAAGCCCGCAAAATTCTTCTAGATTAATTTTTCCACATAAATCTATCGGCTTTTCTTCCAAATTATCATATAGATAGCTACATAAAGAAATTTCAGATTTCGAACCAAAAACAATGATCTTCGCCCCTATTTTTTTTTGTAATAAAGAACATAAAGCTGTAAAATTGGTTCTGGGCCAGCGTCGAAAGTAAGCAGTATTTCCCCAGCTATCACCAGACCCCGGAGACACGCCCACAAGAAAAGCATCTTTACTTATCCTATGTTTTCTTAATATCCCTTCTGCTGCCTTTATTTTTTTACGAGGAATAAACAAATCAAAGCAATACTCTTTAGGATCTATGTCTAAGAACCAAAGCAAGCTTAAGTAATACCGGGCAACATGTTTATCTTTATATCCTTGAGGTATATCTATTTTATGTGTTAAAAACCTTCCTCTTTTTTTAAAATTAAAACCGATGCGAGTTCTTACACCGGCAATTTTAAAAAATAAACCATATTGTGCATTCAGAGAAAGATCAAAAATTATATCGAATTTACTTTTCTTTATATCTCTACGAAAAGAAAAAAGCTTCTTAAAAAACTGAAATTTTGATTTTCGCGCAATTGCTTTCCATTCATCTTTTTCAAACACTAATACTTTATCCAGCAAGGGATTATCCTTTAGCAAAGGATACACCCGGCGATTACAAATATAGGTAATCCTAGCATTCAAAGATTCTTTAAGGTTTTCAATCAGCGGCATACTAAATACTACATCACCAATTCCAAAGGGATTAAATACTAGTATATTATTTGTCTTCATTTTTTTCCTGTTACCAAGGTATTGTCATCCAACATCAACCTAATAATGAAAACGTTTACAATGCAACACATCTCAAAGCTTGTAAACCAATAATAATACATGTTACAGTTTAATAAGGGTTCCTTGTTTTTTAGGAACCAAAGCCACGGGCCCTCTCCTAATTTTTAGGGGAGGGTTTTTTATCTCTAGGCTTATTAGTATGGTAAAGCTCATAATTTATTTAATACAAAAACTATTGAGGTGACTATTGTTCCGGCAATAGCTACACCTATTAAAATTGCTAAAAACGACTTCTTAACGTTCATATTAAAAAGAGTAGCAGCTACCGTACCTGTCCATGCACCGGTTATCGGCAAAGGAATAGCGACAAAAGCAATTAGCCCCCAAAAACCCCAACGCGCTACTATTTTTGATTTTTTCTCTACACGTTTGAACCACCATTTTAAAACTTTACCAAAAAACCAAACATTATCTAAATGATGAGCAAAATATTTAAAGAACAGCAGCAGTGGTAAAATGGGTATCAAATTGCCCAGGATAGCTAATAAATAGACCTTCCCCAACGAAGATATACCCAACACTTTGCAACCATAAGGTATCGCAAGCCTTAACTCAACAACTGGCGAGGCAGCTAACCCTATAATAATCAACTCTTTATTAAAACAAAACATGTACTAATACAATATTTTAAATTCTTCCTTAATTGTGAATTTATCCTTTTGTCTGAATAACAAATCTTAAGAATCTCAATGTATCTATAAACGGATGTATCTTGCTGGAAGGATTTCTAAAATAAATACTTTTTATCGGAATGCTTTCTACGGAAAATCCCAGCTTAGCGGCCTTAATAATAATTTCTGACTCTATCTCAAACTTATTGCTTTCAATGATAATTTTCTTTAGCACATTCCGTTTTATTAGCCGGTATCCGCATTGAGTATCTGGAATATCCTGCCCGACTATTTTTGAAATAAACCAAGACATAAATCTATTAGTAATGAATCTTACCCTCGGCATCTCTAGAGGATTAACCATCCGATTGCCAACAACTAAATCCGACCCGCTTTGCGCTTTAAGCACAAACTGATCAATATCCAACGGACTATGCTGTCCGTCGCCATCCATAGTAATTACGTAGTCGAAATTATTTTTCTTTAAAAGAAAATCTATACCCTTATTTAAGGATTTACCTTTACCTAAATTCTTTTTATTCCTGATAACTAAATCTGCCTGCTTCCGGGCAACTTCATATGTATTATCCGAAGAGCCATCGTCAACAACAAGAACACGAAATTCTTTTTCTTTCAGCTTTATCAAAATATCGGCCAAGCTTACGTTTTCGTTATATGCAGGAATTATTACCCAGATTTTCATGCTGTTTTTGAACTATTTTTTTTAACTTCCCAGCCAATATTTCTGAAACATGTACCATTGACCAGGGTATTTTTTTAAATATTTTTCTAAAACTAAAATGTATTGTTTTAGCAAACAAGTCTCGCTGTCATTTTTTTTCTCATCAATATTAATTGGCTTTTCAAAAATTAAACGATAGAAATACTTATTTTCCCGGATAAAAAAAGAAGGAATAACTTCTGATCCTAGCTTTAAAGCAAAAAAAGAAGCTCCTCGAGGAATACAAGCTTTACAAGAAAATATTTTCAATTTTATTTCTGAACCGGAAAAATCTTTATCCCCCAGTAAAGCAATCACTTTTCCCTTTCTTAAAGCAGAAAAACAACCCCTGATGCCTAACCCTGTAGGAATAACTTCCATTCCAACCATCCTTCTGCGTCCATCAAAAAATCTGTTTACACGCTTATCTTTGTGCGCTAAAGCAACAGCGGAAAGAGGATAGCCTAACAGAGAAGTTACTGCTCCTCCTAACTCATAATTGCCTAAGTGAGCAGTAAGGATAACTACACCTTTACCTTTGGTTAATGCATTATCCAAATGATCCAAACCATCTATTCTCACATACTTCTTAACAAAATCCTCATTTAAATAAGGATAGCGAAAAAAATCTACTAGATAATAAGCAAAATTAGTAAAAACCTCCTTCACGCAACGATTAAGCATGCGTGGATCATCAATAATTGGTAAAAGATTATAGGCAACTGCTTGACGATCTTTTGAGGCAAAAATAAAATACAGGTAGGCAATAATTTTAGCAAGAACATAACAGGCTTTGCGGGGAAGGATCAAAGACAATGCTGCTCCAGAGATAAAAAAATAATACATTAGCTTATCAATTCCAAAACCAAATCCACAATTCTTAATGAAGAATCGATAATTGAATTTTCTTTTGCTTGTTCCTTCAAATAATACATCGTTTTCTTATTTTCAAATAGTTCATTAATGATATTTTTTATTTCAAGAATATTATCAGTATTAATTACCGATTGCTTACTAAGAAGATACTCTACATTTCTTTCTTCTTGACCAGGAATAGGATTGCTAACTACTATACACAACCCTTTGGCTAAAGCTTCTGAAATGGTTATGCCCCCGCCTTTTGTAATGATTATGTCCGAAAAATCCATAATTTTATAGACATCATCCGTATAACCAAAAACAAAAATGGGCTTTTTAAATGTATCCTTATGTTTTATAAACCATTCGTAAAGACTTTTGTTGTTTCCGCAAATTACTATAAGCTGAAAATTATGTTTTAGTTTGTCTAACCTTCTGGCGATTAACTTCAACGGCCCCATTCCTAATCCCCCACCCATAATTAATAATGAATTTAAATTATTCATAAACCCAAACTCTTCAGCAATTTCTGTCTTAGGGTAAGTGTTTATAAATTTAACAGAGATAGGTATTCCCAACACTTTGACTTTCTCTTTGGAAACACCTTCTTCAATTAATACATCTTTTGCTTCTTTGCAAGCTACAACATATCTATCCACAAGAGGATGAACCCAAAAACGATGAGGATGATAATCAGTTACAATCCCAACTAGCGGGGTTTTGAGATTATATTTTTGTTTAAAATCAGCTATTAAGCCACAAGGGAACGCTTGTGTAGCTAAAAAACAATCAGGTTTCCCACGCTGAATAAGATTTTTAAGCTTATCAAAAGCAAACCGATTAATTAGCTGCAAAAGAGGACTTAAAGTTTTTATCACCCTTTTTCGGTCGTAAGCTTTCCCCCATAAATGCGGAAAATGCTTGATAGTCATCATATACATAAGGTTGATAACTTTCTCACCTAAAGGGTAGAAATACCCTAAACCATTGATATTCATTGTTTCTATCTGCGGATTTCTGTATAAAAAAGCCTCTTTTAAATTTTGAGCCGCTTTATTATGACCACCGATTTCAGAAATATGGAAAATAAATACTTTTTTCATTTAAAAAATTAAATTAGGTCAATATACTGCTTACCTTCTCGAAACGGATTAAGAGAATGACTTACTTTGAAACGCTTATCATCGGCTAAATTAATAATTCCTTTTCCAGGCTCTTCGACTAATTCAACTTGAGGTGAAAATATATCATTCTCGTTCTCTTTTCTCACTATACATATTTTACCATTGTTAAGAGACACTATCGTCCCCCGGGGCCAGACTCCCATTATTTGGAAAAACTTATCAAACACAGGTGGAAATATTTTTTTGCCCCGTTCATTAAGCATTATCTCATAAATCACCTCTGGTGGGTAATCACTTTTATAAGATCGCCTTCGAGTAAGCGCATCATAAATATCACAAACCATAATTATTAAGGAAGCAATATGCGGTTTTTTTAAAAGAGAAATTTTCGGATACCCACTACAATCGTATCCAATGTGATGCTCAAACGCGACTACAGACGGCAACACCGTTAATGCCTCTGTCTGCTTCATGAGTATTTCCACCCCCAAAACAGTGTGGCTTTCCATTTCAGAAAACTCGTCAACTTTTAATCTCCCTGGTTTCTGAAGTATATTTCTTTTTATATAAAGTTTACCAATATCATGAAACATCCCCGCGATGCTTATACTCGTTGAATCTTTACGAGAAAAGCCCAAACGACAAGCAAGATACATAGCCAAGCTGCTTACATTCAAAAGATGTGCAAAAGTGTTAGAATCGTGGCCTTTAGTTAATACTAAGTTAAAAAATAACTGGTAATTTCCCATCAGACTTTCCATGATACTGTTTGCAACAAATTTTAAGCTCAAATTATCAACCGCGCCTTCATTAAGCAAAATATCTACAGATTGGCCAATTTCATTAAGAGAATTTTCATAATCTGAAGATGAACTAACGGCTTTCTTTGTTATTTGCGATCTCTCTCCTTGGAATTTTGGAACTCCTTCTCTAATCCTATCAACACTTATATGTGCGAACTTTTCTCTCAATGATTCTTTGCTGCCTGTAGTTTTTATTGTATCGACCGGAATCAACAACAAACTAATAAATTTCGTTAGCTCTTCTTTAGTAACCCCTTTTTGAAAAACAATCTTTTCGATTCCTCTCTTCTTTAACTCATCAATACCAGAAGCTACCCTTTTGCTTAAATCAAAAAATATGTGTTTACCACTGGCCAGCTCCTTGCCAAATATTCCAACTGTCAGCTCACTATTTTCATTCAATACAACTTGCAAATTATTATACGCCTGCTCAACAGAAAGTAAGAACCGAGGGTGCTTAGTTTCATATATCCTAGCTATCTGCCAAGATGACATTAGCTCTTTTAAAAATAGTTTAATTAATTCAAACATTAGATCTTGCTTAAAACTCTCACAGCTAATTTTCTAATATCTTTATTCCAAAAAAAATGATATTTGCTTAAGGAGCTTAGATATTTTTGTGACTCTTTGAACGGAATTTCTCTTACAATTTGCAAATTCTCTTTTATTATACGACTATTTATTCCGAAATAATTCTTAATGTCCAACAAAATTTTAGCAGCTTTCATTAACGAATCAGAATCTTTCAACAAAATTACAAGCGCCTGCTTACGTTGAATAAAATTCCCGTTTTTAATAACGCTTAGCACAAACTGCTTATCATAAGAAACCAACCGTTGCATTATTTTTAGAACTTCACTTTTTATTAAATCAAACGATTTATTAAAAATATGCTTAAGGATTCTAATGCTAAGAGGGTACTCAAGAATTTGAACCCCATTAACAATTTTTTTGATTAGAATTACATTCGATAACGATTCATTTAAATAATTATAAAATTGATTTATATTATTTGGAAAAACATAAAAAAACAAAAACAAAGCATTCGAGTTAAATTCTTCCTCCTCGAATATCATCTTAAGATATTCTTCAGAATTAGCACTCCCTGCTTTTACAATATTTGCATAGCGTGTGCTTAAAAACTTCTTCCCTTCATTTAGCATTGCTTTTTCTACAAAATTAGCAACTTTCTCATAAGCATACCTGCAAAAACCATCAAGCGAATTATTAGATAACTGCTTTTTTTCAAGTAAATTAATAAACTGTTGAATATAAGAAAACTTATTCTCATCGATATCTTTTTTGATTTCTAGTAAAATACAATCAAGTGTATCCTTAAGTTTTTCTTCATCTTTTTCTAGCATAAATAATTCCAACAAAATAAAACAGTAATTTTTTTGCAGCCATCCATAATCAAAACTAACATTCTCTTCCGAAGAAATATTTTCAAAAATTTCAAGCAGATTACGTTTATATATTTCCGAAACTTTTTCACTTCCAGGTAAAACAAATAATTGTTTAATATTTTTTACAACATCAGGATTATTCATTAGCTTTTCTTCACCGCCTAATTTACTCAATAAAAAAGATGCTATATTGCCATGTTTTTCTTCGCTCACAATCTTTGCAAATAAATCAAGGCTTAGATGGTTAAACTCTTCTTTCCCTTGGAATCTTTCTATTAATACATCAGAAATGCCTTTAGCATCTATATTATTGAGAAAATTTCTTAGCCGCATTTCACTTTCTGGTGAAATAGAAATATCACTTTTAAAAATAGATTTAGACAAATCTTTAGAACTCTCAAAAAACTTATCCCTATCTGAATCTTGAAGATAATTAAAAAACTTAGCAAGCACCATTCTTTTTTGATTATCCTGAGTTAAATCATTGATGCTTACCCCCTCCAACATCTTATGAGAAAATTTTGATAACTCATTAATTTTCTGAGCATTACCTTCGGCAAGGCTATCGCTCAACAAACTAACCCAAGCATCTTTACACTCCTTCCCTTCACCAGTTAACAATTCTGAATAATCTAAATTTTTAACTATAATATTGGAAACGCCTGCTTTTTCCAAAACAACAGCTAACCCACCTTTTGTTAAAATATCATTGGGTGGTAGACTTACCTGCTCTAAAAAACTTTGTAGCTCCACAGAAGATACTTCTTTTTTTACTTCAATGCTTTTTATTTTACGCAAATGAAAAAAAGTAGCTGTATCTTTATACATTTTTCCTTCTTTCAATGAAAGCTTACCAATGATTAAATAATCTGCTGCAATTTTTATTTCAAGCACATCAACCGAAGAAAATATTTTATTAATACTCTCTTTCAAACCATCTATTGATTTGGTTACAAGGGGATGATCCTTAAAGTAAACAGAAATATTGGTAACCGCTGTTTTTAGGTTTTTTAAAAAATCATCATACATATTTTCATTACTCATCTTAGATTAACCCTAATTAGTTAACAATAGTATTATTAGAAATACTCTCTATAAATATTAATAAAACGCTGAATAAAAAACCCGTGTTGTTTATAATCATTCTCCAAAAACCTTGAAACTCCATAACGTAAGCACCCCATAGAAGACGAAACAGCAAAAGGCTTAACAGAAATATTACCTGGAAACCCAACATATTCTTTTAAAAATCCAAAAAATCCTTCTTTTGAATTCAAACGACCAATAAAAGAAACAGAAAAATCATTATTACAAATATTATCTTCTATTTCTTTCGCAAAGTAAACTATCTCTCTTTTTACATACTCCTTGACTACAGAATTTACCACCTGAATACTTAGATTAATACACCCCGTATCCTCCTTTTTGATGGTAATTTCCTTGTTGTAGGGAATTTCTTTAAAAGAAACGTACCGATTAAACACCTCTTCGGACAACGAGTATTTTAAGAGAAACCGTCTCCCAATTTCTTCAATTATTTTCTTTATGCCGAAATCAAACTCTTTACCAAAGATAAACTTTCCTTTATCTACAACAGTAGAATAGCTCTTGCTAAACCCTACGCTTATCATGACTTGCTTGCCGGCCCTCTTCCTAAAAGATGTAGCAAACATGCTTATCCCCGCAGCAACAAATCCACCAAAACTTCTATCTAGTGTATAAAAAAGATCTTCCACCTCTTTGTACAACTTATCCTTAACCCACAAAAGATGTGAAGTTAATTTAATTTTTTTTGCCCATATACCCAAAGGTGGTTTTTCATGCGCTACCGTGTCTATTTCATAATTCATTACAATGTTATGCAAACAAAAATCATCCCAATCTAAAAACTTATCTTCAAGATATTTTTTAGCAAACAAAATATCTTTGGGTGTAACAATTTTTCTTCGTTTCAAAATAACAATCTCTTCGACTAATCTTTGTTTGCTTAAATTCCAAGGTAACTCTACAAACACTTTCAGAATACGACAGGAACAACTTATCTCCACCTCTCTTATCTTTTGGTCGATAACTGCTAAATTATCCTGTAAGTGGTCAGCAATGCTACTATTGTTTTTGTATGGTAAAGACACTTCCACTATTTTAAAAAAATCCGGATTGGATCTTTTAAGATTAGCAAACGAAAGAAATGTTTTATCCTCATCCAAAGCAATAGCGCAAATTCTATTCATCGCCAAAAACCTACGTATACTTTTTTATGGCTTAGATCTATGTACTTTACCAAAGATATTTTATCTTTAAGCTCGATTTCAATAACTTCCTTTAATAATTCTATTTTCTCTTTAAAATTAACCTTGGAAATAATAACTTTCATATCTTTATCGGAAAAATTATCCTGGTTATCCAGCGTTTTATACGCCATGAAAAAAGTAATAACATCTGGTTTAAGCAGGTTTATCAAACGTATACTACATTGATTACAAAATCCATTCTCTTTTAAGTCTTCAATTAAATAGAAGGCAAGCTTAAGATTACTATCTTTTGCATCGCTACCCTTTGTAAAAAAATGTTTATATTTATTAACTTCAATAGAAATAAGCCCAGGCAACGGGATATCACTACCATCACTCAAAACAACTCCATCCTTATCTATCGGATAAAATTTTTTCTCCTTTATCTGGGCAAACGGAATACGTTGCTTAGCAGTTATCCTAATCCTAGAAGGAAACTCTTTTAAGACAACTACCTGTCTATACACAGGATATGTTTGTTTAAAATAAGAAATAATTGCTTTCATGTCCAAGGTAAATAACGATTCTCCTTCTATCCTCTCCCGAAAATCTTTCGTCAACTCAATATCCGAAATAACCCCCCCCTTAGACACCCGAAAAATACTTGAAGTATACACTAAATATCCTAGTCCAACAAAAACACAAACAACACAAATAAATAGCAACATGTATATAGCTACTTTGAAGTTAAATTTAAACCTATTTTTTTTAAACTTTTTGTACTTTTTTCTTTTCATATAAAGCTACTTCTAGCATTTTTAAAACTAAATCATCAAAAGTTAAACCACAAACTCGAGCCGAGAGAGGTAAAAGACTATGCATCGTCAATCCAGGTATCGAGTTGACTTCCAAGACACAAGGAATATTATCATCACCCAATCGTATATCTACACGAGAGGAATGCCGACACCCCAACGCTTTATGAGCCCATAAAGCTACTTCTTGTACATGCTTGTAGACAACAGGACTTAGCCCTGCCGGGGCAATAAATTTAGTTTGAGGATTCTCATACTTTGAGGTAAAATCAAAATAATCTCCTTCAGCTATAATTTCTACAACACCTAATGATTTTTCTTGTAAAATACCCACAGTTAATTCTCTTCCCTTAATATAGTCCTCAACAATTATTTTATTCTGAAAAGAAAAAGCACTTTTCAATGCTCTCTGCATTTCTACCTTAGAATGCACAATGGAAACCCCTAAGCTAGAACCAGAAAAGTAAGGTTTAACAACAACCGGATATTGGAAATTTCTTTCAAAACTTTCAGCATTAACGCAAATGCTAAAAGCGGGAGTGCTAATGCCAGCTTTAAGAAAAACATTCTTAGCCAATATTTTATCCATCGCTAATAAACTTGCCTCAGGTCCTGAACCTGTATAGCAGACCCCCAAGCGTTCGAAAATACTTTGAATGCCTCCATCCTCTCCAAACTCTCCATGCAAAGCAATAAACGCAATATCAATCTTATATTTTTCTACCAGCTCTTTAACTTTATCTTCTCTTGATGTAGAAATATCAATTAATACTACCTGTTTTCCTTGGCTCAATAAAGACCGATAGACTTCTTTTGCGGAAATAAGCGAAATACTCCTTTCCTTAGATACGCCGCCTCCAAAAATGCCTATTTTTATATTGTCTAAATTCATATTTACGTCAGTTTATATTAGCTAAGACATACTAAGCATAAAATATTTTTTTACCATTTAACAATATTATACCCATCTTTTTACTTCTTCTTTCAAAAAAACAGAATATTTAGAGTACACTCTATCTTTTATTCTTCTAATCAAATACTCAACATCACTATAGCAAGCACTACCTTTGTTAACAATAAAATTAGCGTGTTTGACAGAAACTTGAGCCCCCCCTTTTTCTGCTCCCTTTAGACCACAAGAATCAATAAGAAGACCTGCCTTATCTCCTTGGGGATTTTTAAAAATAGAACCACAAGAGGGTAAATAACACTCTTGGGAAACAAATCTCTTTTTTAAAATCTTCCTAACCTTCTCTTTAATATTAGTGCTATTTTTTAGCCCTAATCTGACACTAAGAACGATATAATTTTCCAAGGAAGAAAATCGATAGCTAAATTGTATTTGCTTTTTTTTTAAGTGCTCAATTTCTCCGTTTTTATTTACCACTTCTACACTTTGGATAAGATCAGAAACATTTGTGCCAAATGCAGAAGCATTCATAGCTACCAACCCGCCAATTTGAGCAGGAACACCGGATAAATTTTCTAAGCCAGATAAATTATTCCTAATGCAATATTTTACCAGAAAAGATAGAGAAGTTGAAGCCCCTACATCTAAATACTCCCCTTTTTGAACTAAATAGTTGAATCTCCTTCCTAACGTTATTACAGGCCTTTCAATCAAGCAATCTTTCACTAGAATATTAGAACCATTCCCTAAAATATAGAATGAAAACCCAATCTTTCTAACAATAAGGCATGCTTCTTTGCGACTATTTACAACAAGCAGCCTTTTTGCTTTTCCGCCTATTCTTATGGAAGTAAGATCTTTTAAACCAACGTTTCTTTTAACTGACATTATTTTTAAATAGTTGGACAACTTTGTCCATCAACAAATTGATATCTCCTGCCCCTAATATTAGCACAATATCCCCTTTACGAAAACAAAAAGGAACTATTTTGCATAACTGACGACAAGCAACATATTGAAACTTACCGCCTTTTTTTACAGCTGTATTACAAAATTCACTCATCTTTATTCCAAATTTGTTTTCTTCGCTAGCGCTGTAGACCTCAGTTATAAAAACTCTATCCGCATCACTGAAGCAACCTAAAAATTCTTTATACAATAAGCTCATACGAGAAAAACGATGCGGCTGGAAAACAACCAAAAGCCTACGTGGTGCAAGTAAGCGTGCCGCTTTTAAAACTGCTTTTATCTCAGTCGGATGGTGTGCATAATCATCAATAAAAGTTACTCCTTTAACCTTTGCCTTTATTTGAAATCTTCTTTTGGTACCTTTAAAATTTTTTAAAGCAAAATTAACTTTTTTAAAATCCTCTCCTAAAAAATAAAAAAATGACAAAGCAGCAAGAGTATTTAGGCAATTATGTTCCCCAATTAAAGGTGTTTTTATATTCATGATAAATTTTCCATTAACGCATAAGTCAAAACAACTGTAGCCCTTTTGAAAGCTAAAATTTTTCCCCTGGACTAAATTATTTTCTTTCCAACCAAAACTAATACCATTATATCTACCGACAATTTTATCTAGGAAAGGATCATCCCCACAAGCAATTATCTTTTCTTTAGTTTTGCGAGAAAATTCCAAAAAACCTTTTTTTAGGTTATCAAACTTCTTAAAATAATCAAGATGCTCAGAATCAACATTAGTAATCAGTGAAACCCAAGGATCATAGTGCAGAAAACTACCATCACTTTCATCAGTCTCCATAACAAAATATTCATCTCCCCACCAAGCCCCTTGCGTATAGTTAAGCGGTACTCCTCCTAAAAAAACAGTAGGCTTATACCCTAATGAGGTAAGAAGATACCCCAATAAAGATGTGGTGGTTGTTTTTCCGTGGCTTCCAGCTACCGCAATTGTCTTTTTGTTCCGGCAAATTTCTGCCAATAATTTCCCTCTTTGTAAGATACGAATGCCTCGCTTTTGAGCTTCAATCATTTCCGGATTATCTTTTTTAATTGCTGAAGAATATCCAACAATTTGGGTATTTGATGCAACCTGTTTCCTATTGTGTCCTATAAATACCTTAATGTCATTACTCTTAAGCATCTGAATATTTTGGCTATCTTGTTTATCAGAACCAGAAACTTCGAATCCTTTATCCTTTAAAAGAAAAGCCAATCCACTCATCCCCACACCACCAATACCAATAAGATGTATCCGATTTAATCCTGATAAAATTTTTTCCATTTTTTCTCCAATCCATCCAGCCCCTTAAAAGCATAAAAGCATTTGTTTAGTGCATCCTCAACACTAAAGCCTTTTTGTAGAAATACAATAAAGCGATTAAAATTATACTTTTTATACTTGGATATCATCAAATCCACCAAAGAAAAAGACTCGCAATAGAAAAGTCGAACATAATCTTTAGGCTTGCTGGCTAAGCTATCTGTTGTTATTTTATTTAAATCCACGAATTTTATATAATTACCGGATAAAATATTTTCTTTTAACGCCTGGATATCTTGCCCAAAAGAATCTTGAGTGTATTTATTCTCCGTATAAACTGCTATACCTTCATCTAGCCAAAGAGGAAGATTATTCATGCCCACACGTTCTCTAAAAATTATATGCGTTAGCTCATGAATAAAGATGGGCTTAAACCTTAAATAGTCAGGATAGGTGTATATTGTCCTTTCCTGATAATTAACACAAGCACCTGACCATTCAGAGCAAGAAAAATAATCTAAGTAATCTGTTTTATTCTTGGCAATAAATATTTTCGTTCGATCCTCCCAAAGCCAGGGCTCGTCACGCACCAAATTAAATTCTTGAGTTATAATTCGATAAAATTCTTCCGCGGTATCCTTGATCTTAGCGGCGTATGTTTTATCTACCTGCGAATCATAAAAAATAATAAAGTGCGTGCTGCGTAACTGTTTATACAAACCATCTTCTAATGTTCTTTCTGAAGCAGCATAACCTACAACATTAATAAACACACTAATAATCAATACTACTAGAAAACTTCTTAAATTCAACCCCTAACTCCATTTTGCTTAAATTCGCTTTCATTTTTCTATTCACACTACAGTCTTTGAGTAAAATATTTAGTTTCCTGCTAAATTCTTCAAATAAAGTCTTTTCTTTCGTGCAGACAAAAGCAGCATCTTTCTTTTGAAAATACAATGCATTATCTTTCTGATGATTTCCTCCCCCGACGTGCGGTATCAGCACTGCTGGTATGTTAAAAAAAGAGATTTCCCCTAAAGTATTGGCGCCAGCGCGTGAGACTATTACATCACAAGCACTATATAAAACTTCAATATTATAATAGAAATCTTTTACAAAATTATTAATTTTTAATTTACCATAAAAGTCTGATACCTGATGGTAATCTTTTCTTCCGGTAAGATGAATTATTTGATACCCACCTTCAAGCTCACTAACAAATCTCATAAATAAACAATTTAACAAATGCGAACCTTGACTACCCCCTAAGCAAAAAATAACTGGTTTGCTAGAAAAATTTAAAATTTGACGCGCTTTGCCTTTATCAATTTTTTTTATATTTTTCCTTAGAGGGATACCGATTACCTTAGCGTTCTTTTCTTTTTTATTTATCGGAAAACCACGGAATATCGCTCTAACAAATATAGTAAGCACCTTGTTGGCTTTACCAAATTTAATATTAGGTTCATATATTGCCGTTTTTGTACCAAATAAGGAGCTAAAAAGCACCAAAAAAAAACTGTCTCGTCCTCCAAAACCAATCACCCTATCCGGCCGAAAAATAATAAGAATATACAGTGCCTCAAATAGCCGCCAAGAGCATTCAATGATTAAATTTCTATTCGAGAAGCTTTTTCCGACAACAGCAAACCCGGAATTTTCTATATACCGCCTTAAAAAAGGAGCTGTCGCAAAAAAATAAACTTTTTTATTAAAACCTTTACTATCTACCATAGTTTCGGCTTCTTTTTTTATTTTTTCTCCAATACTCAATGCTGGAAAAATATGTCCAGCACTCCTATCACACACTAAAAGCACTCTCATAACAACTTTTCTTACGCTCTCTTAATCCTTTGGTTGACTTAACTTTTTCCCTGTTATACTTTACCCTGTCCCTGTTTTTACTTATTTTTAGGCTTAGATGGCTCTAATTCAACCTTTCTTGACCTAACGCGCCGAGAAGCATTGAAAAACAAACCCAATAAAATATAATGAACAACTAAATGGCTACCACCATAGCTGATAAACGGTAATGAAAGACCTTTTGTTGGAAAAAACCCACAACTTACGCCGATATTAATAATAACTTCTAAAAAAAAGATAAATATTACACCCCAAAGAATGCCTTTTCGAAAATTATCATTAGCCACTTTAGCAACCATAAACATCTTATGGAATAACAAAAAGAATACAGATATCACTGTCAAAGAGCCCCACAGCCCAAATTCTTCAGCAATTATTGAAAAAATAAAATCCGTATGAGCAGCCGGAAGAAATGATAACTTTTGAATACTTTCTCCTAAGCCTACCCCCCAGATGCCTCCGGCTCCATAAGCAATTTGTGATTGAATTAATTGAAAGCCAGAACCACTGGGGTCAGAAAAAGGATTAAAGTAAGCAACAATTCGTCTAAAACGGTAAGGATAAAACTTAATAAGAAAAAATGCTGCCACAATTCCCAGCAAAACAATTAGAATTAAATGTTTATTTTTTGCTTTAAAGAAAAAAAGAAAAAAAATAGACCAGCTTACTAAAAAAATTGCTGCTCCCAAATCTGGCTGCATCAAAAGAAGAACGCAAACCAGCCCTAAAACTAAGCCCAATGGTACTAACCCTGACATAGCATCCCTAATAACCACTTTTTTCCGGGAACAATAGTCAGCGCAATAGAGTAAAAATGAAATTTTTAATACTTCTGATGGCTGGATATTAAAACCAGGAAACATTAACCATCTTTTTGCACCTCCAGTTTTTTCACCTAGACAAATTACCGCAATTAATAATAAAAAAGTAAAAATCAACAACTCTTTAACATGTTTTTTTAAAAAATCAATGTCAATTAATAGCGTGCAGAAAAACAACAACAGACTAATAGTAAAGAATAGTAATTGTTTTTTAAAAAAAAAAGCAGCATCCGATGTTAGTTTAAAAGCATAAATGCTTGAGGCTTCGTAAACCATCAAAAGACCAAACAAAGTTAGAGCTAGAACGATAATAAATATTGACCTTCGTTGAGATTTTATTTTACTTTCTTCGCTCTTATCTAAAACCATTCGCACTTACCACAACAAATCTCTGTTATCCAGCAATACTGACAGAAAACCACCACCGAAGACAAATTAAAGGCCCTTGACAATACCTGTAAATTTATTGCCTCTCTCAGCATAATTGGAGAATAAATCAAAACTAGAGCACATTGGAGAAAAAAGAATAGCATCCCTTACCTTTGCTTCCTTGTAAGATGTATTAATGGCCTTTTCCAATGTAGAGAACACTTCAGTTTGAATCTTATCGCTTAATGCTTCTTTTATCTTGGATGCAGCTTCACCATAAAGATTAATTTTTTTAATTCCTTTTTTATGAGCAACTATCTCTGAATAATCCAGCCCTTTATCTTTTCCTCCGGCAATAAGAACAACTGGCTGTTTGAGCTGTCTAAGCGCCCAAATAGTTGAGGCTACGTTGGTTGCTTTAGAATCATTGATAAATTTAATTCCATTAATTTTTCTAACAACTTGCAAGCGATGAGGAAGGCCTGAAAACAAACTAAACACCTTTAAACAATCTGTTTTAGCCAAGCCGAATTCCTTGACAATTCTGTAAACACAAGAAAAATTTTCGTTAGAAAATTCCTTGGAAAAGCATACTACTTGTGCCTTTACCAGTTTTTTAATCTTCTCACGAAGGATTAAACTTTTGTTTATCACCGCCAAATCAGAACTTCGCTGGTTCTTAAATATATTGAGCTTTGTCTGGAAATAATCTTCAAATTTCACATACCGGTCTAGATGATCCGGTTCGATATTAAGCAAAACTGCTATATCTGGTCTAAATTTTAAAATAGTTTCCAGCTGGAATGAACTAACCTCTAAAACAACTAAATCACCCTTTCTGGTATTTAAAACAAAAGACGAAAATGGTACTCCGATATTCCCACCTAAGAATACTCGTTTCCGCTTTTGCTTGAGGACCTCATAAGCCAAAGAGGCCGTAGTTGTTTTACCATTGGTTCCGGTAATCGCAATTATTTTTGCTTTATTAAACCAAAAAGAAAATTCTAACTCACCAATATAAGGAATCCCTAGTGAATAAACTATTTTGCTTATTGAGGAGCAAGACAAATCTACACCTGGAGACAAAACTAACAGCTGTGACCCTTTTACAAAATCTTTGCTGTGTCCGCCAAACTCGAACTCTATTCCTTTCTTTTTTAATTTGGACACCAATTCTTGAGAAAAAAAATTCTCTTTTCTTGAATCAGTAACTTTTATGTTTTTCTTAAGAGCCAGCAACAAATTACATAAGGAAACTCCGCTCTTACCAAAGCCAATAATGCATATATTTTTTAGATTATCTCCATCCATAACATTGTCCTTAGACCTATTCGGCCATTATCTTATTTTAAGCGTAAGCAATGCTAAAACCGCAAAAATAATTGAAATAATCCATAATCGTACTATAATTTTTGGCTCCTTCCATCCCAAAACTTGAAAATGATGATGCAAGGGAGCAGCCTTAAATAACTTCTTTTTTCTGAATCTAACAAAAAACATCTGCAAAATAACGCTTAGTGCCTCTAGAACAAATAAACCTCCACTAATAAATAATAAAAATTCTTGCTTAATTAATAATGCTACTGCCCCTATTCCTCCACCCAAAGCTAATGCCCCAACGTCCCCCATAAACACTTCAGCCGGGTAAGTATTAAACCACAAAAAAGCTAACCCAGCCCCAGCTAAAGAAAAACAAAACACTGTTAACTCTCCGGCTTCTTGCACATAAGGAACAAAAAGATAGTCAGCAATATTTATATGCCCAACCACATAGCTAAGCAAACCAAAAATCAAAGCATTTATTATTAAAACTCCAGTTACCAAGCCATCAAGGCCATCGGTAAAATTTACCGCGTTAGCAGTTGCAGTAACCATTAGGGCTGCCCAAAAAATATAAAATGTTCCTAAATCTATTACTATTTTTTTAAAAAATGGAAAACTCCAAACAGTGGTTAAATTTTTGCTTAAAACTATCAACACCCCTAATACAATTCCAATAGCAGCTTGCCAAAATAATTTTTGGCCACGACTTAGCCCCTTCCCTGTCTTTATTTTTAAAAAATCATCTCTTAAGCCCAAACAACCCAATAAAAGCATAACACTGACGACTAACCAAACTAAATAATTATCCCATCGAGCCCAAACAAGAGTAGATATAAAAATAGAAAAAATTATTAGCACTCCTCCCATAGTTGGAGTCCCATGCTTATCTTGATGCAAGGATGTTAGTTGAGCATGCCCATACATATCTACTCTTTCTAACATTTTACAACGCTTCAGCCATTTTAAAGTAAATTTCCAAAACAACATCACAATAGCAAAAGAGGTAATAAACGCGCAACCACTTCGGAAGGTAATGTAGCGAGTAATATTAAAAATAAAAAACTGCTCAGAAAAAGGATAAAAAAAGTGGTAAATCATATTACTTTAAATAACTAATTATATTCTCTAATTTCATCTTACGCGACCCTTTAAGAAAAATCAAATATCTTTTCCGCAACCTCTTAGAAGTAATTATCTTTTGAGTAATAAACCGGGCAATTGTTTTGTGATCAGAAAAATGGAATGTTTTCTTGTAGCCCATGCTTTTTAACCTTTCGTGAAGATAGAATGTATGCACACCAAAAGTAAGACAATAATCAAATTTATTTTTAACAATATCCGAAGCTATTCGCTCGTGATAATACCGAGTTTTTTTCCCTAATTCCAGCATATCAGCTAACACAATAATTTTTTGGGAAGAATATTGTTTTAGCATGCTAAACGCCTGTTGCAAAGAATAAGGGTTGGCATTGTAGGCATCATTTAATATTAAAAAGCCGTTCTTTCTCTTCAATTCCATACGCATCGGTAAAAAACCATTAAATGCCTGCGCTCTATTGATCAACTCAAACAACGGAATACCTAAAAGACGTGCACTTAAAATAGCCGCAGAAAAATTGACAATCATCGACTCTAAATAACACGGCAATGAAAATCTATATTTATCTTGAAAAAGAAACACAGACTTACCCTGACTTCTTTTAGTAAAACGAAAAAATAAATCAGCCTTACGCTTTGAGCCAAACCAACAAACACTATGCTGATTCTTTAGTTGTTTTAAATAATAATCATTAATATTTAAAACTGCTTTTATTCTCGGGTTGACTTTGAAAATTGCGGACTTCTCCTTAAATACACCGTTTAAACATCCCAACCCCTCCAGATGAACCGGCTTAACTGACGTAATTACTCCAATATCTGGGTCACTAATCCGGGTTAATGTTTCAATCTCGCCTTTTTGACTAGTTCCCATTTCCAGGATTACAACTTGTTCATCATCTAAAGAGAGGATTGTCTTCGACAACCCTAAAAAATTATTTTCTGTTCCTCTATTTTTTAAAACTTTATAATAAGGCGCTAAAAGAAAACCAAGAATTTCCTTAACGGTAGTTTTTCCCACAGACCCAGTGATTCCATAGACTAAAGGACTTTTGCGCTTTCGGATATATTTAACAATTGCTGCCAGTGCTCTCTGACTATCATCAACAACAAAAAAAGGAATTCGTAGCGCGTTGTCCACATATTTCTCACCAATCACAAAGACAGCACCCTTGGAAACAGCTTGATTAATAAAATCGTGTCCGTCTTTATGCAATCCTTCTACAGCAATAAATCCTTCTCCCTCTTTTAATGATCGAGAGTCGATAGAAAAACCTAAAAAAGGCTTAAAATGATAGATATTACGAATGCTTTGAGGTTTTATCAGCCTTTCCAGCTTTTTAAAATCATCAAATAATATTTGTTTATGTGTATTACAAACTTGGACTCTTCTCATTATTTTCCTCTAAACAGTCAGAAAACAGCTTTAAAAATATCTTCCTTGTGCTTTCTCTCTCCTTTTTTCTATTTTCTTAATTCTTAGTCTTTTACTTTGTAACCTTCATTTTGCCTCTTAAACGAGACAAACACTCTTTTATAACCCTTTTATCTTCAAAGGGCACCTTTCTATCTCTTACAACCTGATAATCTTCATGCCCTTTTCCGGCTACAAGCAAACAAGCTTTACCTGCCGACAAAAAAAAGTTTTTTTCTTTTTTATTAGAATTATTTTCTGATAGTAACACAATTGCCTTCTCTATCGCTTTTTTCCGATCTAAAACAACAGAATACTTTTTTTCCGAAAAACCTTTTTTAATCTGAGAGCAGATGGCTAAAACACTTTCTCCACGAGGATTATCAGAGGTAATAATAGTAAAGTCGGCATTCTGGGATGCTACCTTGCCCATAAGCCTACGTTTTCCCCTGTCTCTTTCTCCCCCACAACCAAAAACACAAATAATTTTTTTGTATCCGATATCCTTTAAAGCAATCAAAGTATTTTCTAATGCATCCGGCGTATGTGCATAATCAACAAAAATGTTTTCTCCTGCATTATTTAATCTTCCTTCCACCGCCCGAAAAGAAGAAACCGCTTTAATTATAGTTTTTAATGGTATTCCTTGCCCTAAAAGCACCCCTATTGCTGCTAAAATATTAGAAACATTATACTTTCCCAAAAGAAAAGTTTTCACGCGACAGACGGCTCCTTTATAGTGCAGATTAAAATATGTTCCTTTTCCGTCCATACAAATGTTACAAGCTTTTACGGTAGCATTATTATTGATACCGAAAGAAATAACTTTATCCATTTTCCTAATTATTCTTTGTCCATATTTATCATCAGCGTTTACCACCGAAAGCATCCTTCGATTGTTGAGGAATAATTTACTTTTAGCTTTAAAATAATTATCCATGGTTTTGTGATAATCAAGATGATCCCGACTTAAATTAGTAAAAACACAGCTTGAAAATTCTAGCCCTCTAATTCTTTTTTGAATTATTCCATGAGAAGAGACCTCCATAACTACAAACTGAATATTTTTCTCCTGAATATCCTTGATCATGCTGCGCAAACTTAAAAAATCAGGGGTAGTATGTACACTTTTTATTGTTTTCCGGCCAAAAACACACTTAACCGTACTAATCAACGCAGCACTCTTTGCACTTTTTTTTAAACAGTGATAGACCAAATGGGCAGTAGTTGTTTTCCCGTTAGTACCGGTTACTCCGATAAGGTTTAATTTTTCTCCTTTTAACCTATAAAATAAATTTACTGCTTTTGTCAATTCATTATGAACATTTTTAACTAAAATTACTGGCTTTCTAATCGTTTTTAAATGACACGCATCATCTAAATTCGCAATAAATATTTTAACCTTAGGCTCAATATCTTTTAGAACAGAAAAAATATTAAATTTTTCCCCTTTAAGAACGAAAAAAATATCCCCTTTTTTTACAAAACGAGAATCACAGCTTATCCCGTAAACAGTAGTTTCCTTCCGCTCTTGGCCAATATTTAAATGAGGAAACACATGCTTTATTTTCATAATTCTTCACTAACTAAAAACTCTTTGTTTCCCAAGACTATCAATAAATTCACGAGCTTTCTCCTTCAATATACGGAATTATCTTCTGACTAATGTTTTTAAAGACAGGAGCAGCAACTACCCCTCCAAAATGCGACTTTCTCGGCTCATCTACGCTTACTGCTATTACCAGCGGAGGATCAATATCCTCGATAAACCCGACAAAATTAGCCCTGTATTTTGAAGAAGAATATTTTCCAATCTTGGAATCAAATTTCTGCGCTGTTCCTGTTTTCCCTCCTATAATCCTTTTCTCTACACCTGCTTTTTTCCCTGTTCCTTTTTCAACGGCTTCAATAAGAATATTCTTAGCCTTTTCGATCACATCCTGCGAAAAAATTTTCTTCCTTCTCAAGGGAATATCTTCACAAAAATCATATGAACAAATACTTTTTACAATGTGTGGTTTAACCAAATATCCTCCGTTAGCAACTACAGAAAAGGACCTCGCCAGCTGAATTATATTTACCGCTATTTCTTGCCCCATAGGAATAATAAATTCTGAAGTTTTCGACCACAAACGATAAGGTTTAACTAACCCCTTTGCTTCTCCTGGAAAATCAATACCCGAAAGCTCGCCAAAACCCAAACGTTTTATGAACTGATAATAATTATTAGCACCCACGCGACTTATAACTTTTGCCACGCCAATATTACTCGATTTTATAAACACTTCTTTAAAAGTAAGATCTCCGTAGGGTTTATAGTCATGCAAAACCATTCCCGGTATTTTAAATTTACCATTTTCACAAAATATCAATTCATTATCAGAAAAACTATTACTGCTAATTGCTGCTAAAAGGGCAACTTCTTTAAATACTGAACCTGGCTCAAACATATCACATACTGCATTATTTCTTATATTTTCCGCTGAAAAAGACCCAGAATCATTAGGGTCGAAACCCGGATAATTAGCCAATGCCAATATCCCACCGCTGTATGCATCCATAATCACCACACTTCCCCGTTGAGCTTTAAACTTTTCTACGGAATCCTTCAGGTAATTTTCCGCCCAGTATTGAATCTGTGCATCAATAGTTAATATAAGGTCCGCTCCTTCTTGGGGAGTAATTATCTGTGAGGAAAGTGCAATATCCTGAGGAACAGAGTCCTGTAAAACTTTTACCCAACCATCTTTTCCCCTCAAGTAATCATTATATTGTAATTCTAATCCCTCTAAGCCCTTATTATCTATACCCACAATACCTAAAGTTGCTGCTGCTAGTTCTGCTTGAGGATAAAACCTCTTTCTTTCTTTTAAAATTCCTACCCCTTTAAGATTTAATAACTTTATTTTTTCTTTATCCGCAAAAGAAATTTTCCTTTTTACCCAAACAAATCGTTTTCCTCCTTTAATTTTTTTACTGATATCTTTTTCGGGAATAGACAATACAGAAGAAAGCTGTTGAGCTATCTTCTGTAAGTTGCACACCAATGAAGGATCAACAAAAATAGAGTAACAACTAATGCTGGTAGCTAATATTCTTCTGCGGCGGTCCAGTATATCGCCCCTTCCTCCCTCGAAACGTAAAATACGATAATGCTGATTTTTGGCAAGATTTTTAAAAAATTTACTTCTAAAGGCTTGAAGATAGATTATCTTGACAGAAATAACCAGAAACAAAAACACAAAAATAAAATAGACACTGTTTATTCTCCGATTATGTTTATTGCCCACGTTTATACATACAAAACAAAACAACCCTATCAATATGCTGAATAATCACCCAAATCTTCACTCTTTATTTAATTATGAAAATTCAAGAAAGTTCTGAACACAATTTACAACGCTTGATGCACACTATAGATGATATAAACTTACTATTGCTGCTTTTTAACAAAGGCTTCTGCAGTAGGAGTTGAGGCTCCCAACAAACGGCTAAAGAACGTCGCTATTTTGTTATTACTTTTAGCACTTTCTTTCTTAGTAGCTAAAGAAAAATGCTTATCTTTACCTACAGACACAAAATCTTGTGCTTTAGCCCATTGATTTACCTTTGCCAAAGATGTTGCTTTAGTGAACGTATACATTAAATAATCTTTTTTATCAATAAGCTGATTGTGGTAATTATAGTTTTCACTCAAGCGATAAGCTTCAACGTAAATTTGTATTTTTTGATGAAGGAAAAAAAATGAAGGAAAAAAAATAAAAGCAATCAAAATTAGTGGTGTTATCTTTTTCATTAACTACCTATTTTCTCTGCCACTCTTAATTTTGCTGAACGAGATGAATTATTCTCCCCTTTTTCTTCTTCTGAAGGCAATAACGGTTTTTTATTAATTATTTTTAACACACCAGAAGCAGAATATTCTTTAAATGCATTCTTAACGATCCTGTCTTCTAAAGAATGAAAAGAAATAACTGCTATTCTACCTCCATCACTTAAACAAGAAACAGCTTTATCCAATCCAATAGATAAAACTTCTAATTCTCTGTTAACTGCTATTCTTAATGCTTGGAATATTCTTGTCGCCGGATGAATCTTGTCACGACGATTCTGGAATGGAACAACACGCATAACCACCTGCGCCAACTGAGTAGTTGTAAAAATTGGTTCTTTTTTTCGCTCGTTTATTAAGGAATTGGCAATTTTTTTAGAATAACGCTCTTCTCCAAATTTATTAAAAATATTCTCTAACTCACCTTCACTCAAGTTGTTCACGATATCATAAGCAGAAAGAAAGGAATCCTTATCCATCCTCATGTCTAAAGGACCTTCTTTTAAAAAGCTAAACCCTCTTAATGGATTACTAAGTTGATAAGTAGACACTCCTAAATCAAATAAAAAAGCATCTACATTTTGCAGATTTAAATAATTAAGAACTTTGTCTAAGTTAGAAAAACTATCCTTAACAAGAGTAGTCTTATCTTTAAAAGGCTCCAATTTTTTAAAAGCAACTTCTAAAGAATCCTGGTCTCTGTCAATTCCAATTAATTGAGCCTGGTCATTCATAACTTCTAATAATTTTCGAGCATGTGACCCCATCCCCAAAGTACAATCAACAACAATCTTTTTGTTCTCCAAGTCTAAAAACTCTAGGACCTCCCGATACATAACAGGATAATGATTTGTTTCTTTCATTTTTTCTGTGTAAACCTCTGATATGTTCATTCTGATTGTTTCTATCAATTAAGTTACTTTATACTTTTTGTTGTTCGAACAGTAATTTTATTTTTAACTTCGTCCATTTGACAAATATGAAATCCGACAAGACCCATAATTGAATGCATAGATAAAACAATACATTTTTCCTTTACCTGTCTGCGTAAACACTGATTGCCAGTTTTAGGAAAAACAAGACGCATAAAAATACCTCCTTTTTACACTTCAAAAAGATCCTCAGCGATCTCTTCAAATTTTTCCTTATTTTCCTTATAAAATTCACTCCAGTGTGTTTTATCCCAAATCTCGATTTTATCAGCAATCCCAATAATTACGATTTCCCTTTTTATCTGGGCAAATTCTTTTAAGTAATCCGGAATAGTCATCCTGCCCTGTGCGTCAATATCTATTTCCGCAGCTCCACTAAAATATAAACGGTTAAAAAATCTCGCTTTTTGCTTAGCGAAAGAAAGTGATTTTAACTTTTCCTCTAATTTTTTCCATGCATCTTCTAGTAATAATAAAAGACATCCATCAAGTCCACGAGTAATGTAAAATTTTTTCTTAAGGCCTTTTATTTTATCCCTAAACTTGGCGGGAAACACAAATCGGTCTTTACTATCTAATGTATGTGTATATTCTCCGTACCACATTCCACTTTCCTCCACTTTATTCCACAATACAAATATAAAACTCTTTTGCTCTTTTGTCAAGGGATTTTAGTGAATAAATATCTACAACCCAACAGCTTGTGGATGCATAGCGGAAGGAATACTATATTTTGCGGTTATGGACAGAATATCTTTTTTAATGGCAAGCTGCAGCTGTTTAAAGGAAGAAAACTTATGTTCATTTCTAATTTTTTCTAAAAAAACCACATTAATTACACTATTTAAAATATTTCTATTAAAATTTATAATATGGACCTCTACAGTATTTTCTTCACTAAACGTTAACGTAGGATTTTTTCCAATATTTACTGCACCCAAGAATAGTTTTTTACCAATAAGAACAAAAGCTGCATAAACCCCTGAAACAGGAATAATATATCTGGCTATGTCTATGTTCGCTGTGGGAAAACCCAATTTTAAGCCTATGCCTTTCCCTTTGAGCACCTTGCCTTTTAAACAAAAATTTCTTCCCAGAAATTCCTTTGCCTTTTCTAAATTACCATTTTTAATAAAATTACGTATAGCTGAACTGCTTACTACTTTATTTCTAATTTTTAATTTTTTAACTATCAGTACTTTAAAATTATACTGAGGAGCAATTTTCCTTAAATACAAGACATCACCTTTACCTTTATGCCCAAAACGAAAATCACTCCCAACAATTAACAGCCTTATGTCAAAATAATCCAAAATATATTCAATGAAAGAATGTGGTGATAATTCTAAAAGAGTAGAACTTGTCTTGAGAAACCAGAGAAAATCTACTCCCAAATCATCAACAGAAGAAATTTTTTGTTTAAAGTCCGATATCTGCCCGAGAAAAGGTTCTCTAATTTTAGAATTATTTATCAGCAGTTTTTCTTTTAATAGTAATCGAGGAGGAAGAGTGAATGTAATTGCAAGGGAGAAGCTATCTCTTTTCTTAGCTTCTGTTTTGACTTTTTTTAAAATGAATTGATGGCCCTTATGAACCCCATCAAAACCACCAATAGTCGCAATACATTTTTTTTTGTTAGAAGGTAACTTGTCGCAGATAACTTTCATTGACATCATCTAGATTAATCGCTTCTTCTAATTTAAAAGGCCCCACAGCTAAACGCAGTATTTTTACCATATGTGCTCCACATCCCAATAATTCTCCAATATCCTCTGCAAGTTTTCGTACATACATTCCTTTGGAGCAGTGCACTCTAAATTCAACATATGGATAATCAACTTTTGACACATCCCAAGAATGCACCGTTACTTTTCTTGGCTCTCTCTTAACAGTAACTCCTTTTCTTGCTAATTTATACAACCGTTTTCCATTCACTCGTAAAGCACTAACCATCGGCGGAATTTGATTAGTTTCCCCCTCAAATGCAGAAAAAGCTTTTTTTATATCAGGTTCAGTAACATTTTCATAACTATTAGTTTGTAAAATTGTTCCTTGTGAATCGCCAGTAGAAGTAGTTTCTCCTAGCTTTAAAATGCCCATGTATTTCTTGTCAAAACCAGAAAACATAGGGAAAGCTTTTGTATATCTACCAACAAGAATAATTAATAGCCCCTCAGCTAAAGGATCTAATGTCCCGCTATGACCTACTTTTTTAGTGCCTAATTTTTTCCGTACAACATCTACCACATCATGAGATGTAAGGCCTTTGGGCTTATTAATCAGAATCACACCTTCTTTTTTACTATCTGTTAATTTCATACTTACTTATTTACCTCCCACCCAACAATAAAAAACTTGATAATAAAAGCGGCCAGCTTAACAGAAGTTATTTGCTTTGTTTTATCTTTAAACAATTAGTATGCTTTTTTATAAAGGAGATTACTTTGTTCTCAGTTTCTTCCAATGGACTCTCGACCGTAGTTCCACTTGCTTTTTTATGTCCGCCTCCACCAAAAAATTTTGCAACTCTATCTACATTAACTTTAGAACGAGAACGAAAGTTGACTCTGGTAGAGTTCTTACCAATTCCTTTAAACAACAAAAACACTTCACTATACTTAGATAGACGCATTACCGAAAATAAAACCTCTGTAAGATCATAGTGATGATCGCTCCATTTATCAATAACTGCCCAACATATTCTTCGAGTAGCATCAAATTTTAAAGAACTTATAATCTTACCAATAAACTTTAAGTCTTCAGGGGCGCATAAGCTATGTAAATCATTGTAAATTTTATTAGGACGTAAATCATACTTCATTAGATGAGCAACAATCTGATGAACTTCTTGGTTAGTGCTAGCATAAGTAAAATTCCCTGTATCAGTAAAAATTCCTGTATACAAGCAAAGAGCAATACGTTTGTCAATAATTTTAAACCGCTCGCATAGCTTGTAGATCATCTGCGCTGTTGAACCAGCACAAGGATCAACCCAATTGATGTCCCCAAAATATGTATTGCTGATGTGATGATCAATATTGATAATGCAATTTGCTTTGCCTAAGACATCTTTAACCTTGCCCGCTCGTGATGCATCAGAGCAATCCAGAAATAAAGCAGTGTCAAATAAAGAATCTCCTATGGAATTCTTTATTACTTTTACCGAAGGAAAAAAATTATAGATAGCCGGAGTTACATCGTTATTATATATGACAACTTTCTTTTTTAATTTCTTAAGAAGAAGATACATGGCAAGTTCTGAACCCAAAGCATCGCCCTCTACATTTATATGGGCAGTAATTAGAAAACTTTTACTAGCATTAATCCGCCCAACAATTTTATTTATTAATTGATTTTGCATAATGTTTAATTTAGCTACCTTGGTTTACACCCTGGTCAGTATTTTTTTCTATTATGTTAATTTCTTCCATTTTTTGATAGATATCTACACTGTATTTTATAGACTCATCAGGAATAAAAAAAAGCTGTGGCAAAACTTTAAGCCGCACTTTCTTTCCTAAAACATTTCTAATAAATCCACTCATTTTGTTTAATGATTCTTCGGCTTTCGAATATCCATTTTCGTTAAGCAAGCTAAAATAAATTTTACTCTCCTGTAAATCAGAAGTAGTATCTGCCCTGGTTATTGACAAAAATTCTAAATCCGGATCATCTACTTCTTTTTGCAATATTTCCGTGACTTTCTTTCTTATCTGCTGATTAACTTTTTCCATGCGTAAAGACATTATCTCTCCTTTTATGAAACTTATTAAGGATATAAATTATAGCGTAAACACTCATAATTTTCAATACTTTTCCATCCATAATTTATTTTGCCATTTATTGAAGATATTGCAACTATATCTGGTTATTACTACTAATTTGCTTAAATATGCTCAATGCTTCACCAATTTCTTGCTTTTTAGATACCAAACCCTTATCAATCTTCGCGCAAATAAGTTTATCAAATATCTGGCTATACAAGGTTTTCGGTTTTATACCTATTCTTTGTAAATCATTACCGTTAATTTTTAGCCGCACGCCACCTAACCTATCCCAAAAATAATCAATATTTCTTCTAAATGCCTTGCTCGAGGACCAAGCATAAAAAAATATTAACGTCTCTGGTTTATACTTGTTAAGCAGCTTGTAAACATCCCAAAAGCTGGAATACTTATTAAGCTGACTAATTTCTATGATATTCTTTTTTAAAGAAATTATAATTTTTTTTTCGTTTTTTAAAAGACTCCATTTATTAAAAATATCGATTGTTTTCTCTAAAGAAACGTTGCTTAAGATGCCCGCTAAATATAAAGTTGATAGCTTATCAACTTTCCGATCTGGAAATTTTCTTTGATAATGTTGAACGCTATTTTCCAAACTTTGAAAAAAATTAAAAGCTTTTCTGTCTAAATCAATGTCTTTGCTTATAAAAGGAAATACCCTTAGATAGAATAACCTTTTAATATAAACGCAAGGATTTTCCTCTTCCAGTATCAACAATAACTCTTTTATTAAGCGCTGAGGGCTAACTGATTCCAACGCGCTACAGGCAATTGCTTCCTGCAAACATTTCATAGTATTGTATTCAATGCTAAAATTAAACCTCTTCTCAAATCTCACACAACGCAATATTCGCGTAGGATCATCAAAAAAGCTTTTTCCATGAATAATCCTCAGCACTTTATTCTTTAGATCACTTAACCCCTTGCAAACATCAATAACTATCCCATAATCACTTTTATTCAAGCTGACAGCTAAAGTATTAATCGTAAAGTCGCGACGTATAAGGTCTTGTTTAAGATCGGCCGGTTTTACCTTCGGTAGTTCCCCGCCATTTAAGTATTTTTCAGTCCGGGCAGTCGCAAAATCAATCTTTTGTCTCTTAAGATAAATACTTGCCGTGCCAAAAGATTGGTATTTTTTATGTCGGACATTTAACGTACTCGCTAATTTTTGAGAAAAAGATATTGCATCACCTTCTATGACAATATCTAAATCAATAGTTTTCCTCCCAATAATTAAGTCTCTGACCACTCCTCCGACAAGATAAATGCTGACACCCAAGGAATCAGCTAATTTTGAGGCTTCTCTTAAAAATTTTTTAAAATCAGGCGGTAATTTATTTAATTTACTTTTTACATTCATAATCAACAATTTAGCTTGATTTTATATATACTTTCTCGTTCCCCTTACTTACTTTTCCTCCCTATAAATTATCGCCAACATTTGCAAGCTTTTTAAGCACGAGGATGATATTTAACATGTATCTTTTTCAATCTAGTCTGGTTAACATGAGTATAAATCTGTGTTGTAGTAATACTGGAATGACCAAGCATTTCCTGTACGCTCCTTAAGTCAGCACCTCCTTCTAAAAGATGTGTAGCAAAACTATGGCGTAAAGTATGTGGGCTAACCTTTTTTTTAATCTTTGCCCGGAAAACCATTTTAACGACCATCTTCCAAACACTTTGTCTGCTTAAACGCCTTCCTCCTTGAGCAAGAAAAACATAAACTGACAACTTACCACCCAACAACTTATTCCTTGATTCAACCAAATATTTTTCAATAAACCGTTGAGCAATTTTTCCCAGCGGAACAATCCTCTCCTTGGATCCCTTACCTTTGCAGATAAGAAACCCGACATCTAAATTTAAGTTTGCGATTTTAAGCATGGTTAATTCTGAAACTCTTAAGCCAGTAGCATACATTAATTCTAGAATAGCTCGATCTCTAATGCCTTGAGTATTTTTTAAATTAGGCATTTTAAGGATTTTATTAACTTCTTCGGATAATAAGAAAGAAGGAATCTTCTTGTCAATCTTTGGTGCCTCAATCAGCCCAGAAGGATCAGACAAGGTTATTTTTTCCCTCAGTAAAAATTTGTGAAAATTTTTTACAGTAGAAAGAATTCGAGAAATACTTATCGGTAAAATTGCTTTCCTCAATAAGAAAAGAAATTCGCTAATGTCTTTGCGAGTTATTTTGTTGGGGTCTTCTAGTTTTATACTTTTTAAGTAACCAGAATATTTTTTTAAATCAGTGCTATACGAATAAATAGAGTTAGCAGATAATCCCTTTTCTACCCTAAGATAATCAATAAATGCTTCTAGATATGCGTCCATTATTTAATTATTTTAAAAATACTGCACTCTTTTGCATGATAGAAGCAAGCTTATAGCCAGCAAGCAATGACCCCCAAAAATACATACATTATGACTAGCCCTTGACAAAGGGATTGTTGATTTTTTCCCAACCTACTGTAGTAGAAGGACCATGGCCAGGATATATAATGGTTTCATCCGGCAAAACATAAATCTTCTCCTTGATAGATTTAGTCAATACTTCATGTGAAGCAAGAGGAATATCCGTGCGGCCAACTGAATTTAAAAATATTGCATCTCCGCTGAATAACCAATTGTCTATCTTCAGAGAGACTGAACCGGGAGTATGCCCAGGCGTGGAAATTACTTCTATTGCGTGTTCTTCAAAAAACAAAGATTGATTTTTAGCATAAATAACTGGCTTTTTTACAATTTCTGCAGGCTCAGAAAAGAATAATGATCCATTTAATTCCGCGTTCATTAAAAACGGGGCATCTTCTTGCTGAATATAAAATGGAAAAGGAGAATCGCTTAATCCTTTAATATGATCAAAATGCCCATGCGTTAAAGCAATAAATGAAATTTCTAATTCTTTCTCCTTAATAAATAAGTCTACTTTTTCCTTCGGAGCTGGACAATCAACAATAAACCCTTTCTTTGATTGGCTATTAAATATTAAGTAGCAGTTATTGGAAAGACTGCCTAAACAAAAACTATGTAAGACTAGCTCATCCATTGTTCAGCATCTGTGTAATTAAAGTTTCGTTCAAACTCTCGCTTAAAAGATTCAATCTTCCGAATAAGCCCATCTCTCCGCATTCTACTCATATTAGGACTTCTGTCAATTTCCCGACGCATATCCAGTAATTTCTCGTATGAAGGGTATATTTTTTCCCTGCCCTCTGTGTTATAAAAAGAAATTATTTGCTCTAAATTCATAATCGCTTCATTAATTGCTCTTTTTTCCCGCTTATAGCTTAAACCTTTTTTCAAGGATGAAACAAGCTCATCTAACCAACCACGGACAAACAGATAATAATCTATATAAGCATCTCGAGATGGTTTTATGGGATACTCTTTAAAATCAACATATACCGGTTTTTCCTCTTGACCTTTTTTTTTGCGAATAAACTTCCTTCGGATATTATAGCACCCGGAAATTGGTAATAGACTCAAAATAATAAAAAATACTAATATTTTTCGCATAATATTCCTGTTTGGAAAGAATTATACCATCTATTCTTAGAAAATCTATCAAAATTAAGCCAACCACAGAATAAACCCCAATCTAGTTCAATACTGTACTTTTTGCAAATACAAGCCTTGTGCTGGAGCAGGATGGTTAATGTAAGAAGTCTTGCGCTTAATAATGCTCACAGCTTCCTGAAGTGTTATGCATTCCTTGCCTGTTTTAACTAAAAAGGAAACAATATTCCGAGCCATATTCCTTAAGAATCCACTGGCTTCAATATCAATATAGATAAAATTTCCGCTTTTTTTTACAGATATTCTCATCATTTCTCTTACACAATTTGGATACTTCTTAGCCTCTCGGGCAAATAAAGAAAAATCCTTTTTTCCGATAAGTTTTTCTGCAACTTTCTGCATATTAGAAATATTTAAAGAGTCCGGGATATGCCAGGAAAAATCATTCTGAAAAACTGAAACCTGTTTGCAAGTAAAAATAGTATATCGATAAATCTTTGATTTTGCCGAAAACCGGGCATGAAAATCTAAAGATACTGTTTTTATTTTTTTTATATATATGTCCGAAGGCAGAAATGAATTAAGAGCAAGCTTGATGCTTTGAAGCCTGATTTTACTGTTTATTTTAAAATTTACTGCTTGCGCCTTAGCATGCACTCCCCGATCAGTTCTCCCAGCATAATTTATCCGAATATCTTCACAAAATAATTTACACAATGCAGACTCGATCTCTGCCTGAACCGTATTTTGCTTTTTGTGCTTATTCTGCACCTGAAAACCAAAATAGTTCGTTCCCAAATACTCAACTTCTAAATAAATATTTCTTTCCATATCTTGCCAATATATCCAAAATTAGAAAAAGAGTCAACAATTATTAAGATTTTAAACTTTACTTGTTTATTGTTTTGCGATAAAATTAATTTATTACAAGAGAATATAATTAAATGTTTACTTTGAACACAAAAAAAAACCTATGAAAACAAAGTCTTTTTCGAAAAAAGAAGCGCTTCAATTCGGTTGGAATACAACAAAAGCTAATTTTGGCCTTTTTGCGGGCATTGTCATCACCTTAATATTGCTTAATGTATTTTCTAATATTGTTCGAGACAAAGCAAAAGAGCGGACCATCACAAAAGAGAAACTATCAACGGTTGTTGATAATCCCGGCCAACTTTTTGAAAATTTAATAGAAAATAATTATATTGATGAAAATGGGATATTAACGGATACATTTGAAGATGTAAATTCAGATAATGATTTACAACTATTCTCCACTTATCAAAACCAAAAATCGGAAATATATGCGCTTTTGCAGAAAACTAAATATGAGTTACCCCCAGAAAAAATAATTTTTTATATTTTACTAATTCCGTTCTGGATTATATCAATACTTACGTCCATTGGGTTAATAAAAATTGCCATAAAGCTGTTTGACAATAAAAAATGCTCTTTTGTTAATTTCTTCAATAACTTTTCTTTATTCTTTAAATATCTACTGGGTTCAATTCTTTATGGATTAATCGTTTTTATCGGAATGCTTTTATTGATAGTTCCCGGCATAATTTGGTCTCTAAAATTTTATTTCTTCAGTTATTTAATCGTAGATAAAAATCTAACACCCGTGACAGCCCTTAAGCAAAGCGCACGTATAACTGAAGGCTCAAAAAAAGACTTATTGGTTTTTGGGGTTCTTCTTGGCCTTATTAACCTAGCAGGAGCTCTTTGTTTAATTGTCGGGCTATTTGTAACAATCCCTACTAGTGTAGTGGCTATGACATTCGTTTATAAAAAATTACTAGCAAGATACGAGCAGAATGATCCTAAAGCAATACAACAGACATCATATGTAGATGCACCCTGAAAATAATTAATACTGGATAAAACTAAATCACCCCGGCTCTTATACGTTTTAAAATATTAACCACTAGAAGGAAATAGTATGCAATTTTGTACCGTTATTAACTGCATAGATGGACGAATCCAATTACCGGTAATTAATTACTTGCAAAAAAGGTTCAATGTTCAATATGTAGATTCGATTACTGAAGCCGGCCCCAATCTTATTTTATCAGAAAACAAAGACACCACCTCTATTAAATTGATCACTGAAAGACTGAACATTTCAATAGAAAAACATGATTCTGTAGGGATTGCTATTGTCGGCCACCACGATTGCGTCAAAAATCCAGCACCAAAAGATGTTCAAATTGTGCAAATAAAAAAAGCAATACAATTGCTACGTCAAAAATACAAATCAATAGAAATAATTGGGTTATGGGTCAATAAATATTGGAAGGTTGAGGAAGTAAATAACATTCACAACCCGCTTGCATAAACTATCCTAAACAACTATTAGAATTATACAGTACGGAGTTCTTCGGCAATTTGAACAGCATTTAGGGCAGCGCCTTTGCGTAAATTATCTGATACGCACCACAGCCAAAAGGAATTTTTATTTTGCAAGTCAGGACGCAGGCGACAAACAAACACTTCATCTGTTCCTTCAGCATCTAGAGGGAAACATAAATCATCCTTAAGATATTTTACCCCTTCGGAATTCTCTAAAACTTCCTCTAAACCAGCTAAAGAAGCATCTTTAGAAACAGTAAAGTAGATTGCTTCAGAATGAGCAGTAAATACCGGAACTCTGGCGCAAGTAGCAGAAATCTTAATGGAAGGATCATTAAAAATTTTGCGCATTTCATTAACTACCTTATCTTCTTCACTGGTATAGTTATTTTCTGTGAATACTCCAATCTGAGGTATAACATTAAACGCTATTTGTTCAGAAAATGACTCAGGCTCTCCTTCTATTCTTTTATTTAAACAATCAAATTCTAAATCTTTGTTTTTATCAGTCAATGCCTTTGTTTCATTCCACAAACTTATTGCTGCATTTTTCCCGGCTCCAGAAACAGCCTGAAAACTAGTTAACAATACTTGGCTTAAACCAAAATTCTTAAATATTCCGCCTAAAGCAACTATCGCCTGGATAGTTGTACAATTCGGATTAGCGATTAATCCTTGATGATTAGAAATTTTGTCCCGGTTTATTTCCGGAACAATTAACGGAACTTCTAATTTTAAACGAAAATCATTGCCATTATCAATGACTACTGCCCCTTTTTTAATGAATTCTTGCGCATAAAGGACACTGGCTCCTTTTTCACCTTCAGTCCCAGCAAACAACGCAATATCCACATCATCAAAATTCTTTAAGCTAACATCTTCCACGCTGTATGTCTGGCCTTCAATTTCTATTTTTCTTGCTGAGCGAGCAAATATTTTTAAATTACCCACAGGAAAATTACGCTGCTTAAGAATCTTTAATATTTCGACTCCTACTACACCTACACCCACTATTGCAATATTATATTTTTTCATCTCTATTTAATAAACCTTAGTTATTAGCTATCTGTCTTTGACGTAAATTATTGACAAATGGTTATACTTCTTCAAAGATGTTTAACCACTAAATCGCCGACTTCTGCGGTTGAATATCCCATTTTTCCAGCAGCTAAACTATTTAGTTTTTCTTGAGCAACCTTAATTACCGCATCTTCAATGCTGTTGGCGGCCTTTTCTTCACCTAGCTGCTTCAACATCATAGACAGAGCACAAATTGCCGCCAAAGGATTAATAACATTTTTCCCGGTATACTTTGGAGCACTTCCGCCAATCGGCTCAAACATCGAAACTCCTTCAGGATTAATATTGCCGCCTGCAGCGATACCCATTCCACCTTGGATCATCGCCCCCAAGTCAGTAATAATATCGCCAAACATATTGTCGGTAACAATAACATCAAACCACTCAGGGTTCTTAACCATCCACATACATGTTGCATCTACATGCGCATAATCAGTCTTTACATCCGGATACTCAGCAGCCAGCTTCTTGAAAATTCTCTCCCAGAGGTCAAAAGCGTAAGTTAAAACATTAGTCTTACCACAAAGAGTTAAAGTCATTTTCTTATTCCTCTTTTGTGTGTATTCAAAAGCATACCTCAAGCAACGCTCAATCCCCGCATAAGTATTATAAGAAATTTGAGTAGCTACCTCTTCTTTTGTTCCTTTATTTTTAAACTCGCCCAACCCTTTGTACAAGCCTTCAGTATTTTCCCTAACTACCGTAAAATCAATATCTTGAGGCTGCTTATCCTTTAGCGGGCAAAAACGGCTATCATATAATTTTACCGGCCTTAAATTAATATACTGCTCCAAAGCAAACCGCAAGGTTAATAGGATTCCCTTTTCTAAAATTCCCGGCTTAACATCCGGATGGCCAATAGCTCCTAAATATATAACATCAAATTGTTTTAATTCACCTATTGCTGATGCAGGCAGCACTTCTTTAGTCCTTAGATACCGCTCACCACCAAAATCATAGCTTTTGGTTTCATATTTAAAATTATACTTGGCAGAAACTGCTTCTAAAACCTTTAGGCCTTCGTTAATAACTTCCGGGCCAGTCCCATCACCGGGGATAACCGCAATTTTATAAGTCTTTTCCATAAGCACTCCGTTTTTTACACTTGGCTATTACTTAATATTTGATAAGGATATGCGTTTAGCTAATTTCTTCCACCCACTCGATAGCAGATTTACTTACCATAATAATTTCTTTCTCCCCCTCGAATCCTTCAAGGCTCTGACCATTTATGGATAAGTTTTTATGTTTAACTTGCGCTTGCGTTACCGCAAAAAAATTTTCCCGCGCATCATTCAAAGAATCAAGGGCTCTTAAACCTTCGCTAATGTGCATTGTTCCACAAATTAGTGTACCACCTAGACAGGAAATATTGACCCGGCATTCTCTTTTAGGTACTTTCATTTTTTCCCTCCCTCTTTTTGGTCAATCCACTTCATTAATCCTCCAAATTTAATAATTTTTTCTAAAAAATCCGGAAAAACTTGAGTTTTGTAGGAAACTTTTTTAGTTACATTGTTAATTTTACCTCTCGATAGATCAACCTCTAAAAAATCCCCATCATTTATTTTAGACGTTTCTGCTAATTCGATTATCGGCAATCCGGTATTGATTGAATTACGAAAGAATATCCGAGCAAAGCTCTCAGCAATAACTAACGAGGCTCCACATCCTTTTATAGTTAGTGGAGCATGCTCACGGCTTGACCCACAACCAAAATTTTTGCCCGCTACTATTATATCTCCTCTTTGCACCTTTGCTGAGAAATTCTTATCAATATTTTCCATGCATTTTGACCCCAAGAACTTGGAATCCTGAGAATCTAAATATTTAGCAGCGATAATATCATCAGTATTTATATTATCCGCAAATTTATGTACTTTTCCTTTAATAATCATCTATTTATTTTATTATGTTGGATTATACCCAATCCTCACGACTAAACACAACAGTACAAATTAACTAACGACTTCATCCGGATGTGTAATTCTACCGGTAATGCTACTTGCCGCAGCAATAGCCGGTGAAGCTAAATAAACAAAACTATCCGGATCGCCCATTCTGCCAACAAAGTTTCTATTAGTAGTTGCCAAAACAGTTTCACCCTTATCTAAAATACCGCTATGCCCCCCCAAGCAGGGACCACAAGTCGGCGGAGAAACAATACATCCAGCTTCAGCAAAAATACTTATATACTTTTGCTGTTCTGCTTGCGCATAAATCTTAGGAGTTGCCGGAAAAATAATTACCCGTAATCCTTTTTTTATTTTTTTGCCTTTTAATATCTTAGCTGCAATTTTTAAATCACTAATCCTACCATTAGTACACGAGCCAATAACCACCTGGTCAATTTTAATGCTTTTACACTTATCCACATCCTTTGTATTGCTCGGTAAATGCGGACAAGCTACCTGCGGCTTTATACGGCTAACATCTATCTTGATTGTTTGGCTATATATAGCATCATCATCGCCTCTTAATTCATTTTTAATTTTATCATCTGATAGCCGTTTATTACTATTTTCTTTAACATATTGAAAAGTAGTTTCGTCCGGAGCAATAATTCCAGTTTTACCCCCGGCCTCAATAGCCATATTACACATAGTAAATCGGTCATCCATCTTTAGCTTTTTGATAACACTTCCGGCAAACTCCATAACTTTATACAAAGCACCATCTACACCAATCTTACCAATTGTATATAGTATTAAATCCTTTCCTCCTATCCATTGAGGAATTTTTCCTTCATAAACAAACTTTATAGTTTCTGGCGTCTTAAACCAGCATTTTCCGGTATTCATCGCAGCAGCTAAATCAGTTGAACCAACCCCAAAGCTAGCCGCACCTAAAGCTCCATAAGTACAAGTGTGCGAATCAGCTCCAATTATTAAATCTAACGGTTTAATTAATCCGGATTCTGGTAAAAAGACATGTTCAATCCCACACTTATCAATATCGTAAAAATGTTTTACCTTAAACTGCTGTGCAAATTCTCGCATTGTCTTTACATTATTAGCAGCCTTTAGATCTCGTGCTGGAACAAAATGGTCACAAATTAATCCAATTTTTTGCTTATTAAAAACACTGCTCAGCTTAGCAGATTTAAATTCCTTTATTGCTAGTGGTGCAGTAATGTCATTGCCAAAGCAAAAATCAACACCGGCATACACAAAATCTTCTAACCTCTTGTACCCGGAATGTCTAAGCAATATTTTTTGAATTAAAGTTAAGCCCATAATAAAAAATAATTATTAAATAATAATTAATCTAGCTTCTCACAAATAAAATACAACACCACAATACCTTTCTGTATAAACACAAAATATTAGACTTATTTAAATTCTTTAACTAATAGAGATGCGTTGTGTCCACCAAATCCCAAAGAATTTGACAATGCAATTTTTACATCAAATTCCTTTGCTTTATTTGGCGTATAATACAAATCGCATTCCGGATCAGGATTTTCATAGTTTATTGTGGGGGGAATTATTTTATTTTGCACTGCTAAACTAGCAGCGATAAACTCAATAGCTCCGGCAGCACCTAAAGTATGTCCGGTCATTGATTTTGTAGAACTAATAAAAGCTGTTTTTGCTTGTTCACCAAAAGCTTTTTTTATAGCTTTAGTTTCCATCTTGTCATTTAATTGGGTGCTGGTTCCATGAGCGTTAATATATACCCTTTCATTCCCAGCAATCCCAGATTCAGCTAAAGCTATAGTCATTGCTTTAGCTGCTGCTCGACCTTCAGGGTCAGGGGCAGTTATATGATATGCATCACAAGTTGCCCCGTAGCCGTTAAGTTCACCATAAATAACAGCGCCTCTTTTGCGAGCATGTTCTAACTCTTCCAAAACTAATATTCCAGCTCCTTCAGCCATCACAAATCCATCCCGCTGTCCATCAAAAGGTCTACTGGCTCGAGAAGGATCATCATTTCTCTTAGACAATGCTCTCAAGGCACAAAAACCACCTACCCCTAAAGGCACTATACAAGCTTCAGTTCCTCCACAAACCATTAATGTTGCTTCCCCGTACTTAATGAGCCTATACGCTTCACCAATTGCATGTGCACCAGAAGCGCAAGCCGTTACCGGACAATAGTTCCATCCTTTTAGGTTAAATCTTATTGCCACATGGCCAGCGGCTTCGTTAGTAATCAACATCGGAATCATAAACGGTGAAAGCTTTCTGGGGCCTTTATCTAAAAGAACTTTATATTCTTTTTCAATTGTCTCCAAGCTCCCCACCCCAGAACCAACAATTGTCCCTATCTGGTAAGGATCTATACTTTTTAAATCAATCCCGGAGTCTTCTAGTGCTTCTTCGGCAGCTTTTAATGCAAACTGAACAAAACGAGGTATTCTTCTTAGGTCTTTTACAGAAATAAAGGAAGGTGGTTTGAAATCTTTTACTTCGCCAGCAATTCGAGAGTCAAAATCTTGGGCGTTAAAGAGTGTAATCTTCCCTATGCCGTTTTTCCCGGCAATTAAGGAACTCCAAAAATTACCGACCCCTATTCCTACAGGTGAAACTACTCCACGCCCAGTTATCACTACTCGCCGCATAATTCTAAAACTATTCTGCTTTCTTATTAATTTTAGATTCAATGTACTTAACGGCTTCGCTAACTAGAGTAATCTTCTCCGCATCTTCATCTGGAATCTCCACTCCAAATTCCTCTTCCAAAGCCATAACAACTTCAACGGTATCCAAGGAATCTGCTCCTAAATCGTCAATGAATGAACTCTCCTGTTTAATTTCCTCTTTTTTTACTCCTAACTGTTCCGAAATAATACCTTTTACTCTTTCCTCAATACTCATGTTTACCTCCTTTTCCTAAATCATTCCACCATCAACGACTAAAACCTGGCCAGTTATGTAATTGGCTTCCTGAGATGCTAAAAACAATACGGCCTCAGCTACGTCTTTTGGTTCACCCAATTTATTTAACGGTATGCGTTTTAACATTTCTACTGTTACTTTTTCCGGTAATTTCTCCGTCATTTTAGTCCGAATATACCCAGGTGCAACAGCATTAACACATATATTCCTTGACCCTAGCTCTTTGGCAAAAGACTTAGTCAGCCCAATTAATCCTGCCTTAGATGCCGCATAATTAGACTGTCCAGCGTTTCCAACTATCCCGATTATTGATGATATGTTTACTATTTTTCCACTACGCTGCTTGATCATCTGCTTAGCACACAATTTAGAGCATAAGAACGCCCCTTTTAAATTCACGTTAATTACCTGATCCCAATCATTTTCAGAGAGCCTTAATGCTAGATTATCTTTTGTTATCCCGGCATTGTTAACTACTATATCAATCTTTGAAAACTTGTCAATAATTTTGTTTATTCCTTCCTCGATTTGTTGGCTATCAGTGATGTTAAAAGCGTAATAATCGCAATCTGAATATTTTTTCAGCTCATTTTGTGTCTCTTTTAACCCTGATTCATTTATATCGACGATTACTACTTGAGCCTTTTCTTTAGCAAAACCTAACGCTATTTCTTTTCCAATACCTTGAGCAGCTCCGGTAACTAACACAACACTTTCTTTAAAACGCATACACCCCCTCCCTCAGACACATCAATTAATTATCTATTAACGATTCAAAATCACCCTGTTTTTCTAAATTTATCACTTTTATCGACGGCGCTATTTTTCTAACTAATCCCTTTAGTATCTTTGACGGACCAACTTCAAAGAAAATATTAATATTGTCTTGAACCATTAGCTTTACACATTCTTCCCATAAAACAGGAGACACTAGCTGGGCTAATAAATTTTCTTTTACTTCCGTACTTTTAGTGTGTGCTACTCCAGTAAAATTGCTAACTATCGGAATTACAGACTCTTTAAAATCCATTTCGCTAACTGCACCAGCCAAACGCTTCCGCGCAGGATCCATAAATGGAGAATGAAACCCACCACTAACAACGAGTTCAACCACTCTTAAGCCTTCAGACTCTAACTTCATTCTTGTCTCTTCCTTATTATCTTGCGCTAAAGAGATGACTATTTGTTTCGGAGAATTCAAGTTTGCAATGTAAAATTCTTCTTTTTTAGATATTTCCTCCAACCTCTCCCGAGAAGAACCAATGACTGCAAACATTGTTGAAGGATTTATACTTGATGCTTCTTTCATTGCCACACCTCTTTCCTTAACTAAATTCACCACACCCTCTAAGGAAAGAACTTCTCCGGCATATAAACAGCTATACTCTCCTAGGCTTAACCCGGACAGACAGCTTACCTTTATATTTTTTTTCTTAAAAATTTCAAATGCCGCCAAGCTAACCGCTAAAATGGCTAATTGCTGGATTGCAGTATCTTTTAAGTCACCTGTCTGCAGATTAAAGCACTTTTCGGATAGCTTAAATCCTAATATTCCGTCAATTAAACAAAATACATTTTTAGCCTCTGGGTAATTATCATATAAGCTTTTACCCATCCCCGCATATTGCGCTCCTTGACCAGGGAAAATTACCGCATTCATCCTTGCTTCTCCTAACTTTAAATTAATCTACACCCACTCAATCACGCAGCTTCCCCAGACTAATCCTCCGCCAAAGGCATCCAAGAGCACAGTATCGCCTTTTTTAATCTTATCTTCCTCCCAAGCCTCACACAAAGCTACAGCGCTAGAGGCTGAAGACATATTTCCATAGCGAGCAATATTTATATAAAACTTTTCCAAAGGAATTTGCAAGCGCTTAGCAACAGCATCAATTATTCTTAAGTTTGCTTGATGAGGAATCAATAAATCAACTTGAGAAGACTTTAGATCGGCTTTCTCTAAGGCTTTCTTTGCAGCCTGAACCATCACTCTTACTGCAATACGAAACAATTCATTACCTTTCATCTTAATTGAATGAAGCTTTTGGTTTACTGTATCAACAGAAGCAGGTTGCCGAGACCCGCCAGCAGGCAAAATTAATATTTCTGATTGCGACCCGTCACCCCCCAAATAAGAACTTAAAAAACCACCTTCTTTGCATCCAGTTAAAACAGCAGCGCCAGCTCCATCACCAAACAAAACACATGTTGACCGGTCACTCCAATCAGTAATTGAAGAAAGCACTTCGGTGCCAACGACTAAGGCATTTTTGTATAAGCCACCCTTTATAAATTGCCAAGCAGTAGTCAGCCCATAAACAAATCCGGCGCAAGCAGCCGAAATATCAAAACAACAGGCTTTCTGAGCTTTAAGCTTATTTTGCAAATAACAGGCTGTAGAGGGAAACTGAGTGTCGGGGGTGATAGTGGCAACAATGATTAGATCTAAATCTTTAGCCATAATTCCCGCCCTGGCTAAAGCAATTTTTGAGGCTTCGTATGCTAGGCTAGATGCTGTTTCTCCTTTTGCTACAATCCTTCTCTCTTCTATCCCTGTACGAGTAGTAATCCAAGCATCAGAAGTATCAACCATTCTTTCTAAGTCGATATTAGTTAAACGCCTATCCGGCAAGTACTTCCCTAATCCTGCTATCTTGACAGATTTCATTTATTCTCCTACTAATTTCTGAGGTTAGATTTATATTCAACTCTCTAGCCGCCGCTTTTACGGCATTCTTAACTGCTACGCTATTAGATCGGCCATGTCCGATAATCACAACTCCATCTACACCTAAAAGAGGTGCTCCTCCATATTCCGTATAGCTTAACGATTTTTTAAGCTTTTTAAGATTATTTTTTGCCAAAAGCAAACTTATTTTTCCTAAAACACCCTTGCCCATGGCTTCCACAAAGGACCTTCCAACTATCTCTATGCTTCCTTCAGCTACCTTTAACGCAATATTACCGATAAATCCATCGCAAACAATGCAATCACATTTCCCAGAAAACATTTCCCTTGCTTCTAGATTGCCAATAAAATTTAAAGTTGAAACAGAAAAAAGCTTATGTGACTCTTTAATCGGCCCTGACCCTTTAGACGCTTCTTCACCGATATTTAAAACTCCTACGGTAGGATTTGGCTTACCCATTACCAAATTATAATAAACGTCTGCCATGATACCATACTGAAGAAGATGCAACGGCTTACAATCGATATTTGCGCCAACATCAACCACTAAAGAAATTCCTTTACGAGTCGGCATCAACAAAGAAATTCCTGGACGTTCTACACCTTTGATAAGCCCAAGTATTAAAGTAGCTGCACACACAACCGCACCTGTATTTCCACAAGAAACAAATGCGTCAATCTCCTTGTGCTTTAGCAATCGGGCTCCTACTGATATTGATGAATTTTTTTTCCGACGTACAGAAACAGCTGGAGATTCCCCCATCCCAATTTTTTCCGGAGCATTGATGATTGTAACATCTGAACAACTACATTTGTGGGCTGAAAGCTGACTCTGGATTTCCTGTTTATCTCCAATTAGTACAATTTCTTCTGATAATTCTTTCTTAGCAAGCAACGCGCCCTTTACAATTTCTTCTGGCGCAAAATCTCCACCGGATGCATCTATGCCAATTTTGTACTTACCGCCCATATCAATAATCGTCCATTAATTAGAGTATTGTTTAACGTTTTTCTTTTTTCTTCTTTGGTTTTACCTTAATAACTTCTTTTCCACCATAGTAACCGCAAAAAGGACAAACCATATGTGCCGGTTTATTCTTTCGGCACTGACTACATTCTACCAATAAAGGATCCGTTTTTTTTTGGTGTGTTCTTCTTTTTCTTCCTCGTGAACGTGAATGCTTTCGTTTTGGATGCGCCATAGATAATCCTCCTGGTAAACCTGTCTACCTAAATATCAGCAATATTATTATTAAACAAATGCTTTTTCCCATTGCCAAAGCATTCTTCATGATTTAAATTAACCCCACAGCAAACGCAAGTCCCCTTGCAGTCAGGACTACATAAGACCTTCATTGGAAAATTCAATAATACTTCTTCCCGGGCATCACTAGAAAAATCTAAATATTCCGGTATCTCATTTAACAAATAGCTTTTTTTAAAATCGTACTTTAACGTTTGTTGAGCTTTGTCTAAACATCGAGAACAAGTAATTTCCCGTATAATAGTTATTTTAGCCTCTACTACCACTTCTTCGTGAGCTCTGACAATCTTATATTTGATGCCAATATTACCCAAAAACTTTACATCAAAACTATCTATATCCCAAGAAGAAGCAATAATCTCTTCTTCTCCTTCTAACGGTATTTCACTAATCTTTTCTGTTTCTATTTTCACTATTTTTATTTTTTAGCGCTTTTAGCACTACGCCAGGCAAAAACTTCTTCAGGTCAGCGCCTAGGAAAGCTGCTTCTTTAATTAACCGGGAAGAGATAAACGAATATTCTGGATGTGGCATTAAGAATATTGTTTCAATTTCACTAGATAGATTCCGGTTAGTTAGTGCCATTTGGAATTCATACTCGAAATCAGAAATCATTCTTATACCCCGTACAATCACCTTTGCCTGTTTTTTCTGGGCAAAATCAACCACTAAACCACTAAACCCCACAACCTTAACTCTTTCCACATTCTTTAGCACTTCCTGAGTAATAGCCAGTCGTTCTGGATAAGTAAAAAAAGCCTTTTTAGTAGGCTCTTTTACTATTGCCACTACTACCTCCCTAAA
Organism: uncultured Planctomycetia bacterium; assembly: GCA_964489445.1. Classification (GTDB taxonomy): domain Bacteria; phylum Omnitrophota; class Gorgyraeia; order Duberdicusellales; family 4484-171; genus CAZAYU01. The sequence goes on from CAZAYU010000001.1 coordinate 371,265, forward strand.
GACAGAAACCGCCCGTTTTATAATGTCAATATGCCCATTAGTTATCGGGTCAAATGTCCCTGGGCAAATAGCTTTTTTCATGTTTTTACGTATATCAATAGAAATGTTTGACCGTATTTTCTTTGTACAATAAGCGAAAATTCTTCACTGCTATCTAAAAAATCATCATTCCGGTAGCAAAAAACCACAATATAACCGGAAGGAGTTAATATATCATATTCCTTAAGGGCTTGCAAGGATTTTGTAGCCATGCCTTTATAATACGGCGGATCTAAAAAAATAATATTGAATTTCTCCCTATACACAGAAAAATCTTTAATTGCCTCTATCCCGTCTTTCCGGTGAACTTTTCCTTTATCTTCTAGCCCTAACTCAGCGATATTCCTATTTACAGCCTTGACACTTTTTTTGTCAGCATCAATAAAAATAGCTCTTGATGCCCCTTGAGACAACGCTTCAATTCCCAAAGACCCAGAACCAGCAAACAAATCTAAAATCACGCTTCCATCAAATTCCCCCCTTAGAATGTCAAAGCAAGATTTCTTTACTCTTAAAGAAACAGGGCGTATTCCCTCAGGTACTATTATATTTTTACCCCTTAGTGTTCCTCCGAAAATTTTCATTTAAACTCCTCTGTTATTTTTTTACATTACCAACAGCTTAAATCTCTTAAAATAAACTTTATCTTTCAATTAATTTCAATCCCTTAACTTCTCGCAGTCATATTTTAATATTATGTACTCTCCCTTTACATCAAAAGCAAACAATAAACACCATAGAGCATTAAAACCATTAATTAAAAAGATAGTCATGAATACACCGATTAACCGATTTATTTAAATAAGGATCTTTTTTTATCGTATTGTAAGCAAAAATTCGCGCTTCTTTTAAAATCTTTATATCCTCCAAAGGATTAGCAATTTTTAAATCAGGCATTCCGTGCTGCAACTTTCCAAAAAAATCTCCTGGGCCTCTCAACTTAAGATCTTCTTCGGCAATAGTAAATCCATCAGATAAAACAGATATTACTTTAAGTCTTTGCTTGGCCGTTTCACTAATTCCTTCCTGGCTGATAAGAATAAAATAAGACTGATGGCTTGACCTCCTAACTCTGCCTCGTAATTGATGCAATTGAGCCAGCCCAAAATGCTCCGGGCTCTCCACAACCATTAATGTTGCATTCTCGATGCTAATTCCCACTTCAATTACAGTAGTACAAATTAAAATTTGTGTCTTGTTCCTTCGAAAATCATCAACCGCTTTTTCTTTTTGATTTCTTTCCATTTTTCCGTGAAAAACACCAACTCCAAAGCCACTAAATTCTTGTTTAATGCTCTTTTCCATCCTGTTTACCGACTTTAAATCCCAGTTTTCCGTTTCTTCGATTAGTGGATAAACAATATAGGCCTGTCGCCCTTCTGAAAGTTTTTGCTTTAGAAAAGAATACATCCATTTCCGCTTATTCTCCTTAATCGTAATTGTTTCCGGAAGGCTGCGGCCTTTTGGTAATTCTTTCATTACCGATAAGTCTAAGTCGCCATAAAGGGAAAGAGCCAGACTTCGTGGGATAGGGGTTGCACTCATAACTAAGCAATGCGGAAAACATTTTGTGTTTTTACTTGGTAAAAGTGCCCTTTGGGCAACTCCAAATTTATGTTGCTCATCAATAACTACTAACCCCAATTTCTTAAACTCAACTATTTCTTCAATCAACGAGTGGGTTCCCACGACAATATCTATTGTTGCTTCCTTTAACCCTTGATATATTTTTTGTTTTTGTTTGCCCGGCAAGCCAGACACTAACACTTCTATTTTAAAGCCTAACCCGTTAAACATATTTTGCAAACTAACAAAATGCTGATAAGCAAGCACTTCGGTGGGAACCATTAACGCTGCCTGGTGCCCCCCTTGGGCTACTATACCTAAGGCAAAGGCAGCTACCACAGTCTTACCACTTCCTACTTCTCCCTGTAAAAGCCGATGCATTGGATATTTTTTTCCTAAGTCATTATAAATTTCACCAATTACTTTATGTTGAGAATCAGTTAACTCAAAATTTAAGCTTTTGGTCATCTTCTCCACTAACCCACCATCAGGAAGTAGATTTATTGTTTTCTGAGAACGATGTTTCGCTTTTCTTAAATATACGAGCACCTGAGAAAAAAATAACTCTTCAAAAATAAATCTCAGCCGAGCAACACTTGCTGATTCAAAATTATCGGGAAAATGAATATCTCTTACCGACCTCGCCAGGTTAGGAAGCTGTCTCTCTTTACGTATATGATATGGCAAAGGATCCTGAATGTTCTTGCTTGTTGCCTCAATCGCCAAATGAATTGTTTTTCGTAAATTTTTTTGAGTTAATCCACGCGTTAATCCATACACACCAACGATCCTATTAACATTTAAGCGATTATCTTCCTCTTCGCCTAAAATCTCAAATTCCGGAGAAACAAATTGCAAACTGCCCTTGTACTCTTTAACCTTACCATAAATTAATATTTTACTCCCCGCTCTTATGTAACTGTTAAGATATCCCTGGTTAAACCAGGCACAATTTACCTTTCCGGTACCATCTTCAACAACCGCTTCAAATAAGGAATTTTTGCCCTTAACCGAACGCCAAGGATTAAATTTAAATTGTTTCAAGTTCCGGGTCAAAACATTACCTTGAACTAAATAAACCACATCTTTTTTTAGATTCTTAATTTGCGCCACATTTCTACGATCCTCATAACGCAAAGGAAAGCAATATAACAAATCACCTAGCGTATACACACCCAACCGATTAAACATTACTTCTTTCTTTGGGCCTATGCCTTTAAGGTATCGGATAGAGTTTGACTTCAGTTTATCATTCATGATTATTAATTTAAAACTTACGAATCTTTTCCCTGAGTCTGCGCGCTTAGTTTTTTGCTTTCCCAGCGCTACGCTAATCCTTAAACAACAAATACTATTATAATGAAACCAAACGTTTTAGGCAACTTATAGCTTTGCCTTTTTATTCACTTTAATTATTGCCTAACCTTTAATAATATGATATTCTCAAGATATATTTGAATATTTATTCTTTTTTATTGCATTCAAAAAAATAAAAGTAAACATATGAACCAGTGGGATAAAATAAGCGATATTTTTAACAGCCAAGATAAACAAACTAAAATTCCTAAAACAGCTGCTGACAATATCCTTATCGCTTGGCCGTCAATAATAAAAATTATCAAGAAAAAACTTCCGCTAGTAAAAAATCTGTCCGCTTTAGACTTCGGTTGTGGCACAGGAGAATTCTGTCGGAAGCTACATTGCTTAGGTTTCAAAGTTTCTGGAATAGACAGCTCCGCAAGAATGGTTAAAACTGCCCGATATAATTTACCAAAAAAAATAGATATTTTTCGCCAGTTACCCAAAAATACAAAATATTTACCCCAGTACAATCTAATCACAAGCATTATGGTCTTCCAATTTATTGAAAATATTGAAAAAACATTAGTCACTTTGGATAAAATCCTAAAGCCAGGAGGACTCTTAGTGTTTGCTGTTTTTAATCCTGCTTTTGTTAAAAATTTAATTAAAAAGAAAATCATTTTCAATAAATTTAGTTCTAATAGCTATCCACAAAAAGGAATAATGGAAATAGTTAAGAATACACCTATACCGGTATTTATTCGAGATGAAAAATTTTATGATAAGCTAGTCGCTAGCCTAGGTTATCAAAAGATAGCTAGTGCCTACCCACCATTTACTAAAAAATTTCTAAAAATATACCCAATGGGTATGCCCGTTCAGGATGCTGAATTTCTGATTATTGGCTTTCAAAAAAATAATATCAACGCTTCAAATAATAGACATGAATGAAGTTTTAGAAATAATTACCTATTCATTTTTTTCCGGGATTACCGTGTTAATCGGAGGATTGTTAGCTAAATTCTTTGAGCATTTGCATTTAGGAATAATAAAAGACTATATTATTCACACCACCATTGCTTTTGGAGGCGGAGTACTTGTTGCCGCGGTAGGGTTTGTATTGACTCCCAAGGGCATCCAATCTTTCCCAATCCTAATATTTGCAATTATTTTTTCTTCAGGAGCCATTGTTTTTTTTCTCTTAGACCGCTTTATTGAACGCCATGGCGGATTGGCCGCGCAATTGCTTACCATGATGATGGACTATATTCCAGAAGCAATAGCCTTAGGAGCAGTATTCGCTAATGACAACCGCCTCGGATTACTTTTAGCTTTATTTATCGGATTGCAAAATTTACCTGAATCCTTTAATGCTTACTCAGATTTACGAAAAAGCGGATTTTCTCCTAATAAAGTGTTATTAATCTTTCTGCCTTTAAGTTTTTTTGGAATTATAGCCGCATTGTTGGGTCGGTATCTGTTATCCAATAACCCTTTAGTTGTCAATGGACTAATGCTATTTTCTGCCGGGGGCATCCTTTATCTAATATTTCAAGATATTGCCCCGTTAGCTAAAATAAAAAAGCACTGGATGCCAGCGCTAGGTGCAACGTTTGGATTTTTAGTTGGAATGATTGGCACAAAAATATTCGGATAGATTATCTCTCTTTTTATTTAATAGACAGAAAATATAATGTTTAAACATCTATTTAATATTTTGATTGTCGGAGCAGGAGGATTCGTTGGGACAGCATCACGTTATCTAGCCAATATTTTTATCAAAAAATTAGCCCAAAATAGCCATTTCCCTTATGGAACAATCGTTGTTAACATTCTAGGCTGCTTTTTAATTGGTTTACTCAATGGATACGCTGATAGTCTAGGAATATTTTCTTCAAGAATACGTCTTTTTTTATTTATTGGCCTTTTAGGCGGATTCACAACTTTCTCTGCTTTTAGTTATGAAACTTTTACTCTATTACGCAACCAAGAACTATCAACTGCATTCCTTAATATTATTTTAAATATTCTACTGTGCTTATTATTTGTATACTGCGGATACGCAATTCCTACACACAACTAAAAGAAAATAGAACAGATAGCCTTTCGTCGCAAGCCATCAACATTATTTAAAATAATCGTGCACTACCATTCTATGATCAAATGCAATTTCTTTTGGTAAATTATCCAGCTTAAATACTTTTGCAGATTGAGCGTCCGAGCCAGCTAACAGCTTTCCTTTACCTTCACCAGAAAAAACAACCGATGCAGTATGAAAACGAGGATCTCTTACCCTTTCGGAATAAACTTTAAACTGACTAAACCGTACAAAATCTAAATTAGTTTCTTCTTTTATCTCTCTGGCTACTGCTGCTTCTGCGCTCTCACCATAGTCAACAAACCCTCCGGGTAGGGCCCAGCCAAAAGGAGGATTACTCCGCTTAACCATCACAATACCTGTTTGAAATTTAATGATTCCATCTACCGTTAAAAAAGGACCTTGGTTTGTTTTTTTAACCATATATTTCAGATATTTATTAAAATTTCGCTCAAAATCTCTTAATGCTTTTGACGAATAAAGATAAACTACTATCCTCTCCAGTGTTGGCTTCTTAATTTCTCTGGTATACTTAAATACCTCCTGAGCAATTATCTTAGCCGCTGTGTGATAGCTAAATCCACCAGTACCACACCCTAAAGCACAAAAAGCAATAGACGTAATTTTATTTTTTTGTGCACACTTTAAAGCAGAATAAGCAGCTTGGCGAATAATTTCTGGGCTAGTCCTAAAATCCATTTTCATAGTCACCGAATGAATCACGTACTTAACTTTTAGCTTTCCAGCTTTAGTAATAATAGATTCTCCTACATTTAATGGACCCTTAGCAACTGCCTCTTTTTCAATTTCTTTTCCACCTTTTTGCTTAATGACTCCGGCAACCCCTCCACCCATAAAAAATCGGTTATTCGCCGCATTTACTATTGCTTCTGTATCTGCGGTAGTAATATCCCCTTGAATAACCGCAACGTCTATTCCATTTAGTTTCATCTTCTCCTCCTGTAATTTCCTATTTTATTCGTTTTTTATGCATCTTTTTCGTATTTTTATGCTTTACTGCTGCCTGATGCTGATTAGCAATTGTTCTGGCTATTTTGTAAACATCTTTTTTATTACTCACAATGCCTAGAGCCTGCTCCTCTTGAACTGCTTTTAAAATTTTACCGACTAGAGGCCCACTCTCTATTTTAAGCTTTTTCATTAGCCAATGGCCATCTATTATTTTCTTCAAAGAAGTTTGTTTTTGCAAAGAAAAATACATCTCTGCTAAGTTGATCATTACCCTTTCATATTTTTTTCTTCGCTGCTCAGTAATCAGCGGCCCACGCGTTGCTCGCCAATCAGACAGCGAAAGCAACACCACAGAAATTCCTTCATTCTGAGTATCCCGAAAAAAACGATATACTGCCCTAGAAGTCAACGGAGTTTGTCCGGCTAAGTACCCTGGACGTAAATGCCAAAAAACAAGCTTCTTTAGCAGCTCCTTCTCTTTAGATGCAAACTTCAGCGAGTCAGCAATTTCCTCAGATAAGTCACGCCCGATTTTTTCATGAGAATAAAATACCATTTTTCCTTTAACATTTTTTTTAGCTGAAGGCTTACCGATATCGTGCAAAATACAAGCTAGCTTAATAATCTGAACACGTCGTCTTCCTGAAGATATTTTCTCTTCTAAATAAGAAAATATTTTGCTATTCTTTAGCTTTTGTTTTCGATACAATAATTCAAACTTTTTTAGTGTTTCTAAAGAATGACTCCATACATCGAGGTGATGGTAATCACCCTGAGATAATCCACGAGCTTTAGTGATAGCCGGAATAAACTCATCTATTATTCTTGTCTCATCCATAAGTTTAATTGCTTTAAAAGAGTCAACTGACCGTAATATTTTAAATAACTCTTCGGTTATTCTCTCCGGAGAAACATCATTAATCATTTTTTTATACCGCTTCATAGCTTCGAGAGTCTTTGCTTCAATACGAAATCCATAATTCGCAAAAATCGAAAACCCCCGTAAAATCCTTAAAGGATCATGTAAGATAGCTTCTTTTCGGGTAGTTATTAATAACTTCCGATTTAAATCCTTGCGAGCACCCCAGTAATCAATTATTTTTTTTCGCTTCGCCCTTAGGTCTACTGCCAAACTATTAATCGAAAAATCACGTAAAGATAGATCATCGGAAATAGTCTTTCCACGGATTAACGTAAAATCATAAGTATAGATTATTTTTCTTTTTTTCAAAATTACACGAAAACTCTGATTCTGCTTATCCAAGACAATATATTTAGCGTTAATCTTTCGAGCAAACTCTCCAGCGAAGGAGCTTGCTTTTTTCTCAATGCAAAAATCAAAGTCGGTAAGATGTTTGTCAACCTTCAGGTAAGCATCTCTCAAAAACCCTCCTACTAACCAAATATTAATCTTTTTATGATTAGCAATTTGGCTAATTAACTTGCAATAAGGAATTCTCTTTAGGGATAATGAAATATTCATTAGATTACTAGAATTTTTAGTCTTTACTGTTATTCCCTGTCACTTTTCTAAATAAGTTTATATTTATCCAAAAGGTAAGAAGCACTAAAACGAAATTACTTCTGTATCCAAACTTTCTAAATCTAAAATCGCTAATGTGGATTTTCCCCTTAGCCAGCCACCAGTTTCACCTGGATTAATCAATAGCTTATTTCCTTTGTCTATGCTCGGTTTATGGGTATGCCCAAACAACACTATATCTGCGCTACAATTCTTAAATTCATGAACAACAGCAATTTTCCTTGAATTAAAATTTAAAAAGTACGGTGGTTTATAGATCCGCCCTTCTGACTCCTTTAACAACGCATTTCTGTCTCCATCGTTATTACCAAAAACGCCACACCATTGGCAATTGATTTTTTGTAATGGCTTAATTGAAAAAGGCGCAACATAATCACCACAATGAATTAAAAAATTGACATTCTGTTCGTTCAGGATTTTAACTGCTTTTTTAATTTTAACAAGATTATCGTGCGTATCTGAAATAATACCTATTTTCATTTTCCCTCTTAAGCTTAAGACATTGTAAGTTATTAAATAAATCAGCTTCTTCTTTAATTTTTAAAAACATTTTCCAAAAGCAGCCTCTTTGATAAAAATCAGATATTTATTTTCTATTGATAATCCAGCACTAACAGAAAATCGGGCGTCAGTCATTTTAATCGAAGACATTAAATTGCAGGCTAAAATAACAAGGCTAGTTAAAACAACTATTTTTTATCCTAATTACTAATGCTTTATTTTTATCCGATAGCAATGTCAGTTTTATATTCTCTTATTTTGCCATTTTCGCAATAGCAAAATAAAGCATTTATTTTATTTATTCTTCCTGCCAAAAACTCCTTTGAGCTCGCGCATAAATTGGTTCACATCTTTGAACTGACGATAGACTGAAGCAAATCTCACATAGGCCACATCATCTAACTGTGATAACTTTTCCATTAATAGCTCACCAATATACTCTGTCTTAACCTCTTGCTCAAATCTTTTTTGCAGCTCTAACTCAACACTTTGTGATATTAACTCTAGCTCTTCAATGCTTATTTCTCGTTTTTCACAAGCTTTAACTAGCCCATTAATTATTTTCTGATGGTTGAACGACTCTCTTCTTCCATCCTTCTTAATCACCATCAGCGTGGTCTTTTCTATATGCTCATAAGTAGTAAACCGCCTACCGCACTGTAAACACTCTCTGCGTCTACGTACTACTGACCCTTCTGATGCTTCGCGGGAATCAGTAACCTTATCTTCATTATGATTACAATAAGGACACTTCATTTTTTTTTGCCTTATTTTTAGCCTTTTCTAAAATTTGTTTATGAATTATCATTTTTCCTTCCGATAAAGCAAGAGCTTAGCCGGAGACAAGTTAATATTTTTATTTTTAATTTTCGCTTTATTTAATAACTCTAAAGCCATTTTATCCGGATAACTACAGGCAGAAATTACTTTTATTATCCCGGCATTAATAATCATTTTGGCACAAATAGCGCAAGGAGTATTAGTAATATATATTAAACTATCCTGTGTAGATATTCCGTGACAAGCTGCCTGCAAAATTACATTTTGCTCCGCATGCAAGCCACGACATATTTCATGCCGTTGCCCAGAAGGCACATTTAACTTTTCCCTTAAGCATCCGGAAACATCACAATGATCTATACCTCTAGGAGCTCCATTATATCCTGTAGCAAGAATCTGACAATTTTTAACTAATACTGCACCAACTTTCCTTCTCAAACATGTAGAGCGCTCACTAATCAAAAACGCTACCTTCATAAAATAATCATCCCAGCTAGGGCGTTTAATTTTTATTTTCTTTTTCTTCATTTTCATTTTATTTCCTCATAAAGAGGAAATTTTTTTGTGAATTCAATAACTTGCTCAGTAATATCTTGTGATTTTCCCAGATTGTCTTTGTTCTCTAACGCTTGATTAATAAGCTCAACAATTATTTCAATTTCTGATTCTTTCATACCTCTGGTAGTAATTGCCGGCGTTCCAATCCTAATACCACTGGAAATTACTGGCGGTTGAGAATCAAACGGAATAAGGTTTTTATTAACAGTAATATTAACCTTACCTAAAATAGCAGTCATTTCTTTGCCACTAACTCCTTTGGAGCGTAAATCTACAAGAAAAAGATGGTTATCAGTCCCTCCACTAACTATACGATATCCTTTTTCGCCCATTAGTCGGGAAAACTTCTGAGCATTATTAATAACTTGCTGTTGATAATTAGCAAAGTCCTTGCCCAATGCTAACCCAAAAGCAACGGCTTTCGCAGCGATAACATGCATTAACGGTCCTCCCTGAATTCCCGGAAAAACCGCAGTATTAATTTTTTTAGCAAATTCTTTTCGAGCTAATATAAAGCCACCACGCGGCCCTCTTAAAGTTTTGTGCGTAGTTGAAGTTACAAATTCTGCATACTCACAGGGATTAGGATGTAACCCGGCAGCAACTAATCCCGCAAAATGAGCCATATCTACTAATAAATAAGCACCTACTTTATCTGCAATATCCCGAAATCGTTTAAAATCAAATTTACGAGGATAAGCGCTAGCTCCAGCAATAATCATCTTCGGTTTATGCTGTTCGGCAAGCTGTGCAATCTCTTCATAATCTAATACTTCAGTCTCCTTGTTAACCCCGTAAGGAATAATGTTATAAATTTTTCCACTAAAATTTAAAGGATGCCCGTGAGACAAATGCCCACCACAAGCTAAGTCCATAGATAAAATAGTATCTCCTGGATTTAGCATCGCTAGCATTACTGCCATATTTGCTTGCGTACCAGAATGCGGTTGAACATTAGCATACTCAGCACCAAACAACGATTTAACCCTTTCTCTGGCTAATTCTTCTACCTCATCAACAAACTCACAGCCTCCATACCACCGCGCCTTCGGATACCCTTCGGCATATTTATTTGTTAAAACCGAGCCTTGCGCTTCAATAACCGACCAAGGGGCAAAATTTTCACTGGCAATTAATTCAAGATGTTCTTTCTGCCGTTTTAGCTCTCTTGCTATGCTCTCATACACAGGTAAGTCGATTTTTTTTAGTTCTTCTAGCATTTCTTTTCCTCCAGGTATACTCCGCAGGTATAACCACAGATTATACCTGGTTACAACGATTATCAATGGATTACAAAGATTAATTTTTAATCGCTGTAATCATTTCTTTCATCTCTATAATCAAGGCATCCGGTGGTTCTTCGTTGCCGAATGCCTATCCTTCCTTTATTTCAATATCTTTTATTTTACGTAAGCGCCGCGAATGCCTTCCTCCTTCAAAGTCTTCGTTCAACCATCGCGACACAACCCTTTTAATATAATCCACCTTGAGAAAACAAGAAGGCAACACCAAAACATTACTATTATTGTGTCGACGGGACATATAAGCGCTTTTTAAATTATATGCTAAAGCAGCTCTTATTCCCTTTACCTTGTTAGCAGCGATACAACTTCCTATCCCGGTATAACAAATAACAATGGCCATCTCTGCTTCATTACCCTTTACAGCCAAAACAGCTGGGTATATATAATCGGGGTAATCACAGGAATCAGTAGAATGTGTGCCAAAGTCTAGCACAGTATCGCCTCGCAGCTCTAAATATTTTGATAATATATTTTTTAACTTAAAGCCTCGATGATCACTCGCTAATGCTATCTTCATTTAATTCTCCCCATCATTTAAACATTGTGAATACTTTATTTAGCTCCTAAAAAACTACACTAAATTAATTATACTATACATTTCTAATCTCTGAAATCTATCTTTTACTGTTATAATCATGACCAACTCTTAGAAAATTAAAGCCAATCTTTCAACTCTAAAACCGCTTCCTTGATTAAAGAATAAACGTTTTCGTAAGTTTCGTAACTTCCAGCTATTGGATCAGGGATATCTCTCTCTAAACCAGGCGAAAGAAACTTTTTTAGATTAAATACTCTCCCTTCAATGGTTGGTTCAAGCTTTAAAAGATGGTTCTTTTGAGCGTCTTCCATCGTAAAAATTAAATCTGAGGAAAGAAGTGTGTATCTATCTAACCGTTTAGAAAAAAACCTTCGCGCATCAATACTTTCTTCGTCCTTTAAAATGCTCACTACTGAGTCTGAAGCGCTTAATCCAAAAACAGCAGATATCCCACGAGAAATTATCTCGTACCTATCCAAAAAATAAGTTCTTTCCCGACTTAAATATTTATCCAGCATTAACTGCGCCAAAGGCGAACGACAGGTATTTCCAGTGCATACAAATAGTATTCTTTTCCTGGTAAATATTTTTGCCATATCACTTTCTAAAACCACTCCTTCTCTCAGTAATTTAAAGGGGCCTGTTGTTAGGTCTAAAACTGTTGATGGTTGTGAACAAATACACTCTCCACCATCAACAATCAGATCAATCGCTCCATCAAAGGAATCTTCAACCTCAGAAATAGCTATCGGATCTTTCTCCCCGCTAATATTAGCAGAAGGTAAAAAGACCGCTTTTTCTACTTTTTTTAGTATTTCTTCAGCAATTATATTAGAAGGAACTCTAATTCCTATTTTCTTTTCACTGAATCCGCGCTGATAATAAACAAGTGTCAACGGACCTGGCCAAAACTTTTCTATTAGTCGATACCCAAACGGAGGTAACACGTCTAAATAATTGTTTACTGCATCATCCTTACTCCCCAAAGCAAAAGAAAATGGTTTATCCCGAGACCGTTTTTTTATCGAGTATAATCTGTCAACTGCACACTGTTTATCAGCCAAAACAGCTAACCCGTATACAGTCTCTGTGGGAAGAGCAACAATGCCTCCATCGAGAATAATTTTTGCGGCTTTATCTATCAAAGCATAATCAATGCTCTGAGAGTTAATGACAACTTTTGATAGCATAAACTACAGTAAAAAAATATACCTTTAAAATCGCTGAACTTCCACTAGCTACTTGCAAGCGGAAGATTACTTAAACATTTCTTTGATTTTTCTTAGTTTCGGTTGATACTGCTTATCGCTTAAAGAAAGGATTTCTAAAGAAAATATTATCGCGTTCAAAAAAGCACTTTTACCTATTCCTGTAGAAGATAATCCAATGCCCCGGGGAATACTAACAATAGCAAATAAAGCATCCAGCCCGTCTAAGATTCCTCCCTTTAAAGCAACCCCAATAACCGGAATATCGGTATAAGAGGCAATAAACCCAGGCAAAGCACAAGCCATTCCCGCACAAGCAATTACTACTTTGAAGCCTTTCTTATTTAATTCTTGAGAAAACTTCCTTAATTTTTCCGGATTACGATGAGCAGAAATAACTTCTAAACAACAATCAATCTTTAATTTTTTAAGTATTTTCAGCCCTTCTTCCAATTGGGCAAGATCATTTTTACTTCCCAAGACAATAGCGATTTTTGCAGACATAATATGCTCCTTTTTTTTTGTTAGTTTGTCACTCTTACTTTGACATTTTATCTCTTAAATTAAAAAATTCAATCTCTTATTTTCGCAAACTATAGCAACATTGTTAATAGCGACTCGACGCAAAATAGATTTTTTTGAGAATTTGGATTTAACTCTTGAAGAAATCTAAAGAGTAGATTTTAAAAAACTTTTACTTAAGGCCTTATTTCCTATATCTCGACGATAAACCATTCCATCGAATTTTATATTCTTTATACTTCTGTACACCTTATCTTGAGCATCCTTCAAGTTTTCGCCTAAGGCAACTACATTCAAAACTCTACCTCCATCCGTGATAAAGCAAGGCTGATTAGAATCGATACCCGGTATAGTTTTTGTACCTGCATGGAACATTAACGTTCCATCGTCTAGAGCAAAACTATTCAATCCGTATATTTCCTTCCCTTTTTTATAATTACTAGGATATCCTTCAGAAGCCAAAACAACACACACGGAAGAATCAGTATTCCACTCTAACTCTAAATTATCCAAGCGTCCCTGAATTGTTCTGAGCATAATATCCACTAAATCACTTTTTAATTTTGGTAAAATAGCTTGTGTTTCTGGATCACCAAATCTTACGTTGAATTCCAAAACACTAGGCTCATCGTCTTTAATCATCAATCCGGCATAAATTATTCCGGTATATATTTTTCCTTCTTCTCTTAATCCATTAATTAAAGGAATAAATACCTTATTAATCACGGATTGAAAACACTCTTTACTTACCAAAGATGCAGGAGAATAAGCACCCATTCCTCCAGTATTCAATCCCTTATCATTATCGAGTGCTCGTTTATGATCTTGAGAGGTAACTAGCGGAACTATTGAAGAGCCATCAGAAAAAGCCAAAATAGAAACTTCATCTCCCTGCAAACAGTCCTCAACAATTATTGTTTCTCCGGCTGACTTAAATACTCTGTCCACCATAATTAAATCTACCGCCCCACAAGCCTGTTCTGCAGATTCACAGACTATAACACCTTTTCCGGCAGCTAATCCATCAGCTTTTACTACTAAAGGCACACTACGGCTTTTAATGTACTTTTTTGCCTCTAAGGAATCAGAAAAGGCTTTAAAACCAGCCGTAGGAATTCCATACTTACGCATTGTTTTTTTAGCAAATGTTTTGCTCCCTTCCAACAACGCTAATTCCTTTCTCGGCCCAAAGATTGCTAATCCTTTATCTTGAAAAATATCGACAATACCTTCTACCAAGGGAATTTCCGGACCAACAACAGTCAAATCTATTTTTCTCTCTTCTGCAAACCGAGCAAGCCCGTTAATATCTAACGGACTAATATCCACATTCTGAGCAATCACGCTTGTCCCACCATTTCCAGGAGCACAATACACCTTATCCACCAATGGAGATTGAGAAATCTTCCAAACTAAACAATGCTCTCTTCCTCCTGAACCAATAACTAAAACTTTCATTTTTAAAACTCCAAAAGTTAAAAAACGCCCTTATTTTTCTATCTTTAAGTATTAGACTATCCTATTAAATTCATTTGTGTATTCGACTTAGTAATTCTGCCAATATAATGCGCTTTCGAATTCTTATTTAAAGTAGTTAATGCTTTCCCTGCGTATTTTTTACTCGTTACTACAACCATTCCTATCCCCATATTAAATACTGAATACATTTCTTTTTCATCTAGATTGCCACTTTCCTGGATAACTTTAAAAATTTCCGGAACCTTCCAGTTCGCCTTTTCAATTACCATCCCCAATCCTCTAGGCAAAATCTTAGTCGCCTTGCTATAAAAAGCACCACCCGTAACGTGAGCAATTCCTTTTACACCTAGCAAAGAACCTTTATCCGCAAGCAATGAAAGTATTGATCTTACATATAGCTGAGTAGGAACTAATAATTGCTTCTTATTTTCTCTAATTCCTTTGACACCCAAAGCTTTTCTTGCTAAAGAAAATCCATTAGAATGTAGCCCCGAAGATTCTAGCCCAATTATCACATCTCCGTCATGAATATTCTTACCACTTACTATTTTATTTTTATCAACAACCCCAACACAAAACCCAGCTAAATCATATTCGCAAGGCTTATACATCCCTGGCATTTCCGCAGTTTCACCGCCTAAAAGCACACACTTTGATTCTTGGAGCGCATCTTTAATTCCTTCCATTACTTTCTGCAAAATATTCTGTTTTAGCTGACCACACGCAATATAATCCAAAAAAAACAGAGGTTTAGCGCCCAAACAAACAACATCGTTAACATTCATTGCCACCAAATCTATTCCGACTCCCCGATGAATATTAAATTGCTGAGCCAATATTAATTTAGTTCCGACTCCATCGGCCGAAGAAACTAAAACAGGATTTTTATGCTTGCAAAACAACGCCTTAAGCGGAAACATTGAACCAAAGGCTAATGTCTTATTTGCATTATTCTTCGGAAAAATGTCACCAATACTCTGAATGAACTTTTCAGCCTTACTCACACTTACTCCGGATTTTTTATATGTTAATTTTCCCATTACTTTTCTTCTTTTGTTTGCTATTCACGTCCCTGCCAACAATAAAGGCAAAGCTTTTCTTTTTCTAACCCAATAGCACTAACCATATCCTCAATCATTTGAAATCGTAAAGTAGTTACTCCTAAATCTTGCGCAATCCACTCAACCATCTTTTTATATTTATCAGAGCTAGGATTTAAATACTCGCTAATATCTTCTATCTCTTTACCCTCTAAATCCTTGATTGCACGACGTGCTGCGAGCTCATTATGATTTCGAGTCGAAAGACAAAATTTACAAGGAAACATTAGAGGCGGACAAGCCGGACGAACATGTATCTCCTTGGCCCCAGATTCCCAAAGTTTTTTGATAGTAAAATTCTTCAACTGAGTTCCCCGGACTATAGAATCTTCACATATTACAATTTTATTTCCCTCAATAATATCCTTCACCGCAATTAATTTCATTTTCGCAATAAAATCACGTATTTCTTGTGAAGGTGGAGTGTAACTGCGCCCATAACCAGGTGTATACTTAACCAGCGGCCTCCGGTAAGGTTTACGTGATTCCATAGCGTAGCCAATAGCATGAGCAATACCTGAGTCAGGAACTCCAGAAACTATATCTACTTCAATATCCTTATCATTACTAGCTAAAAATTTTCCACACCGTTCTCTTACTATCTCTACATTAATTCCTTCATAACTAGAAGCAGGAAATCCAGTGTATATCCAAAGAAAGGAGCAGATTTTTTTAGTTTTACCACCCGGCCGTTTCTGAACCAAACCTTCTTCACTCAATAACACTACTTCTCCAGGCTCAAGATATTTTACCATTTCAAAACCTAGATTAGAAAAAGCACTATTTTCAGAAGTTACTGCCCAAGAACTATTTTTCTTCCCTATCGTAAGTGAAGTAAACCCTAGACGGTCTCTGGCAGCATAGATACCATCTTTTGACAAAATCAATAAAGAACAAGACCCCTTTATAGCCTCGAACATCTTCTCAATTCCTTCTACCAGATTATTTCCTTGATTTATCAATTTTGCTACTAATTCAGTAACATTAACCTGCCCTTTAGTCAACTCACTAAATGAAATTCCTTTTTCAAGAAGAATCTCAGCTAATTCCTTTTTATTATCAATTAATCCAGCAGTTACAATACAAAAAGGACCAAACTTGGAATTTAGATATACTGGCTGCTCATCAAAATCACTAATAACTCCAATGCCTTTATTTCCTTCAATATTTTTATAATCTTCAAAAAATTTTGATTTAAACTGGCTCTGACTGATATTATGTATTTGCCGGTGAAAAGTTTCTCCTAAAACTGCCACCCCTCCATACTCAGTTCCCATGTGAGAATGATAATCTACCCCATAGAATAAATCACGTGTACAATTTTTTTTTGCTACCACTCCAAACATCCCGCTCATATCTTTCCCCTTTGTTATTACTTAAATTACTGTTTAAAATAAAAAAATCATTTAAAATGGGCGACAGCATTGTCAAAAAACCTTAATCCCCAAGGAAAGACATCCTCATCTTTCCAAAAAGGTGAATGATGCTTAAAGATGAATCGTTCCGGATGGGGCATTATCCCTAACACTTTTCCGCTGAAATCAGTAATAGCCGCAATGCTATTTAGCGAACCATTAGGATTAACAGGATAAATACCCTTATTACCAGCTGCATCAACATACCTTAAAGCAACTTGGTTATTGCTCTCTATTCTATCTAAAATATTATCTTCTGCATAGAATTTTCCTTCTCCGTGAGCTATCGGCAAATTAATAATCGGTGGTAAATCTTTGAGCCAAATATTTTTTGCCTCTACTTTTAGATGAACCCAACGATCTTCAAACCGAGCAGAATCATTATATGTTAAGGTAGTTTTTTGCTTAAAATCTAAATCCGGTAATATTCCAGTCTTAACCAAAACCTGAAACCCATTACACACTCCTAAGATAAGCCCTCCACGCTCTAAAAACTTTTCTAGCCTATCTCTTAGCCAGGAAATTAACTCTAAGGAAAGTATTTTCCCTGCTCCCAAGTCATCTCCATAACTAAATCCGCCTGGAATACAAAAAATTTGAAAATCAGACAGCCCTTCTTTACGAAAAAGATAATTAATATGTCGAAGACTAGTACTTGCACCTGCTAGATTAAAAGCAAACTCTGTTTCTTTGTCACAGTTTGTGCCAGCAGTCCGAACAATTAATACTTTAGGTTTCATATTTTAAGGAATCTACTTTTATAGCAAACAAAGATTATGAAAGATTACAACGAAATTCTTTGAATGTCTTAAGCCAAGATTCTTTTAGCTCTTCAACTTTTAGGTTAATTATTTCCCGACTATGCTTATCGTAAACACCTAGTTTTCTATGTTTGCAAGTACACCCGATAAGGCCAAAAGGTACATCTTTCATTTGTTTCTCAAAGGCATCTTTATGTTTTTTAGCTACTTCCACGACAAACCGCGAAGAAGACTCCGAAAACAATACC
Source organism: uncultured Planctomycetia bacterium (assembly GCA_964489445.1). GTDB lineage: Bacteria > Omnitrophota > Gorgyraeia > Duberdicusellales > 4484-171 > CAZAYU01. The sequence goes on from CAZAYU010000001.1 coordinate 389,199, forward strand.
TCATAGCAAAACATTGAATTATCATGCGGTATTTCTTCCAAAAACACATTAACTCCTAAGTCACCGCCAATGCACATTTCTGCCAAACATACACCAATTCCTCCTTCGGATAAATCATGACAAGACATTACAATTTTTTTGTTAATAGCTTCACTTAAATTATCGAAAATAATTTTAGCAGTTTTTTTATCGACCCTAGGAACTATTCCTTCTTTTATGTCCAAACAACGAAAGTATTCCGAAGCGCCCATTTCTGGATAAGTCTGTCCAACAACATACACTAAACTCTCTGCTTCTTTAAAATTACTACTTATCGTAATTTGCCAATCAGGAATGACAGAAACTGCTGAGATTAAGAGTGTTCCTGGAATAGCAATATGTTTTTCTCCCACTAAATATTCATTATAAAGACTATCTTTCCCAGAGATAAACGGAACCTGAAAATATGTTGAAAAATCTCGGCATGCCCACGCAGCCCTAACTAATCCGCCTAAAGTCTTTTTGTCCAAGGGAGAACCCCAACTAAAATTATCCAAAATAAAAGTGTTTTTTAAACTACCTCCAACCGCAATTATATTTCTCAAGGCTTCATTAATAGCTGATGCAGCCATCCAGTAAGGGTCGATATCTGAATAAAAAGGGTTTATGCCTAAACCGATAGCCACGCACTTATCACTTTTTAAATCCGGCCTAACTACAGATGCATCGTTGACAATTATTTTTTCTATTCCAGAAATAGACTTTAGCACCGAACCTGATTGGACCTCATGATCGTATTCTCGAACAACCCAATCTTTGCAAGCAATACCGGGCCGAGAGAGAAGATTTTTTAGCTCTTGATTATAATTATCTTTATCTTTTAGTTTACGATCTGTTTCTTTATTCTTTACCCAAATTGCCTTTTTTACCAATTTAGGAAGTTGAAAAATAAAATCCATATCTAAATCGCAAACTTTATCTTGCCCATAAAATAAAACTAGCTTTTTGCTGTCTGTTACCTTTCCCACTACAGACAAGTCTACATCTTCCTCGGAAAATATAGACTTTAATTTATCCAAATTCTCAACCGGAGCAAAAAATACCATTCTTTCTTGAGATTCGGATATCCAAATTTCAGTATAAGTTAATCCCCGATATTTTAAAGGCACTTTATTTAAATCAACTTCAACGCCATATTCGCCGGATAATTCAGTTATCGCGCTGGAAATTCCCCCTGCCCCGCAATCAGTTATCGCCCGAAATAAATCATCATCTCTGGCTCTTAAAATTGCTTCGACAAGCTTCTTCTCCTCAATAGGATTACCTATCTGCACAGCGCTAGTTAACCCTACAGTTTGTTCGTCCAACTCTTGAGAAGAAAATGTTGCCCCGTGAATCCCGTCTCTTCCGGTTTTTGCACCACACAATATAACTAAATCACCTGGCTTAACTTCTTTGAAAGATTTTTCTTTAGGAAGTATCCCTAGCGTTCCACAATAAACCAAAGGATTACCTAAAAAACGCTCATCAAACAAAACCGCTCCGCTAACTGTAGGAATTCCCATTCTATTTCCATAGTCACGCACCCCTTTTATCACCCCCTTGATTATTCGCTTAGGATGAAGCAACCCTTCTGGTAAATCTTCAATCTTCATGTTCCAGGGTGAAAAACAAAATACATCTATAGATGCAAATGGTTTTGCCGCGCATCCGGTTCCCAGAATATCCCTAATTACTCCGCCAATACCTGTTGATGCTCCGCCGTATGGCTCAAGACTTGAAGGATGATTGTGAGTCTCGACTTTAAAGCAAATATTGTTCGATTCATCAAACTTTACAACTCCGGAATTATCATCAAACACCGAGACACAAGAAGGAGAATTTATTTCTTCGGTAGCCTTAACAACTGTTGTTTTTAGTAGATTATTTATTCTTTCTTCCTTGATTATGCTCCCGTTTTCTGATTGCTCTTGATACTCAATAATTCCCCGAAAAGTCTGATGGCTGCAATGTTCAGACCAAAGAGTAGCAATAGTCTCTAGTTCGCAATCTGTAGGGTTTCTTCCCTCTTTCTTAAAATAGTCCTGCACCACCTTCATTTCTTCTGGGCTTAGTGCCAAACATCCCTTCTTAGAAATTTCTTCTAATTCTTCTGCCGAAGAATCAATTAAGCTAACTATCACCCGATTAAATTGATAATCTTTCCCTTTAAACTCATCTAAGGTGTCAACATTTTTAACCTTTTGATAGTTAAGTAAATGCTCAATCAACGGATTATACAATATTTTGGGAGCCAAATAAAAAATATCCTGTTGCGCTAATCCTTGAAATTCATAAAAACGGGCGGTTATCGCATTGTTAAATTCAAGCGACAAAATTTCAACAGCTTTTCTTAATGAGTCAATAATAGAATCATAAACTCCCGGATTATAAGTTATCAAGATTTGATTATCCGGTGGGCATACATTAAACAGTCCTTGGGTGAGAAAATAATCTTCAATTAACGGATCAGTCAATAATTCACTAGCAACTCTTTCTGCCTGCTTGTGGTCAAAGTCCGCTTCAATAAAATAAACTTTACGAGAATAAACATTTACTTTTGCGTTGTTTCCTAAATCTTCTATTTGGGAAACAATATCCGCGCAAGACTGTTTTTGTTTGGCAAAAGTATCAATTCTCCAAATCATAGAATAATGCCTCTCCGACTAATTATCTGCTTATAGTAATTTATCAAAAGCAAATATTAGAAAACCCTACAACAACTTAAATCTTTTATAAATTTTATCAATATTAGATAAATAAGAATAGGGATTGAAAATTTCTTCCAATTCTGGTTTACTCAAAAATTTCATCAATTTTTTATCCTTTAAAGAAACTTCTTTAAAACTAGACTTTTGATTAATGACATCTAAAGCTATTTTTTGAACAATATCATAAGCGCTAATCCTAGATAGCCCTTTACCCATCAGCTTAACAAGAATTTTTTGTGAATAAACAATCCCGCGATTTAATTCCATGTTTTTAACCATACTCTGGCTATTAGTTTTTAGCCCCTTAACAACTTCCCGGAATTTTTTAAGCATATAGCTTATTGCTGCAGTAGAATCTGGTAAAATAACTCTCTCAGCTGAAGAATGAGAAATATCCCGTTCATGCCATAAATTTATATTTTCAAAGGCAACCAGCATGTTTCCTCTTAAAATTCGGGCTAATCCACAAATTCGTTCACAAATAACCGGATTCTGTTTGTGCGGCATTGCACTGGAGCCCTTCTGCCCCTTATAAAAAGGTTCGCTAGCTTCAGCTACTTCACTTCGTTGTAAATGCCTTATCTCTGTAGAAAATCTTTCTAATGTCGACCCCAATAAAGAAACTACCGATAGATAATAAGCAATTCTTTCCCGGGAAACTACTTGTGTAGAAACTAAAGCGTTATTAATCCCTAGCTTTTTACAGATATACTCTTCTACTCGCGGATTAAAATAAGCAAAAGTTCCTACTGCTCCAGATACCTTTCCGCAACACACAACCTTTAAACTCTCAGAAAGCAATTTTCTCTCTTCACATAAATCATTATACAAATAAAGAAATTTTAAACCGAAGCTGTAAATTTCTGCATGCATTCCGTGAGTTCTGGCCATGCATAATGTATCTTTGTATTGAAGCGCTTTTCTTCGAACATCAGTAATAACTAAATCTAAATCCTTGAGTATAGCTTCACTGACATCTTTTATCTGCCAAGCTAATGTAGTGTCCAAAAGATCGGAAGAGGTTATCCCTAAGTGTAAGTACTGAGCATCCTTTCCTAATTGCGGAGAAATATGTTTTAAAAAAGCAACAATATCGTGATGGGTTTTTTGTTCAATCTTTTTTATTTTCTGAGGCGAAATTTTAACTTTATCAAACGCTTTGGCTGCTGATTTGGGAATTTTCTTTTCTCGGGCCAAAGCCTCACAAAGCAATTGCTCGATCCTTAAAAATCGCTTAAATTTCTCTTCATCAGTCCAAATTCTACTAATTTCTTTAGGTGCGTAACGTTCAATCATAAAACCCTCTTTTCCTGTTAGTGCTTTTAATCTGCTTTCCCGCCATTAATCATAATCAAAGCATGTAGCTCCACAAAAATTTGATTCATTGCTACTATTGTCCTGATTCCACAACGTCCAATCATTACCTGTTTTGGATACCTTACAAAAACAATCAAATCCTCCAGGACCGCCAACTGCAGATAATACACAAAAGTCATGTTCGCCCATATTTGTTGTTTTTGTGCCTGTGATCCTTATAGTATTAGAATATTCTGTAGTCGTAAACGAAGATGCTCCACCAAAATCTTTCCAACCTCCACCATCATGATATTTGAAATTAGTATCAACACTATCATAATAAATACTACCTGCGCTGCCAGTAGGAGCGCTGGCTTGCGGTTCAAGGTTCAATGTGCCTTCACCGGCCGCTTATTTCAAGTGTCGCTTTCGGATCATCTGTGTTAATCCCTACCCTCCCATCACTCGTTCCGGTATCTTTTATTCTCATGGTTTCTGCTGAATTCTTTGTGAATAATATTATGTCGGAAGCCTCATCGTTGGGAGAACTCTTTATATACAGATTTTTATCGTTATGGTGAGTCCAAATTCCACCCTTAAACACGCCTCCTGGACCCCAAAGCCCCAGCCCACAATTAGATGTACCATCATCCTCTATACGTATTGCTACAGCATCACTACCATTGCTTGTTCCTTTAATGTGCAGCAACATTTGTGGATCCGTTGTCCCAATGCCGACATTGCCCTGGTCTGCTCCAGAAGCACCTGTCTGCATATAAATTGGATACTGTCTACCTGTTCCAGACTGCTCTCCTGTATTTAAAATAATCCCGCCTCCCTTAAAATTAGTAATCTGTAAATCATAAGGCACAGTGCCTGTATCAGCAACCCAAACCCCGGCTAACTGGCTTCCGTCATTTATATCCATTTCATCGCTAACAGTAAAACCATAGCAATTACTACCAGTTTGCTTTAAATCGCCAAAAGATAGGTACCCATTGCCCATTGCTATCTGCAAGCGAATGTCAGCACTACCTGGCGCTACCCCATCTGAAATCTCTGCTCCCCATTCAGGCATAGGCGTCTCAACATATTCATCACCAATTGCCATTCTTCTTGATCGCAATTCATTATAAATCCCATAAGGCGCAGGATAATAGGTAATAATTGTAATCTTTTCTTCAGGGATGGTTGTTTCGGCAAAGGAAGACAGAGAAAACATTACTGACAGTAAAAATACGCTTACTGAAAAATAAACAATATTCTTTCGAAGAAATAATTTCATAACTTATCCTCCTTTTTACAATTATCGATAACCGATAATATATATAGATCCAAAAGCATTTTTTGTAGTTGAATTTCCTGTCCGTTCAACATACACCTTTTTTCCTGTGGTAACCGGTAACCAGAAATGGTCCGAATTTGTTACCCACGCACTATTGTCGTATAGCTTATAAAACATATAATTTGCATATTTTTTTGATCCCTCTTTGGTGTAAATCTTTAAAGTCACATTGCCACTACCCAAAGTTCCGCCAATTGAGGTGTATGCATAAAACAATACCTCCTTAGCATTGGCCGGAACATAAGAGCTGAAACTCTTGACAAAAGAAGAACTAGCGGTAAGTATCGGAAGAACTCCTAACAATTTTTTTCCTATGGGAGTCCATGATTTATCCCCTCCAAAATCATTCCAGCTCGTTCCATCGTGATACCGAAATCTATCAGAATCAATGTCATAATAAAGATCGCCGGCATCACCAGGATTAACGTCTGATTCTGCTTTGGGAGTATAACGTGCCTTTCCATCGAGATAAATGTTTCCTTTAAAATAACCAGCCCAATAATTATCCGTATAATCTTTATAACTTAACATGGCGACAGTATTAGGTATCGATGAGCCTATGATTGTCGTTGATTCCATATGGGTTGCAAGTCCAGCATTACCTTTAATGTCGTTGACCACCCCAAAAAGACCAAGAGCATGTTCACTTCCTGTGAAACCTCCAACTGCTAAAGCTCCCCGGGTAATTTTATCTGTTGCGGTATTTGTGTAGGCAACAATACCCGACACTCCACCATCTTTTTTTATCTTAAACTCATTAATTTTCACGCCCATACCTACCGGATAATCACTTCCAAAAGGAGAAGGAACATCAAACAATCCAGTGCTAATAGTTACATCAATATCGTTTGAATTTTCGATTATCTGCAGCGTTCCTTTAGGATCAACTGTTCCAATACCTACATTGCCAGCTGGTAAGGCTCCTGAATCTGTGTATGTTTGCATACAAATTGGATATGGTCTACCTGTTGCAGAATCCTCTTTCGTATTTAAAATAATCCCGCCACCAATAAAATTAGTAATCTGTAGATCATAAGGCACAGTACCTGTATCAGCAACCCAAAACCCGGCTAACTGGCTTCCGGCATCTATGTCCATTGCATCGCTAACAACAAAACCATAACAATTACTACCAGTTTGCTGTAAGTCGCCAAAAGATAGATACCCATTGCCCATTGCTATCTGCAAGCGAATATCAGCTGTGCTCCCAGAACCATCTGGAATATCCGTTCCCCATTGAGGCATAGGCGTCTCAACATATTCATCGCCAATTGCCATTCTTCTTGATCGCAATTCATTGTAAATCCCATAAGGCGCAGGATAATAGGTAATAATTGTAATTCTTTCTTCAGGAACACTTGATGCGGCAAAAGAAAAAACAGGAAGTATCAAGAAAGATAAAAACATTAATGCTAAACAAAGGCTTAATCTTTTACTCATTATTTTTCCCTCTTTTCTCATATAGCTTATTATACATACCCAACATAAAAAATAAATAAAAATTATTTAATTTTTAACACTACTTAACAAAAACTCTCTTTAGATGAAGGAAAGCTCTGATTTTGAGTGTTTCTTATAAATTTTTTAACAGCCTTTTCTATTTCTAAAGACAAATCAAGGTAAGATCTGGCAAATTTTAACTTTTTCCCGGAAAGGCCTAAAAAATCATACAATACTAACACTTGCCCGTCACAATGTTTTCCCGCACCAATGCCAATAGTTGGAATTTTTAGCTCTTTAGTTATCCTCGCAGATAAAGAAAGAGGAATACATTCTAAGATAAGGCTAAATATACCCAAATCCTGCAATTTTTTTGCTTGGCTTAATAGGTTAGACGCCGAATCATCATCTCTGCCCTGCACTTTATACCCACCGAGAATGTGAGCGCTCTGAGGAGTTAATCCGATATGCCCCATTACCGGTATTTTTTCCCGAACTAAACATTTAACAACATAAAGACATTTATCAAACCACTCAATTTTTACTGCCTGTGCTCCAGCAGAAATAAATTTACGCGCCTGTTCAACACACTTTTTTGGATTTCTTTGATAGGCAACATACGGCATATCGGCTACAACTAGCGCTCTGTTTATTACTTTAGCTACCGCTTGCGTGTGATTTATCATTTCTTTTAATGAAACTTTCCGGGTTTCTTTTAAACCTAAAACTACATTAGCCAAAGAATCACCTACCAAAATTATATCTAAGTTTGTTCTATCCAAAATTTTAGCAAAAGAATAATCATAACAGGTAAGCACTACAATTTTTTCCTTACCTTTCTTTCTGATAATATCTTTAACTGTTACTTTATCCATCGTAGCCTCCCTGCAAAAACACAATCAAGGATAAAGGATAAAGGTTAAAGGAAAAATTCAAAGTTCGAATAATCTGTTTATAATCAATGGCGCAAAAAACAGTTTTTGAGGGACGCTTTGAGGTCAAAAAGCACGGTATCGCCCCTGCACTAAATAAACAGCGATTTTTTGGCCGAAACGCGAGGCAAAATTCACGCTGGGGATTTTGCCGTTCTCGAAAAAATTGTTTTTGCGTCTTCATTGCCGGTATAGACATATCCTCCGCATCATACATCTAGCTTTATCTTTTTTCCGCATGAATTATCAACTACTAATTTTCCTAAGACTACTCGTTGCACCTTGCAAACTAAGTCTCAGAATAAACTTTCTTACTCAAATACATATACCCGTTCACCTTGCCCCTCATTACAAACAGCAAAAACCCTCATCGTAGAAATATTCTTGGCCAGAAATTTTCTAATTCCTTCCAGGCCCATAACCGAAAAAGCAGTAGCTAGACTATCGGTAGTAGTACAATTTTTGCTAATTACACTCACACTCAAAAGACTATTATCTACAGGGTACCCAGTGAGAGGATTAATCAAATGGGAATAACGTTTATCCTGATAATCAAAAAATTGTTCATAATTTCCCGAAGTAGACACTGACTCATTCAGTAGCTGCTGATTTTCAATTATTCCTGATAATTTTTGTGGATCTCTAACGCCGATATTCCATGTTTTCCCTCTGTTAGTCCCTAGGCAATAGATATCTCCTCCGGCGTTAATCATTGCGTTCTCGACACCCTGCTCTTTTAATTTCAAAACTGCTTTATCTACCATATACCCTTTGGCTATCGCGTTTAAATCAACCTTGAGCCCTTGCTTGCTAATGAGTACTGTTTTATTCTTTTTATCTATTTTAAGATAGTCCATACCACATTTCTCAGCTAACTTATTAATTTTTTGCTTATCCGGAAATTGCTGAACTCCTTCTTTAATTAATTTTTTCCAAAAATCATAAAGCACACCATAGCTTACATCAAACGCACCGCCAGTTAAGCTGGTTAACTGTCTGGACAAGCCTAAAATTTCAATCATCTCATCAGAGACTTTCATCGGAATATTATAAGTGTTATTTAATCGAGAAATTTCCGAATCCGGATCGTAAAGATTAAAAATCTTATTCAATCGCTGAAACTCTTTATACACAATACCGGCGGCTGGTTTATCAGAAGAAATAACTTCTAAATATGTGCCAGAAACAACGAAAGTATTTTTATGCACTGGAATCGAGCAAGAAGACAAAAAGAATAAAACACAAAATAACGCGCCTATTCTTTTAATTTTTTTCACATACATAAAATATCCCATATTATTCAAGTCTTATTTCTGCGCATTTTTTTAATATTATCTGTCGAGAATCCGCCACATGAACACCTCTGGTTTTGCCCACAGTCAATACTACCGCATTACTAATAGTAAGCTTTCCCGTGGAAGTTATATATAATCCATTAGGCCTAATATTCTTGCTGTGATCCAAAACTACATCTGTATCAATTATCATATCTTTACCTATGTCCGGACAGTCAGGATCAGCAAAATCAGCTAACCCATCACAATCATTATCTTTTTTATCCAAACAAAGACACCCTTCTTCAAAGTGTAATCCTGCTGCATCCACACGGCAAGCTGTTAACTCGCTAATACCGGAAGTTGAAGGGTGTTTAGATGGGGTAGAAGAATTGCAATCACAATAAGAATTACTACTTCCTGGGTTCACCAATGGATTATCACCATCACAATCATTACATTGGTCAACATAGCCGTCTTTATCATTATCTGCGCTTTGTCCAGATTGAGGACAACCTGCAGGTGTGCATGTAGAGCAACAAGTCTGATAACAAGTCTGGTAGCAAGTCTGGTAGCAAGTCTGGCAATTTTCACCTTTAGCATCACAATCACAATCATAAGGATCACAATCATAAGGATTACAATCATAAGGATTACAATCATAAGGGGTATCTGTGCAGCTAGTATCTACCCCCGTATCTGCATAGTAAACATTACCGACACATTTCCCATTCTCCCCAGCATTACACTGTTTAGTACGAGTATCACAAGCATACATCGCCGAGACAAAAAACAACATTAGCGCAATTGTAATAAAAATAATTTTTCCGTTTTTCATCTGTTCTCCTTTTTCTCGTATATCTCCTTAATTGAAGATACATCTCATTATAAAAAATTATTTTATTAAAATTTCAACTTTTTCTTTGCCTTCTTCTGAATCTTCTAAGGCAATCCCCACAACTTGAGTAAATATTGTAATTTTATTAACATCTCCCCGCATTGCATAACCTAATTTAGAAGAAGTAACCAAAATATCTCCTTTTTTAACCGGGGGAACTATTTTGCAATCTACTATTCCATCTAAAGCTAACGGTTTAAGATCCTCACCTTCCTGTTCACCTAAAAGTAAAGATGGTTTTTCTGAGATAACTCCGGCAACTACTGCTGAATAAGGTTCACTATTTTTTTTAAATTCATTATCATCATTTCCGCCTACCACCACGACATCTCCTGGCTCACATTCCTCACATTTTATATTTTCAGCAATATCTCCCTTAATTGTGGAACAAAAAAGAGTGCCGTCTAATCGAATGTCACCCTTAATATCTAATTCTTTCTCAGGATTAGATATTCCAATACCTACATTACCCTCTTTAGAAATCCATACCCTATCCTTGTGAGATGTTTGGAACCGAATAGGCTCGGCGGCGGCTGTCTTCATTACTAAACCTTTACCACCACTAGCAGCAGCTGCAAAGATAGCACCAATATAAGAACCTGAACGGGAAAACAACACCCCAGAATTTTCGCCACCCACAGAATCAATAAATATGCCTGTATCTTTATCGCTTTTAATATGTAATTTTTGCAGCGGGTTAATAGTCCCGATTCCCACATTACCACCTTTTATAATTGATATACCCTCTCCGTTATTTACATCGTCGGCGCTATGGCCAATGCAAATTAAACCGTCTAAATAATCAGAATAGTTAATAGACACCGACTCAGAAAAAACTTTACCTACCGCTAAACCAACAAAACCACCACTAGGTAATTGAGGTGCAAAAAAAGATGCAATATTTTGAGAATAAGGTTTATTACTTTCCACAGATAACAATTGCCTGGGATCAGTCGTCCCAATGCCTACATTTCCAAGCTCAATACCGTCACTACCCCAGTTTTGCATGCAAATCGGCTTGCTGTCTCCTTCTAAATATAAAGGGCCCGTACTTGCTACAGCCATTCCAGCCTCACCCCCGCCATTAATAGAACTCTGCCACCAAACACCCCCACCTGTACTAGCGGTACTAATACTTTGTGTATTGCCAATATGTAGCCCAACTCCAGTGTCAGAATTCATAGGATTACTATATCCGCCTAAAGAAACATACCTGTTAAGAGCAGAGACCTGCAAACGAATATCCGGTGTTATGCTTGAAGCTCCGACATCCCATCCAAAAAGATTAGGACTATCAATATAATTGTCTCCAATAGCTACCCTTCTTGCCCGCAATTCATTATACACCCCATAAGGAGCCGGATAATAAGTGATAATTGTAATTCTTTCTTCAGGGATGGTTGTTTGGGCAAGCACCGGAATAATCCAAATTATTAACATGCTAAACACAAAACTTAAAATTAATACCCGTTTTTCTTTCATACTCCCCCCGTTATTATTTCCCGCCGAAGGCGGATCCGCCTTCGGCGGGAAATAGTTAAATGGTTAATCTTTATTGTGCTTAGGGATTACTAAGGATTATGGATTATGTGATAAGAAATAGAAACCAAAAACATTTCGGTTTGGCTTAATTTTTCTCTTCTTAGCCTCATCCTTCGTCCCTCTTCCATCATCTATCGTCCGTCTTTCATCATCTGTCTTTACTGCTTTACCCTCTCTTGGCCTTTCTCTTCTCCCGATATACGGCAGTTACCTTATTCTCAATACCCCCCCTTGAAGTAAACTCTCCTTCTAGGGTAATTTCGCGTGGTTTTAATATCTTAATTAAATCTTCTAAAATTTTATTTACTGCATGCTCATTATACACTTTTACATTACGAAAAGAATAAAGATAATACTTTAACGCTTTAAGCTCAACAAGCTTACAATTTGGAACGTAGTTTATAGACAAACAGGCAAAATCAGGCAATCCGGAAAAAGGACATAAGCAAGTAAACTCTCGACTAGTTAACTTAACGGCAATCAACTGTTTTGGATATTTATAGTTTAAACTTTTAAGTATCGTCGGGTCAATATCATCAACCGTAAATGTATCCCCTAAAGTATTCTTGGCCTTTTCCTCTATAGAGATGACTTCGCGATCCTCATAAATCATATTTGGTCTCCTCATTGTATACTATCATTAGATTAAAGATACCGAAACAAAAAAACACTATTTCTCTCCCATTGTCACGGTTAAGCTAACTTACCAAAGCAGTATCCGGCAAATTAAGTAAATCAAAAAATTCAAAATGGTATGATAAGAATCTTCCTAAAATATTGAAAATTTCTTTTTCACAGCGCAAACTAAAATTCAATCTTAGCACTAAAGAGAAATCTGTGTTTTGGATATATGCCAGCGAACGCGATGTTTCGTTGCTTACTCCTTGAGCATCATCAAGACTAGGATAGCATTTTTCACAAACTAAACCTCCTTTAGAGACACTGAAAAAAATTTCCCTGCCCAATACGCTATTACAGCCAATGCAATGATTAAGCTCTGGTTTAAACCCGGAAAAAGTCAAAAATTTTATTAAAAAAATACACAATATCTTATTTTCCTTTTCATTACTCAACAAGCTTAAGCTTTTACCCAAAAGACTAAATATAAAGCAATTTCTATCCCAGGGTTGCATAGTTTTATCCACAATATTAAGCATAATTGAAGCTATTTTAGCTTTAGAAAAACTTTTGCGCAAGAATGAGTACTCGGATATTAAATCAACGTACGATATAAGCCAAATTTCGCTTTTTTTCGGATAAAATACAAACTCATTTAGACTAAAACTGTCCAGAGGAGAAGAAAATTCCTTTTTTTGAGTATAAAAACCCTTCAATATTCCTGCAATTTTCCCAAATTTTTCTGTATACAAATTAACAATTAAACTTGTATCTCTAAAATTATAGCGCCTCAAAACAAAGCCTTTATCTTTTTCAATCATAATTTACAAATTAATAGATTTCCTCACTTAAAACAATTTCTCCAGAACCTCCTGCTGTTTTTTTTCCATCTTCATTCGTTTCTTAGCGGTTCTGTCGTCATACCCTAAGAGATGTAAGATGCCATGGATTACATACAATAACAATTCCTTTTGCCAGCTTAATCCAAACTGATTACAAGTTTTGACTGCTTCCTCAACAGACACCACTATCTCACCTAAATAATTAACATCAAAATCATCTTTCAGCGGAAAAGAAATCACATCTGTTGATTGAGATTTTCCAAAAAATCTTTTATTTATTTTTTTTATTGTATTTCGGTCACAAAAAAACAATGATATCTTTTGCGAAGAAATATCCAAAATATTACCTATTCTATTTAAATAATTTTCTAATTTCGGAAGGTTTATTTTCTTTAATTTTTGAGAATTTGTTATCTCTACTAACATCGATATAGCTAAAAATCTTTTCCTACAGACAAATAGTCTAATTATTCTTTTTACTGCTTTTAGAACCCTGTTTACTGTGAGGTTCATCCTTAGGGTAACTAATGCGGGTATGAAAAATAGCATTTAGGCTACGGGAAAAACTTTTAGTAATTTTTTCTAAATCCTTTAGAGTTATGCTGCTTTCATCTAGCTCTGCATCCCTAAATCTTTTTTTAACTACATCCCGTACCATTTCCTCTATGCGGGCAGGAGCCGGATCTTCAAGCGTTCGAGACAACGCCTCAACAGTATCAGCTAAAGAAACTATTGCTGTTTCCTTGTTCTGCGGTCTTGGTCCCGGATAACGATATTCTTCCTCGTGCATTCCTTCAGGCTCAAGCTCTTTGGCTCGTTGATAAAAATAATAAACCAATGTTCGTCCATGATGCTGAGAAATAAAATCAATAATCCTAGGGTTAAGCCTATATTTTTCCGCTAATTCTATACCCTCTTTTACATGATTAAAAATAATCAATTTACTCATTGAAGGTTTTAGCTTTTTATGCATATCTTTATAATTGACTAGATTCTCTACAAAATACTCCGGTTTAACCAACTTTCCTACATCATGATAATATGCTCCAACTCTAGCCAGAAGAGAATTAGCTCCGATAGCTTCTGCAGCCGCTTCGCTTAAATTTGCCACCACCAATGAATGCTGATATGTGCCCGGGGCCTCCAGAATTAGCTTACGTAATAACGGGTGGTTAAAATCGGAAAGCTCTAAAAGAGATATGTTTGTTACTACTTTAAATATATATTCAAACACCGGCAAAATCCCTAACACCACAATTGAGGAAATGACACCATTTAATAAACAAATCCTTAATAGCTTTAAATCCAAAATCGGAAGCAAAATAAATCCTTGGTCTTTCTCCATCATAAACGCAACAATAAATAGTACTACACCAGCAATAAAGCCAGCACTAATCACCTTAAACCTACGCCTCGCCCGATAAACAAGCATCGAGGCGGTTAAGGAGGCAATAAATAAACCGATTCCTATATGCAAGCTATTCCCATAAATGCTAGCACTTAAAAAAGAAATAAGAAGAGAGAAAAGCAAAGCAAGTTCTAAGTCATCAAATAGAAGAGTAACCAATATAACAAAACCAATTGTCGGAATTCCGTACCCCGGAATCTTAAACATGGTGGCACCCAAAAGAGGGATTAACACAACTAACGCCCCCAATATGGATAGATCTAGATAAGAAGGAATATTCTCTAATTTTCTTAAAAATCTAGCGTAAATAAATAAGACAAAAAAAAGCAACAATAAAGCAAAATTAATGGAGTAAATAAAAAATACAACCCCAGCAACAATAAAAAACACCAGCCCAACGATTAGATTACCAAGATTTATTTCTTTTTTGGCCAAAAAAATTTTCATAAACTTCTCTTATCCTTTGAATCAAATACCAGATAACGCCACAAATAAATACTGTAATTAAACCTGTACTCTATTCAGGAATTTTTAATTTCATTCCTGGGTAAACCTTATCCGGGCTCTTCATAATTTTGCTATTTGCATCGTAAATTTTTTTCCACTTACGAGTTGTTCCGTAAAATTTATCAGAAATCTTCTGCAAAGTATCATTTTTTCCAACAACATAGTCTTTCTCACCACCACCAGAAAGGACACCTTCTTCGGGATCTTCTTCATTGGCCTCTTCACTGTCTATTTCACCATCAAACACATTTATGTCTTCTACAAATTCATCCATCAGCTCTTCTTGTTCTTCCCATTCTATAAATTCTTCTTCTGAAGAAAATTTTTCTTTTGCTTTGGCATCTGTTTTCTTTTCTTTTTTAGCAACTTTCTTTTTGTTTTTTGATTCAATAAACTCAACTTCTACCACCGATATTTGCCGAGTATCTCCCAATCTATTTTTTGCTGGTTCACCCTTAGGTGTTCCTGCGAGATATCCCTGATTTCCTTGAATATCCAGGTCTGTTCTTGGCGTTCTGATAGTATAGCTTCTGACAGCTACACATCCGGTTAAAAAAAGAGAAACTGTCAAAAACCATACAAACTTCATAATTTTAACCTCCTACTTCCTCTCAAGAATTACTCATTCTGCTTCCACTTTTAAATCTATCCCCAGTTCTTCTAACTTATCTTCTCCTATCTCAGAAGGGGCACCGCTTAAAGGACAAATACCTTTCTGAGTCTTAGGAAAAGCAATCACATCTCTGATACTCTCTGAGCCACTTATAATAGCATACAACCTATCTAACCCAAACGCAATACCTCCGTGTGGTGGAACCCCATATTTAAAAGATTTCAATAAAAATCCAAATTTATTTTCCGCTTCTTCTTTAGAAATTCCCAGAATATCAAAAATCCTTTTTTGAATTTCTGCAGAATGGATTCTGATTGACCCACTAGCCAACTCCGCGCCATTCAAAATAAGATCGTACGAGCGTGACTTTATTTTAGCCGGATCACAATCCAATAAATTCAAATCTCCCTGGCTAGGCGCTGTAAATGGATGATGCGAAGATTGCCAACGCTTTTCTTCTTGATTGTATTCAAATAACGGAAAATCAGTAACCCATAAGAATCGATAATCTCCTTCTCCAATATCTGGTTTATCTATTTTATGTTTGTCGAGAGCGTCTTTATGCGAAATCCTCAAAAAAGGTGTTTTTATCTCGACCTTTAGTACTTCGGAAAAAACTTCAGCAATCATTTTCTCAGTTAAGGAAAAAATATCCTCTTCTTCAATAAAAGACATTTCTAAATCTAACTGAGTAAATTCCGGCTGTCGATCTCGCCTTAAATCTTCATCTCGAAAACATCTTACAATTTGGCAATATTTATCTACTCCTGCAACCATTAATATTTGCTTAAATAATTGAGGAGATTGAGGCAAAGCGTAGAATTTTCCTCTATTCAGACGGGAAGGCACAAGATAATCTCTCGCTCCTTCCGGCGTTGATTTAGTAAGAAAAGGAGTTTCTATCTCTAGAAATCCTTGTTTACTTAAAAATTTTCTCAAGCCTTGGTTCAGACTATCTCTTAATATTATTTTCTTTAAAACGCTTTTCCTTCTTAAGTCAAGATAGCGATGAGCTAATCTTACTTCTTCTGTTATTTCAGAATCCTCTTCAATACTAAACGGTAGATCTTCTGCTTGGCTTAAAATATCCAAATTCTGAGCGCAAACTTCTATCAACCCTGTTGTTATCTTATGATTTTCCGTTTTTTCCGGGCGTGGACAAACTTTTCCTTTAACACATATTACATCTTCATTACGTAGCTGTTTTGCTAATTCGTACACAGTGACTTCCGGTTTAGGAAGAAAAACAACCTGGGTAATCCCGTATCTATCCCGAATATCGATAAAGATTATCTTTCCGTGATCTCTCCGGGCAGCAACCCAACCACACAAACTAACCGTTATATCAATATCGTTTTTACTTAATTCACCGCAAGTATTCGTCCTCAACATTGCTCCACCACCTTACTTTTTATATTTATTTCTAAGTTGTCCAGCCTAATCTTTTCCTGGGTTGAGTTACTCATATTTTTTAGCACTACACATCCAGTAGCTAATTCTTCTTTTCCCACAATAATCACCCAGGGAATTTCTTTTTTTTGAGCAATCCTTAGTTGCCCTTTTAATGATTTATTACGATAATCACAATCGCAAGATATTTTGTTATTCCTAATCTTATCCATAATATCAAATGCTGTATCACACGAAAATTCATCAGCTATAGCAATAAATACACTCACTTGCCGTTTGAGGAAAAATTTCTCTGCAGCAATTAGCACTCTCTCAACACCCAAGGCAAATCCCACGGCAGGAACATTTTCTCCCCCTAAAGATTCCACTAATCCATTGTATCTACCCCCAGCAGCTATTGCGTCCTGAGACCCCAATTGGTCAGATATACACTCAAAAACCATATTTGTGTAATAATCAAGTCCTCGAACTAAAAAAGGAGAATAATTGTACTGTATACCCAAATTATCTAAGTTAGCAAGTAGAGCTTTGAATCTCTTCAGGCAATTACTACACAAATGACTCTGGCCTAAATCTAGAGAACCTACTATATCTTTGCAACTATTTTTTTTGCAATCGAGAACACGTAAGGGGTTAGTGTTAATTCTTCGACAACAATCACCGCAAAGGATGTCTACATTTTTATTAAGGCTGTTCTTTAAGTATTCAGAGAATCTTTGCTTATCGGAAATGCACCCTAAAGTGTTGATTTTTAAATTAATATTTTTTACACCCAAGCTTTTTAATAACTTCAAACATAAAATAATCATTTCCGTATCAAGATAAACACTATCAGAGCCGATTGCTTCAGCACCAACATGATGAAACTGACGAAATCTTCCTTTCTGCGGCCGTTCACCTCTAAACATCGGACCAATATAAAAAAATTTATGGAAATCACTTTGTTTGCCTAAGGAATGTTGTAAATAATATCTGACTACACCTGCAGTTCCTTCAGGACGCAAGACAATATCTTTACCTTCAACTTTAAATATCTGGCGTTCAGCAATATCCGTAACTTCGCCTAATCCACGAACGAACAATCCTTTTTCTTCTAAAATAGGAAGATTGATTTCTTCATACGCAAATATTTTAAATATTTCTCTTGCCTGAACAAATATTGCCTCTAGCGATTGGCATTGTTCTGAAGAAAAATCTGATGTTCCGCGAACATTTTTATATTTCTTTTTCACTTACTTAAAGCTCCTATTTTTGGGAATGATATATTTCGGGAGGAAAATAAGAGGATACATCCTAGGAAAACACAGCTACTTTATATTTTTTTTCATTTCCAAGCCAGGCTTGAAAACAACTATAGATCTTTCAGGTATGGGAACCACTTCGCCAGTTTTAGGATTTCGGCCAATCCTTTTTTTTCGCTTTTTCACTTGAAATACTCCAAAATTCCTTAATTCAACCCTTTTACCATCCTTTAGAGCACCAGAAATAATATCGAAAGTCTTCTGCACTACGTCTTTAACAACTATTTGCTTTGCCTTCGTATCCTCACAAATTTTTAAAACAATATCCCGCTTTCGCATAAAATTAGTGTATCATTGGCAAATTAAAGTGTCAAGGACAAGTTTTTCTCGCCTACTGCAGAAATTAATCTTTCCAAAGCATTGCTATCCAGCGATATAGAAAACCTGTTATCTGTTTTTATCTTCAAACTACCCAGCTTTTGATCCTGTACAGAAAAAAATACCGGTGTTGACCCTCGATGCTCAGAGAGAATGTTTTTTAACTCTTTCAGCGGAACATCTTTATCATTAATAGCAATGTCCACTTTTTTAATATGATCAATAATTTGCTCTACTGGTATAACTGCAGAAGCTAATATTTTAGAAACTTTATCCTTTGATTCTAATTTTCCTTTTAAAATTATTACCGCTGCTTCTTTTAATAAGCTAGACACCTCTTCAAAAAGGCGAGGAAAAATAACTACTTCCAAGCCTCCGGTTTCATCTTCGATTTTCAAGATCGCCATCTGCTCACCTTTACGCCTAGTCGTAATGTTCTTTACCTTCTCAATTATCCCACAGATTAAAACTTCTTCTGTTGTCTGCAGCCTGGGTAGATTTCCTATCCTTTTTCTTTTAAGGCAATTAACTACTTTAGAATACGATGACAACGGATGCCCGGTTAGATATATACCCAGTAATGATTTTTCAAAATTTAATATTTGCAAAAGCGGCCACTCCTCAACATCCGGAACATTAACAGACGGCTTTTTTGTGGCAAAAAGCGTTAACTGACTAGGATCGATTTTTGCTGTCGGCTTATTTAACAAATTATCTAGCATTAGTGCCATTTGAGCTCTTTTTAAGTTAAATCCATCCATGGCTCCTGACTTAATAAGACTTTCTATAACTTTTTTATTGGCTACTCGCGAATCAACTCGTTCACAAAAATCAAATATATCCTTAAATTCTCTCTCTTTTCTTATTCGAATTATATTATCTAAGGCCACTTTACCCACATTTTTAATAGCCATTAACCCAAACCGTATATTCTCTTTGTCTGTTACTGTAAAATTAGTAAAACTACTGTTAATATCCGGCGGTGAAACTTTTATATTCATCCGCTCAGCTTCCGCAACATACTCGACTACTTTATCAGTATTATTACGTTCACTAGTAAGTAGCGCTGCCATAAATTCAATTGGAAAATTAGCCTTTAGATAGGCAGTACGATAAGAAATTAAAGCATAGGCGGTTGAGTGGGATTTGTTGAATCCATAGCCAGAAAAGTAATCTATTAAATCAAATATCTGATTGGCTAAATTAACTGGTATAGTATTCTTCTGGCATCCTTTTAAGAACAAGCTTCTTTGTTGATCCATGATCTCTGGTATTTTTTTACCAATCGCCTTACGCAAAAGATCAGCCCTCGACATATCAAAGCCCGCTAGCTGAGAGACTATCTGCATAATTTGTTCTTGATAAAGAATAATCCCGTATGTCTTTTTTAACAGCGGTTCTAACATAGGGTGAATATACGTAATATTTTTCTTTCCCTGTTTCCGGCTAATAAAGTCATCCACCATTCCACTTCCTAACGGCCCCGGACGATAAAGCGCTAGAACCGCAATTAAATCTTCAAAGACAGTAGGTTTTATTTTCTTTAGAATATCCCTCATCCCTCTACTTTCCAATTGAAAAACACCAACTGTATCTCCCTTGGCCAGTAAAGAAAATGTCTTTTTGTTCATTAAAGAAATTTTACTAATATCAACATCTATGCCTTGAGTCCGTTTTATAATTTTACTTGTCTCATCGATAACCGTAAGAGTTTTCAATCCTAAAAAATCCATTTTTAACAAGCCTGTTTTCTCTAAAGAACTCATATCAAATCCAGTAATCATTTCCCCTTCCGAACCCTTTATCAACGGAACCCTTTCAATTAATGGCTTATCGGAGATAACCACACCGGCAGCATGTGTGGAAGCATGACGGGAAAGCCCTTCTAGCTGCATCGCAACATCTATTAATCGTTTTACTTTTGTGTCGGAATCATACAAGCCGGCAAGTTCCGAGCTTATCGACAAAGCCTTTCTGAGATTAATTTGCTGCCCTGCGGCAGCAGGAATCATTTTGGCTATTTTATCCACCTCAGAATAGCTTATACCCATAACTCTACCCACATCTCTAATTGCAGCTCTAGCCAACATGGTTCCGAAAGTAATAATTTGGGCAACATTACTCCTACCATACTTATTTGAAACATACTCTAAAACTTCTGCTCTTTTTTCATAGCAAAAATCAATATCAATATCCGGCATAGAAATCCGTTCAGGATTCAAGAATCTTTCAAATAGAAGCTCAAAACTTAAAGGATCAACATCAGTAATTCCTAATATATAGCTCACAATGCTTCCTGCTGCCGACCCTCTACCTGGGCCGACTGGAATATGATTTTCCTTGGCAAACTTTATTAAATCCCAAACTATTATGAAATAACTGGAAAATCCGGTCTTGCTGATAACTCCCAACTCATATTCTAGCCTATCTTTAACTTTAGAATCGCCTTTAGGATATCTTTTTTCTAGATTTTTGTAACACAATTGTTTCAGGTGGTCCTTGTCTGTTTCCCCTAAAGGTAAAGGAAAATTAGGAAGATGCATCTTTGAAAAGTCAAGCGTAAGATTACACTTCTGCATAATCTCTAAAGTGCTCTTTAAGGCTTGGGGGGTATCTTTAAATGTTTCTTTCATTTCCTGAGGAGTCCGAAAATAAAAAGTATCACTACTGAATCTAAACCGATTCGGATCCGAAAGAGTAGTTTGAGTCTGTATTGCCAAAAGTGCTTCGTGAGCAAATGCTTCATTTTTTTCTAAATAGTGGATATCGTTAGTTGCCACAAGAGGAATGTCTAAATCCCGAGATATTTTAAGAAGGTTTTTATTTATCTTTTTCTGTTCTGTTAACCCATTTTCCATGATTTCCAGATAAAAATTACCTTTACCAAAAATATTTAAATATTCATCAGACAACTTATAGGCCTGTTTTAAATCATTATTCAAAATACTGGCTGGAATTTCACCTTTAAGACACGCACTTAATGCTATAAGACCTTCGCTATAGGCAGAAAGAATTTCCTTATCCACCCTTGGCTTATAATAAAATCCCTCCATATTCGCTAAGCTCACTAATCGTATAAGATTAGCATACCCTTGATTATTTTTAACTAAAAGAATAAGATGATAATTGTTATCCGAGCTTGACCGATGCTCTTTGTCAAAACGTGAATTCTTCGCTACATACACTTCGCAGCCAATTATCGGTTTAATCCCCTTTTTTAAGCAAAGCGTGTAGAATTTTATTGCTCCAAATAAATTACCATGATCAGTAATGGCAAGAGCCGGCATTTTACAAGCAACCGCTTTATCGACCAGTCTTTCCAAAAGACAAGCCCCGTCTAAAAGGCTATACTGGGTATGAACGTGCAAGTGGACAAAATCAGAATGCACCATAATTTATTTAGTTTTAAATTTTAAACCTTAAGGATAAATAATAAGTTGATAGAATACTATAAAATGCTTAATACTTACAAAAAACAAAAGTTTAAAAAAGTGGGGAAACAATTTAGAAAATGCTTTAACTTACTTAAACTTATACTATTCCCATTCAATAGTTGCCGGTGGTTTTGAACTTATATCAAGAACGACCCTGTTAACCCCTCTTACCTTGTTGATAATTGAACTGGAAATATCATTCAAGATATCATAAGGTATCTTTGCCCAGTCAGCAGTCATCCCGTCCAAGCTAGTAACCGCACGTATTGCTATTACATGTTCATAAGTTCGCTTATCTCCCATAACTCCCACTGTTTTTAACGGTAACAAGACACAAAACACCTGCCAAATATCATTATACAGACCATATTTTTTTATGACTTTATCTAAAATAAAATCTGCCTCTCTTAAAATCTTTAATCTGCCAATAGTTATCTCGCCAATAATTCTTACCCCCAAACCAGGACCAGGAAAAGGATGACGGTTGATTATGCTTTCTGGAAGACCTAAAATGCTAGCTATTTCTCGAACTTCATCTTTAAAAAGCTGCCTGTACGGTTCGATTAACGTTAATTTCATTTTTTCCGGAAGGCCTCCGACGTTGTGATGAGATTTAATTCGATGCGTTGGCCCACCAAAAAAAGGAACTGACTCGATAACATCAGGATAAAGAGTTCCTTGGGCAAGAAACTTAGCATTCTTAACTTTTTTTGCCTCTTCGTCAAACACTTTGATAAAATTATGACCAATTATTTTCCGCTTCTCTTCCGGGTCGCTAATATTTTTTAAACTAGAAAGGAAAAGCTTCGAAGCATTAACGTAATCTAAATTAATTTTAAAGTTTCCTTGAAAAATCTTAACTACTTTTTCTGCCTCTCTCTTCCTCAATAAACCATTATTAACAAAGATGCATTTGAGCTGTCTTCCTATAGCTTTGTGCAGTAAAACCGCCAAAGCTGAAGAATCAACCCCTCCGCTTAAGCCACAAATGACTGTTTTTTTTCCAATTTGTTTTTTTATCTTTTTTACTTCTTCGGAAATAAAATCATCCAGCTGCCAATTCGCAAAACAATTGCTGATTCTAAATAAGAAATTAGAAATAATCTGCAATCCTGATTCCGTATGAACCACTTCCGGATGAAATTGTACTCCATAAATCTTTCTTTTACAGTCAGCAATTGACGCAAATTGAGTATTCAGTGTATGCGAAAGAACCTTAAAACCTTTGGGTAAATCAACGACTTTATCAGTATGGCTCATCCAGGAAATAAACTTAGCCGGTAAAGAAAAAAATAAATCCCGGTGATCATCAATATACATTTGCGCCTGTCCGTATTCCCTTTTTTTTGATTCTTTTACTTTTCCTCCTAAAGTTTTTACTAAAATTTGCATTCCATAGCAAATACCTAAAATCGGAATTCCTAAGGACAAAATTTCTTTGTTTAACGAAGGAGCATTTTTTTCATAGACACTATAGGGACCTCCAGAAAGAATAATTGCTTTAGGTTTGATTTTGATTATTTTCTCAAAAGCAACCTCGCAAGATTCGATGACACTAAACACTTTTAGCTGCCTGATTCTTCGGGCAATAAGCTGTGTATACTGTGAGCCAAAATCAAGAATTAATACTGTATCTTTCTTCATCTTACTCTTTCCCTTTTATCCTCTTTTCTCTCATCCTTTCGTCTTTTCATCTATCGTGCCTCGGAACGTTGCGTCTCTTTTCAATTTCCCCTTAATCCATAATCCTTACCGCTTAATCTTAACCTCAACCTAATCTTTAGCCTTTCTCATCTACTTACCCATCCCCACCCGCTGGGTAGCCTGAAACACTTTGCCTTCTGTCTGGATAGAAGGAGCGATTATAATCTCCACATAATGCATATCATTGATAGTTTTTGCTCCTAAAGAGCCCATAGACGTAGTAAGAGCGCCCATGAGATTCTGAGAACCGTCATCAACTGTAGCTGGACCAAAAAGAATTTGCTCTAGGCTACCGGTTACTCCCACGTTAATTCTGGTTCCCCTCGGTAAATTACCATGAGAAGTAGCCATCCCCCAGTGAAATCCCCCGCCGGGAGATTCTTTAGCTCGAGCAAAAGCTGAGCCAATCATTACTGCATCCGCACCACAAGCAAATGCTTTACAAACATCTCCGCCTCTACTCATTCCTCCGTCCGTAATAATTGACACATATCTTCCTGTTTTTTTATAAAAGAAATCACGAGCATGCGCGCAATCAACAGTAGAAGTAACTTGAGGAACACCAATGCCTAATACTCCTCTAGTTGTGCAAGCCGCTCCAGGACCAACTCCGACTAAAATCCCTGCGCAGCCTGTTTCAAAAAGCTCTAGTGTTACTTCATACGTAACGCAATTACCAATGATTACCGGCATTTTAGTTTTTCGACAAAATTTATGCAAATCCAGAGGTTGATATTTTTTAGCAACATGCTTAGCAGTAGTAACTGTAGATTGGACAACAAAACAATCAGCCCCTGCTTCTTGAGCTATCACTGCAAATTTTTCTGCATTTTGAGGAATACAGCTAACCGCAGCATATCCACCACCTTTTTTAATTTCGCTTACTCTCTTGGCAACTAATTTTTCTTTAATCGGCATAGTATATACCTTTTGAATCAAATTAGTAGCTTTTTGCGGTGAAGCTTTAGCAATCTCTTCTAATACGTCATCCGGGTTCAGATAGCGAGTCTGTACTCCATCTAAATTCAAAACTGCCATCCCACCCAGCCGGGACATCTCAATGGCAAATTTAACACCTACTACTCCGTCCATTGCCGCTGCAAGTATCGGAACTGGAAAACTTCTCTCACCAAATTTCCAATTAACCTCCACTTCTTCAGGATTCACAGTAATTCTTCCTGGAGCAAGAGCAATTTCATCAAAACCGTAACATCTACGCGCCCGCCTTCCAATTCCAATCCATTCTGCCATTATCTTACCTCCTTATAGAGTATGCTTGCTAAGCATAAAACACTTTAATCAACATTAAAAAAAAACAGTCATCTACTTATAATCATCCGGAAGCTTCCACAGTAGCACTTGAAGATAAATCATTATTGTTTTCTTCTTGCTCGAATCCTTTTAGAAAGCTAGAAATAGCTTTTTCCCGTTCGCTAGAATCCCATGGTTCATTTTTCCCGGAGAAAGATTCCTGGCCTAGAATATGCTTTGCAAAAATGGTTGCCTGTTCTTTTGCTACTGTAAGCCCTTTGAAGAAATACATTTCTTGATTAGCGCTAAAATTACCTACTGCCCCTAATAAATATACATCATTCCAATTTGTAAAAAAAACATTATTTACAACAACTTCTTCTTCAAAAAATTTTAGATTAGGACTCAACCCACTATCCACAAACACTAACTGCGAAGAAAAAACCTTCAGAGGCGATATTTTAACAGCTTTAACAGTTGACTCACCCACTGCTTCTTCCATGGAAGACCCAGCATGTAAAATAATATTTTCCTTAGCATCTAACAAATTAATGACCCGTTCTTTGAATTCACCCAAAAAATCTAAATTGGTAAATACTATCCTTACTTCTTTTTCCAAAAGCGCTAATGCTAAGCAAAGTTTTACTCCAAGCCAAGTAGAAACTGAAACCGTTACCTCCCGGTAAAGCTTTAGCAGATCAATAATTATAAGCGGTTCAAGAGACGAAAGATAAAAAAACCCACCACGATGCTCGCCTTTAAGCGACATTTTTTTAGAAACTAATCCAGATGAGACAACAAGACTTTCAAAGCTATCAGCCTGCGTATCCCCTTTAAAAAAAATCTTTTTTAGCCGGACATTAACTCTTTCTACTTCTTCATTTACAAATTTTACTTTTTTTTCTTTTGCCCAATTTTGTAAATTAATCTTATTTTTTATGCCACCAGGTTGAGAAACTAAATCATCACTAGGAAAACAATATTGACGTTTATCAATAATTTTAATGCCACATTTGTTATTGCTCTTTCTAATTTCTTCAACCAATGCTCTGCCTGCCTCTCCTGCACCTAAAATAGTAATATCATTCATAAAAATTTATAAAATTTTTGTTTTTCTTTCTTTGGATATTTTCACTAAATTATCAAAAAGAAAAAACGTTGTCAATTTTCCAACCCCACTACAGACCGGTGAAATAAAAGAAGCTTTTATTTTCGCTTTTTCAAATTCTACATCTCCTGTTATCTTCCCATTTTTACGACTAATTCCCACGTCAATAACTACCGCTCCATCTTTTATCCATTCTCCTTTAATTATTTCCGGCTCGCCCACCGCTGAAATTACTATGTCTGCGTTATTAATGTAAGCCGGCAAGTCTCCTTTTTCACTAGTAGCAATATTAGCAATGCTTAATGTGGCAAGTTTATTCCCCAACCAAAACAATAACGGTTTAGCCATTATTGAAGAAAAGCCAACAAGTGTAATTTTTTTTCCTCTATAATTTTCCGGTTTTTTTTCTAAAGCAATATCTAGTAGCTCCCTAACACTTCTTGCCGTAGGAGGCATTAACCCTGATCCGTTCATGAAAAACTTTCCAATATTAAAAGGATGCATACCTTCGGGATCTTTATCCACGCAAAGACAAGAAAACACCTTCTCTTCCGGCCACCCACAAGGAAATGGTTTATTAAGAATAACTCCCGTTATATTTGAGGAGCTGTTTAATTTTAGTAATTCTGCCTGAAAATCACAGAAAGAAATTTTTAAATCTAGATCTACAGGTTTATATTCTACTCCTAATTCTTGAGCCAACTTCTTTTGTGAGGCTCGATAAACATCGGCAGAAAAATCCCTGCCCAAAGCAACGGAAGCCAAGCAAAGATCAGAAGAGCTTTTGATAGATTTTTTAAGCTCCTGCTTTAAATAGTAATAATGTTCTTGAGCGTTTAAAATTACTGCCATTGCTTCAATACTCTTTTAAATTCATTAACTTTTTTATTCTTTTTCCCAAAAATAGCACTATTTGCCTCTAAATTCATAACACACCCTTTTAATGTGATTTTTAATAATTCACATCCGATCCAAAAATCACTAATTATGTTCTTTTTTATGGCAGATTCAATCTTTTTCGCAAGTAAATATTCTTCAATACACTTCTGAGCGATATCTAAGACAATTTTTTCACTTTTTTCCAATAGCCTTTCTTTCTTTTTTCCTTTCTCTTGCAATATCTGCTTAAAAATCTCACCGTCAAGATCAATGTAGGCAGATACCTTATTTCTTGTATTTTTCAATGTTGCCAAATGCACTTTTAAACTTTTCTGACTGGCAACTGAATAGTTAATCGCTTTTTCAATAAGCGCAGTCCCCAAACAAAACAATAAGCTTATCGCACTTCCCCCCCCAGGGGCTGGCTCTTTCTTCCCTAGGTCTTTTAAGTACTTTTTAAAACTACTAGCGTAATTATTCATCAATTATTACAACCTAATTATGCTTTTTTAGCGTTATCTTTCATTAACTAAACGATAACTATTTAAAATCCATAGAACAGGGACTAAAGCTTTTACGATGCAACGGCGTAATCTTACATTTTTTTAATAATGAAAAATGATTAAGCGTGGGGTAGCCCTTATGCTGCTTAAACTTCCAACGGGGATATAAAAAATCTGCCGCATTCATAAAATAATCTCTGGTAACTTTAGCAATAATTGATGCACAAGCTACCTCTTTTATCTTTTCGTCAGCTTTTTTTATGCACCTATATTTTATTTTTAACTCTGTGCGAAAAATATTACCATCAACAATAAACTCCGCTTTTCTGAAAAAAGGAAATTTCGTCATCGCTGTGTCAATTGCCCGTTCAAAAGCTAAAAATGTAGCATTTAAAATATTTAGTTTATCAATTTCTCGAACAGAAGCTACACCTACAGAAAATTGTGCATTATCCATAAGCCACATGAATACTTCTTCCCTCTTTCCTTGAGAAAGTGCTTTAGAATCCTTAACCTTAAATGGAAATCCTCCATTAAGTCCTAATGCACACGCTACTACTGGCCCGGCTAGGGGCCCTCTCCCCGCTTCATCAATCCCAACAATCATTTACACTCTCTACAAACTTACGCCGCAGTCGCCTTTTTGCCTACTCTTCCTCGGAGATAATATAATCTCTTCCGTCGCGGACGCCTTTTGCTTTTTTTCGTCACATTGATCTTTTCAATATTCGGAGAATAATAAGGAAACGTTACCTCATAAGCTTCGCCGTAAGCTATTCTTCGCAAAGTGAACGACTTCCTGTGCATTGCTCCTTGAATCTTGATTACAATTCCTTCTACTGGATGTAATCTTGTTTTTTCTTTTTCCCGGATCTTATAAAAAACCTTAATAATATCTCCGGAAGAAAATTCAGGATAGTCTCTTTTTAGAGATTCCAGCATTTCCTTTTCAACCATTAAAAGCTTATCCATTTATCCACCTCCATATTTTGCAACACAATAAAGAATACAGTTCGCTGTCCAATCTTTATGGACTTTCTCTTCTTAACCTCAACCTAAACCTTATCCTTTTCTTCCTTTATCTTCTCTATCAAATCCGGCCTTCTTTTTTTTGTTATTTCCTGCGCCTGTTTTTTGCGCCAAGCATCTATTTCTTTGTGGTTTCCGGAAAGTAATACTTCCGGCACCTTAAGACCACGAAATTCTGCTGGCCTTGTATAATGAGGAAAGTCTAGAATAGTATTTTCAAAACTCTCATTTTCAATTGATTGCTTATCAGAAACAACCCCAGGAATCAAACGAATCAAAGCATCAATAAATACCATCGCTGCTAACTCTCCACCACTTAAAATATAATCACCCAGCGAAATTTCTTCATCAACTAGATAATCAACAACACGATTATCTACTCCTTCGTAACGAGGGGCAATAAGCACTAACCTCTCATAATTTAAAAATTCTCTTATTGTTTTCTGCTTTAAGGTCTTCCCTTTCGGGCTAAACAAAATAACTCTTTCTGCTTTGTTTTCCTGCTTCTTTGGGTAGACATCTCTGTTTAAAATATTTTCTACAGCCTTAAACAAAGGTTCGGCCTTGAAAACCATTCCTCCTCCCCCATAAGAAAGATCATCTACTTTTTTGTGCGAATCAATTACTTGATCACGTAAATTATGAATATTAATCTTAACTAGCCCTTTTTCCTGTGCTATTCTAGGAATAGATTCGTTAAGAACGGGTGAAAACATTTCCGGAAAAATTGTAACAACATCAAGAATCATAATTTAATAAATTATTTGTTGTCTACCTCAATTTGAAATTTATCTAGACAGCCATCTTTAAACTTGCTGAATCTGTTATTTTTAATAGCTGAACGAATTTCTGCCATAAAATTTTTATACCAGAAAACATTATGGAAGCTAAGTAATTGTACTCCCAACATTTCACCGGCATTTATAAGATGCCTCAAGTAAGCTCGGGAAAAATTGCAACATGTATAGCAAGAACATTGTTCATCTAATGGTTTTTTATCTTTTGCATATTGTGCATTTCGCACAATAATTTTCCCAGACCAAGTAAATGCCGTTCCTGTTCGTCCGTATCTAGTGGGAATAATACAGTCGAAAAGATCTGCCCCCAAACTTACCGCTTCCAAAATATCCTCGGGTAATCCATAACCCATAAAATAACGTAAATATCGTTTATCCACATTTTTATGGATAAACGAGAAAGTATTATACCTTAAATCGCTGGGTTCGCCAACACTTAAACCACCAACGCAAAGCCCATCAAGCTCTAATTTCATGAGCCCTTTTAAGCATTGCTCTCTTAGGTCCTGGTAAATTCCTCCCTGGACTATACCAAAAAAAAGCTGCTTACCATCGTTGTGTTCGTTGAAGTATGCTTTACTCTTTGTCGCCCAGTCAATTGTCCTGTAGACCGCTTTTTCTACTTTACAATAATCGGAAAGAAACGAAACGCATTCGTCTAGTGGAACAATAATATCTGATCCTAAGTCAATTTGAATTTGAATTATATCCTCTGGTGTTAAAAAACACATTTTCCCATCAATATGTGACTGAAACTGGACACCATCGTCACTTACCTTTCTTAACCCTTGGAGGCTAAAAATCTGATAGCCACCACTATCGGTAATAATTGTTTTATCAAACCCCATAAAAGAATGCAGTCCTCCACATTCCTTTATGACTTTAATTCCCGGACGTAAATAAAGATGATACGCATTCACTAATAAACCATCTATACCGATTTCAGACAATTCCTTAGGAGATAAGCCTTTTACTGCACCTTGAGTAGCCACAGGAAAAAAGGAAGGAGTATCGAAGCTACCAGCTTTAGTTGTAAAAACTCCTACTCGAGCATCAGTATCTAAACCTTCTTGTTCAATCCTAAACATTTTTTAAAATAACCTCCCCCTTAAACAATTGTTGTATACATATCTGAGCATATAATTCTAAAATAATTTTTCTTCGGATAGCTCTTTGTAGGGAATATTTAAGTGACGATAAGAATTTCTAGCTGCAATTCTTCCGCGAGGGCTGCGGATAATAAATCCCTTCTTGAGCAAATAAGGCTCCACCACATCTTCTAGTGTCTGTCTGTCCTCGCCCAAAGAAGCAGTAATTGCTTCAATTCCTACTGGTCCACCAGAATAAAGTTCAATTATCACATTAAGATATTTTCTGTCTAAGTCATCTAGCCCTTGAGAATCAACTTGTATCTGCTCTAGTGCTTTGTGAGTAATTTCTAATTCAATTTTTCCCTTTGCTTTTACTTGAGCATAATCTCTTACCCGCTTAAGAAGACGATTACAAAGACGTGGCGAACCACGTGACCGAGATGCAATCTCTAAAGCACTGGGTTCATCAATACACACGTCAAGAAGTTTAGCACTTCGCTTAGCTATTAATGACAACTCTTCGGGAAGATAAAAATCAAAATCAAAAAAAATACCAAACCTTCCTCGTAAAGGAGCGCTCAACAAACCCTTCCTAGTAGTCGCACCAATAAGCGTAAATGGTTTAAGATTAAATTTAACACTCTTAGCATAAGGGCCTTTATCAATAACAAAATCTATTTGAAAAGTTTCCATTGCTGGATAAAGAAACTCTTCAATCACCTTAGAAAGCCGATGAATTTCATCAATAAACAATACATCTCCCGCTTCCAGATTAGTTAAAATCCCCACTAAATCTCCGGCCCTCTCAATTGCTGGACCACTAGTTGCGGTAAGCCGAGAATTCATTTCCCGAGTTACACAATAGGCGAGAGAAGTTTTGCCTAACCCCGGAGGACCAGATAAAAGAAGATGTTCTAGCGGTTCTTCTCGTTGTTTTGCAGCTGCTACAGAAATTTCTAAAGAAGAAATAACCTTTTTTTGCCCAATAAAATCTGTTATATTCTGCGGGCGCAGAGAAAGATTAATAACCTTTTCTTCTTCACTTTCCTTTAAGTAATCCATAACCTTTTCTTCACTCATTATTTTAAATATTTCAATTGGTTAATAACTCTTTTCGGCATATTTTACAATTTCGCTTTCACGTTGACACCCGGATTATAAATCACTTTCTTGTGATACTGTTTCTTTATTTTCTAAATAAATACTCCGAGTAATTAAGATTTGGCCAAAAAGCTCTTCTTGGACAGCAGCGACTTCTTTCATCTTAATCAACTCTAATATTGCCAAAAAAGTAACCACTACTTCTAATTTGCTTCTTGCCGAAGTAAACAAATCAGCTAACAGCATTTTTCCTTTTTCTAGAACAAGGTGTAGCAAATCATGGATTTTCTCTTCAACTGTAAATTCGTCTTTAGCTACTTCAAAAAATATATCTTTAGGTACTTCTTTTAACGCAGTTTTAAATGCATTGATTAAATCAAATATCGAAGCCTCGATATAAACTTCACCTTTGGAAGAATCAAATGCCGGACGATTAAAATACTTATTCCTTTCTAATTCTTTACCTCTTAAGAATTCTGCTGCTTCTTTAAACTTATCATACTCCAAAAGCCTTCTTACTAGCTCATCCCGAGGATCTTCTTCTTCGGCTTCTGGTTCTTCTTTTTTAGGAAGAAGCATCTTAGATTTAATATTGATTAAAGTCGCAGCCATTACCAAATACTCTGAAGCTAAATTAATATCCAATAACTTCATTAACTCTAAAAATTGTAAGTACTGATCAACCACTTTAGTTATCGATACATCCTGAACATTGAGGTGATCCTTTTTGATCAAATAGATTAATAAATCTAACGGCCCCTCAAAAATGTCTAACTTTATTTTCATTTTATTTCGTTAAAAATCTAATAGTAATCTTTATGAATTATCTGTGTTTTTATTTTTCTCCCCTTCTCTTCCATTATTTCTCATCCATTCATTCTTTCTATCCTTATAAAGTTGTTACCTCTTTTTTCTAAGGACCACAACAAACTGTAATCTGATAACCATGGCCACTATCCCCCGTCCTACTATCATCAAGATTACTAAAAAATCCTATTGTTTTCGGACCTTCTTTGGTTGGCGCCCAAGAAGGACAATCATGTCCCGTCCTTTTTAATACGCAGAAACCACCAGATAACTGCCCAAAATCTTTCCAACTGAATGCATCATGGTAATTGAATTTATCATCATCCGTATTATAGATAAGTGATCCTTCCGCGGGATTTGGAATCGCATCCCGTTTATTTTTAGCCATCCGAGGAGGAACAAACCCACTGGTAGTAGAAGTTATATCAAGTACTGCTTTAGGGTCTGTCGTTCCAATGCCGACATTGCCCTCTCTTTTTATGATCATTTGTGTAGTTTGAGGCTGCGCTGCAGCAGGCCATTTGGGGGTAGTCACAAAATGTAAATCTTGAAGAACTCCGATAGCAAAATCCCCCTTTTTCATATCACTGCCAAAAGCCGTATCGTATGTTCCTGTGCCCAACCAGCCACCACCATTAGAACCAGGAATACCACTACCTGAACTTTCAAACCAAAGCCCAGCTGTCTTTGCTTCTCCTCCGTCCGGCAAAGTGGTCCCGTCAGCAATAAAAACAGCTGTGTAATCAAGGCCTCCAATATTTTTTCCTATTACCTGAAGCACTGGTTCTGGTGAACCAGACCCATCCTTACTAGTAATTATTACATTTGCTCCCGGATAAGTGTTGCGAACAGAGTCTGTAGCCCGAAAATAATGCCGTTCAGCATCATAATATATGGAATTAGACACGGAGGTACCATTTCCGTCTTTACCATATGAACCAAAAATCTCCATGTTTGTCCCGCCGTTTCCATCTGTATGACCAAAAGTTATAGTATCATTGCTTTGCCTTGCACCACTATTTCCAGAAACAAGGAGAAAGGTTCCATCAGGATTACTTGAGTTTGTATAAGAAGCACTCAATAAATAATTTGAGGCGTTTGTAGTACCGATTCCTAATCCATTAGCTATCAATGCCTGACCTCTTTTATCTAAATCAGTAGGATCAGGGGCATCATCAATATCTATATCTCCGCTGGCATTAGTATCTCCTACGCCTAAAGTTCTAGTTACTAAACGGTTATACACACCAAAAGGCGCAGGGTAATAAGTAATAATTGTAATTCTTTCTTCAGGGATGGTTGTTTGGGCAAAAGAAAAAATAGGAAACATCAAGAAAGATAAAAGCATAAACAATAAACAAAATATTAATCTTTTATTCATTATTTTTCCCTCCTTTTTTTTACACATTTACACCTATAATTTTATTATCTCTTTTACCTCTTTTAAAGTCTCAGCGGCAACTTTTCTTGCCTTTTTTCTACCGTCTTCAAGCACATCAAGAATATAGTTTCTATCTTTTAAAAATTGTGTTTTTTTCTGCCGATGAGAACTGACAAATTTCTCAAGAGTTTCTGCTAGAATTGTTTTACATTCACGACAACCTTGCTTTGCAGTTTTACAAAGAGTTTTAATTTCTTTTGCACATTGACAATTAAATATTAAATGATAATTAAACACATTACATTTATCAGGGTGGCCTGGATCATTCTTAAATTTTCTTTCCGGATCAGTAAACATTGATAAAACTTTTTTCTTAAGACTTTCCGGATGTTCATCCAGGGCAATATAATTATTATAACTTTTACTCATTTTTCTACCGTCAATTCCTAATAAACGTGCAGACACGGTAAGCATCGCTTGAGGCTCAATAAATACTTCTTTTTTATATATTGAATGAAACCGCCTTACAATCTCCCGGCATAATTCTAAATGTGGAAGCTGATCTTCTCCGACCGGAACAAAATTAGCTTTGTATAGAATAATATCTGCACTCTGCAACGCTGGATAACCAAAAAAAGCATAAGTGTTTACATCTTTATCTTTAAGCTGTTTAACCTGCTCTTTAAATGTTGGACAACGCGAAAGCCAGCCTAAAGGAGTAATCGCTGATAAAATCATAAACAACTCTATGTGCTCCGGAACATGAGATTGAATAAAAATTACACAGTCTGAAGGATTAATTCCATAGCTTAACCAATCAGCAACATTATCAATAGAAGTTTTATTGATGTCTGAAGGATTACGATATTCACTCATAAAAGCATGCCAATTGGCCACCATAAAAAAACAATCATGCTCTTCTTGTAACTTAATCCAATTATTTAATGCACCTACCCAATGCCCTAAGTGTAATTTTCCAGTAGGACGCATTCCGCTTAATACTATTTTTTTATTCATTTAAATTTATTACTTGGTAATATTATACGTTCGGTCCTCATAACTATTTTAAGCGCCGGATAACAGTTTCTTCATTAAAAATATCAATAATGTCTCCTGCCTTAACTCCGTCATAACCAACACTTATGCCGCATTCAAACCCCTCAATGACTTCCTTGACGTCGTCTTTAAATCTTTTCAATGTTTTTAGCTTTCCTTTAAAAACAACCTCATTGTTCCGAGAAACTTCTGCAAGAACTCCGCGCAATATTTTTCCTTTATCTACCAGACATCCAGCGATAATACCACTTTTGGAAAGCTTGAATACAGTTTTTACTTTTGCTCTTCCCACAAATATTCTTTTAACATGCGGAGTAAGTAGCCCCTCTAACGCTGCTTTTACATCATCAATTAATTCATAAACAATTTGATAAGATCTTAGCTCGATTCCCTTTTTCTTACCTAATTCCCTTACTTGACTATTTATTGAAACCTTGAATCCAACAATAATGGAATCAGTTACCTCTGCCAATAAAACATCGGAAGAATTAACAGAACCTACTCCTTTATGAGATATTACTAGCTCTACTTCATTAGAAGGTATTTTTCCTAAGGCTTCTTCTACCGCCTCTAAGGTTCCACCTACGTCCGCCTTTAGAATTATTTTTAGCTGTTTTAAGTTTTCTTCCTGCATTTTTTTGTTTAAATCTTCCAACTTTAAGTGTACTATCGGAGTAATTTTTTTCTGCTTTTCTTCATCTCTCCTCTTTTGTGCAATTGCCTTTGCTTTTTTTTCATCAGGAACAACAAAAATTTGTTCTCCGGGATTAGGAAGACCATTTAAACCTAAAATTTCAGCCGGATGAGAAGGATAAATACTCTTTAGCGCGCGGCCACAATCATCATGCATTGCTTTAATTCTCCCCCAATAAAGACCACAAACACACCAGTTGCCTAATTTTAGCTCGCCCTCTTTAATCAAAACAGACACCAACGCTCCTTTACCTTTAGACAATCTTGATTCAACAATAATTCCTACTGCCGGGCGCTTAAAATCTGCTTTTAACTCCATGACATCCGCATGAAGAGATATTAATTCCAAGAGTTCAGGAATATTCTTGCCAGTTTTAGCAGAAACTCCGACTGTTGTCACTTTTCCACCCCAGTCTTCAGGGGCAAGATCATGTTTAGAAAGCTGCTGTTTAACCATATCTAAATCAGCATGCGGTTTATCTATCTTATTGATTGCCACAATAATTTCTACTTCAGCAGCCCTAGCATGATCTATAGCTTCTACGGTCTGCGGCTTAATTCCTTCATCTGCTGCAATTACCACAACAACAATATCGGTGATATTAGCTCCCCTAGCTCGCATAGCCGTGAAGGTTTCATGCCCAGGTGTATCTAAAAAAGTAATGTCTCCTTTTTCTAGGCTAACACGATAAGCGCCTATATGCTGGGTTATACCGCCAGTCTCTTTTTCAACGATTTTACTGCTCCGGACATAATCAAGAATACTAGTCTTGCCATGATCAATGTGCCCCATAAAAGTAACTATTGGCGCCCTTTTTTGTAAGTTTTTTGATTTTACTGTTAGGATTTTTTCCTCTTGAGAAAGTTTTTCTTTTAAATTAACTTTATATTCATAGGCAATTTCGGAAGCTGTTTTTTTGTCAAGATTCTGGTTAATTGTAAAAAACCTTCTTTTTTTTATAAAATCACTTAACAAAACCGATGATTTTTTATTCAGCTTTACTGCTAAATCTTTGACAGTAATCGGAAAATTAACCTCTATAACATTTTGCGCTATTTCTTTTCTGTTTAAATCTTCTAGCTCGTGCTTAATAACTTCAGCAGTTTCTTTGTCCACGCTAGACATGTGATTTTTTATAGGAAAATTTAAAGACTTTAGTTTCTTTATTAACTCTTTAGCATCTATCTTTAAATCTTTGGCTAATTCATATATTCTCATATTAAATTCCCCCTTCTCCAATAAATGGAGCTCCTTGGATTTTTTCAACCCATAGTTTTAAGATACCGCGTCACAAAAAATAAATAGCATTTTGCACCTGCTTCTTGCCCTTGAGCATAAGGGTCAAAAATTCAACTCTCAAGATATAACTTCGTCATTTTAACGTTTCATTCTATTTAATTATTCGTCATTTTTTTTATTAAGACTAATGTCAGATATTACCTTCTTAGCTTCTTGGATTATACCCACAGCTTTTTTCTTGCCAATTCCTTTAAGCTTAGCAAGATCTCGTTCGGAAGCTTTCGCTAAAACTCCTAAATTATTATACCCCTCATCCACTAATACTTCTGCCGCTTTCTGCCCAACAGCTTTAAGCTTTAGTAATTCATTAACACTTTCTTTAATGCTTTCTCTTGATCGAACATCAATCGCCCAACCAACCAAGTTTGATGCTAAGCGAACGTTTTGTCCTCTTTTACCAATGGCCAAAGACAGCTGATCAGTAGCGACTAAAACCTTGGCTTTTTTGTCTTCTCTTTTTAGCTCGATCATTGAAACAACTGCAGGAGAAAGTGACGCTTTGATGAACTCTTTAATATCTTGACTCCATCTTATAATATCAATCTTTTCGCCACGTAATTCATCAATTATATTTTTTACTCTCGATCCCCGAATCCCCACACAAGCGCCTACACAATCTATCTTTTCATCTTTAGAAACAACCGCTATCTTTGTCCGCTCCCCAGGGCTACGGGCAATTGATTTTATTTCTACTATTCCTTCGCAAATTTCCGGAACTTCTAAGTCAAATAATTTTTTTACCAACCCTTCGTGTTTGCGCGAAAGAATTATCTGTACCCCTCTATCTCTCTTAACTTCATATATAAAAGATCTAACCCTCTCGCCCAGTCTAAATCGATCTAACGGTGAGAGAAAAGATTGCGGAATAATTCCTTCAGCTTTACCCATCAAGTCAACAATAATTGCTTTTTTTTCTAAACGGTAAACTATACCACTAACAATACTGCCCTCTTTATCTTTATACTCACTGTAAATATTATTTTTTTCAGCCTCTCTTATTTTTTGGATAATAACCTGTCTCGCTGTTTGAGCGGCTATCCTTCCAAACTCGCTAGATAATACCTCTTCTCCATCCACATAGATATTTATATCTCCCCGGGAAGGATCAATCTCCACCCGTATATCTTCTTCCTGCGAAGCTGTCTTTACAATTCTTTTTGCCGCAATAGCTAACGCACTCTTTACAGCATCAAGCAACACTTCCTTATCTATTCCCTTTTCCCTTTCTATCTGCGCTAATACACTTAATAACTCTTTTCCCACTTTCTAAACCTCCTTTAATTATTTTTCCGAAAATAATCGGAAAAATCAATTCGCTCTTTTCCTAATTTAACATTGCTGAGTTTTATCTTCAGCGTCTTATCTGTTTTTTTTATGGATAAATAGTCATTGTCAACTGACTCTACTTCGCCCTCTAAATATGTCTTCCTGCAAACTGGATCAACTAGCCACAGACAAACCTTTCTTCCTATAACTCTTAAAAAATCATTTTTTGTTTTTAGCGCTCTATCCAACCCTGGAGAGCTCACTTCGACATTATAATCAGCGCCTAGGATATTACTTGTTTCCAAATAATGACCTATATTTTTATTAATTTTTACACACTCATCTACAGTTATCCCCTCAGGGAAACGATCAACGACACAATAAATAATATACTGCCCCTTCCTTTGAAAAACATTAACTTTTAATGCTTCCACCCCACCGGAGCTAACTATATTCTTTATCTTATCAAAAGCTTCCT
Organism: uncultured Planctomycetia bacterium; assembly: GCA_964489445.1. GTDB lineage: Bacteria > Omnitrophota > Gorgyraeia > Duberdicusellales > 4484-171 > CAZAYU01. The sequence goes on from CAZAYU010000001.1 coordinate 427,550, forward strand.
GCTTATCCATAACCATAATCTTATATTAAGTATACTAATTATTTAGAAAATATTTTCTACTTATTCTAACCTTCACCGTTGACTAAAAAGTTAATTGCCTCTTCTTTTTTGAAGCTTCTCTTCTCTTTTGTCCTCCTAATCTCTAAATCAATAATTTTATCTTTTAAGTATTTTTTCCCCAAAATTAAAATATACGGATTTCCGATAAGATAGGCATCATTAAACTTAACCCCGGCGCTTTCTTTACGATCATCAATCAACACAGATAACCCGTTTTTTTCCAAAGCCCTTTCAATGTCCAAGGCTTCACCTAACAACGCTTTATCCAAAACTACCAAACTAACGCTATAGGGAGCAATACTCTTCGGCCAAACTAATCCTTTTTCATCCGAATTAATTTCAGCAACAGCCGAAAGTATCCTGCTTACACCAATCCCGTAGCAACCCATAATAAACGGTTTTCTTTTGCCTTGTTCATTAAGAAAAAAAGCATTTTGAGCCACTGAATACTTAGGACCTAATTGAAAAATATGCCCCACCTCAACCACTTCTTTCTTGATCAATTGACCACCGCAAAGACTACAGTCAGATTCTTTGCTAAAATATTTACCACATTTTTCACAATAAAAAGCACTATCTTCTCCGATTTTGGAAGGAACCATAAACTCATGAGATACGCTACCACCCATGGCTCCAGAATCTGCTTCAAATTTTATAAAATCAAGTTCACACTCTTGGAATATTTTTTTGTAAGCATCAAGCATTTTCTGATAATTTTTCTCAAGACCCTGGATATCTTTATCGAAGCTATAGCCATCCTTCATCATAAACTCACAACTTCTCATTACTCCAAATCGCACCCTCGGCTCATCTCGAAACTTTGTCTGAATTTGATAAAGAATAAACGGAAGCTGCCGATAAGAAAAAACATAGCGTTTAACAATCTCCGTAATTTCTTCTTCATGGGTAGGTCCTAAACACAATTCTCTGTTCTTACGATCTTGAAATTTAAACATAACTTCATCTAAATCTTTATCCCGGCCTGTTTTTTTCCATATTTCTAAAGGCTGAAGAGCGCTCATGAATAATTCCTGAGCACCCTCGGCATTCATATTCTTGCGAATAATCTTACTTATATTATTTAACACCCGATAACCTAAAGGTAAATAAGTATACACTCCCGATGAAACCATAAATAAGAAACAACCTTTTAGCAAGTATTTATGGCTTTGACACTCCGCAGTCTTCGGATCTTCTCTCAGAGTAAAAATAAAACTTTCAGAAAATAACATAAATTATTTTAGTTGATCAATAAAAATATTTTTATCTATTTTAATCCCTTGTTTTTCAATAATATTTAAAAATTTTGGCACACCATTCGCTTTAAATTTTCCTTTCACTTTGAAATCATCTGTTGTTTCGTCTATCTCGTAACGAAAAATATCATGTAAAACTATTCTGTTTTCTTTTACTCCCTCTACTTCGGTAATATGAGTTATCTTCCTTGTACCATCAACAAATTGCTCCTGCTGAACGATCAAATCTAAACCAGATGAAATCTGCTCGCGAATAGCCCAAGAAGGAAGGTTAAGTCCTGCGTACAACGCCATTGTTTCTAACCGCACAATACTATCAAACGGGCTAGAAGCATGAATTACCGCTAAGGACCCTCTGTGCCCACTGTTTAAGGCCTGCAAAAAATCCATCGCTTCTTCACCTCTTATTTCTCCGAGAATAATTCTTGTCGGTCGCATTCTTAATGTATTCCGAAATAAATCACGTGTAGAAAACGCTCCTTTTCCTTCGATGTTCGCCGGTTTAGTCAATAACCTTACCAAATGTTTCTGACGTAAACTCAATTCTAATGCATCTTCGATAGTAATAATCCTTTCCTGAGGATCGATGTATGAGGAAAGCACTTCCAACGTAGTTGTTTTACCACTTCCAGTTGCCCCCGAAAACAAAATATTCATTTTAGCCTTAACGCAAGCAACTAAAAATTCTCCCATTCTCGCATCAACAGTCCCCATTTCAACTAGATTATCAACATTCTTAATGGAATTTAAAAACTTCCGGATTGTCACAACCGCATCCTTGGCAGAAAGAGGTGGCAATATGACATTAACCCGCGCTCCATCACCTAAAGAAAAATCAGCAAACGGTGAACTTTCATCTACCCTACGTCCGGACGGAGAAATCATTTTTTCAATAATATATTTTAAATGAGCCGCATCATCAAATTTAACTTCTGAAGCTATCTTTTTCCCTTCTTTCTCTACATATATCGTAAATGGACCGTTAACCATAATTTCCGTAATCTTTTCGTCGTCGATTAAACTCTGTAAAGGCCCCAATCCCAGAAAATCGGAAGAAACGGAATGAATTATTTCTTTTTTTGTCTTATCGTTAATTCCTAAATGTTTATTTTGCTCTAAAAACAAGGTAACCTTTTCACTGATAAAATCAACAGTTAATTCTTCCTGATTACCAACCCAAGAAATGATCGCATGACGAAGCTTGTTTTTGATATTTTTTAATTCCATATTTTTCCAATCTCCTTCTTAAGATCAACTATTATTTTTTTTTCACTAGTTTGACAAATAATATTGTTTTTCCTGAAGATAACTGCTTTTCTCTTGCCAAAAGCCACTCCGATGTCTGCTTGCTGCGCTTCACCAGGCCCATTTACCACACACCCCATCAATGCTACTTTCAAATGTTTATCTACTTGCACATTGCTGATTTCTTTTTGAAATTTACTAACAATACTTATAAGGTCCACCTCACACCGCGAACAAGTAGGGCAAGAAATAATTTCTATGCCAAACTTCCTTAAATCTAACGCGCTTAGAATCTCTTTTGCAGCAATTATTTCCTGAAAAGAGGGCGCAGTTAGCGATACTCTTATGACATCTCCAATACCCTCGCTGAGTAAATTTCCTATCCCGATTGAAGACTTAATTAATCCGGACATAAATGGGCCAGTAGCGGTAACACCTAAATGAAGAGGGTAGTCACTTTTCTGCGAAAATAATTTATTAGCAATAATTGTTGTCCGAACGTTAGCTCCTTTTAGAGAAACCATTATATCAAAAAACCCTTTATCTTCTAAAATGCTAATATATTTAAGCGCTTTACTTACCATTTTAGTAGCAAAATTTTTCGGAGAAAAGGTCTTCTGCTTAAACCCGCCAGAATTTATACCTACTCGTATAGAAATATTTCTAGCCTTAGCTGCCTCTGCTATTTGCTGAACATCTTTTTTACGAGTGATATTTAAAGGGTTCAGCCTTATACCATCGAAACCAGCATCAACTGCTAAAAGTGCTAAATCGCAATTAAAGTGAATATCAGCTACTAATGGTAAAGAAATATTTTTCTTAAGAATTTTAAAAGTACTGATATCTTTTTTTTCTTTAACCGCCAATCTTATAACTTCTGCTCCTTGCTTTTCTAGGTTCTGAGCTTCTTGAATAAGTTTCTTTGTATTACAAGAAGGAGTTTTAATCATTCCTTTTATTCTTACCGGATTATTTCCTCCTATTTTAACCTTTCCTATTTTAACTACTTTACTCATTAAAAATACCTTTCCTGATTTATGCTTAATGGCTTTTATCTATCGATATCTCTTGAGATCCTCTTTTCCATATCCTCGGTCCAAACCGCATTATATCATTGTAAAACACAAAAATTATTAAAACTCCTAACAACCCCATGCCTAAGCGAGTTAATATATCTTCGGTTTTTTCTTTTAGTGGTTTGCCACGTATTTTCTCAATTAAAAAAAATAAAATATGCCCTCCATCTAAAACCGGAAACGGCACCAAATTAATTACTGCTAAACTTACATTTAAAACTGCTGCAAGCTGCAACACGGCAGTAAGTCCTACTTTTGCTGCTTCCGAGGTAATATAAAATATTCCTACTGGCCCAGCGACTGCCTCTTTAAACGGAATTATACCTAAGATCATGAACAAAAAACCTTTAACGATTAAAAAGGTTAGATTCAATAAAGTCTTTCCACCTTGAAATATTGCATCCAAAAAACCATAGCGCACAATCTTTCTTTGTGAAGAAGCTGATATGCCCATAATCGATACATTTTTTTTCCTTCCAAAATTATCTAATATTTCCTCTTTTTTCAACGGAACTTCTAAAACAAGCTGTTTATTTGCGCGTTCAATGCTAAGTATTACTTTTCCTTCTGCATCATATACGACATCTACTACTTCCTGCCAAGTATTAACCGGTTTGCTATTGACTTCTGTAATTCTATCCCCTGTTTCTATCCCAGCTGCTTGAGCCGGATAGCCTTCTAAAACACTACCCACAATAGTGTCTGAATACGGAAAACCGAGAAAAAAAATAAGACAAAACAAAACAAACGCAAAAAGATAATTAAATAACGGGCCAGCAAAAACTATTCTCATTTTTACACCCACCGGCTGAGATAAAAATTCATCTTTAGCGCCTTTATGCTCACCACGTGAATCACCAGCCATTTTCACATATCCACCTAATGGAAAAGCACAAATTAAAAATTGTGTTTGTTTTCCGTTGATTCTTAATAATTCCGGACCAAATCCAATAGAAAATTTTTCCACCCGCACTCCCGCTTGTCGAGCAGCAAGAAAATGACCAAACTCATGGATAACTATCAACGCACTAAAAATAAGAATTGTAATTAAAAAAGTCACTTTCCCTCCAAATATTTTTTGGCTCTTTCTCGAGCCCAGCTATCCCAATAAAACACATCATTAATTGTTCTAATTCTACAAGGTTGATAATTCTTATACAAATATTTCATTACCTTATTAATCATGCCAAACTCTATTTTCCCTTTTAAAAAATAGTCTACACTAACTTCATCGGCGGCATTTAGAATAGTTAAAGAATTATCTTTTTTCAGCGCCGCATTTAAGATTACCTTAAATAGCGGATACCTACGATAGTTGATTTTATTAAACGTGCAACAAAACATCTTTTTTTCATCAAAAATATTTTTGCTTCGACCAGATGAAAACCCAGAGGAAGCATCAAACCGCTTTGGATAATATAAAGCATGAGAAATAGGAATTTTCATGTCTGGCTTATAGAAAGAAGCTAAAAAACTATTATCAGAAAATTGAACTAAAGCATGAATAATTGACTCATTATGCAAGGTAACATCAATCATTGAATAAGGAATATTAAAAAAATAATGTGCCTCTACAACCTCAAAAGCTTTATTCACTAAAGTAGCACTATCTACTGTTATGCGACTACCCATTTTCCAATTAGGATGAGACAAAACCTCTTTAGCTTTAACATTTGCTAAATCTTCCTTTGAACAATTAACCAGGGCTCCTCCAGAAGCAGTAAGAAGCACTTTTTTAAAATGATGTTTATTATGATTACTTTTTCCCTCAACCTGCAACAACTGAAAAAGTGCATTTATTTCGCTGTCTACTGGTAATATCTGAGTGTTATTCTTTTTAGCTTCTTTAAATACCAAAGAGCCGGCACACACTATTGATTCTTTGTTAGCCAGCGCTATTCTTTTTGTATATTTTAAATTAATCATTAACGGCCGAAGACACGAAACGCCAGAAATTGCCATTAAGGAGATGTCTGAAGAAATCTTGGAAAACTGCTCTAACCCTTTTTCTCCTTTAAATATTTTTATTTCCCGGTTCAGTTTTCCTTCTATGCTCTTAGCAGCAATCTCGTCTCTCACGCAAACATAGAGTGGCCTAAATTCTTTAATTTGTCGGTAAAGATCTTTTACGTTTCGATTAGCACAAAGCCCAATTACTTTAAACTGATTATTTGCTTTTCTAATAACTTCTAAAGCATTTTTCCCCACCGAACCCGTAGAACCAAATATTAATATTTTCTTCATACCTTTCTATCTATCTTGCGACAGCCTATATGCTTTTAACGCATCATTGTAAGATAAAGATAAAGTGTAGGCGCAGTAAAGATTAAGCTATCAATTACATCCAAGATTCCGCCCATACCCGGCAAAATCTTTCCTGAATCCTTTACCCCGCAATCTCTTTTTATTAACGACTCAAAAAGATCACCCAATTGAGAGATTACCGCTAAAATTATAATTAAAAAAAACTTTTCTAAAAAAGTAATACTTCCAATAAGTGGAGAAAACGCTAACCCCACCGCTAAACTAGTAAAAAATCCACCTACAGCTCCCTCTAAAGACTTATTAGGGCTAATCCGAGTAATCAAAGGCGTTTTTCCAAATTTTTTCCCCCAAAGATAAGCACCAATGTCCGATGATTTTGTCACTAATATTAAAAAGCCAGCGAGTATTGCTCCCTCGGGAAGCTGCCTAATCCTAATTAAAAACGAAAAACACCAAGAAATATAAATTACTCCAAACACCGTCGCCGAAATAGACAAAACAGAATGATGCGTGTCTTTTTTACTTAGCTCAAGAAGAAATAAAATAAAAATTGCAATAATTACAAATAAAAATTGCCATCCTTCTTTAACCGAAAAACGAAAATAAATAGTTATGGGTATAAGCCCTCCCACTAAAAGCCCTAGTGGTTTAAATAAGCGAACACCTTTTTTTTCAACCATATAAAAAAATTCATACAGGCTAGCCAAAATCAACAAACAAGACAATAAGCCACATAAAGAATAATAAATTGTAGAAAAAACAGTGACTATCACTAAAACTATCGATGACCCTAAACGTTTACGCATCTATCCTCCCGAATTTCCGCTTTCTATTACTGTAAGATTCTATTGCCGCAAGTAAATCCTTTTTTTTAAAGTCCGGCCACAATACAGGCGTAAAATAACATTCCGAATAAGCTAAATCCCATAATAAAAAATTGCTTATTCGCTGCTCCCCGGAAGTCCGAATAAGAAGATCCGGATCGCAAACACCTCCTAGCGCAGTATATCTTTTAAATATATCCTCATCAATTGCATTTTTCTGTATTTTTTTATTCATAACATCTTCCGTAACCTGTTTAGCCGCATTTAAAATATCCCATCTCCCTCCATAATCTAAAGCAACATTAAAAATAAAACTTTTATTTTCTCTGGTCATCATCTCTACCCTTTCAATACTCTTTAGGGCCTCCTTGCTTAAACGATCTCTTCTTCCTATTGCCTTAAATTGAATATTATTTTCAATAAGCTCTTCTTCATAATCAGCTAAAAAACGCACTAAATAAGAAAATATAAAGTTTATCTCCTGTTTTGGCCTATTCCAATTCTCAGTAGAAAAAGCAAAAACAGTTAGCACTTTAACACCAACTTTCTTTGCTTCACGCAAGATCTCTTTTACCCTCCCTACACCTTTTCTGTGCCCAATAGCACGTGGCAGATTTCTTTTCTTAGCCCAACGCCCATTACCATCCATAATTACTGCAATATGTTCAGGTATTGTCAATTAATCGTCCCCTTGACTTAAAATACAATGGGGGCTTAAAGCCCCCATTTAGGAATACACACTCTTCTTCTTAATGCTTATTCTTCTTGCAGCTTTCTGTTCATCAATTCTTCTTTAAGGCTCTCTTCCAATTTCTTATTCAGCATTTGAAGTTTTAAGTTGCCTTCATTGATGGTTTTTATTTTAGTATTTAGTTTTATTTCTTCTGTTTTGAAGTTGTCTATTTTTTCTTTTAACTCATCAATATTTTTTTGAAGTTTGCTACTATTGCTTTTTAAATCTTCAATATTTTTCCCCAGACTTATGCTTGTGGCTAACTCTTCCCTATAAGTATTAGCTAGAGCGTTCATTTTTACCAGTATCGACACACCAGCAATAACCAGGACCACCACCAGCCCTACTAATAAACTTACAATAATCGGGTTATTTTTCATTTCTTCTGCCTCCTTTTCCTTTATATTCTATCAAGCTAAATACTAAATAAATATTATTTTAATTCTTCTTCAATAAATTCTTCTTCAATAAATTCTTCCTCAATTGCCTCTCCTCCGTCGCTTTTGTCTATTATTTCATCTTCATAAATAATTTCTTCATCCCGAGCAATCTTAGGCAAGACAACTATCTCTACTCTCCGATTAAACTGTCTGCCTTCTTCTGTATCATTGGAATCAATCGGCTGATATTGACCATAACCTATTGCCTTTAACCTTAAAGGAGAAACACCTTTGCCCTCTAAATAATAAAGAACACTCAAAGCTCGTTGTGTTGAAAGCTCCCAATTTGTCTTCCAACGTGAATACCTTATCGGTTCATTATCAGTATGCCCTTCAATGCCTATGTCATTTTCATAAGCTTCATTAACTAAAACCTCTACTACTTTATTTAAAGCAGAATAACAACCTGTTTTAAGGTCAGCTTTCCCTGAGTCAAACAACACTTCAGCAACAAAAGTAATTACTAATCCTTTCTCGGCTATTTCCAGCCTTATCTGTTTACCTTCTATCTCTTTAGATAAGGATTTATTCAATGAATCACGAGCATCTTTAAGCTCGTCTAGGCGACTTTTTAGCACCTCTATTCTTTCAATGTCCGAACGCCTTCCTTTTTGTAAAATCAAGGTGCATCCGTTTAATACAAAAATAGCAAAAACGAGCACAAAAATTATTTTTCTCATTTCCTATCCTCCTTACATAATTATATTTAATAACTATGTATAAACCTATTGACTCCAAAGATTTAAGATATTTATTCCTTACAATCCACCAATTTAATTTCTCTTAAATTATACAGAAAATAGCTGGTTTAGATTATCATAATCAGCTTCGCAAGTCAAGAAATTTCAGCTTACCCTATGTGCTTATAGTTAACTCACAATTATACGCATAGATAGCAAGCAATTATTCTGAAAATTACACCTCAATAGTCTAACTTGCCTCTGCTGTAACCTTCTTCAGAGTATTTCTCATTTCCTCAAAATGCTCTGATATTAAGGCATTGATCTTCTGCTGCACATTTTCACTTAGATTCTCTGCATTCATTAAACCTTTTGCCTCGTATAAATATTCAGCTAAAGAAGATTCTACGCTTCTTCCTCTAACAATTTCGACCAAAAGCATTGCATAAACATTAGCAAATTTATTAATAATTAATTCTGTTCTCGCTTCCGAAATTCCCGAATCAAGAAACAAAGAGACAACTTGAAAAGAAAATTCCTGACGTTTATGAAAAACACTCCACTCAGGGCGATTACCAACAATTAATTTTTCCCTGCTTGAAAGAGCCGGATTATTATCTAGAGTACTCTTGATATCCGTCTTACTATCCTCTACTTTTTCTAAAACAACGAAAGAAAAAATATCGGCAATATTTTTTGCTGATTGCTCTTTCTCTAAATTTTTCTTTATATCATTCTTGTACTGATTAAAATCAATCATCTCCCTAGCCATAACCTGAAATTCACTCAAGCCAGTAATTATTAAAATCGATATTACCAAAATAAAAATATTTTTCTTCATGGTGCCTCCCTGTTTATTTTTTTTAGACAAAATAATAATATAGCTTTAGAAAACAAACTACTCTTATGAATAAATCATACTACTTGTTTAAGAATATTTCAATAAAAATATAGTTATTCTCTTGGAATGGTAAATCATAAAATACACCTTTCGTCATTCTCTGTCAAAAATAAATGAACAACTTATTTTTGACAGAGAAAACATCATATGCTAAACTATCTTAATTATGCTGGAAAAACGTAAATACACTAGACTGAATCAAAACTTAAGTATAAGCTACCAGATACTAGACAACCCTAAAGAAAACTCTTCTTACTCCAAGGATATATCAGAATGCGGAATATGTTTTCCCTCTATTCAAAAAATCTCGCTTGATACTTTCTTGCAAATAAAAGTTAATTTACAAGAAACCCCTGCGCCATTGATATTCACAGGAAAAGTAAAACGAATCATAGAAAGAAACAGTTCAAATTTTCCATTCGAGATTGGAATAAGATTCATTAAGGCAGATGTTTCTTCCCTCAAAACACTAAAATTACACATTCAGCAAGCTTCTACTAAGAAAAAGAACGAAAATATTAAGTGGATAAAAAACATTTAATATTTGTTTTTTGGGCATTTAAACGGTTAGAATGTCTTGCGGTAAAAAACTCTAAAAATATGCTGAGTATCCAGAACTGACAGCGTTCCTCCGTACGGATCAAACAATAGCTCACCAACCTCACCTTTAGTAAAAACGCCGTATTGAAATAATATTTCGTCTGATGAAGATGGCTGGTATTTAGCTTCAAAAAAGAAATTGTGGTGGTCTTGACACAAGTCACCATCTGGATATAGAATCCGATTTATATCATTCCATTTTGAATAAACATATTTAAAATAAAAAGAAAGCTTATCCGAAGGAGAATACTCTACATCTATACCTGTATGGTTAATATTGTTATCAATCTGACCAGCGAATTTATAATCATTTTTTGTCCAATCCGCTCCTACGCGTAACTTATCAGTTACCTGATAATTAATCCCCGCTTTAAAAATATTAAAAAAAGGATAGGACGGTTGCGGAAAATTTTCTTGCCCATACAAAAAATTAGTTTGCTCTCTAAAGGTCATGCCATAGTTGCTGTAAGTATCAAAACTTGTATCTCGTAATATCGCACGTGGAAAATTATCATAGGCTACTGTGGAATCATTAGTATGTTCCCATATCCCATTAAAAGAAATGTCCTTGGTAAATTTATATTCTCCGCCTAAAGAAATTGTAGCCAAACTGGGATCCTTGCCCCCTTCAATTTCATCATTTATATATGGCTCTCCGGTTTTTGCATCGAACACAAAAGGATCAATCCCTTCGGTAGTTTTCGGCTTATTATGATATATCCCTAAAAATTTAGCTGTAAATTTCGGCATTACCCGATAAGAATACTCTAATCTTGAGACATTTTCAAAATACTTGCCGTCCGCTAAATGCACATTTCGCGTATCAAACAACCAATCAAATTTTCCATCTAAAGAATTAACTCCCTCTATCCTAAAACCGACAACATCTCTTCCGTAATCTATACCGTCACCGATCCGGGCAGGTTCAATATCATACCAATTCAATGTTGGCTGATATAAGCCGGAATAGTAATATCTAAACGGTTGTCCAAAATGAATATGCCGCGACCAAAACATATCATCTCTGGTTTCCTTATAATTAGACAATGCAGCTTCAAACCCTTCATCCATGTGAGTAATCTCTAATCTTAACCTGTAAAACGAATCAGGAGAATTGTGCTTGGGAACAATTCCAAAATAATTTTTCCCAAAAATATCGTCTTGGGAAGAATTGACCAAACTAAATTTTATCGCGTTTCCTCTCTTCTCTGTTTGATAGGAAGTAGTCCTATCTTGCTCAGACCTGGAAGTTGCAACTTCTAAAGAAACTTTAGTATTGTCCGATATTCCATACTCTAAATCTAACCCAGAAGTATGACTAATAGCATCTAAAGAATCCTCGTCATATCCCAATTTAACGGTATCTGTTGTTCCTATTTGCAAATTATCATAAATCCGCTGTTTAATTCTTAAAGCTCCGGCATAAGAGTTAAAACTTTCATAATCCTGCCACAATGTTTTCGGAGAAGCAATCGTAACATCCAAATTTGTGTCATCAGAAAACCAGGAAAATGATGCACCGCGTAGATTAGTAAGCCGGACTCCTCTTGAATCACGAGCAAACCAGCTTAAAGAATCATCCCAATATCCTTTAAAAAAATCCTGCGCACCGCTTCCATCATTAAAATGACCCGGAGCCCAACTATCCAACCAAGGGCTTTCTTCCCAAAATATTTTATGATTAGAAATACCTAAAGTGTCATCGGAAGTAAGTGCCTGATCTTCTAAGGCAGCAGGAAAAATCCGCAACTTAGTATTCTCAGATTTTAGGTCTACCCACAGCTCTCTCAACGGCCAAAATTCGCGTTTAATTTTTAACTCCGGAAGTTCAAAGTAAGCTCCTGACCAAGGAGCAGTCCATGTACTCTCTAATGTTGTTGGTACTGTTTTTCCATTTTCAACTTTTATTTCCGGAAGAGACATACCCGCGCCATCAACTAGAGTATAAATTGTTTGGTTAACCGTATATCCAGTATTGGCCCAATATAATAATTGCACTTCAGCGGAATCTGAAGTACCTACTCCCGTAAGCCTAATTTTATCGCTTTTCCCTACAAAACTCCAAGGGCTAAAATCAAATTTTGCGTGAAAGCTACAAGTATAATCATTGTCTTCGTCTGTTTCTCCGTCTAGCTCCAGTATTAACCTTGTGTAGATAGCCGGATCATAAGTATTCGCTCTATTATCATAAGCATTGGTCGAAAGCAATCGCCAATCAAGCTCATTTAAATCCCAATTCGCTCTCTTCCAGATAAAATCTCCTTCACTATCTATTCCAAAGCTAGTTTGAAATTCTCCGGAAAGTTTAATTTCTGAGCTTGTTTCTTTTTTATCTGCCGTTTCAGTTAAATATGCGGAACGAGAAAAATTATTTTTTTTATTTTTAGATTTTTCAGAAAGCTTAATCGTTGGACTTTTGTTTTCTTTGTCTTTCGTTTCAGTTAAATATATAGGATGATAATTATTATTCGTTTTACTGTTGGTAATTGATTTTGTTTCTGGTTCAGAAAAAATATTTTTGGCCTTTTTAGCAAGTAATATTTGTTTTTGTTTGAGAGCAGGATAGCTATCTTTTACCCGATCTACACTTTTAATTTCCCCGTAACCCACTGACGAAGAAAGCATGTTTAGCACATCATTTACCTTATTTTTGCGAATATCTTTTAAATAGCGTTTTGCTTCCTGGTTGCTCGGGTTAACCATTAACGCTTTTTTAAATTCTGTTTCCGCATTTTGAGTATAGTCTTTCTCTAAAAAGTATTCTCCTAATTCAACTAGGTAGCTGTCCATTGACGATGCAAACCCCGGCAAACAGGAAAAAGCAACTACTAAAAATATTACAATAGTTCTTACCATTATGTTCTCATAATAAAAAAACGGGTTACCTTTATATATTTTCGGTAACCCGGCTATCCCCTACTTATTAGATTCATTTTGCCTATTTATGGCTATCATTACTGACACCATAAACTTTTCCAGCTAATAAACCCTTTCTGGACCCGTGGCTTTGCGTCCCTATGGTTTCATACACCATAGATGGCCTTTGTCGTTATTTTTAAACTACTACAGCTACTATATTGCTTTCCTTTTATTATCAAAAGTTAGGTTTATAAGCGATTGATAAACAATAGTTTAAGCAATAACCTTTCTTTCTAACTTTCCATCTCTTCCCATAAACATAACATATTTTGTCAATCTTTTCAAGGCAAGCCTAATTTTTATTGGATATTTAGCAATTTAGGATATAGTGCAGAGCGAACGGTTTTTTACCTTTCACTTTGGAAGAAGCTTTTGTTTAATAGCCACCTTTTACTGTCAACACCAAAAAATAACACATATTTACCATAAATAATAAAGTTTTAGCCGTTAGCTTTTAGATTGATCTGTTTCACGCGACAATATCTCTACCTGCCGCTCAACCAGTGTTTTATATTCATCGCTAATATTCTCAAACTGTATGCCAACATCAAAAAGCGTTTTATCCTCCAAAACTTGGCTTTCCCTTTTATTAACCCAAGCAATTTTACCTTGGCACTCAACCACTGTTTGCTTTATAAAAACTTTTAGATCTACCAAAGAAGAGGTCTTTAGTCCTTTTTGGATAGTCACCTTAATCCCGCCTTCACTAATATCCTGTGTATAGGTGGAGATCACAGGAATTAAAGAGCTGCTGATATATACTGTAAACGGAAATTTTCTTCTTATGAATCGACGCTTATCCACATAATCCTGCTCCATGGTTCCTCCTTGCATTGCTTATATTACTAGAGTATTATTTTTCTTTTTTAATTATCTTCTTCTAAACCACGGATAATTCTACTTTCCTTTTGCTCTTGGTATCCTAATTTTTTTTCCTCAAACTCACCGCTTTTAAATATCTTGTCTCCTAAAAATAAATAAGTAGCAATGATTAAAAGAAAAAAAATGATGAATCCTGTCCATTTAAGCATTATTTGTCCTCTGACCTTTCTGCCTATTCTTTTTAGACATTGCATAATAATCAAGCTTTAGTTGTTTAAAAATTTATCTCACACCTAACGCCTAGGCTACACTCACTTAAAAAAAAGAATACAAATGCCCATTAAAACGTAAACTACCCCACCAATTCTAAAAAATATTGGTTTTTGATTTATATACCAGTTAACTATTTTTTCCGCAGCTTTTGCCTTTAAAAAAAACACCGCCTTAAAAACCCCAATAATTCCCAAAATAATTAAAATTTTTGCTAAAATACCTGGGGTTCTCCAACCAGCAGAAATAAACATAATTGCCACAAATAATATTACCCCAAAAAGAATTCTCTTTATATACTTTGTGCTTTTTCTTTGCAACTTTTTCCGTAAAAAATCCGGTTTAACTAAAAAAACTATCCCCATAATAATCATTAAATATGCTAATAGCTTAGCAATCATATCTTTCCTCCTTTTTTCAAAGCACACATAAATAATATAATTAATTATTTAGTTCGTAAAATAATCCATCAGTTAGCTCTTCGCTCATCTTCCTTGATTCTTGAAACTGACTTTCCAACTCTGTATATATGGCCCTCTGTCTTGCCAAATCTTCTTGCGCCCTTACTGTTTTTTTCTTTGACGCCCTTAACTGCTTTAACATCTGGACTTCTTTTTCCTGTAAAGAAATAATAATCTTTTTTTGCTTCTCTTTTTCTCCCTCCAGATATTCTATTTTCGTCTCTAACCCTGTACTTCTAAAAGGAGTAATTTCTTTTTCATTTTGAGCCTTCCATAAATGTATTTTTGCTAATTGCTTGAATTCCTCTTTCAAGCCACGCACTTGCTCTTTTAACTCCCGGACCTCCCCTCCCAAGCCTATCTTATCCTCAGGTAGTGTTTTTTTATTATTATCCGGCAAACAAAGGATTAACAGAGCTAAGCTGATTCCGGCTCCAATTAACGCCCATAAAAGTATTATCATACTATCACGTCAGAGTTTACTAGATATTAATAGACATGAACACTATTTTTACTTCGTTCCTTTACTAAATAATGCTTAATTAACGGGCTTAAAAATGTATAGGCAAGAAAAAATAACCAAATAGTTATAATCGGAATAATAAAGCATAGCAATAAAATTAATATAAACCCGGGTAAATAGCGAACCGTCAATATTTTATCTTGTTTGAAAGAAGGATATTTAATGTTTGAAACCATTAAAAAAGCTAAGATTAAAGGGAAGAATAAGACAACACTTGTTATTAAATTAGAATTGTTTTTTTGAAAAACTAAAATAGTTAGGGCTATCATGCTTCCGGCAGCTGTAATCGGTAGCCCTTTAAAAAAATCATTTGGTTTTTCTGCCGCTGATGCATTAAATCTGGCAAGCCGCCAAACTCCACAGAAAAGATATATCAGCATAAACGCTAAAGCAAGATTGCGCGCTGACTGATAATTAAGCATATACATAAGAACAAGCGGGGCAACGCCAAAAGAAATTACATCCGATAAGGAATCTAAATTTTTGCCTAGGCTTGAACTTATTTTAAACTTTCGGGCAATTTTTCCGTCAAAAATATCTAGGCTTGCCGCAATTATAATTGCCCAAGCAGCAAAAACATATTGCCCGCTTATCGCAGAAGTAATTGCCATGACTCCACAAAAAAGATTGCTTAAAGTTACAATATTGCACAACACAATCATCAAAACTACCTTTTAAAGCTAGACCTACTTAAGTAATTGAGACATGCCGTAAGCTGCTCCTGCTGACAAAGCAGCAGCTAGAAGCCCACAACCCTGTATAAATAAAATTGAAGACATTAATAAAATAATTAGCATTCTCTTCAAAATTCCTCCTTTTATAAAAAACTGTCTTATTATACCATTCAACTTAAGCGGAAGCAAAAAATATAAATTCTTTTCTTTCTCAGTGCCATTGGCTAAGATTATCTTCTATAGCTAATTTCGAACTGTAAATATAACCCTTCTGCACCTATCCCCAAATTAAACGATACTATAGTTAGCTTGCTTGACAACTAAACAGAAATTCATACTGAAGTTTCAGCCTAGCTTAAAAAGGTATAGGCAAGAAATAAGCATGGACTTTAACAGCTAGCGTTCCTATTCTTATAGACCATAGAATCGAAATAATTACGAACAAGTTTAAACATATAAGCCCGGTTCTTTTCAAAAATAAAGGAAGCATTAGCAATCTCCCTTTAAGCTTGGACAAAAAATTCGCACTTAACAAGCATAAGGCCGGATAAGCTGGGAGGATATACCTATTGTCGGGACCTGTCATTCTATCCAATGAAGTAAAAACTGTTACGAGCACAAAAAAAGATAAAAACCAAATTATTAGCAAAAAATTATTTAACGACTTTTCTTTCATAAAAGAAAAAACTATATAAAAATAACCGAATATTAGCATGGGATTTTGATAGGGTATATCTATTAAATATGTATACCATGGTCTATTATTTATCCATTTAAAAAACGAGTGAACATCCTCTATGCCTAACGCTGAAGGGTTGTAGAAAAATGTACCATAGTGTTTAAAAACTTGGAAATACCATGAAAATACAATTATTACTATAATACTAAAAAACAATACCAGTTTTTTTAAATTTAAAAAATCATATTTTCGATAATCAGACAAATGGACCATTCCACAGCGTAACATAATATACACAAGCACAATATTAAATAAAACTATCAATGCATTATTTTTAGTAAGTAGACCTAAAGCACAAGTTACTGCTGAAAGATAAAAAAACAATGATGTTTTTTTTCTCAAGAATAAGTAAAAAAACCATAATGTTAATGTAGTCAGCAACCCAAGCAATGTATCCGCCCAAATTCTATGCGAAGCCAATATATCAATGGGACTAACTAGCATAAATAAAGCAGCATAAAAAGCTACTGATTCAGAAAATAGATAGTTCCCTAAAAAATATACAGCAAGTACGGTCAAGATACTTAATAAAAATGGTACAACAACTGCATAAAGCTGTTTCTTAACAACTTCAAAAGAAGAAACATGCTTATCTCCTCGATCTCGTAGGCTTAAAACATAATCCTTTTCTGCACAACACAACAGATGAGAAAGGCTTAGTAATTGCGGAAATAATGGTGGTGAAAAATAAAAAATCTGATCATCTAGTTTAAATCCATCACGATTTCTTTCCTTTAAGAGTCTTCCCTTCTTATCTTTTGATAAACTTAGAAAGAGAAATCCATTATTTTTGTAATATTCTATACCCTGTAAATTATATTCTTTTAATCCCTTATTATTTTCAATTTTTAAGGCCAAACCAAGATAGCTTTTTTCATCTCCAGATGCATTAAAAGTAACTTTACCTTCCCAAAAAGTAGTTACACGAAGAGCTAATGTCAGAAACAAAATAAAAAGTAAACAAAATATCTTTTTCATGCTTTTTATTGCACCCACAATAATAAACTACCCCTCTTGAAGAGTTACTTTACAAATTTAATCTTTTTTTATTTTTATAAATATAACATCTTGCTCTAAACAAATAACACTCTCAGCTGATACTTTCTTCAATAAAAATATTATATACTGATTTCAAAAATAGCCAATATTTAGTAAATCGTTTTATCTGCACCGAATAAACACACTGAAATAACTAGCATTCATACTATGCACGAATTAATTAAAAATAAAAAAACCCTACAATCGTTTAAAATCGTAGGGTTTCCAGGTTATTCTTATTGCGGGGAGAAGATTTGAACTTCTGACCTCAAGGTTATGAGCCTTGCGAGCTACCTGGCTGCTCCACCCCGCGATACAATATTAAGTACACTAATAAGTTATTATATTTTCGACTTTAATTTGAATTGTATTCTAACAACTTATCATCTCGTGTCAATAACTATTTCGTTGTCTTTGGCAATCCCTAGTTCATCTCTGGCAATTTTCTCATACAAATAAGGATCTTTACCCACTCTAAGAAGTTTTTCCTGATAATCAACAATTTCATCTTCTAATATTCTACTTTCCCGATTCAAGCGCATATTTTCTTCTCTTAATTTTTTAAGTTTAGCGTAGTTAGGAAAAAAAATAAATAAACCAACTAACACCGCAATAAAAAAAATAATCAAGTGTTTGAACCGCTTAACAAATTTTATACTTAAAAGCCTTACCACCATAACACGCTTTTTTCCCTAATTCCTCTTCAATCCTTAGCAACTCATTATACTTAGCCACCCGGTCAGTACGCGAAAGAGAGCCAGTTTTAATCTGGCCACAAGATTCACCAACAGCTAAATGAGCAATTGTGGTATCCTCTGTTTCCCCGGAACGATGAGAGATAACTGCAGTATAATTTGCTTTATCCGCCATCTTGATTGCCTGAATAGTCTCCGATAATGTGCCGATTTGGTTAACTTTAATTAAAATAGAATTAGCAATTTTTCGATCAATTCCTTCTTTAAGCCTTTTGGTATTCGTAACAAATAAATCATCCCCCACCAGCTGAATCTTCTTTCCTAATTTCGTAGTAAGATCTTTCCAGCCATTCCAATCATTTTCGTCTAATCCATCTTCTATGGACACGATTGGATACTTACCCACCATCCGAGCATAAAAATCAATCATATATCGTGAATCTACCTTTTTCCCTTCAAACACATAACTACCATTCTTATAAAATGAGCTAGCCGCAGAATCTATTGCCAAGGCTATCTGCTTCCCAGCTTTATACCCAGAAGCAGCTATTGCTTTTAATATTAGTTCAAAGGCTTCCTCATTGTTCCGCAAGTTGGGAGCAAACCCTCCCTCATCTCCCACAGATATGGAAAGCTTTTTTGATTTTAAAATCGCTTTTAAACTATGGAAAACTTCAACCGCTGCTTGAAGCGCTTTTTTAAAAGAAGGAAAGCCTAAAGGAGCAATCATAAATTCCTGAATATCCAGATTATTATCAGCATGAACGCCTCCGTTTAAAATGTTCATTAACGGAAGAGGAAGGATTTTAGCTTTAGTTCCGCCAAGATATTTATAAAGAGGAATTTTTTTAGATTTAGCTTTTGCCTTGGCTACAGCTAAAGATACTCCCAAAATCGCATTTGCTCCTAACTTTGCTTTATTCGCTGTCCCATCCATGCTGAGAAGCATTTTATCAATATTCCTAAAATCAGCAGGTTCACCTTTAATTTGAGGAGCAATAATTTTATTAACATTATTAACAGCTTTTAAAACTCCCTTCCCAAATAACCTGTTTTTATCCTTGTCTCTTAGCTCTAAAGCTTCAAATTCACCAGTAGAAGCGCCTGAAGGAACCGCCGCTCGCCCCATTACCCCATCATTTAAACATACATCAACCTCAACTGTCGGATTACCCCGAGAATCAAATATCTCTCTCGCCTTAACTAGTTTTATTTTGGCCATAACACTCCTTTTTTTCCAAAAAACTATTTTATTCGTTATGTTTTCTTAATTTTTTTCTTTGCCTTTTATTATTTAAATTACAGTATTAATCACTTTTTATTTTTTTTACAACTTTCACATTCTGCCTTTTTTCTATACAGCCCGATAATTTTTGCTTCAGCAATTATATGACCTTGCATTGCCTCCACAACTTCCTTTTTATTCGCTCCTTGACTTAGAGAAAGGATCTCTCCTATAGCGTAAAGCTTAAAAGAATATCTATGTACTCCTCCCTGTTTAGGGCAAGGTCCGCGGTAACATTCTTTACCAAAATCATTAATACCTTTTATAACCCCTAAAGACTCAAGTTCTGTACCGCTGATCGCCTCTTTGATTCCGGAAATATTAACCGGAATATTAAATAACAGCCAATGAGTCCAAATATTATACGGAGCATCAGAATCATCGCAAATAAGGACAAGACTTTTTGCATTAGAAGGAATACTATCCCAATGTAGCGGTGGCGAGAAATCTTGTGCATCACATGTATAACGGTCAGGAATATAGCCTTTGCTTTCAAATACCTCACTCTTAATATCAAAAGCAAAACTATTACCCACTAAAAACAATCCCGCCAAAACAAAAAACAATATCTTCATTTTTTCTCCTGTTTTGTGAAATTACCTATTTGCTTTTTCCTTATTAACAAGATTAATAAAGCCCGCTTTTAAAAACTTTTTGCAATATTTTTTTATCTACGGTCAAAGCAAATCTTATAAACCCCTCACCATATTTTCCAAAACCTACACCCGGAGTAGCCACAATATTTTTTTTAGTAAGCAAATGCTCTGTAAGTTTTAAAGAAGACCCAAAGCAAGAAGGAATTCTAGCCCAAACATAAAATGTAGAGCTGGCATAGATATCTTTAAAACCATTTTCTTTCAAATTTCTCACAAAGAAATCTCTTCTTTCCTTAAATATTTTTCTTAACTCGCAAACATACTGCTGTTCGTTCTCTAAAGCAGCCACCCCTGCTTCTTGCACTGCTTGGAAAACACCTGAATCAATATTTCCTTTTACTTTTAAAAGTGTTTTTATTAAGTTCTTGTTTCCTGCTGCCCAACCAACCCTAAAACCAGTCATGCAAAATGTTTTAGAAAGTGAATGAAACTCAATTGCCACTTCTTTAGCTCCATTTACTTCAAGTATGCTATGAGGCTTATCTTTAAAGTATATTTCTGAATAAGCATTATCATAGGCAATAATGATACCGTATTTTACACAAAATTTAACTACATCTTCCATAAACCGCAAGGAAGCTAGTGAGGTGGTCGGATTGTTAGGGTAATTTAAATAAATTATTTTTGCTTTGTTGCGCACTGAAACAGGAATTTTGTTTAATTCCGGTAAAAACAAATTCGTTTCTAAAAGAGGCATCTCATAAATTTTTGCTCCGGAAAAAATAGCCGCACCGCGATACCCTGGATATCCAGGAGAAGGAATAATGACATAATCACCGGGGTTAACAAATCCTAAAGGAAAGTGCACTAGCCCCTCTTTCGAGCCGATCAACGGCAAAATTTCTTCGTTCTCATTTAAAATGACCTTAAATCTCTTTTGGGACCATTTTTTTATTGATTTTCGAAATCCTAAGTGTCCTTGGTCTAAAGCATACTTCTGATTTTCTTTCTTTTTCGCTGCAGAAAATAAAACTTTGCATACATTTGAAGGAGTAAGAATATCCGGATCCCCAATACTTAAATCAATGAATTTAACACCTTTGCTTTTAAGCTTTGACTTTGTTTTATCAATTTCTGCAAATAAATAAGGTGGCAATTTTTTTAAACGCTCTGATATTTCAAAATTACTCATGTTTATCCTTTTTTTTATTTTCAAATAAAATATCGTCCATTGAAAATAATCCCGATTTTTTACTCACCACCCACCTAGCACCTAATAAAGCACCTTGGGCAAAAATATCTCTGGTTTTCGCACTGTGGCTTAATTCAATTCTATCCACCGCACTTTCTAATATAACTTTGTGATCTCCGACAATCTCATCTTCTCTAACCGCAGTTATTTCTTCTTGTTTAATATTATATCCCTCTTGATTCAAAATCTCAGCAATCATTTTAGCCGTACCCGAAGGAGAATCTTTTTTATGAATATGATGGGCTTCCCAGACATCTGCCTTGTACCCTTTTAAAACACCAGCCGCTTGGCTAATCAGCCTAAACAACAGGTTAACCCCAATGCTCATATTCGGCGAAAAAACTATCGGTATTTTGTTCGCGGCTTCTTTAAGGCTTAACTTCTCACTTTCCTCTAATCCCGTCATACCCACAACAAAAGGTTTTTGGTAACCAAGCACAATGGAAAGATGATCCTTCAAAGCAAAAGAAGAACTAAAATCGATGATGCAATCACATTCGTTAATTTTTCGATAATCATCAGTTATTTTAACTTTTTCGATTAACCGGCCGATATCTGGATGCGCTTTACACTCAAAACCAAAAACTACTTCCAAAGCACCATCTTTCTCCGCCAGATTAATTATTCTCTGGCCCATCCTTCCTCTTGCCCCGATTACACCGATTCTAATCATTATCTTTCTTTAATACTTTAAGAAATTAATTTATACTTTTTTAAAACTTCTTTTAACTTCAAATAATTCTCTTTGCTTAACTCACAAAGAGGTAATCTTAAATTAAATTTAATTAGACCCATAAGATTTAGCGCGGTTTTTACCGGTATCGGATTAGTTTCTACAAATAAAATCTTAATTATATCATAAAGGTATAATTGCAATTTCTTCGCTTCTTGAAAATTTCCATCTAAAAAGCTTGTAACTAAATCATGACTTTCTTTGGGGGTAATATTTGCAACTACCGAAATTGCCCCTGCGCCCCCCACAGACATTATCGGAAGATTAATTTCATCGGCTCCGGAAAATAGCAAAAACTGATCATCAACTAAAGTCATAATCTTGGTCACCTGATCTAACGACCCACTAGCCTCTTTAATTCCCACAATATTTTGACAATCTTTATACAGTCTTGCAGTTGTTTCGGGAAGAATATTACTACCGGTTCGCGAAGGAACATTATAAATAATCACGGGAATATCCACACTGTCGGCTATTTTCTTAAAGTGCCGGTATAGTCCTTCTTGGGTAGGCTTATTATAGTATGGGGTAATAACCAAAGCATAATCAGCACCTACTTTCTTAGCATGCTCAACCAAGTCTAATGCTTCTTTGGTTGAATTAGAGCCACATCCAGCAATAACCGGAATTCTTTTATTAACCTCTTCTACGGCAAGTTCTATAAGCTTCTTGTGTTCCTGGTGGGTTAGTGTAGCGCTTTCCCCCGTTGTTCCGCAAGTTAGAATTCCATCGGTACAATTATCAATGTGCCAATTAATCAAGGAACGAAATTCTTTCTCATCAATTAAATTATTATCATCGAAAGGTGTAACTAAAGCAACAATACTGCCTTTAAGCATAATTTCCTCCATTTTTGATAAATATTAATCACCCATTAAAAAGTCAAATATTTATTTTACACAGAATATGTTAAATCTCCTTCACAGACTAGATAAGCTTTCCCTTCTAACCAGATATCATCTATCTTATTATTTTGCCGATTTAAATACACTTTTAAAGTTTCTCCGCTTTTTACCTTAACTTTGATTGCTTCTTTACCAGAAAAAGTCAATGGCCTTAGCTTACAACTTGAAATCACCGCCCCCGCCACTGAACCAGTACCACAGGCTAACGTTTCCGCCTCAACGCCCCTCTCATAGGTTCTGATTTTAATTACATTGCTTTTTCCAATCTCGACAAAATCAACATTTGTTCCTGCAGGTTTAAATTTCCCGTTTAGTCTTATCGCTTTCCCAATGTTATTGACATCGATAATATCTAGGTTCTCTACAAACACTACCACATGCGGAACGCCAGTATTTACAAAATCAACACGAATGTTTTTCCCAAAAATCTTCAGCGGGATTCTAAGCTTCAGGTTAAACGGATCAGTCATATTGATCCGAACCTCTGCAAAATTTCCTTGTGCGTTGATTGCTGTCTTCGTTAAGCTTATTCGAGACGTAATTAGCCCTGCTTTAGTTTCAAAGCTCATGCTGTTAATTTTTGCTTTTTTGCTATTTAGCTTAGCCCAAAGCCCCGCACACCTTGCCCCGTTGCCACACATTTCTGCCTCTGAGCCATCAGGATTAAATATTCTCATCTTAAACAATGCCTGTTTTGAAGGTTCAATAACCAACAAGCCATCAGCGCCAATGCTAATCTTTCGTTGACAATATTTCCTGGCTATGCTCTTATACGCTGCTGTTTGCGCTGACTGCTTACCAGAAAACAAGCGAGCTGCAAGGTCTGATCTTTTGATTAAAATAAAATCATTGCCGGAAGCTTGTAATTTACAGAAATGTATTTTCTTCATATTTTATACCTTTCGCTAGCTATTTGTTGTTATACAATTACTTCATTTTTAATTAAGTCGTTTAACGTTTCCCTCTTGCGTACTAAAAAAGCTTTATTCTTTTTAACTAACACCTCTGCTGAACGCACTCTTGAATTATAATTAGAGCTCATTGCAAACCCATACGCACCTGCTCCTAGTACTGCTATGTAATCACCTTCTCCTACATCTAATTTTCTATTTTTTCCTAAAAAATCTCCGCTTTCGCAAACCGGGCCCACCACATCAGCTTCCTTCTGCGCTATTTGCTTGGCAGATTTACAATTTGGTAGCTTTTTTAAAGAAATTATCTTATGATAAGCCCCATATAAGGAAGGCCTAGCTAAATCATTCATTGCTGCGTCAACAATAATAAACTTTTTTTGAGCCTGTTCTTTTAAATAAATAACCTTTGTTACTAAAATTCCGGCATTCCCCACAATAAATCTGCCAGGCTCTAAAATAATCTTTAGACAATGCTGTTTAAGCAACGGCAACACTTTATGTGCAAACTCTTCAGGAGTCTGCGGTTTTTCTTTATCGTACATAATCCCCAGTCCTCCGCCGATATTTAAATATTTAAGTGTAATTTTCTTTTTCTTTAACTCAGAAATAAAATTATTAGCTATTTTAATTGCTTTAATAAATGGTGCACTCTCAGTTATTTGTGAGCCAATATGTATATGCAATCCTGATAAGTTTAGATTAGGATAATTATTACGATTTAGAAAAATATCTCTAGCTGTATCTCGATCAATGCCAAATTTATTTTCTTTTTTCCCGGTTGTAATATATGCATGAGTTTTCGGGCTGACATCCGGATTAAACCTTAGCGCTACATCTACTTTTCTGGCTAATTTTCCAGCAATCAGGTTTATCCTATTAAGCTCCGCCGGAGACTCAACATTAAACATCAATATTCCGTTGCATATTGCCTCTTCTATCTCTTTGCTAGTCTTTCCCACTGAAGCATAAACTACTTTTTTTAAAGGACATTTAATTTTTTTCGCTCGGTACAACTCTCCACCAGAAACAATATCCAGCCCCGAACCCTCTTTTACCAGCATTTTTAATATAGAAAGATTGGAATTAGCTTTTACCGAATAACAAATTAGCGGTTTGATAAGATGAAACGCTTTTTTTAATTTCCTAAAATGTTCTACAATTGTTTTCGCACTATAAATATAGAGGGGAGTTTGATACCTGCGAGCTAGATATTCAACCTTAACCTCTTCACAATAGAAATCCCCTTTCTTAAACTGAAAGTAATCCATATCTGATTTATTTATTTAGCACAGAATTAATTGAAAGGTCGGTTTTATCTTGGAATAAATCTTTCCTGCTACCAGGTAAAGATGTCTTCGAGGATACCGCATATTCAGGATTCATAATTTTTAGTATCATTTTCTGGTTTAATTTGCTATGAAAACTTTTTAAAGATTTTTCCGGCATTTCCTTTATCTTTATTTGGCTATCTTCCGAAAATCTAACCAAACGCCCAATAGCATTATGCGCTTCTTTAAATGCAACGCCTTGATGCACTAAAAATTCCACTAACTCTGTAGCATATAGCTCTTCATCCTCTAAAACAGCATGGATTTTCTTTTTATTAAGTTTCATACCCTTAATAAATTGGGCCATAATCTTTAATTCTTCTTTTATAGTCTCCGCAGAAGAAAATAACGGTTCTTTATCTAATTGCATATCACGATTGTAAGTAAGCGGTAGCCCTTTCATGGTAGTCAACACTGACATTAAATTTCCGTATACTTTTCCGGTATTTCCCCTCACCAGCTCTAAAAAGTCGGGATTTTTTTTATGGGGCATCAGCGATGACCCCGTACAAAACTGCTCAGGTAAATCAAAAAATCCAAATTCCTTGGTAGAATAAAGAATAAAATCCTCAGCCATTCTCGATAAATGCATTTGAGCAATCGAAAGCATACTTAAAAACTCAATAACAAAATCCCGAGAAGACACATTATCTAAAGAATTCCTGACTGTTTCTGACTTAGAATGTTTAAACTGAAATTTAGTAGTTCCTAAAAACTTCTTTATTGCCTCGCTATACGCTGATTTTGGTATCGCACTCCCAGCTAACGCTCCTGAGCCAACATAAATAAATGATTTTTTTAAAAAACTATCGATACGCTCAAAATCCCTCTCTAACATACAAAAAAATGCTCCGGTATAACTCGAAAAAGAAACTACTTGTGCTCTTTGTGTGTGTGTATATCCAGGAAGAAAAACATCATGATACCTGGCTCCAAAATGATTTAATTCTGCTAAAATTATATTGAGTAACCCCAATATGTATATTCCTTCTTTATAGCAATACCATTTCTCATCAAAAGCAACCTGATCATTCCTAGAACGTAAAGTATGTAGTTTAAGAGATAACTTTCCTACTTTTTTCTCTACTCTATTTTGAATTTCAGTGTGAATATCTTCAGAGTTAGGATTAAATTTAAATTTTTCGCTTTGCACCTCCTTAAAAATATCATTCAAGGCACCAATTAATTTACGCGCATCTAAAGCGTTTATAATCTTAGCCTCCTTTAAGGCGATTACATGAATAATCGAATGATAAATATCGTATTCTGCTAATTTATAATCATAATGTATAGATTTTTGAAAGTGAAAAAAATCATTGTCTATTTTTTCTTTGAATCTTCCGCCCCAAAGTTTCTTAGCCATTACAACCTCGTTTTTTTGTAAGCCCTTAGCCTCGTTACCTGTTTAAGGAAAGGACCTTTTTCTAAATCATTAAAGTGTAAAAGGCATTCCCCAAATATTAATAAATCCGCTGGCCCAATCTCGATTAAAATCATCCTTACTTCCATAGGTAGCCAGTCTTTGCTGGTATAAGGAATTTGGAGAATTCCGCTTAGCAATAATAATATTTCCCTTATATAATTTTAAAGTAATCTTACCACAGACTCTTTTTTGAATTTCTGCTGTAAAAGCGTCTAGTGACCTCTTAAAAACAGAAAACCACAGCCCTTCATAGACTAAGCGTGCATATTTTAAAGAAGCTATCTTCTTAAAATAAAGTGTTTCTTTATCCAACACTAAGCCCTCCAACTCCCTTAAAGCCGTATGTAGAATCCAAGCTGCCGGAGCTTCATAAATTTCTCTTGATTTTATTCCTACAACCCGATCTTCAACCAAATCTGTTCGGCCAATACAATTATCCCCACCAATTTTATTTAATTTTTCGATTATCTCCACAAAATCTAAAGATTTGTTATTTAAACTTACCGGCTTGCCTTTATCAAACTCGATTACTACACGCTTAAAGCTGTCAGCGGCTTTATCTAAACTCTTTGTAAGCAAAAAAGCCTGCTCTTGAGGTTCATTTTCTAAATTTTCTAAAGCACCAGATTCAATGCTTACTCCCCAAATATTTTTATCAATACTGTAAATCTTTTTTTCAGTAGTTTCGACTGGTATTTTATGTTTTTTTGCGTAAGCAATTTCTGAAAGTCTAGAAGTCAAATGCCATTCTCTCAGAGGAGCAATTATTTTTAATTTTGGATTTAGGGCTTTAACGGCCACTTCAATTCTGACCTGATCGTTACCTTTAGCTGTGCAACCATGGGCAATATATTCCGCTTTTTCTTTTTCAGCTATATCCACCAAATGCTTAGCAATTAATGGTCTTCCTAATGCTGTAGCTAAAATATACTTATCTTCATAAACAGCACCTGCTTTTAGCGAAGGTAAAATATACTCTAAAGCAAATTCTTTTCTTAAATCTTTAATGTATAATTTAGACCCGCTTAATGCTACTTTTTTCTTCAACTCTAAGGGAGAAAATTCACTACCTAAATCAGCCGAAAAGCAAATGACTTTATAACCCTTTGCTTTGAGCCAATGAAGACAGCAGGAAGTATCTAGTCCACCTGAATAAGCTAAAATTACTTTTTTCATTTATTTAAAAGATAATATAGTATAGCTTTGGCAGTATGCAAGCGATTCTCCGCCTGTTGAAAAACTGCTGACTGACTACCATCAATAACCGAATCAGTAATCTCCTCCCCCCGATGTGCAGGAAGACAATGCAATACTAAACAATTTTTATTAGCGTTCTTTAAGATTGTATCATCTATTCGAAATTTTTTAAAAGCTTTTTTTCGGCTAGCTGCTTCTTTTTCCTTTCCCATCGAAACCCAAACATCGGTATAAAGCACATCAGCTCTTTTAGTCGCTTCCTTAACAGAAGTACTGAAATCAATCACAGCCTTGCTATTAGATGCCTGCTTTTTGGCTGATTTTAAAATACTCAAACTCGGCGAATACTTAGCTGGAGAAGCCACAGTTAATTTTCCTCCTAAAATAGAAAAAGCATTAATCAGAGAAACACATACATTGTTT
This sequence comes from uncultured Planctomycetia bacterium, assembly GCA_964489445.1. Taxonomy (GTDB): domain Bacteria; phylum Omnitrophota; class Gorgyraeia; order Duberdicusellales; family 4484-171; genus CAZAYU01. The sequence continues at coordinate 455,827 of CAZAYU010000001.1, forward strand.
CCATCACCAATATACGTTACTTTTAATTTTTTTAAATCTCCTCTCAGCTCTTTAATAGTGAGAATATCCGCTAAAACCTGGCTGGGATGTAATAAATCACTCAACCCATTAACTACCGGTATACCTGAAGCATTTTTAAATTCCAAGATAGTTTTGTGGAAAAAGGTACGCAGGACAGCTAAATCCAGATAGCCGGAAAGGGTACGAGCGACATCGGAAACTTTTTCTCTCTTTCCTATTTTTACTTCTTCCGGAGCATAATAGACTGCTTTAGCCCCCAGCTGCAAAGCACCTAAATAAAAAGCTGTTTTAGTGCGCAAGGACGCCTTTTCGAATAATAAACCTACTGCTTTTCCACTTAATGATTTATCATAGCTTAAAGGATTTTTTTTTAATTTTAAAGCTAGTTGAATTAATCCATTAATTTCACTTGCTGAAAAATCTTTTAAAGAAATAAAGTGTCTCATGTTATTATTCTTTTTAACCATTCAATACTTTCCCAAGTATATCTAACCCCTGGTCTAATTCTTTTTGGCTTACATTCAAGGCCGGCATAATTCTTACGATAGTCTGGTGAGTAGAATTTACAACTAGCCCTCTTTTTAAACAGTTTATAAATACTGGATATGAATCAGTATCTAGCTCCAGCCCAATCATTAGCCCTTTTCCTCTAACATCTTTAATGACCGAATTTTTTTTCTTAAGATCTTTCAATCTTTTAATTAAATAGTTGCTCTGTTTCTTAACATTGTCTAATATTTTTTCTTCTTTTATCGCTTTAAAAGTCTCTCCGGAGGCGATACTAGCTAAAGGAGAGCCACCAAAAGTTGAAGCATGCATGCCGGGTGAAACCAAACAAGAAATATTTTCACCAGCCACTATCGCAGAAATCGGAAAACCAGCACCTAGACCTTTAGACAAAACTAGAATATCCGGGGTCACTCCATAATGTTGATAACAGAATAATTTTCCGGTTCGGCCCATACCAGTTTGGACTTCATCAACTATAAATAATAAATCGTTCTTCCGACAATAATCTTTTACATCCTTTATGTATTTTTTATCCGCAACATTTACCCCTCCTTCACCTTGAATAAGTTCCAGTAAAACTGCTACGGTTTTTTTGCTGCAGCGACGTTTAAAATCTATAAAATCATTAAATCTTGCTTCTTTAAACCCAGGAACAACCGGCCTAAAAGGCATTTTATACTTGCTTTGCCCGGTTGCTGAAAGCGCCGCAAAAGTTCTTCCGTGAAAGGAATTACTCATAGCTACCACTTCATAACGAACACCTTTACCGTAAAGTCGACTAAATTTAATAGCGCCTTCTACTGCTTCAGCTCCAGAGTTAGCAAAGAATACTTTACCCGGAAAGCTAAGTTCAGTAATTTTTTTTGCCAGAAAAGCCTGTTCTTTAAAAAACAGGTTATTAGGAAGATGAATTAGTTTCTTAGCCTGTTTTCCTATTGCCTGGGCTACTTTAGGATGACAATGCCCCAAAATAGAAACTCCCCAGCCGGGAAAAAGATCCAGATACCGCTTGCCTTTATCATCCCAGAGAAAACTTCCCTTACCCCTTACAAATACCGGGCCCACTCTAGTATAAGTATTTAAAGAATACTTTTTGAATATCTTTTGTATATTTTCTTTTTCCATCTATTCTCTACTCCGAACGTCTGCTACCATCTTCTTCTATCCTCTATCTTCTATTTCCTCAATCTCAACCTTTCTACTTGACAATTTCGGTGCTAATACCCGTATCAGTAAATATTTCCAATAATAGAGCGTGCGGAATCTTAGCATCAACAATATGTGCTTTATTTACTCCAGACTCAATTGCCTGAGCAGCAGCACGAACTTTAGGAATCATGCCCGCATCAATAGTTTTCCCTTCAATTAACTCTTCCGCCTCTTTAGCGGTCATTGTCGAAATCAAAGAATCCTCATTGCGGGGATCACGCATCACCCCTAAAATATTTGTTAATAGTACTAATTTTTCTGCTTTCATTTGTGAAGCTAAAAAAAATGCTACTTCATCAGCATTAATATTAAAATTGAACCCGTCTTCGGAGTATCCCATCGGGCAAATTACCGGAACTGACTCTTTAAGTAAATCATCAAGCTTGCTTCGATTAAAATCCACGATATCCCCCACAAAGCCCAAATCAATTTTACTTTTCTTTTTTACTGTCTTCAGTATGCTTTCTCTTCCTTTAAATCCCACCGCTTTAACTCCATGGCCATTGATTTCCTTGACTATCAAATCATTAAGCTTATCTAATTCACTTTCTACTACCTTTAGAGTAAATGCATCAGTAACTCTTATTCCATCTATAAATTCTGACTTGATTTTATGTTCTCTAAGTTCTTCAGTTATATTTGGCCCTCCGCCGTGAACAATAATCGGCCTTATCCCAGCAAATCTCAAGAAAGCAATATCTTCTAAGACACACTTACGAATTCTTTCTTCGCCTAAAATTGACCCCCCGTATTTAATGATAAATACTTTTTTATGGAACTTTTTTATATAAGGTAAGGCCTCTATTAATACATCTGCCTTCTTTATCGCTTCATCCACCATTTAAGCACTCCTTTAGCTATACTCAGCATTAATCTTAACATATTTTGGTGTTAAGTCAGAAGTATACACTGTCCAACAGTATTTACCTCTCTTTAAGTCTATTGTTATAGTCACATTTTTTTTCTTTAACGACGTTGATTGGATGACAATGTTTTCGTCAACCTTTATCCCGGATTGCCCCAGTGCCGAGATAATTCTCCCCCAATTTGAATTAGCGCCATATAAAGCGCACTTAAACAGCAATGAATTAGCCAAAGAAAAACCAGCTTTTTTTGCCTCATTGACGCTCTTTGCCCCTTTAATCCGAAGTTCAATGAATTTGCTTGCTCCTTCAGCATCTTTGACAATCATTTTTGCTAGTTTTAAACAATTCTTTTTTAATTCTTCAGCAAACAAAGATACTTGCTTCGAAGATCCAAGAGGAACCTTCCCACTAGTCATAAATAAAGCCATATCATTTGTGCTTGTACATCCATCTACACTTATTGAGTTAAAGCTTTCCTCTACTGCCTGTTTAGCAATCTGTTTAAAGACTTTTACCGGCAGCTTTACATCAGTAAGAATAAATCCTAACATGGTAGCCATATTAGGATAAATCATTCCAGCTCCTTTGGCGAACCCAGATATAGTTACCTTGTTATTACTTACTCCAACTTGAGAAAAGGAAACTTTCTTAAATGTATCCGTAGTAAGGATGCTAGAAGCAAAATTATCCACATTTGTTTTTAGCCCCTTTATCAGAATCGGTAAATTGCTTATTATCTTATTTTTAGGCAATTTCTTCCCAATAATGCCTGTTGAAGAAATGAGAATGTTTTCTGGCTTAACATCCAGCTCTTTCGCTAAATGAATAACAATATTTTCCGTATCCTTTAAACCACTTGTATGCGAATAACAATTAGCATTACCACTGTTAACCAAAACTGCTTTTATTCGATTATTTATATTTTTCTTGCACAAAGTAACCGAATAAGAAGGATTTACATTGGCAGTAAAAGAAGCTTGCGCCTTGGCAAAGTCTGGACAAAAAATCAATCCTAAATCTAATTTTTTTCTTTTGATCCCACAATGAATGCCCGAAACTAAAAATCCTTTTGGTAAATGCATTCTTCTCCCTTTTAAAAAAATACTACTTACTGCAATCCTGTAGTTTGATCACATCCCAACATAATATTCATATTTTCCACAGCTTGTCCTGCAGCTCCCTTAATAAGATTATCAATACAGGAAACAACCACAGCCTGTTTTCCGTTTTCATTTAATTCAAATCCAATATCACAATAATTACTTCCCACAACCTCTTTTAGCTTTGGCAAATTATTTTTAATTCTAACAAAAGGACAATTTCTGTAGTGCTTTTGATAGAGATCAAACAATTGACTACTCTTAACTTTCTTTTTAAACCAAACATAAATTGTTGAATATATCCCCGCATCAATGCCAACAACATGAGGCGTAAATGAAATGTCTACTTCTTTCTGCGTTTTGGCTTTTAAAATATTAACCGCCTCAGGTACATGCTGATGCGTAAATGGTTTATACGCCCAGATATTATTAGAAACGTTAATATAGTGATAGTCAATAATCGCTTTTTTCCCAGCTCCAGTAATTGATGACTTTGAGTCAATAACTACTTTTAATTCAATAAGCCCTTCCTTCAATAAAGGAAAAAGCGGTAAAATCATCGACGTAGGATAACAACCGGGATTAGCAACTAGTTGGGCCTTACCAATTGCTACTTTGTATAATTCCGGCAATCCATAAACAGCTTTTTTTAAATTTTTCTTATCTTCATGTAAAGCGCGATAGTATTTCTTATACTCTTCTGAATCCTGTAAACGATAATCAGCAGAAAGGTCAACTACCTTTTTCTTTGCTTTTAGCAAATAAGGAACAAACTTCATAGAAACAGTATGTGGTAATGATAAAAACAAAAAATCACATTTTTTAAGTGATTTCTCAATGCTTAGAGGCTCACACTTTAAATTAGTCTTATTGCTAAAACAAGCAAATAAATCACTGTAATAAACCGGCTTTTCAGTGCGAGACGCTAAATAACATACTTCTACATTAGGATGCTTAATTAAAATATCTACCAGCTTCTCCCCGGTAAATCCAGTAGCCCCTAACACCCCCACTCTCGTCTTTTTCTTCACCATATTTCTCCAATTCACAAACAGCAAAAATCACTAATTGTCTTTACTAGCAAAAGATTATCATAAACTAAAACAGCCTACCAGTCAACATAATTAACCAATCATGCTGGTTTTCACCTTTCTGAGGCTGGATTACTCTAATTGTCTAATTATTTTAGAAAATCAGCAAGTTAATTACGAGCAAAATTCTATAGTATCCCCGATTTCTACATTTAACTTCGCTAATTTAAGGGCGGGAAACTCAATAGTAAAAGCCGCATTCAGGCAAAAAACACAACGCCCAGGATAAACTGAATGGCAAATTCTGGTTACCCGCATCTTTTTATCTAAAAACAAGATATCAATAGGAAAACGCATAAAAAAAGTATGAATTGAAGGCGCATTAATAAAAATAAGCGCACCTTGCTCATCCATAGATTTTTTAAACATTAACCCTTTAAGCCGTAAAAAAAAACTATTAGCTGTTTTGGCCGACTTGCTTAATACTGTTGCTTTATTCTTATTCTTTATGATTTGGATCATTTTATCCTAGCCATTACCGCTTCCGGAATAATTTGTGGACGAAAATCACAACAAATACATGCAATTTGTGTTACAGCAGAAACTAGAATAATATCTTGCCGCTTAACTTCCTGAAAAAAATCTAGCGAAGCATTTTTAAGCTTGACTATTTTAGTTGTTACAGAAATCTGCTCGCCATAACGTGCCGGAGATTTAAAATTCACTTCAATCTTTCTTACAGCAAACAATGTATTATTTTCGGATAGCTGCTTAATATCTACACCTTTATCCGAAAAATATTCGGTTCGCGCTTCCTCAAAATACTTGAAATAATTAGCATAATAGACAACTCCTCCGCAATCAGTGTCGTGATAATATATCTTTTTGTCAATTTTATGCATCATCTCTCCTTTCAATGGCTCCTAAACTACTTTCTACTGAAATATTATACTTTAAAATCATAAACGAAAAAAGAAATTAATAAATGGGCTGTCAAACTTCCGAAGCGACTTTTTATAGTAATTACCTAAATAAATTAAAAATGCCCCACCCAAAATTAATACAAACGCAACTATTAAAGACAATAACGGCGGATAAATCGCAATTAAAATTCCGGAAAGAACAAGAATAATTCCGATAACCATCAATACCTCCCCGCTTAATGTTTTGTTTTAATAAAATAAACCCTGACTGTTTTTCAAATAATTTTCTTAATCCGATAAGTCCCATCAATAGTTTACCACGCAATGAGAAAAAAACGCTAAAAATACCCTAGCATTATTAAAAAATATTTAATTTTCACCTGACTTTTCTTTATTTTGCTTTTATTATTTTTTACTGGTTAAGAAATTATCCATATCGTCCGGCAAATCTATCTTCAAATTTACTGTTTCTCCACTTACCGGATGTAAAAAACTCAAAGAATAAGCATGCAACGCCAAACGTTTGAATTTAACATCAAAATCCCTTCGAAATGCATACTTACTTTCTCCTAATATCGGATGCCCAATTTTTGCCAAATGAATCCTTAACTGATTGGTTCTTCCGGTTAACGGCTCTAGGTCAACAATGCTATAGCCTTTGTATTCTTCAATTACCTTATACTTTGTTTTAGCATCCTTGGCTTTTTCACCGAATTTTTTTCCTTCGCTATCAATTATCTCGCAATCGATAACTCCTTTTTTTTTGTTTATATTCCCCCGGACAAACGCGATATATCTTTTTTTAATAACCCGATCTCTAAACTGTTGGGTAATCTTTTTTTGTGTTTGTTTGTCTTTGGCATAGATAACTAATCCAGTAGTTTCCTTATCCAAGCGATGACAAGGAAAAACTTTTTCACCTTTTTTTCTTTCTAGCAACGAGGTTAATGTATTCTTTACTGTCTTTCGACATCCGCAAGCTAAAATCTTAACCCTTTTGTCTAAGACAATCAAATACTCATCATCAAATATAGTTTGAAATGCTTCTTTCACTTGTAATTAATTTTAAAACTTATGATTTCACTAAACGCTTAATTTCCTCAATTTTTTCTTGCGCTGCATCTTCACCTCTTTTTACAAATTCTTTGATTCTGCCAAACTCCGTCCATCCCAGCCCTTCAAGATTCGGATGAATAATTACATCTGCTGCTTTCAGTGCCTGACTGATAAATTGATACTGCATAGTTTCAATGCTACCAAAAATAAAATCAAATACATGAAAACTTTTTCTTCTTTTGTGCTCCCTTAATGCTTCAGTTTGAGAAAGAGTAATATCACAAGCAATAATCTTGTGTATCCCATATTTTAAGAGAACCTCTGCCGGAAGCGGCTCTAAGATGCCTCCGTCTAAAAAAATATCTTGTTTAAATTTTACCGGTTCAAAAATTCCCGGAAAAGCACAACTAGCCGCAACAGCTTTATACACTAACCCAGTTTCCAAAATAACTGTTTTTCGTTTAAAAAAACTAAACGCCGCAATTTTAAATGTATGGTTTAAATCTTGAAAAGTTAAATTTTTAAATACACTTTTAAATATACCTTCCAGATGCTTGGCTTTAATAATCCCTTTAAACGGAATGGAAAACCCCAGTGCTGAAAACCTTCCTATTTTTTTACCTAAATCACCGGCTTTTTTCTCAATATCCGAAGAACTAAACCCGCAAGCCCATAATGCACCAATAACTGCTCCCATGCTTGTACCGGAAATAGCATCTACTTCGATGCCCTCACGTTCAAAAACTCGCAAAATTCCAATATGCGAAAATCCATATGCTGCCCCGCTTCCTAACGAAACGCCTAAAGATACTCCTCCGGTTTCTCGGGCAATTCTTCTTAACGCATTGGAATAAGTCTCTGATAAGGATCCGGGTAAAGTCGCATAGATATATTTGTTTGCTATTACTTTTTGATTAGAAAGAAAATGGTGTTTTCTCTTGTCATCTTTGATTGCTATTAATTGAATTTTTTCTTCACCTGTAGCATCAACTTTTTCAATGTGGATTATCAACTCTTCAGCCATCTTAGACTGCTTAAGTTCAGGAATAAATATTAGATGTATAATGTCAGCTGGTAAAATAAATTTATTAGAAAACCGATAAACTAAATCATGGGAAATATTGTATAGAATGAAATGATAGCTTTCTGAGAGAAAATTCAAAAGAGAGAGAAAATTATCATTACAACCTGCACTTAGGACAAGCTGGTCAACTTCATTGTTGTTTACATAATCAAACAGTGTTTCTTCGGAGAATTTTTCTAGCTTTAGAACATTGCCTTCGTTATTAGAGCTTTGCTGGATATTGAAATTTTTTTTGTTATTACCTTGCAAAGAAAAAAGAACTTGAACACAGATAATTTTTTTCTTAGTTTGTTTTTTTAATTCTATCGCCAAATTAAACAAATATCCGGATTTATTTTCGCTAGATAAATCAATAACTCCGATTTTTTTAGACTGGAATATTCTCTTTGGCTTAAACCTTGCCTTTACTCTTTGGGAAAGGATCTTGGAAATATCCAAAGAAATCAAAGGATTTTTTTTGAGAAATTTTTTAAACTCGCTGTTTTTAACACGCAAAACAAGCGAACTTTCAATAGACCGAGCAGTTACTGAGTGTGGCTCGTCAGTAAATAAAGAAATAATTCCGAAACAAGTCCCCCGCTTAATAATCTCTATGCCTTCTTCCTGCCCTTTAACTTTGATAGAAACCCCCACTCTGCCTTTCAGTAATAAATAGAAATAATCCGGAGCATCGCCTTCCTGATATATAGTTTCCACATTTTTATACTCTTTAATTTCACAAATATTAATTAAAGAGCGTAATTGCCAGTGCCCTAGTTTGCTAAACGGCGGGCTATTACCCAAAATAAAGCTTATTTCTTTTTTATCCATAAATTTATAATTAAAAATAAATTAGTATTACATATGTAGTATTTATTATTAGGTATATAGCATCGAGTATTGCGTACAATTGCTAAAACATAAAAACAGATCTTTTCTTTCTAAACCTCACCCTTAACCTTTCTTCTTCTCTTCTACTTTTTCCTTTAACCTTTAACCTTTATCATTTTCTTCCTGCCCAACATCCACCGTATTCTCTTTACATATTTTAGCATAAGTAAACGCAAACTTTCGTATTTTTCTTTCCATAGTTTGATAATCTACATCTAGCAACCCGAACCTATGTTTAAAACCTTTATCCCATTCGAAATTATCCAATAACGACCACCAAAAATATCCTCTGATATCAGCTCCTTTTTCCCTTGCTTTGACTAAGCTTTTTATGTGACTAATTAAGAAATCTTCGTAATAACCTTCTTCTTTCTCCGCTGTTCCGTTTTCCGTAACAATAATCGGCAGCTTAAATTTGCTTACTGCTGTAAGCACTTTAAGAAAACCTTGTGAATAAACATTCCAGCCAAGATGGTTCACTCTTTCCGGAGCATTTTGATAATTACAGCTTTCGCCCCACAAACCTTTCGATTTAACATACTCCTTGCAATAATAATTTACTCCGATAAAGTCCAAACTCCGACGCCGACAAAGATAGTCAACCATCCAAAAATTAAAAGATTTATTGCGTAAAAAAGCAGAAAAGGAATTAGCCAAAAAATTACCTTCCGGGCAACCAGAAAACACTCGAAAATGTTTAGCTAAAGAAATCTGCGGTTTAGCCAAAGACCCTTGATAAATGCTATTTATTTCTTGATATCCAACAAGATAAGCATTCAATATATTTTTTAAAGCTTTCCGGGCATCTACTAATGATTTTTTTCCCGGAGGCCAGATGCCAGATAAAAAACCGTTATAAATATAAACTAATGGCTCATTAAAAATAAGCCAAGTATCGACTTTATCTTTCAAAGACCCAACTATTGTCTTTAGATAAGTAATAAAATAATCAACACTCTTAGGGCCAAGCCAGCCTCCTTCACCCATAAACCAAAGTGGATTAGTGAAATGATGCAAAGTAACCACGGGCTTGATGCCTTGCTCCAGTAAACAATCTATAACTTTTTGATAATGAGCTATTTCTTGCTCTGAGACAATATTGCTGGCAGGATAAATTCGAGGCCACTCTACAGACAGCCTTACTGATTTAAGATTAAGTTCTCTGGCTAACTTGAAATCTTTTTCAAACAAATTGTAGTGATCACAAGCTCGCCCTGCTTCCTCTAACTTCTTCTCTTTTTCCCAGCTAAACCAATCCGAATTAAAATTACCTCCTTCGCATTGATATCCTGAAAGAGACGCACCCCATAAAAAAGAGGAAGGAAATTTAATCTGCATACACTTAAAATTAGAAATTTTATTTTAGTCAATTAGCAAAAGCGCATTTTTTATCGACCTTTAATCAGCAAGAGCTTCTAGAGCTGCATCGTTGTTGTTAGAAGAAAATATAATTATCGATGATTTTCCCGGTTCTGCGGTTGTGCCATATATATAATTAAGATCAATTTCGCGCGCCTTAAGTTTGGCAACAAGCATCGCAAGCTGTCCGATTTCATCCGGCAAATTTACAATAATTACTTCTTTTTCTTCAATATTCCCTAGCCCCTTAAGAGCCTCTTTAATCTTACTATTATCGGAAGTCACTAACCTGAAAAAAGCTTTGCTGTCTGCTGCCCAAGCAGAAACACTTTTAATATTTACTCCGCTACCAGTAATTGCTCCGGCTACTTCGGCTAATTTACCGGTTTTATTTTCAGTTCCAATAAGCATCTCGATAGCTTTTTCTCCCTGCATGTTTTCCTCCTTTTTGAAGCTATACTTATAATCTTATTAAATTCTATAGCAAAATATTAATTGTTCAAGCCATTTGTTCATTTCATAAACTACGATCATCCCAGTACAAAGTCTATTCTTTCTATTTTTATTTCGCCTGAACAAAAATAATAAATAAGAATAATCTGGTTTATATTTTAAAATTTTATGATACTATACTTAGCATATGAAAACTTACAAGTTATCCCCCTTTTTTTCTGATGCAGAAATAGACTACAACGAAAATTTAAATCCTCAGCAATTACAGGTAGTAACAGAGTCTGAAGGGCCTTCTTTAGTCCTTGCCGGAGCCGGAAGCGGAAAAACAAGAGTTTTAATCTACCGGTTGGCTTATCTTCTCAAAAAAGGAATTTTACCTAGAAATATACTTCTGGTTACTTTTACTAATCGAGCAGCTAACGAGATGCTTTATCGTGCAGAAACACTTCTTAAATCAACGCTTACAAACCTCTGGGCTGGAACATTTCATCACATCGGCAATATCACGTTAAGAAGGGAGGCGCGTAGTTTAGGATATTCTTCTAGCTTTACTATCCTTGACAAAGAAGACGCTAAAGATTTAATTTCTGATTGCCTTCAAGAACTAGGTGTTAACAAAAAAGATAAACTGCTTCCTAAAAAAGAAGTTATTTACAATCTAAACAGTTTAGCATCCAGCTCTCAAAAGCCAGTAGAAAAAATAATTAGCCAATCATACTCTAAGCTTGAAGAGTACACCTCCTTAATAAAAAAAACATTAATTCTTTATATACGCAAGAAACAAGAAACCAATGTTATGGACTTTGGCGATCTTCTCACTAATTGGTTAAAAATATTACAAAATGAAGAAACTCGAAAAAAATACGCAGATAACTTTCAGTATCTTCTTGTCGATGAATATCAAGACACCAATAAACTGCAATTTGAAATATTAAAACTGCTTGCTTCCGAAAATAAAAATATTTTAGCTGTAGGCGACGATGCTCAATCAATATATTCTTTCCGGGCTGCGGAAATAAACAATATTCTAAATTTTCCTAAAACATTTTCCGGAACAAAAATTTATAAATTACAAACAAATTACCGCTCCAGCCCACAAATTCTCTCACTGGCTAACGAGATCATAAAACATAATGTCAATCAATTCCCTAAAGTTTTAAAGGCTGTCAAAGCATCCGGAGAAATGCCTTACATTGTAAAAACAAAAGATGTCTATCAGCAAGCTAGATTCATCGGGCAAAGAGTATTAGAGCTAAATTCTGAAGGAATTCCTCTAAAGGAAACTGCTATTCTTTTTCGTTCACGCTTCCAAGCATTGGAATTGGAAATGGAATTGTTCAAAAGAAATATTCCGTATATCGTAAGGGGAGGTTTAAGATTTTTTGAACAAGCCCACATAAAAGACGTACTCTCATATTTAAAAATAATCATCAACCCACAAGATGAGCTTGCATTTAAGCGGGCAATTTGCTTACATAAAGGAATAGGCAGAGGCTATTCTCATAAAATATGGAAAAAACTAATTAAAGAAAAAAAGTGTTCATCCCAAGTAGGAGAATCGCTGCCTACCCGACAACGAAAAGGATTTGAAGATTTTTTTCCTCTTTTTGAAAGCTTAAAAACACTGAAACATCCAGAACTTTGTCTTCGGGAAATTTTAAAAACATATCATGATTACTGCTATCTTTCTTTTGATAACGCTGATGAACGCTTTCTCGACTTAGAAGAATTAGCCAAAATGGCTTCTAGCTATTCTACATTAAAGACTTTTCTCCTCGACTTAGGATCGTTTGAAGAATTCAAGGGTGGAACTACTTTAAGCGGAGCACAAAAAGACGAAGCATTGGTGCTCTCCACTATTCATCAGGCAAAAGGTCTTGAATGGGAAGCAGTATTTATTATTGGCTTCTGTGACTATGATTTTCCGCATCCTAAAGCCCTAAACTCCGAAGGGGCCCTTGAAGAAGAAAGAAGACTTTTTTATGTAGCAGCTACGCGCAGCAAATCTATCCTGCATATCACTTATCCGCAGATGAAGTACACTTTTAAAAACGGATTAGTTATCACCCGGCCCTCGATGTTTTTTTATGAGCTTCCCCCACACACTTACGAAGAAATCCAGATTGAAGAAGGATTTTAATACTTCCGGTTGGCAATAATAAAGTTCCACTAATTTATTACGTAGAATAAAAATCTAGCCAAAAATCAGAATCGTCTATATCAAAAACTAATTCTAATTGTAAATCAGCCACCGCACTTTGAAAATTACTTCTTTGGATGGTAAACGGTACAACCAATACTCCCAGTAAAATAATTATTGATACAAATGCTAACTGTACCGGATAGGACACCCTAAGGCGCAAGCTTTTATTAATTGCATTGCAAGCTGTCTTAACGCGTGAAAACAAATCATCACGAACCCCACCCATTGCTTCCACCTTTTTAGCAATATCGACAATATCACGACTATCAATATTCAAAGGTTTTCGATCAATGTCAAAAAGCATCTCTTCCAAGGCACTATACTGCTTCCGGCACACTGAACATTGTTTAATATGTATCTTGAGCATTTCTTGGCGAACACTTTCTGAATCTTTATAGTGCAAAAGAATTAATTCATCCTTACTCGGACAATTCATGTTGCGCCTCCTGTCTTTTTCTAATATTATCAACCGCTCTTTCTAGGTGAGTTTTCACGCTGCTAGCTGAACACTTTAAGATTTCGGCAATCTCTTTAATTTTAAATCCTTGATAATGTTTTAAGATAAACACATTTTTTTGTCTTAAAGGCAAACCCGATACAATTTTTTCTATTAAACGTTTTTTATCTCTTACTAATACTTCTTCCCTTAAGTCAGGATTTTTCCGAAAATCTTCAGTGTAACGAATTTTCAAATTATAATTTCTGTTTCTTCTTCTTAATGAATCTATTGAAGAATTCATTGTCACTCGATATATCCAGCTGGAAAACTTAGCTTCTCGTCTAAAAAAATGTAATTTTTTATATAAAATTAAAAGAACTGACTGTAAAACATCTTTGGCACTTTCTAAATTACCCGTATAGCGATAAGCGATATTTACAATATCTTGCCCGATTAAAACCGCCAACTCCGTAAACGACTCGCTATTTCCTTTTCGGAAGCTATCTGCGAGCTTATTTATTGTTTCCTCTTTATGGACAAGCATACACTAATTCTACCTTAAATATCCCTCCCGGCAATCAAACAAATCATTTATGACTTATTTCTCTTCCTCATTCTCAAGCGTACCGATTAACTCTTGATAAGCATCCGGATTCTCTTCCTTAAGCCATCTTAATTTTTCCTTTAAGTATTCCGGTTTAAGTTTTTTAAGCTTATTAAATTTTCCTGGATAACGCTTTTTCCCCTTAACTACTCTTTGTCCAAGTTCGTCTTTCGCGCTTTGAATAACCTCGGTATACTCTTGAGGGTTATCTTCGCGAAGCTTTGCTAATTCATCATATTTTGCTTTTATCGCTTTACTTAAATATTTCTGATATTTTTCTCTTAGCGCAACAATCTTTTTCTGCTGTGACTTAGAAAGAGTTTCAAAAATTAACCCTTTTTGCAATTTACCATTATTTTTCCTTTGAGGCATCTTAGTCAGCTGCGCTTTACATTCAGCCATATTTTTCTGGAAATGTTTATTTTTCCTTGATCTTCTTCTTTTCTTTTGCAAACTACTTTGAGCCTCTATCAACACTTCCTTAAACTCTAAAGGGTTCTCATCTCTCATCCTTAGTAACTCTTCCTTTCTTTGCCTAAGTTTAATCCCCAAAACTTCTTTGAATTTTTCTCTGTCTTCTACTTTTAACACCATAATTTCTGATATTTCTTCCTCTGACAAAGTTTCTAGAACTAAAACGGCTATCCGCCGCTTATTATTCATAGCCTCGTTATTTTCGGCAAAACAATGACCAATCAACACAAAACAAACCCCCCACACCACTAATAAGTTGAATGCTACCTTTTTCATTTCAAACACCTCCTGTTTATTTTAAATAAATCACCAATTATTGCCCTTTTCCTCTCCTATACAATTAGACGCTGCATTTATAAAAAAAGTTGACACAGCTCTTAAAATATTATTTAATACCCACAGAAAGATAGTCGAGGTAATAATAGATGCTACTCATCAATCAACCTTAGATATAAACAATTACTCGGCAAACAAAGAATAGACAAACTTAGGATGCAAATGGATTATTCAAAAAAACTGATTGCTATTTTAAAAAAGAAAAAACTTTCCTTATCTTTTGCTGAATCATGCAGCGGTGGCTATGTTTCTTTTTTAATTACTAAAGTTCCCGGATGTTCAGAAGTATTTAAGGGATCAGCTGTTGTTTATTCATTAGATACAAAAAATGCATTATTTAAATTACCCAAAGCACTCTTAAAAAAAAGCCAAGGAGTCTCCAGGAAAGTTTCCAGTCTGCTAGCTGAAAAAGTAAAAATAACATTCAACAGTTCTGTTGGTGCGTCTATAGTTGGTTTTGCCGGCCCTAAAACAAAAAAAGGAGTAAAAGCTGGAACTGTATATCTGGCAGTAAGCTTTAACCAAAAAACATTTATTAAAAAAATAATTATTCCTGGCTCTCGCGATGCTGTACGCAGAAAAGCAAGCCAAATACTAATTGAGATGGTTTATAATACACTTGTTTAGTCTAAAGAAGATGCACCCAAAATAAAACTACTGCTATTAAAAAACATAGACTTTTTAGTATATACTGCATATTTACAACCCAATGTTACCAATGAGATTATTTATTGCCATTAACTTACCCTCTAAGATAAAGGAAAAAATTGCCTTCATTCAAAATACTTTACGAGATTGTAAATTAAACGCTAAGTGGGTTAACCCACCAAATATCCATCTAACTCTTAAATTCTTAGGAAGTATTCCGAAAAGAAAAGTTCCAAAAATAAAAGAAGCGCTAGATAACACAGCTATTAAATTTAAAGTTTTTGACTTAGCGTTAAGTGGCTTTGGTTTTTTCCCCAACGATAGGCAACCACGAATTTTTTTTATAAATACCGAAAAAGAAATAATATTAGAGGATATCTACAAAAACTTAGAAGATAAATTAGAAGCTATTGGCTTCCAGAAACAGGCAAAATTTTCATCCCATATTACTTTAGCCCGCTTAAAAACCACACAAAATATTAAGCAGTTTCAAGATAAGATAAAGAACATTTCGTTTGGTGAAACTTTTCTTGTGCAGAATATTGCTTTATATAAAAGCGTATTAACTAAAGAAGGGCCAATTTACGAAATAATCGAAAGAAGCAGATTAACAGCCTGAATAATACCCAAAGCATAAATTCCGGCTATTAAATCATCGCCAACAATTCCTAATGAACCGTGCAATTCTTCAATTTTATTAGCCGGAGGGATCTTGATCATATCCAGCATTCTAAATAAAAAAAATCCGCAGATTATAAATTCTAATCTCCGGGGAATAAATAAAAAAGTAACTAACATTCCAGAAAAATCATCAATTACAATTTTCTTACAATCCTTTACCCCATATAGCTTCTCTGCTTTTCCGGATACCAGAAAAGCAACAACCAAAGACACTAATGTAATAATTAAAAAATAAAATTGACTCTTTACAAGCAAAAAAACCAATAATGCCACCACACAAGAAGCTGTTCCCGGCATCATCGGAAAATATCCTACCCCAGACAACGTTGCCAATATTAATATAGCTTTATCTCTCAAACTGTTATTTTTTTTCATTACCCCTCGTTATTGGTTAAATAATTAGTAGTTTTTATGATTAAAGATTACAAGATAAGAAATAATCATATCGTCTATCTTCCATCATCTATCGTCCATCGTTTTTTCACTTACCCCTTAATCCTTATCTCTTAATCCTACATTATCCATCTTCCACCTTGAAGGTGGCAATTGGTTTTTCCAATTTAAAACGTTCGAATTGACCGACGATTTGCCCAGAAATAATAAATTCCAGAGTATAAAGTTATAGCCACGATGTACCACATCAAAATCGGAATAAGTGTTTGTTGCAAAAAATAAACTGCCCGGCTTCCAGGAAAAATCCTAGACAAAATAAGTGAAATTAGAATCATAAAAGCTCCAATAATCTGAGAAAGAGTCTTATGCTTTCCCAAGCTTCTTGCTTCTAAAACTACTCCCTTATTTAGGCTATACAATCGCAACCCAGTAACTACAAATTCTCTGAGCATTATCACACTGACCATCCAGGCATTAATAATTCCTAATTGCAAAAAAGCACAAAACACCCCGATGATTAATATCTTATCAGCAATCGGATCTAAAAGCTTCCCTAAGTCCGAAGTTAAGTTATGCTTTCTAGCTAAAAATCCATCAAAAAAGTCAGTTACCGAAGCAAGCGAAAAAACTACAAGAGCTAGTATAGTCGATAAAAAACTATTCTTTATAATCAGTCCAATACAGATAAATGCTAGTAATATTCGTAAAATAGTCAGCTTATTAGGAGTATTCATATTTACTTAATTAGTTAAATATTTAGTTTTTTACTATACATACACTATGAAATTCAAAAACCAGATAACAAAAGACAATTATTTGCTTCTTATTCTTCCTCTATTATTCATATTTTTCACTACTCGGCAATTAAATCATACTCCATCGCCTCAGTAATTTTTACTTTGTAAAAATTTCCCAGTTTTAGTCCTTTGCGTTTTATAAAAACTTCGCCATCGACATCTAAAGCATCATGCTCGGTTCTTCCGATAAACATCCCGCTCTCCTTACATTCAACTAAAACATTGATATCTTTACCAACAAAACGGCTATTTAATTTTTGCGATATCTTTTTTTGCTGTACCATTATTTGCCTAAAGCGTCTTTGTTTAGTGCTAAAATGCACCTGTCCGGGAAAATTAAAAGCTTTTGTGCCTTCTTCACGAGAATAAATAAATACACCCAAACGTTGAAATTCTACCTGTTTTAAAAAAGTTAACAACTCTTGAAACTGCTCTTCGCTTTCACCAGGAAACCCAACAATTACTGATGTTCTTATCGCACAACCAGGAATACTTTTCCTTATCTTCTTAATTAGCTCAACAATATCCTGTTTAGTTGTGCCCCGATTCATCTTTTTAAGAATTTTATCATTTATATGCTGAATAGGCAAATCAATATATTTACATATTCGTCTTTCCTTGGCTATTAGCCCAATTAAAGAGTCGGAAAAATGTTTAGGATGAGCGTATATTAATCTTATCCAAGGTATATTCTTAGTTTCTCTTAAAATTTGTTTCAATAAACTTGGCAAGTTACAATTACCACTTAATTCCTTTCCCCAGGCAGTAATATCCTGGCCAATAATATTTAATTCTTTTATCCCTGTTTTATCTAAAGCTTTTACTTCTTTAATTACCTCTTTAGCTGGTCTGGTACTTATCGACCCTTTAATTAGCGGAATTGCGCAAAAACTACAATTGTTCATGCACCCTTCACAGATTTTTAAAAATTCAATAAACGGAAGAGACATTTTTTTTCTTGCCGAAGCTTGAGTAGAAAAATCAACAAGCATCTGCCATCTATCAACCTCTGGGAATGATTTTTCCAACTCTTTTTGGTAACGCTTCACTAAGCATCCAAAGACTAATATTTCTTTAACTCTACCTTTTCTTTTTAAACGAATTGCCTCTTCAATAGCCGCTAACGATTCTTCTTTTGCTGCTTTAATAAACCCACATGTATTTATCGCCAAAAGGCTGTAAACTTCTTTCCCTTTTCCGTTAATTTCTGCATCTTGAGAAAAATAGCGGTATCCCTGCGACGATAATTTATAAGCGATAACTTCCGAATCATAGTTATTCCGAAAGCATCCTAAAGAAACAATAGAAAATGTCTTTTTCTTTCCCATATTTGTTTATCAAATTTTTTATTTGCAACTTCTGATTATAAATTTTTTTGGCTGGATCTATTTGTCTACTGAAATTCCCGAAGACGTAATTTTGAGACTTTTAATTGGTTTCGGTGTAGAAGCAAGCTTAGGGATCGACTTTCCGTTTACCTCTAAGTCTATCGCTGAACCGTCATTAATTTTTAATTCTATCTCTTTATCTCCAAGCCACGTTTCAATATCACCTTGATGCAAAAAACCTTTGAATGCCACTTTTCCATCAGAGAATACACTTAAGTAACACTCCTTTTTAGCACTAACAATAACTGATATTCCCTGCTCTTCATCTATTGCCAAAGAAGGAATTGGTTTATTTATTTGTTCTACTTTTTCGACCGGTTTCTTCTTAAAGAATAAGGAAATCTTACTTACTAAAAATCTAGTCGCACTTAAAAAACTCCAAAGCAAAATTATCCCCAGCAAAATAACGACCGCTTTTCTTTTAGTCTCTGGAGAAATCTTGCCCCATGATTTAACTATTACTTTAAAAAATTTTTTGTTACGGTCTGATTTTATTTTTTTAGGTTTAGATTCTAAAAATGAAACCTGGGCTATTTCTTCTAATGAATTTTCTAAATCGATATTTAAAAACTTTGCGTAGATTCTTAAAAATCCTTTGATGTAAGCAGGATTAATATTCTCGAGCATGCCTTCCTCAATATCTTTAATAACTGAAGGGTAAAGTTTTGTTTTTTCGACTGTGTATTCAAGGCTATAGCCTAACTCCTTGCGCTTATCTTTTATTTTTTGGCAAATTTCACCGATCACTCTAACCCCCTTTCAGCTAAAAATCCTTGCGGATCTACTAATATCTCCCGAGCTTTGCTACCACAAAAAGGACCAACGATATCTGCCTGCTCCATTAAATCCAATAATCGAGCTGCACGAGTATATCCTACTCGCATTCGTCGTTGCAAAAGCGACGCAGAAGCCTGACGAGTATTCAGAATTATTTTAACTGCGTCATCAAACAATTCATCACTTCCCATATCTAATAATTGTTTTTTCTCTCCCTCAGCAATTGCTTTTTCGTATACCGGGCCACCTTGCTCTCTAGCAAAATTAGCGAGAGATTCAATATCTTCATCATCAATGTATGAACCCTGAGCCCGAATAAGCTTAATCGCTCCTGGTTTCAAAAACAACAAATCACCTTTCCCTAAAAGCTTTTCAGCTCCCATAACATCTAAAACAGTACGAGAATCAACTTTAGAAGCAACCTTAAAAGATATTCTAGCCGGAAAATTCGCTTTAATTACTCCAGTAATTACATCTACTGAAGGACGCTGAGTTGCTAAGACAAGATGAATACCTACCGCACGCGAAAGCTGAGCTAACCGCTGAATAGTAGTCTCAATGCTATCCCTGGCAACTATCATTAAATCAGCTAGTTCATCAACGATAATCACAATGTAAGGCATTTTGTTGCCTTTTCCATTATACAAACTAATATTACGACATCCAGCAGCGGCTAGAATTTTATACCTTCTTCCCATTTCTTCTGCCGCCCAATTTAAAGCAAAAAACGCCTTCTTTGAATCAGAAATAATCGGATGAATTAAATGCGGAATGCCAGCAAAAGAAGCAAGCTCAACCATCTTAGGATCAACCATAATAAATTGAACTTCATCCGGTTTAGCCTTAAAAAGTATCGAAGAAATTAAAGAATTAACACACACTGTTTTTCCCGCTCCAGTAGCTCCAGCAATTAACAAATGAGGCATATCACCTAAATCAGCAACAACAGGATTTCCGGAAACATCTTTTCCGATAATAACTGTAAGCTTTGATTTCGGCTCGGTGAACACTTTCTCTTCCAGGACCTCTCTTAAAAAAACCATTTGTTTTATCGAATTAGGAATTTCTACCCCTATTGTGCCTCTGCCGGGAATCGGAGCAACCACTCTTACTAAGGATGACTTCATTGACAAAGCAATGTCATCCGCCAACGAAGAAATTCTATTTATTTTAGTTCCGGATTGCGGCTCCAGCTCATACATTGTCACTACTGGCCCTTTTTGAACACGAACTACTTTTGCTTCTACACCAAAATCAGCAAGAGCATTCTCTAGCTGTTTAATTTTCCCTTCTATATTCTCCTTAGTTTCCTTTTGGTCGGAAAAAGGAGGAATCTTCACAATAGAAGAATTCGGTATCTTATAATTACGCGAATCAAACGGATGAGCTGGTTTAGCTTCTAGGTCATTTATCTTTTCTTTAGCCTGCTCCTTACTAATTGCCTGCTCCTTAAAGGAATCTAAGGGAAGCTCACTGTTGTTTTTCGGAGAATGATTAAATTTAGGTGCGTACACCTTAATTTCCGGTTTCAATTCTTTTAAATTTTTACGAGAGTTTCCTTTAATTTCTTTCTGTTTTCTTGTAAGCCCAAGACTCTGAGTTTCAACATTCTTTCTTTCTTTTCTATCCTTGATAAACTCGATAGATCTAAAGAATAAAGATTTTACTCCACGAAAAGAATCAACAAAGAAGAAACCAAAAAATAAAACCGCATTGACCATCATCAACAATAAAAAAGTGATAAATGCTCCATACACTCCTAAATATTTCTTAAAAAATTCGGAAAGAAAAAAACCAAGCCCTCCAGCCTGAAACATCTCTACGTCTCCAGCAGAAGCACGAAATAAACTTATAAATCCAGAAAGAAAAACCATAAAAAGTAAAAAAGACAAAACATTGATCACTTTACTTTTAGATAGTCCACAAAATCTTAAAAGCCCTAGCTTTCCCAGCCCACTGAATAATAAGAAAAATGGTATAAAATAAGCTGCCCATCCAAACATAAAAAATAGAAAGAATGCTAAATGAGCCCCTCCCACACCAATTAAATTAGATACACCTGGGGAAAATCCTGAGGCAAGGAAAGGTATGTCTTCGGGGTTATAGGAAATTAAGCTTAGAAATGTTAAAAGAGAGGTAAGAAAAAAAACGATACTCTCAAGAAGTAAAGAGAGGCGCTTCATTTTAATATATTAGGTATTGCTTCCACCTTCTTCTGCAGACACAGAATTAGACTCACCAGATATATTGGCCTGTTTTAGGCTAAGTCGAATTTTTCCCTGAGGATCAATGCCGATTACTTTAGCGCGAAGCATATCACCCTCTTTTAAGAATGCATTCACGTCTTTTACGAATCCTTCGGCTAATTCTGAAACATGAACTAATCCGCTTTTACCCGGAGCAATCTCACAAAAAGCGCCAAAACTAACTATCCGCTCTACTCGAACTTCATATATCTGACCAATTTCAACGTCTTTAACCAAATTCATTATTTGCTTTACTGCACATTCTAAGCCTTCTGTTGTCTCTCCGGCTACAGAAACTACGCTTGTTTCATCATCAATATCAATGTTAACATTATTTTCTCTTTGTATTCTTTTGATTATTTTACCACCCGGGCCAATAATTGCTCCGATTTTATCCGGATTAACTGCAAATGATTTAATTTTAGGAGCATAGTCTGAAAGAGCTTCTCGAGATGAGCTAATCGCTTCTTTCATTTTATCCAAAATAAATAATCTTGCTTCTTTACCACGAATTAAAGTCTCCTCAATAATTTGAAAAGTCAATCCGTCAATCTTGGTATCCAGCTGAATAGCAGTTATCCCTTGCCTTGTTCCCGCTATCTTAAAATCCATATCACCATAATGATCTTCTGCACCGGCAATATCAGTAAGAATTTTGTATTTCTCTCCGCCGGTAACTAAACCAATGGCGATGCCGGCTACCGGTTCTTTTAAGGGAACTCCTGCATCCATTAGTGATAAAGACCCTGCACAAACAGTAGCCATCGACGAAGAACCATTTGATTCTAATATTTCGGAAACTATTCTAATCGTATAAGGAAAATCTTCTTTAGATGGAATTACTGACAAAAGAGCTTTTTCTGCTAAAGCCCCATGGCCGATATCCCTTCGAGAAGGGCCACGCATAAATTTTACTTCTCCCACGCTAAACGGAGGAAAACTGTAATGAAGCGTAAAATGTTTATAACTTTTCCCTTCCAAGGACTCAATAGCTTGCTCGTCAGAGCTTGCTCCTAGGGTCACTACTGATAAAGACTGTGTTTGCCCCCGCGTAAAAACAGCTGATCCGTGAGTCCGTGGTAAAACACCAACCATACAATCTAAAGATCGAATATCCGAAATACCACGCCCATCAGGACGTTTTTCGTCTTCTAAGATTTTTCTCCGCAATACTTCTTCTCCAAGTAAATCAAAAACAGCTTTAATCTTTCTTTCGGTAATTTCTGAATCTTCAGTAATTATTTTCTCAGATACCTCAGCTATTAAGTTTTCTTTGGCTTGATTCTTTTCTTCTTTTCCAGAAAGCTGGTAAATTTCTTCTAATTTTGCTCCCACTAAAGGTTTAACTTGATTAATCAATTCTTCGTCTATCTTTTTTAAGGGAACTTCTTTTTTTTCTTTTCCTTCTTTTGTCTTTAGTTCTTCTTGAAGGTTAATTATCTTATTAATAAAGGGATGGGCAAACTTTATAGCTTCTAAAACCTCTTGCTCCTCTATTCCGGTAAGCTCACCCTCAAGCATTACTATTTTTTCACCGGTTCCCACCACTACTAAATCCATAGTTGAATTGTTTCTTTGTTCATAAGTAGGATTAATCGTTAATTCTCCGTTAACTTTAGAAACTCGAACAGCTCCCACCGGATTCTTAAACGGAATATCAGAAATAATTAACGCACAGCTTGCAGCGTTAATCGCTAAAACATCAGGATCATTCTCTCCATCGCTAGATAAAACCATAGCGACAACCTGAACTTCATTAGTCATCCCTTGAGGAAAAAGCGGACGTAGCGGACGATCAATCAGGCGCGCGGTAAGAATTTCTTTATCTCTAGGCCTTCCTTCTTTTTTGAAAAAACCACCAGGAATCTTACCCATTGAATAGGTTTTCTCCTGATACTCAACCATCAGCGGAAAGAAATCTCTCTCTACTAGAGAATTACCAGACATACAAGCAGTAACCAGCACCATGGTGTCTCCGTAAGAAATACAAACACTGCCATTAGCCTGCTTGGCCCATTGCCCTGTAGAAAAAGTAAGCTTACTTTTTCCTAAATCGGAAATAGATAAAGAATTAGCCATATGTTATTTTATACCGAGTTCTTTGGCGACTTCTGCGAAACCTTGAGAATCCTTTTCCTTAAAGTAGGTGACGAGACGCCGACGCCGGCCAACAAGAATCAGAAGGCCACGGCGAGAATTAAAATCTTTCTTATGTATCTTTAAATGCTCAGTAAGATAGGTTATCCTGTCAGTAAGCAAAGCAATTTGGACAGCTGCTGAGCCAGTATCCTCAATATGCTCTTTGAATTTTTCGATAATTTCTTTTTTCTTTGCCTTACTTACCATGATTTGTATATATAATACTACGCTTATTCAATCTGTCAACACCCTTTAAATAATTTGGATTACCCAAAAACAAGGCGTGGTTTACTTAATAGTCACTCTTTATCCTTAAAGCAAAAGATATTATAACAGGATATTAGGAAAGGTCAATATCAATAAAAAATATTTATTTTTACCTTAATTCCTATCTTTTAAATAGAAATTTCCAGAATCAATCGCTTATAAAAGATACATATCCTCTGCCTCTTTTAGCAAGTGCTCCCGAAATTTAGGATGAGCAATGCTAATAATTGCCAACGCCCTTTCTTTGGTTGATTTTCCTTTTAAATTAACTACGCCATATTCAGTAACCAAATAATGAGTGTCAGCCCGAGGAGTAGTTATCACCGCACCCTCTTTAAAGCGCGGAACTATCCGAGATATTTCTCCTCCCTTAGCTGTAGAATAAAAAGCTAATATAGACTTTCCACCTGGAGAATCAAATGCCCCACGGACAAAATCAAGCTGACCACCGGTACCGCTAAACGTACTTCCGTCTAAAGATTCTGCATTAGCCTGCCCCAATAAATCAATCTCTAGAACTGAATTAATTGAAACCATATTATTATTCTTAGCAATTACTGCCGGCAAACAAACATAAGAAGCAGAATAACTTTCCATGCTTGGATTGTTATTCATAAAATCATACATCTTTTTAGTTCCTCCGGCTGTTGTATACACATGCTTCATAGGATGTAACTTTTTCTTACGTCCGGTAATTACTCCTTTTTTTATTAAATCAATCATCCCATCTGTTAGCAGCTCAGTATGAATTCCTAAATCCTTATGCTTTGTAAGATAACGTGTAACCGCATTAGGTAGTCCTCCTATTCCCAGCTGAATGGTTGCACCATTGGGAATCATCTCTGCCAAACAAGGGCCGATAATTTCATCTTCCGGTTTAGGTTGAGGTGGTTTTAATTCTAAAAGCGGAACATGATTTTCAACTACCGCATCTACTTCAGAAATATGCAAAAGAGATTCGCCGAAAACGCGCGGCATATTTTCATTTACTTCTACAATGAGCCTTCGGCAATGTCTAGCTGCAGTAGAAGTGGCATCGTTAGCCGTACCAAAGGTAAAATAACCATAATCATCCATTGGAGATACAGTAGTAACTGCTGTATCTATTTCCATAAAATCCTTGCACATCCTCGGAACCTGATGAAGATAAGACGGTACATAGTAATTAAGCCCTGTCCTAACTAACCCTCTCTCCGCACTTCCAACAAACCAAGAATAGCCTTCAATACAATCACATAGTCCTGGATCAAACACTGTTTTCATGGCGTGTTCTAAAGGAAGAAATGCATAAATTTTAATCTTCTTCAAATTACCTTCCCTGGCTCGGTTAGCAATAGCTTCTAATAAAGCCGGAGGCTGAGCAACACTCATTCCACAAACAACAGTTTCTCCATTATTAATTCCAGATACAGCTTTTGAGGGAGAAGTTAATTTTTTCTGATATTCAGAAACAAAAAAGCTCATAATTTTACTCCTTTATTCTAAAAGCAGTGCCTGCTAATTACTCTTTTTTTTCAGAAATATTTTCAAATTCTTTAACGATCTTTTTAACTTCTAGCTCTGTTGACTCAATCTTCTCCCGGCAAATCCTTATTAGCTCTACTGCCCGTTTTGTTTTTACCGACACCTCATCAACTCCGGTTTTTTCTGATTCTAAGCCCTCTAATATTTCGTTCAACTCTTCAATTGCTTCAGTATATTTTACCTCTTTTTTTGCCATTTTTTCCTCCTTAATGAGATTATTCCATCTTCCACCTTGAAGGTGGCAATTTGGTTTTCCCCTTGCGAATAGCATTTTTATTATTAAATTCTACCGCAAAAGATTTAGAATAACTTTTATCATCATACTTTTTTCCTTTGGCCGGCTAGAAGCAATCATCAGCGTAAGCCCCACCAAAGCATTATCATCGATAATCTTGCGGCCATCTTTTCCATATAGAATACCGCATTTCTCTAGAAAACAAACAAATAAAGCAGCAGCTATACGTTTATTCCCGTCGACAAAGCTATGATTTTTAACTACAAAATACAATAAATGTGCTGCTTTCTCCTGAATCGTAGAATATACATCGACTCCCCTAAAAGTCTGATAAATTGCCCCTATCGAACTTTTAAAACTGCTATCTTTTTCTTGGCCTACAAGATCTGAATCATTAAACTTTTCTTTCAATACATTAATAATCGCTTTAGCTTTTTCATAAGTAAAATTGTATTTAAAGTGTTTGACTCCCTTGGGAACTTTTAAACGCTCGTGATCATAATCATCAAGGATACCTAAAGCACGTGTATAATCAGATATCACCCGAATAATGCCCTTCGCTTCGTTAGATAAACCAACAAACGATTCAACATTTTTGATCAGTGCTATGGCTTTTTGTAATTCTTCGTATTTATCAGCACTTTTAGCAAGACGTTTCTCATTGATTGTATATCCGTCAACTAAATGCTTGCGTAACATATTAGTCGCCCAAATACGAAATTGAGTACCCCTCTTGGAATTAACGCGATAACCAACAGAAATAATCATATCTAGGTTATAAAATTGTATTTTATATGTCTTTCCATCTGAAGCAGTATGTGCAAATTTTGCACATACTGAATTCTCATGTAATTCCTTTGTTTTAAACACATTATGTATATGTTTCGTTATAACGCTTCGCTCAACATTGAATAAAACAGCTATATGTTTTTGACTAAGCCAGACAGTTTCAGCCTTTAATCGGACTTCGACATTATGCTTGTATAGAATTACTTGCCCTCTGGAACTTTCTTTTTCTTTCACCATAATACTTTTTTACTCACCCACGCTAAATTTTATGTTTTTCGTCAGAAAAACATCTAGTCGAATTATTCCATCTTCCACCTTGAAGGTGGCAATTTGGTTTTTCTTCTTATGCACTTTGCTTTCTTTCTACTGTCGACTCTACGTTCCCCTTATAAAAAACAGTGGTCAGTCGGTCTCCTTTTTCAATATCCTTGATTGAAGCCACTGCTTTTTTCCCTTTAAGGGTAATCGAGTAGCCTCTTTTCAACACATTAACCGGATCTAATATTTTTATTTTCCCCTCTAAATATTCAAGGTGCTCTCGACAATGTTGGGGCAATTTAGTTACTGTCGAGGTTAACTTTTCCCAGCTTCTTTTGAGGAAATCTTTTTCATCTTTTAGAATGATATTTACACAAGCAACGATCTTATGCTTTTTTTCTAAAATTTCTTCGCGATGAATCCGAAAAAAACGAAAAGAAGCCGATTCAATCTTTACTGTTAAATTTTCTAAATGTTTCTTTTTATTCATCAGTAACCCCTGAGCGTTACTTACTATTTTTTCTTCCAGATAGTTTAAATTTTCCGACACCTCTCTGATTATCTCTACTAAAAACTGCCCAGCTTTTGTGGGAGTCTTGCAAACGGTGTGCGCAACTAAATCAGTAATTGTTGTATTAATCTCATGGCCTAAAGCAGAAATAACCGGTAACTTAGATGCAGCTATGCTTTCTGCTATTTTTTGACTATCAAAATAGCTTAAATCAGCAGTTGATCCGCCTCCGCGAGTTATAACAATAACATCTATCTTTTCCTTTGCTTCATCATTAAAATACCCCAAAGCCCCCATAACATCTTTCTCCACAAGATTACCCTGCATATGGCAATTACAAGCTAACACCTTAAAACTAAATCCACTTATCTTAAGTTCATTAGTAAAATCATGATACGCTGCCGATGAAGAGGAAGTTATCAATCCCACTCTCAACGGTAATTGTGGAATCACCAACTGCTTATTTTTTTCTAAAAGGCCTTTTCTTTTAAGCTCCTCAATTATTTTTTGCCGGCTTTGGGCCATTTTCCCTAGAGTGTATACCGGATCAATATCTGAGACAATCAAGCTAAAATTACCATTCTTAGGATATAAATCCACATCACACAATAATTTAACTTCAATATCATTACGTAGTTCTAATCCGGACGCGGATTCTTTAAGCCGCTTTAAAATCTGAAATTTTCGGCCTTGAAAAATTGCGGCACTTACTTTAGCTAAAACTTGATCAGCATCTGGATCTTTCTGAACGAAATTAAAATAAATGTGTTTGCGATCTCTGCTCATCCGCAAATCCTGAATCTCCCCGCACACCCAGACACTGCTAGAAAACTTATCTTTTATCAGTTTTCTGACTGTTGTGTTTAGCTCTAATACCGTATAAACTTTATTAATTTCAAAAAGACTATCCACGGCTATCCTCTAAAAAACTACTTACCGGATAAAATTTTATTTTCAGCAAAGCCGCAAATAACAAAAGTGCCGCCAGAGAAAGAAGCGAATACACATCGACTGCATCTTTTACACCCTGAATAAACAATTCATCCGGCCAACTTATTAAAATCCCGGAAATTCCCACCATAGCCCAAACTAATTTATCTTTATGTTGAACCTTAAACAAATAATAAAAACAAACCATGTAAGAAAAAGTTAAAAACACAAACGAATGAATCCAGCCATTCGGATTAAACAATCCGGCACAAACAAATAACAAGCCATAGTCAATGACTCGCGTAAAATTATCACCTTTTTTGTATTTTGATGAAGGGCAAAGCGTTAAAAGATAAAGAAAAACAAATGCTGAGCCAACCAAAAATCCTAAATGAAATTTACTCAAATTTAAAATATTAATGCTAGATTCGGTAAAATTAGAAAAATAGCGCAATATTAGCGCTACCAGAGATTGATTAGCATGAGTAGACATTGAACCAAAGTCTAAAGATGTTTTGCAGAGAAAAGGAATGAATGATTTCTGTAAAGATAAGTTATAGTCAAAACTTAAGAAAAAAGCCGGTAAAATCACAAGCACAAACAATGATAAGCAAAAATAAAACACAACTTTAAACTTCTTCTTAAATAAAAAATAAGGAATAAATATTATTGACATATACTTAACTAACACAGAAAATGCCAAAGCTAAACTTCCCGTAAACCGCTTTCGCCTCTGAAACAGATAAAGAGCAAATGCTAGCATGCTCATCATAAGGATATTAACCTGACCCTCATCAAAATTCTGCGCAAATATCCTTAGTGTAAACAAAAATGATAAAAAATATACCCAGTTTTTCCTTCTATTATTGAATGGCCGGACAAACACTATCCGCGAAGACCAGTAGAAAAATAAAAGGATCAAAATAAAATTAAGGGTATACCAAATAATTGCCGCAGAATTCTCATTTAAAAAGCCTAAGGGATAAAATATTAATCCAACAATCGGCGGGTATTTAAAATTGGCTATTCCGTCACGACGATAAGCTTGATCATCATAGATATTACCTCTTTCGGCTAATACTTGCGCTGTATAATGATAAACATGAAAATCAGCAAACTGCCGCTTAGGCATTTTATACTGATACCGCCCTAAAAATGCGATGAATATAAAAATAATTACAAAACAACGTACCTTATGTTTACCAATTCTTCTCATTTCTATACTCCTTTTTCTTTTATTCTTTTATGCATGTAAGCTATATCACCTAAGGTAGTAAAAATATGGGAAATCCGCACAGTACTTTTCCCGGCCTGTCGCGAAAAATGTTTTACTCCAATTTGTTTAAGTTTAAATCCTTTCAGCATTGCCTTAATTAAAAGCTCCGTATCAATGAAAAAATTATCCCGCTCAATACTTAAGCTATGCAGGCATTCTCTCTTGAATAGCTTAAAAGAACAATCAATATCTTTAACTTTCAAGCCAAACACCAAACGAATAAGTTTATTATAACAACGAGCGGTAAATTTACGAATTATAGAGTCTTGCCTATCTTTCCTGTACCCAATAACATAATCAACATCTTTTATTGCCTCAACAAACTTAATTATCTCTTGAATATCAAATTGATTGTCAGCATCAGTATAAAAGATCAACTGTTTGTTTGATGAAAATAAACCGGTCCTTAACGCGGCGCCGTAACCTTTATTTGTTTTATGCTTTAGTACCCGCAATGAATCTGCTAATTTATTTTTTATTTCCTGACAAACTTGATAGGTATCGTCACAACTTCCATCATCGACAACAATAATTTCAAAGTCTTCAAAATTATTTTTTAAAAAATTAAATGTTTTGCTAACTAAACACTTAATATTTTTCTGCTCATTGTAAGCAGGAAAAACTACAGCTATGCTTTCTTGTATCATCTGTTTTTATTTCCTGCTTGTCTGCTAAAGTCCACAATGCTAGGAACTCTATTTAAAAAACTATCTAAATTATTTTCTTCAACTACCAAGCTTTCAGTATTAAAAGGACCCCAACGAACAGGGTTAGTGGTTTTAAACAACCCCACCACCGGCAGTTTCAATAAACTAGCTAAATGCAAGGGTCCAGAATCAAGCCCAATAAATACCTGACAATATTTTTTAAAAAACGTCGCCAACTCAGGCAAACTTAAATTTCCGGTAATATCATCCACCAACAGCTGACTTGCCAACATTTTAGCTTCCGGTTTTTCCTCTTGTGAGCCGATAATAACTATTTTCTGTTGAAAATTTGTTTTAATTTCCCTAATTAACTTTTGCCAAAATACAATATCAATTTTTTTTAACCTGTCTGAGGTAAACGGATGGATCACAAATAGCTTTTCGTCTTTGTCTAAATTAAGCCCTATCTTACCTTCCAGACAATTGCTCGCATCAATGTTCAAATCAACATCAAGTATATCTGTCTTATTGCAAATTAACTTTAACAAATCTATATTATACTCTACTTCATGCTTTGCTTCAGAAAATTTTTCATCCTTTATCTTACGATTAAGACAAAATCCCCATTTTCTCTGATACCCGACTCTTAGCTTAACTCCAGCTAAAAAAGAAGCTAAATGAAACTCTTTCTTAGGATTTAACGCTACCACTGTATCAATGTTTTCCGCTGTAAATAACTTTGCCAACCTGAATGAGCCTTGATAGCCAGAAAAAACATTCATTTTGTATTCCAAGAAATAATCAATAAAATCAATATTCTTTACTAGCTCTAAATTATTTCTCTTTGCTAAAAGATAGATTTGGCTTTTGGGAAAATTTAATCTTGCCAGCTTAATCGCCGGAAGGCTTAACAGGAATTCACCAAAACGATCAGAGCGAATAAATAGAATTTTCTTCATAATTACACCACTATCGGCACCTTTGGCCTTAAAAAAGTTTTATAGCGTAAACGAAACCAAAAAAAAGGACTCCACCAATATTTTTGTTTAATCAATTTTAAATCTTTGCTGCTTAGATGATGATTCATCGCAATATCCCGCATAGTTTGAGGAACAGTGCCAAAATAAACAGGAAACTGAAACAAGTTTCCAAACTGATATTCTAATTTTTGCTCATTATCGCTTAAATTGGCATAACCTAGCTCCTTGGCATTCTTCCGGCGCTGGGACATTATTTTCGGATTATTCACCCACCCATAATGATAAATAAAACAGGGAGTCTTAATTGTCTTAATCGGAGTATCATCTTTTCGCCTAAAACCCCAAGCGCCGCTGTAAGCTTTAATATTTCCATTATTCCGGACAATCCGGTCTTGTTTTTGAAACCAAGGAGGATCAACCCTGTAACGGTAAAAGCTTCCGTAAAAATGCATCCACTTAAAGCGAAAACCTTCTATTTTTTCATCTTTGAGATATTTACGCATATATTTTTCCAACCGTGGTAAATCACGCTCATGCACCACTTCATCGGTTTGAATATAAAATGCCCAGTCTCCGCGACATTCAGCCAAGGCTTGGTTTGTGGCCTGGCTAAGCATCTCTTCGCCTAAGGAATCATCCCATTTACTTTGAATTATTTTTATTTTCGGGCTATCAATCGACTCTATTAATTTTAATGTTTCATCTTCTGACTCTCCGACATTAACAATAAGTTCATCACAAATCGGCAATATTGACAGGATTGCTTCTTTGGCCGGATAATTAAACTTAATCGCATTTCTAACTATAGTAAATCCACTGATTTTCATTTGATTATTATTTGATAACAGAATCGTTTCACCATTTTGATTCTCTTTTTATTTTTTCCTCTTCATCCTTCTCCCATCCTCTATCCTCCATCTCATTCTCCATCTTCCTTCTTCCTTCTTCCATTCTCCATCATCCCTCGTCCATCTTCCGTCGTCCATCTTTCCCTAATCAGCTGTCTAGCCAGCAAATAAATAAATAAGGTATTGCTAACAACATAACGCTTCCAAAGACGTCTTGGTTCCTGAGATAAACGAAACAGCCATTCTAGCCCAAACGCCTGCATCCATTTCGGAGCTCGGAGAAGCGCACCAGCAATAAAATCAAATGCCGCACCCACAGTAATAATTACTGCCGGTATTTTATCTTTATGCTCAAAAGCCCAGATTTCCTGTTTAGGACAGCCAATGCCGATGAATAAAATATTTATTCCGGAATCAATTATCTTGCTTATAACATCTTTATCTTCAGCCTCATTCATCAACCGAAACGGTGGACTAAATAAATAAGCAATATCTAATCCAGGAAATTTAAGTTTCAAATTATTAGCCATTAACTTTAAAACTTTAGGTGTTGCTCCATAAAACCCAACTTTCAAATTTAGTTGTTCAGCCTTTTTACAAATTAACGGAGTTAAGTCTGGACCAGATACTTTTTGCGCATCTTTTAAACCTAAAAGTTTTAATGCCCAGACCAAAGCCATTCCATCGCAAGTTGCCAGTTCTGATGAATTAACGATTTTTTTAAAATAATCATCTCTGGCAGCCAAAGTTAATACATAAGCATTTTCAATACAGACAAAACTTCCACTTTTTCTCTTAGACAGTTTAACTATTCTATTTACCGTATCTTGATAAGTAGTGTTATCAATACGCACTCCGGATAAATAACGATAAGTATCAGAATTATTGTTAGCTACCAAACCTACCTGCTGATGTTTACTAATTAAATCCGTTGCTAAAACAACATATGCCTTAACTTGTGCTTCCATAGAAAAATTACTTAAAGCAAATTCTCTAGCTTCTTCTGAAAATTCTTTCTGCTTTTGCGAGTTGCTCAAAATATTCCTCAATGCTTCTTCAGCTTCTTTGCTGTTAGAAACCACATATCCACTCTTTCCTTCTACTAAAGCCTCTCGGCAGCCTCCGGAATCCAGAGTCACAATCGGAATCCCACAGGCAGAGGCCTCAACTAAAGTATTCGGTAGATTATCGGCCTTACTTAAAGAAAGATAAACGTCGGCGGCGTTATAGCAAGCGGCTAAAATCTTTTCATCCTGGGTAAAGCCAACCTTAATAATTTTTACGCCGGCAATTTTTGTAAATTCTTCGCCTCGATACCCGACAACCAAAACGGTTAAAGGAAAGTTTACTTTTTCCTTTAAATTTTTTATAACCTCCCAAGACTCTCTCGCCCCTTTTCGCTGATCGTTTAGCTTAAAAGAAGACAACATGATGACTTTTTCTGATTTCCCAATCCCAAAAATGCTTCGCGCCGATTCCGTTAATCCCGGTTTAAATACAGATAAATTAACGGCTGTGGGTATTAATTCGCAGCGAAAATCACAAGTCAAAGGCGACTTCTCAACTATTTCTTTAAGCCATTTTGAAGGAGAAACAAATACTAATTTATCTTTTAACCGTTGATATATTTTTTGCTTTCGCAGCCACAGAAAATGAGTGGTATCGAAAAATAATTCCGGATAATCGTAAAGACGCGGACATTTTCCACAGCCCGTTTCCCATTTTTCGCACTCGTAAGAATAAGCGCAGTGCCCGGTTACCGCCCACATATCCGGAAGCCGCCAAATCAAAGGCGCTTTTTGCGAAAGAAAGGGTAAAATTCCTATCGATATATACCACCAGTGCAGGTTGCGTAAAATGATAATGTCGTTCCAATCATTAACTAATTTTGAGCGGCGTAAGAAAAAAGAAGACGGATAACCAAAAGACTGCAATCCGAAAGCATTAAAGAATTTTCCGAACAAAGCATTAGGTAAATAGCCGAATTTTCCCGGCAGGATTGACGAACTATCATTTCCGGAATGTTCTTTTAAAGCGCATAAGGTATGGCTTGCGTATCCGGATTCCAATAACGCCTGATGCAGGCGGAAAGACTCTATGGAAGCTCCCCAGCGAATATCGGAAGCGTTAATGTGCAGAAAATTAATTTCTCTTAGCATTTTTTAATATTTTTGATATCAAACAATCAAGATTTTATCTTCATCGATAAAATCTTCTTTTCCTGACAATATAAATTTCATCGTTGCCTTTTCATCTTGTTCATAACGATGCTCGAGAAGATCAAAATAATACCTATCTGCTCCGCCTCTTAGGTGATGAAACTTATTAACATTTAATACTTTCATTAATCTCGCCTAGAAGTAACTACTCCGCATATATTTAAAAATTCCTGTTTAAATAATCACTATCCTTACTATTTAAAACCCAATTAGAAAATTCCTTAAGATCATCAGCTTTTTTTAACTCATTAAGATTACTTACAACGGGATATAAATTATGATCCAATGGATGCGTCCCTTTATTCTTATAATTAAACTCTGCCCGGAAACTATTCATTATCCAAGGCCGAAGTATAAATGCGGTATAAGCATGTTTTTTTGCCCACAAAGTTTGCTTCTCTGTCAACAAAGGAAACTCATGAATATGAGAAAGATTTTTTAGATACTCATCTTTGGAGACAGAATCTACAGTAAATCCCAATCCAGAATATCTACCAGTTCCTGCAGTAAATACCGGCTTTCCAAAGCAAGGCAACTCCATCCCGGTTGTTCCTCTTACTGTAATTCCATAATCAACAAAGTTGAATAAAGATAAAGTGCTGATATCGGTATCCGGCAACAATATTTTAACGTGCGAAGATAACTTGCCTATTTTTTCCCGAATAACCATAATTTCCCGCAACTCACCAGTTAAATTGTCCCGATTTCGTTTCCAGATATTCGCAGGATGAAGTTTAATAATCCAATTTAAATTTTTATTGCTGCAAGCTGCCTTCAGTGTTTCCACAAACCAATCTTCATAATCTTGAAATAAATCATCACCATAAAACAGATTAGCATCCCAAAGCACATGTGAAAAAATAATCGCTGTTCTTTTATTGGTGTCTAGCTCTAACTTTCCAATTATCTCGTCCTTGCTTTTGTTAACAGCCTCAAGCTGATTTCTCTTGCTTAAAAACCACTTTCCCCCGTAACGATTACCAAATTCTTCCTGAAGAAAATCTTCATGCTTCTTCGTCCATTCAATTTCTTTTATGCGGTCAAAAGTAGACTTAGACAATGAATTAGGGTGAAGCCCTTTGGATTCAGAATTAAACCGCTTAAATATTAGTGAATCATCACGCAATGGCTGAACAAATTGGACAATATCTTTCCTGTGTAAAAACGATAAATCAAATATCGCACCATAAGCATGATCATTAGCCTCATTAAACAAAACACAGTCCGGATTTATATTTTTTATCATTTTCTCTGCAGCATATATCGACTTTATTTGATTTTTCAAATAATACTCTAACTGATAAGAATCTTGTTTATTTGAAAAATCCGGAGTTCTGTGCATTCTTCTAGCCATACGACTTAATACTTGCTGCCCCAACCGACATTGTTTAAATTGCCACCCTTTAACCTTCTGGAAAGTAAGGTTATTTAAGGGAAAATTTCTTAAATCCTTCTTGCAGTCAAATTTATCAAATTGTTTCAAATAATCTTCAAAATAGATAAAATTATTAATCCCAAAAAGCTTAAAATATTTTCGGGGCCAGAAAAAATGCTTCCAGGTCAATACAACTATTTCTGCTCCGGCAAGCTGCAAAGCCTTACCCAGCATTGCTTCAGTTTTAACTTGATATAAAAAATGCGTAAGACTAACAATTAATATCTTTTTGTTGGAATAATCTTGAGTCTTGTTTTTTAGAAAACAAAGACCTTTTTTTGCCCTTTGATAATCAGAGGCTATTTGGAAAAAATGCGCAAGATTTTGATGATTACGCAATAAATAAACAAATGGAAATATAGATGCAATTTTTTCGGCTATTTCTATTTTTTTCATTAAAATAGATCTCCTGTCTTTAGCAAACACTTACCGCTGACGATTGATTTTTTCTAGCAACAACGTTGCTTGGAGTCCGTCTTCTATCGTTGGGCTATCTTTGCTGATATTTCCTAGAATAGCATTGATAAATCGTGAATCTACACGATAAAAAAGCGAAGACATTCTTTTGCTTTCATTTTTATTGGTAATTGATAAAACTTGTGCCTTTGTATTCTCTTGGCAATGTAAACTTAAGGTAAAGGGGCCAGCAGAAGAGCCCGGATTAAAATTTTCAACTCGTAATGTTCCTTTACTTCCAAAAGCCGTTAATGAATAGCCTAGAGCCGGCATAGTCACATTAGAAAGATGAACAGAAACAACAGTTCCATTAGAAAGCTTAAAAAGAATAGTTGCCACTTCTTCACCCGTAACTTTACGATTCTTTTTCCCTTCTTTCCTTCGATTAACAAATATCTTTTTATCAACACTCAGTATTTTAGGTGCTGGTGAATCATAGAATAAATAATCAAGTACATGCACACCATAATTCTGGATAATGCCTCCCCCTAATTCATTTTGGTTTTTCCACCCAAAAGATATCTGATGATTAAGGCGACTGGAAAGAATCCACTCAAGACGAATAAAATGGACTACTCCACATTGTTTTTTAGAAATCTGCTTCTTGAATTCCAAAATTTGGGGAATTAAGCGATAACAAAAATTAACCATTCCCACACAATGAGATTTTTTCCATGCCCTCTGAACTTTTCGGGCATCATTTGAATTTAAACTAAGCGGTTTTTCACATAAAACGTGTTTTTTATTTTTAAAAGCCGAAATCGCTATTGAAGCTTGAGCAGAAGGAGTAACTGCTATAATCACTGCATCAATTTTTGATGATTCCAACATCTCATCAATAGAACTATAATGTTTAATGCCTGTTTTTTGGGCAATTAGTGCAGATTTTTTAACATCACAATCAGCAATGCCTGCTATTGCTACCATAGGAATCATGCGCAAAGCTTCAATATGAATCTTACCCGCTGTCCCGGCTCCAATAATCCCCACCTGTATTTTTCTTTTTCCCATATAATTATTTAGTAAGTCTTAAAATTTAATTTTTTTAATTTCATCAATTAATAAATCCCCGGCTACATCAGGAGAGAATGATTTACTATACTCCTCAAATGCATTAGCC
The DNA here is from genome assembly GCA_964489445.1 of uncultured Planctomycetia bacterium. Classification (GTDB taxonomy): domain Bacteria; phylum Omnitrophota; class Gorgyraeia; order Duberdicusellales; family 4484-171; genus CAZAYU01. The sequence goes on from CAZAYU010000001.1 coordinate 492,929, forward strand.
GCCACCGAAGATGATAATTGCTTATCTTCATAAACTTTTTTCATGCAACTAATAAAATCATTTGCTGTCTTACCTAAAAAGCATGTCTTGTTGTTTACCAAACAAGGATTCCCCAAAGAAGTATTTTTATGTGCAATTACCGGAGCACCTAAAGACATTGCGGTAACAATTCTACTCCGATTTCCTACTGGAACATCAATCGGAACAATAACTGCATGACACTTGTTTATTAAGCTTACAATATCTTCCACAAAGCCCAGATATTTAATTTCCGGCTTATCAATTATTTTCTTCTCTGCCCATTTTGGCAATTTAAGCAAACCGGACAAATATATTTGGAAATTGCCTGCCCCCCATAACTGTATTAAGCCAAAATACACTTTATCCAAGAAAAAATGTAGTGCTGAACGTGAACCAAGAGCAGATAAATTACCAAAAAACAAGAATGAAGGCTTTGGGTCTGTCTTCCTGTTTATACAAAATTTATATTCATTTGGCCAAGGATACGGTAAATATAACGAATCAATTTTAAGCCGAGATAATATTGATTCTGAAGATTTTGAAGAAACTACAACCAAAGAACATCCTGAAAGATTACGTACATAAAATAACTTGCTTAACTGGGATACTATCCAGGCAACAGGTAAAAAAAACAATTTAATAAAGCTTTCTTTTGTTGCATAAAGCGCATGATACCATAAAGTCTGAAAATTTAAATCACCTAGCCAACAAACTCGCGGGCAAAAAATATATTTTTCTAGCGTAGTGTTAGCAGAGATATCAAAGGAAAAAGATAAATCAGGATTAAACTGATTAATTTTTTTTACAATTTCTCTCGGCAAAACACATAAAGAAACCCCTAGCTTCTTTTTTAGCTTAGAAATTCTACCAGGGCAGAAACTTAAGACGTGAAACTTGCCTGCTTCTTCAAACTCATCACAATAAACCTTTAGTCTATCCTTACATTCCTCTTTATCTTCCAAAATCAAGAGATGGATAATATTAAATCCAGAATCTTTTAATTTCTGTATGTAGTAATAGAAAAGAACAACACTAGCCCCAAATTTTTTTTGAGGTATTGCACCAAAGCTACAAACGACCAGTCGTTTTCCTTGGATATTATTACCTGCCATATGCTTAGCCAAGTATTTCAATCTCCAGTAGCGGAACAATTATTTTTGAACGTAGGCCTCGTTCACGTAATTTTTTAATTATTGGCAAGGCATAATGCCATGATAGCATTAAAACATAATCCGGCTGCTCTTTTAGCATTAAGGACTCATCTACAACTGGTATATGGGTATTAGGTGTATACATTCCTAATTTTAGGCAAGTTGATTGTTCAGCTATATATGGTAATAGATCGCTGGTTACCCCACAATAATGTAATAAAGTAGCAGATCGCCCCGGACAACCGGCCCCGACAACTCTTTTGTTCTCATTGTTAAGCTGAACCAATAATGATCTAATTTTCTGACATGATTTTTTAACACGTTCAGCAAATTTATCATAAGTAGAATCATCATAGGCTCCGCTTTCGTCTTCAAGTTTTATAAGCTTACTTACACTTTCTGATACTCGGTGGTTGATGCCTTTTTTAGCATATACCCTGATAGAACCACCATAATTAGGAATACGCTCAACATCAATAAGCGTAAACCCATGGTCAGTAAAAAATTTAACTAATGGTTTAATAAGATAATAGCGTAAATGTTCGTGATAGATTGAATCATATTGAAGAGTTTTTAAAATATCTAGCTGGTAGTGCGATTCGCTGATAAAAATGCCCCCTTCTTCTAATAAATGATTAATACCTTTAGTTAAGCCGGAAAAATCATTCACATGAGCAAAAACATTAGCAGCAGTTACCAAAGATGCCTTGCCATGAGTATCTGTTATCTTGTGGGCTGTCGGTAACGAAAAAAACTCTTTTAGTGTTTCAATTCCATTAGCATTAGCAATGTCGGCAATATCTGTTGCCTCCACACCAAGCACTCTCATTCCCATGTTTTTAAAGCCTTCAAGAATAGTTCCATCGTTAGATCCAACATCAACAACAAAAGAATTTTTTGGTAAACCAAGCTTATCAACCATATGAGAGGAAATTCCGTGTAAATTATTTCTTAGTGTTTCAGTAATGCCACTACGATAAGGATACTCGGGGTAAAATAATTCTCTCGTATCAACTGCGTAATCTATCTGCACTAATCCACAGTCACGACACCTCACCAAATTAAGCGGATAGCTTTTCTCTGGCTTTTTTAACATATCTTTAGTAAGGAGTGAATCACAAGGAGCAAAAAAACCCATATTAATTACTTGTTGAAGATTTTTTGAACTGCAGATCTGACAATAATCTATATGCCCAAGCGGTATATCTTCTTTCTCTTTATTCATAGCTCCTCCTTAACATAACCGGTAAATATAAATGCCTTCGCCTCATTTGTTTCGATAAATTTCTCAAATCTAAGTTCCGGATTTTTATTACAAAATTCAGCAAAAGCTCTTCGTTCTCCTTTTTCTGGGTCAGCACAAAAACAATTCCAATCATCAAAAACAATAATTGTTCCTTTCTGTAAGAAATCTTTAATAAAACCTAAAACCGGAACTGTCGATGCATACAGATCACAATCAATATAAATAACTGCTGCTTTTTTCGGTAATAACCTTTGCTTTAACTCTGGGGTTAGTGAAACATCGTAAAACCCCTTAACGGTATTTAGCCTATTCTTGGGAATTCCATGTTTTCTGGCAATCCGAATAAAATCATTCTCAGAAGTCTTTAATTTTCCTTTTTCCCAAATCTTTTGTTTGTCTATATCACTTATCTCCGGTAATCCTTCAAAAGAATCAAAAGCAATATACGTCCAATCAAACAAGTGTCGAAAACAATTGTATGCCTGGCGAATGGTATTTGCTTCATGGCAACCAAACTCAAAATAATACCCTTCAATCGGACGATTAATATGGCAAAACCTAGCTATACTTAAAAAAATATACTTACGCTGGTCTTGTCCAAATCTAAAATATTCTTTTCTAATCCATCTATATCTTTTAGAGACATAGCTTAAAAGAAAGCGCGCTACACGCTTATTTTTTTCTGATAATCTAAATAATTGCTTCATTTTTCTAAAATATACTTAGCAAAGTTAAAATCAAACTCATCATCAATATCAATGCTTTCCTGTTTTTTCATAACATAAGCTAAAATTTTTTCTCCGTAAGTGCTATTCTTAACGCAAAGACATTCATTAGTAAATGCTAACACCGCCGGACCATTACGTCCATAAAATAAAGGCTTTTTTTGACGAATATTATTCGTTTCATTAAATTTTAGAAAAGGCTTTAGGTGCTTACCTTCGAGCTGCATTACTGAATAAGGATTAAAACTATGCGGGACATCAACTACACTAACAACCGAATCCGCCCCTGAAGCCATCAATGCCTCTAGCGCTTCATCAATGTGTTGAGTGGTCCTAAAAGGAGAAGTTGGTTGAAGTAATATTATTAAATCAGGAACATATTTTTCTTTTTCTTTTAAAAACAAAGCTGCGTGCTTTATTACCGCCAACATCGATGTGTCATCCTCAGCTAAATTTTGCGGCCGGATAAACGGTACATCTACTTTTTGCTTTTGACAATAAGTCATGATTTCCTGATCATCACTGGAAAGAATAAGTCTGGTAATTAGTTTGCTGTTTACTGCAGCATTAATTGTGTATTGGATTAATGGAATTCCGCCTAAAAAAGAGATATTTTTTCTTGGAACACCCTTTGAATTGCCCCGAGCAGGAATTATTCCTAAAATTTCTTTTCCCATAAAATTAATAATTAAGCTTTTTCTGCAGTGAGACAGCTGTTAAATCTAACTCGGAGATAATTTTTGCAATTTTTTCCCCGGCACCTCCGTCACCATAAATATAATCTGGTTCGTATTTACCAACTTTAAGCTGTTTTTTGATCGCACAGATAATTTCATCTTTGTTATACCCAACATCAAACACATTACTTCCTCTTGCTCTTCCCTGCTGCCGACTGCCGATATTAACAGCTCCAACTCCAATAATCGCGCCCTCCCGAATTGCACTACTAGAATTACCAACAACACAAGCACAAATATCCATCAATTTTATATATACTTCTACCGGAAGATTTTTGAAAAGATGTAACCATTGATCAGGCTTATACCTTTCACGAAATGTTCTGATCTCTTTGGATATTTCATCTGAGCCGGCATCAGCATTAGGCCAAAGCAAAATCGTAGGCATTCCAAGCTCAAGTAGAGCCATTAAAGTTTCCTTCATATGTTTGCGATTATTCCCATACTCAGTTGTTACCGGATGTTGAGACACAAGCAAAAACTTTTCCTTATTTAAATCAAATCTTCCACCGATTCCTTTATATTTAGGCCAAAAACTTTCCTGATCTACGCCTTCACCCTTTCGATTTTCATCGATAAGTTTTCTAACTAAATCTATTCTCGGGCAACCAGTAACAAACACATTTTTCGGATTTTCACCCATTTTAATAATTCTTTCTGCTGCTTTCTTGTTAGCTGCAAAATGAATATGTGAAAATTTCGTAACCGCATGCCGAATACTTTCATCAATGGTTCCAGAAACCTCACCTCCCATCGTATGGGCAAGATGAATATTCATATAGGTAGCAGTCGAAGCTGTAGCCAAAGTTTCAAAACGATCACCAACAGTAATAACTATATCCGGCCGATGATTCATGAATATTCCGGATAATTCAATCATTCCTAAACCAGTAGACATAGCCATAGTCTGAGGATTCTCTCCTTCCACTAGAATATAAAACTTCTCGGTAATTCGAAAACCATCACTTTCTATCAAATCAACAACACGCCCGTATCTATCCAGTAAAGCTGAAGCTCCCACAAAAACTAAAAGTTCAAGGGTATCGTTGCGTTTTATAATTTCCTGCATTACAGATTTTATGCTAGCGTAATTAGCCCGGCTACCGACAACTACTCCTACTTTTATTTTTTTCATTCTTCTAGCATCTCCTCTTGTATTTTTATATTCACATCAATATCCATCTTGACTTTACGACTCAGTAAATCCTTATATTTGTCAGCTCTTATTCCATCTCCAGGCTTTTTAAATGCCAGCATATTAGCGCTTAGCACTGAACCACTTTTAATTTGCTGATTAGATACAATACTTTTTTCAAAAATAACTTTCATACTCTGAAGCTTTTTGGCCAACATATCCTTGTCTACGTCATTAGCCAACGCTAACTCTAAGCTTCTGATTTCTTTAATAAAATCAGCCAACCTTGAAGGAACTAAAGAATGCTCAGAATCAGAACCAGCAATATCTTTTTCTAAGGTAAAATGCCTCTCAATAACCTCTGCCCCTAAAACAACTGCAGCTATTGAAGCAGTGTTGTCTAATGTATGATCAGAAAAACCCACAGCAAGACCAAATCTTTTTTTCATTTCAGACAAAACGTTTAAACCTACTTCTTGCATCGGACAAGGGTAAACCGATGAACACTGTAAAATCGTAATATCCCGGCAGCCTCCTGCTCTTAGCGTTTGAACCGCATTTTCCAATTCCTTCCAGCTACTCATCCCTGAAGAAAGTAATACTGGCTTACCCAAAGAAGATACTTTTTCTAATAATGATAAATTAGTTACTTCTCCTGAAGGTATCTTATGCTTTTTAATGGCAATATTTTCCAGTAAATCAACAGCTTCATTAGAAAACACTGACGCCATAAACTCTATTTTACATTCTTTTTCTGCATAATTTTTTAGTATTTTCCACTGCTCGACATCAAAAGACGTCCTTTCGAAATATTGTTTGCGGCTTTCCGATTTAAAATAAGGCGGATTAGGAGCTTCCGGCAAGCTTTCAGCATCAAAAATATGCACCTGAAATTTTACGGCATCTGCCCCACAAGAAGCAGCCTGAGCAATGAATTCTTTTGCCAAATCTAAAGAACCATCATGAAGATTTCCTACTTCAGCAATAATAAAGGTTTTCTTTTTCCTGTTATTCAAATTTCACCCACCTGTAATCAACGATAATGCTTCTTTAAAGCCCCTCTTATGATACCTTTCAAATCAAAACACCAAAATGCAATAATAGCCAACCCTGTAAAAATAGCACACTTAAAACTAAAGGGCAATAAATAAATCTTAAAAGTAATCAGTCCAATAAGTACCACTAAAGAGACCCAAAAAGATATTCTCTCAAATGAAATACACCCCAATTTTATTGCATAAATTCTTCTGACTAAACGAGTACTAAAAAAATAAAGAATAATAGAAATTGCGGCTCCAACCATCCCAAAAACCCTTACAAATAAAATAGTTAACCCGCAAAATAATAACCCAGGAATTACTTCACTAAAAAAAACAATCTTATTCTTTTTTTTAGCTAAAAGATACTGCAAATAAGGAACACCAAAAAAATAAACCATAATCAATATAAACCATAACGACACTATTGGAGCAGCCGAAATGAATTTACCATGAGTTAAAATACCAATAACTTCCGGAGAAAATAAGCATACCGCCACACCAGCTATCCCTAAAAATCCAGTCCAATTATTAAATATTTCTTTCATTTTTATCATCTTTTGCCTATCACCAACAGAAGCAGCTTCAACGATTTCTGGTGAATAAGAATTAGAAAAAGCCTTAAACACCATTAAAAACATCCGGCGATAGTATAAAGAATGGCTATAAATACCTAAGCTAGCTAGCCCCGACCACCTCTCAATAAACAATCTCCCTAAAGAATTAGGAATAATTTCCAAAATGTTAACCGGAATCGTTGGAAGTCCTCTTTTTATTATTTCTTTTATCCATTTTATCTTAATTGAAAAGATACTATATTTACGAATATAAAATACCGAAAACAAAAACCCTCCGAAAGCTGCACCTAAATACATCAACACTAACGAAATCGTCTTAAGATCAAACACCAATAAAGCTATTAATAAAACAGACAGCCGACTAACAATTTGAATAATTTCATACGCAGCATAAGCTTGACCTTTCTTTTGTAGAACAATAACATAGGAAACAATTTCTCCCACTGAATTAAACCACTCAGCAATTAAGAACAACCAAAGAAATAGCAAAAACTCACCTTGATAAGAACTAACCCAAAGCGGAAGAAACCAAAAACCAGAAATACCGATAACCAGCACCCAAAATGCACGAAGCAATATCCCAAAAATAATAATCGTAGATATTAATTCTTTTCTTTCTTCTGGACTAACTTTATAATAATTTCCGGCTAACACCCAAAACACTCCGGTTGAAGAAAGGGGTACTATCAACCCAGAAAAAACAGTAATAATCCCCACAATACCAAAATCTTCAGGATTTAAGTAATAGGTAGAGACCGGAATAATCACAAACAACCCAACAATTCCGGTTAAAACAGAAGGAGAAAGATAATAAAAAAAATTCTTTCTCATTATTGGCTTATTTTACCGCCTCAACATAAAGAGTCTCAATTTCTCGTTCGGCAAGTTCAATCTTATCAATATCAGGAATCTGGCTATCTAGTCTCTTCTTTTTTTTGACTTGGCTAAAACCGCTGATTTCTAATATATGCTTTAATGACTCAAAATCATAAAACCATTCATGTGTTCTTCCACAATCATAAGCTTTAGCCATGAATATTTCTCCGGGAGTAGCTGCTTTATCGTAAACACAAAACTTTTTAATCAAAGGATTTTCAAAGAAATTACGATTATTGTTTGCATAATTTTCTGCATACAAACGAAGATTTGGACAGCTAATCCAAATTATTCCCCCTTGCTTCATAACCCGAAAAGCTTCTTGAAAAAAAATAATACTTTTATTTAAATCTAAATGCTCAATAAAATGGCTCCCGGCAATAGACTGGATAGATTCTGCTGCAAACGGCCATTTTTTAATTAAATTAAAATTCAAAACTAGAATATCATTTATTTTTTTTACCCGGCCATACTCTTCATATTTCTCATTTTTTATATTCAACCAACCGCTTATCAAATTCTTCCCGCAACCTACATGAAGCTTGTCGACATTTAGATTAAGAATGCTTTTCGCTAAAAAATATTTATTAATACGAGTATACCGAAGCAATAGGTAAGAAAAAATAAGCCTTAGCGCCCCTTTAAATTTAAAAAATATTTTTTCGCACTTACTCAATTATTCCCCTTCCTTCTGCAAATCTGTACAAGATACAAATATAGCAACAAAAGAAATAAGCAACCAGAATAAAATTGATAGCTTAAGCGAATAAAGCTGAGTATCAAAAAACATTTGGACACAAAATGCTGATGAAGCAGAAATTGTCCCTAACAATAAAATATCAAATTTTTTAATTATCATTTTTATACTTCTTCCAAATACTAACCCCAGAAACCATAAAAAAGAAACAAACCCTAAAAGACCGGTTTCAGCTAAAATTTGCAGATAACAATTGTGTGCATATAGCGGTTGTAATCCATAATCAGTTATATGATTCATAAACAATCCTAAGCCCCGTCCATTCAAAGGATAATCTTTAAACATTAAAACTGCCCCTTTCCATATCCCAAATCTTCCTCCGTCGGCTCTTTCAATCAGCTCCAATATATTTTCTCTCAAGAATGGAATACTTATTCCAGCTACTAGACAAATTAATAAAAAAAACAAAAATCCAAATTTTATTCTTCTACCTGGAAATAAAAAAGCAAACACTATTAGCCCGATAGATAATGAAAGCAGGCCAGCCCGAGAATTTACTAAAAAAATATTAATCACCAACAATAAAAATAAAACATACACGCCAAATCTTACCCAAGATTTTTTTATTCTCAGTAGCACCGAGCAGCTTAACAAAAATATTACTGATAAGTAAGTAGAAAAATTATTGAAGTGGCTGAAACTAGCAGTTACCCCTAAAAAATCATTTGCTCCTTTTAGTTCAAAACCTCTTAAAAAATCTATTCCTACTATATATTGATAAATACCATCAACAGATACTAAAAAAGCTGAAGCTAAGAAAACATAAATTAAATATTTTACTTTTTGTTTATTTAAAAATATTTGAGCAAGATAAAAAAGAGCTACTCCCTCTCCCCACTTTGAAACCCAGGCTCTTAAACTTTTCCCTAAAAGATCACCACTGGAAAAAAAAGAAAATCCAATACATAAATAAAAAATTAATAGCGCCAAATTTACCCTATTGTTAAAAAAGGCTCTTATATCCTTGCCTGATGGTCTTTCAATGGCAAACCGGATAAGAAAGCAAAGAAGTATAAATCCAAAACAAGTTTCAATCGTTGCGCCGGATATCGGAAGAAAAAAAACCAAAACCCCAAAAAAGAAAACCGCCGCTTTATTGACTATACTTATAATTTTATCTTTCAATTTATGCACCCTTTTTTTCTCTTCGTCCTTTCCTCTCATCATCCTTCCTCCATTCTCCCCCTTCTAAGCCTCAACCTCATCCTTAACCTTTATTTTTCTCTTCTATTTCCATTTATTTTTCCTTGAACCTTTATCCTTTAACCTTCTTCTCCTATCGTCCTTCTTCCATTCTCCCTCGTCCATCGTTCTTTAATACGCTCCTTTTCTCTTTAGCACCGCAGGTATTGTCCAAAGCATAATCTGTAAATCCAAGCGAAAAGACCAATTATTAATATACCATAAATCCCATTTAACCCATCTTCTAAATGTTAAATCACTTCTTCCTCTAACTTGAGAAAGTCCGGTCATTCCTGGGCGAATTGCCAAACGAGACATCTGCTCGCAAGCGTATTGACCTACTTCTCCAGAAGTAGGCGGCCGGGGCCCCACCAAACTCATATCTCCTTTTAACACGTTAAATAACTGCGGTAGCTCATCTAGGCTCAAAACCCTCAAGTATCGACCGATTCGAGTAATTCGAGGATCTTTTTTAACCTTAAAAATAATTCCATCCTTTACTTCATTCTTACTCAACAATCCTTTTTTTAATTCCTCGGCGTTTTTGACCATTGAACGAAATTTATAGAAATCAAATTCCTTTCCTTTTAACCCGGCACGCTTTTGAATATAAAATACACTTCCCTCTGAATCAAATTTAATTAATAACGCGATAACAATAAATAACGGAAAAAACACAATCAACAACAATAAAGAGATTAAAAAATCAAATACTCTCTTTGCAATAAATTCGGAAGGATGGTGTTTCTTTTCTTTGTAAGAAATAAGCGGAATAAACCCTAAATAATTTATATCTAACACCGGTAATGACTCTTCGAAGTCCTGAGGCACCACTTTTAGTCCTAAGTGCATTTTCTTCACTTCTTTAATTAACCCTGACACCGGCTGCCTTTCTTCGGAAGACACGATAATAACTTCATCAACGAAAAACTTCTTAGCTATTTTAGTAAAATCATTTATTTTACCCAGCACTTTAAACTTATTTATTGGTTCTGTTGTTTGATCATCTAAGAACCCCACCACTTTTAACCCTCTGAATGGATTCTTAATGATTTCTTCAAGAATAATCTTTCCCATGCTGCCTGCTCCAACAATCAACACATTGATATTATGAAATCCCTTAGAAATCAACCGTCTTAGAACCAGTCGCTTTATAATCCGAAAACTACACAAGGTCAAACAAAGCATTAAAAAATTTCCGAAAAATACAGACCGGGAAAAAAACTTATATTTAGAAAAGAAAATTACTGCAGCAATTAAGATTCCGGTATAAAAAACGCTAAGTACCACTTTCAATATTTCCTCAGAAATACTTAAGGAGCGATCAGTTGTGTATAAATTTTTATTCCGAAAAGAAACCCCGATAAAAAAAGCCCAAAGAATAAATATAAACAAGTAGCTAACCGGATTAGGTAAAACTCCTCCGGAAAAAAATCGATACCGAAACACAAACGGAAGATAGAAACTAACAGCCATTAAAATTAAATCCATTGTGATATATAATGGATATATTTTGTTAAATGATTTATTCATGTAAACATTAAGCCTTTATTTTTTGCTTGGTGCAGATTTCATCAACAATTTGATGGATATTATAAGCATACTCCCATTGAGGATAATCTTGTTTGAATTTATTAACGTTCGATATGTACCAGATATGGTCACCTTTACGGTTTTGTTCGGAATAATGGATATTTGCTTTTTTGCTGAATGCTGCCTCAAAGCAGATCACTGCTTCATTCATTGAAATATTAGAATACCGGCTTCCTCCGATATTATACACCTCGCCACAGCGAGGATGCTGATAAAAATGCCAAAACGCATTTACTAAATCAAAAGAGTGGATATTATCACGTAACTGTTTCCCCTTATAGCCATAGATGTTATAAGCTCGCTCTTGCGCTACGCACTTAGCTAAATAAGCTAAAAATCCATGGAGTTCAGCCCCTTTATGCATCGGTCCAGTCATACACCCTCCGCGAAAACTAACTGTTTTAAGATCAAAGTATTTTCCGTATTCCTGGACTAAAATATCCGCTGCCACTTTAGAAGCTCCAAATAAACTGTGTAAGCAATTGTCTATCGACATGCTTTCATCTATGCCATTGTAAAAAGTATGCTCTTCGGGAAGCTCCCAACGAGTTTCAAGCTCAATTAACGGAAGCTGATTTGGCTTATCACCATAAACTTTATTAGTCGAAGTAAAAATAAATACTCCATCAGGCGAATATTTACGAAAATTCTCTAATAAATTCAAAGTTCCGTTAGCATTAACTTCAAAATCAGTAAACGGTTCTCTAGCCGCCCAATCATGAGAAGGCTGTGCTGCAGTATGAATAATTAAGTCAAAATTAAACTCTTTAAATATTTTTTCAATATCTGACTTATTGCGAATATCACAAGAATAATGATTATACTTATCCTTAAATCCTTGTTTTAAACTATCAATTATTTCTTTAGTGCTGGCTTCTTGTCCAAAAAAATAAGCCCTTAAATCATTATCTATGCCAATAACTTGAAATTCTTTATCAATGAAAAACTTTACCGCTTCTGAACCAATCAACCCCCCAGAACCGGTGACCAACACTGTTTTTTCCATTTTATTCCCTTTAACCTTTATCCCTCATCCTTCTCCCTTCATCTTTCATCTATCATCCCTCGTCCATCATCTTTCTTCCTTCGTCTTTCTCCCGCCTTTTCCCTTTTTCTACTTCACCCAACCTTAACCAATATAACGGTTAGAATAAATACTATTTATTGCTCGTTAGCTTAAAATTTAGTTTTAACGTAGTCTTCGAAAAGTAATATTTTCTTTGAATCGTTCGGTTTAACAATAAAAGGCAAAAGATCTTTAGATAGCTGTTCAAAATTAAGACCCCTGCACTTATCTAATAATTTTTGTTTAAGGTCGAAAGAATCATTTATGTTAATTTTCTGTTTCAAATATTCCATATCCGGCAATGTCTTTGCGTGCAAAAAAACTATATCAAAAAAATCTCTTCCCATCGGACGCTTCCGAGTAAAAACAGCAAGTATCTTTTGAGAAAGCAACAAATCACCAGGAACACAAAGAATACGAGTAAAAACTTCAAACTTATTTATCAATATTTTCTCCGGATTATATTTATAATCCTGTGGCTCTGCGTCCAATTGAATAACTAATTTAGCATCTTTGTGTCCTGTAATGCCTGCCTGTTTAAGAATATCCGAAAATTTAAAATGGCATACATAAGCCCCTTTAAATGTTGTTTTTATTTCAAGCTTATACCCTTCAAGCTCAAGCCTTTTTTTTATTACTCCTGCAAGTTCAAGAAAATCATCTTTAGACATTGCTAAATTATCAAAATCCAAGTCTTCAGAAAATCTGGTATTACCATGAACGATCTTAATCGCAGTACCGCCCATAAAAATTAGCTTATCAAGATACTTTGAATCATAAATAATTTCTAATATTTTATACTGTAGGTACTCCCGTAGAATATTTTTTTTGAACGATTTAAGATTATCGGGATAAAATTCGCTAAGCTGTTCGATATTAATCATTTTTTAAATATTTTATTAGCTTGTCCATTCTGGCTGATAATCTTTTTTGCCCAAACCTTTTAAGATAACTACTCATCTTTTGTTTATCTATGTTTTCCCAGAATATTTCTCTGTTAAGCCGTAGCTCTAAAAAGTCTTTTTTTGTCTCATAACGAGGATTTAAATATAAAAAATCGAGTATCGCTTTTTCAAAATCAGCTATCTTATAGATACCTTTATTATCCTTAACTATCTTATACCCAAAAAATAACTCCGGCTTAACCGCCTGATAATAAAACCGGCCTATTTTAGTGCTAAACTGATATTTTCGCTTTGTAGAAATAGATGTAACAGCGTAAACACTCTCAGGAATTAGATTATAATGGGATAGGGCCATTTCAAGAGATACATATGAAGGTGTATATATGCGATTAGCAATACAATAAAGAATGCTGTCATTAATTTTAGTACCCTTAAAGACATAGTATCCTTTAACTATTTTTTGAATATATCCATTATCCTGCCATTCATTCAACCTTCTTCGGTAAAAATTAGCATCAAGCTGTTTAATATCCGAAAGAGAAAATACAACATAATTTCCAAGCTTTTCTTTCAGTTCTATGTATCGCATAGTAATTCTTATTAATGCTAATAATAGCACTCTTACGAATAATATAGCTACTATCTACGATAAGTCAACATAAAAAAATACTTTCCCTCATCCTTA
>CAZAYU010000002.1:0-32426 GCA_964489445.1 uncultured Planctomycetia bacterium
CTAGAGGCCTTGAAGTTGCCGGGAAACAGGATAAGAGTTCCAGCGCTGTTACCTCTAAAGATCATCTAATTATTTTAAACAAAGACGGACTAAATAACCTAGATTCGGATACAGACATAATAAAAAATATTTTTCGACATTTAGACAAAATATCTTCCAGCTCGCTAGCTAAATATGATCAAGATAAGATGACAGCCAAGATCAAGCTTTCATTGGTCAATCTTTCTAGTAAGGATTATCCCTCTGTTGATGCACCTCTTGGTTTATATGTTTTAAAAGGATACATGGATGTTTATTTAGGAGATAGAGTATCGACAGCGATAACGGATATGCAGCTAGAATCTATTAAAGATATAATAAAGGGTATTGTAAAAAATAAGCCGGAAATTTTAGGTATATCTCTTCACATCGGGACAATAGATACAGCGAGATTTATTGTAAGTGAGCTTACAAAAAGATTATCTCTTGCTCAGATGCCATTATTAGTTATCGGGAAAACTGTAGCTACATTCGCTCCGGCAGATGTGCTTAGAGAATTTCCAAATGCTATTTGTGTCTTAGGCGAAGGCGAACTGGCAATGAAAGATTTAATAGCTTATGTTAGGGGAAAGCTAAAATTAAAAAAGGTAAGGAATATTGTTTATCTGAAAAATGGGGAGGTTGAAAAAAATCAGAGAGAATTAATACAAGATCTTTCCCGGATAGGGAGCCCGGATTTCAGCCAACTTAAGAACATTGTAGAAATAGAAGGTGGCGTTGCTGTTGAGACATCCAGAGGATGTCCCTGGGGGAGATGTTCTTTTTGTAGTGGAAAGCATTATTTTGGGTGTGTGGGGAGTTGGCGGGCTCGTTTGATAAGCGATGTAATAAAGGATTTAAAAGAAGTAAGAAAGGCAGGTAGTGATAGTGTGTTTTTTGTTGACGAAGAATTCTTTGGGCCAGGCTTTAAAGGGGTAGAGAGAGCCAGACAACTAGCACAAGCTATTATAGATAATAATATTTATATTGAGTTTTACATAAACGCTCGGGTTGATTCTATTTATAATCCACAAGACACAGGCTATGAACGAAAACAAAGAGAAGATGTGCTATGGCTATTAAAACAAGCTGGTCTTTGTAACGTATTTTTAGGAATAGAGTCTGGATCTGCATCACAGCTCAAAAGATATATCAAAGGTACAAGTATAGAGGTTGCAGAGAAAGCAATAAAAATACTATCCTTACCCAGGATTAATATAGGTATGACAATTGGCTGGATCATGTTTGATCCAGCAGTAACTAAAACAGAGTTGAGGGATAATATCGATTTTATAAGGCGTAATAATATATTAGGTGCAATGAGCGCCCCGTTAAATAAAATGAGGATATACAAATATACATCGTATATAAAACTGATTAGGCGAAGAGAGAAAAAATTAAAGCAAAAATTAATAGGCGCGTTTAACCTTGATACGGTTAGTTATTCTATGGAGAGTTATGAAAATCCGGAAGTTAAGGTTATTTCATCATTGTCGAATGATTTTTTTGAAAGCTACTATACATTCTTTTATGCATTAAAGTCAAAGGTGCGGGTTTTAAGTGTTAAAGGGATCAGAAAATATAATTATTTAAGTGAATACCTTGGTATGTTCAAAACATTAGAATTAGATTTATTATATGAACTTACATCTGTTCCCGATGAAAAATTAGGGGATTTGGCTATGGGCGAATTTATTTTAAAAGGAGCCTTTAAAAAAAGGAATTGTTTGATTAAGAAAATGATAGGCGATATTGAAAAAAGAAATGGAATGGAAGTTCTTTCGAAAATTATTGAAGAGGGAAAAAAACTTTTAGAAGAATGTAGAATCGAAGGAACAAAGGATTTTGTTAAGAGCTCCAGAGGATATTTTAGCCCACTTTTTACAAAACAGAAAAAGGGTTCATTGCCTACTTCGATACAGAAAGCAAGGAGTCCCGAAACAATTTTAAAATATTTAATGGTTGCGAAACATAAGTTGAATCTGCCTTCTTTACACACTATCTCAAAAGAAAAAATATCTAAAGTGGTTCAGGTAGGATCAGCAATGTTTAGCCCGACAAATATGTGTAATCTTAATTGTGGCTATTGTGCCCATGATCATGATAAAACGATTTACCCATATGAAGCACTTGATGAATTAACGCGGTTAACTCCAGGGGTCGTAGAGCTAATGGGTGGGGGAGAGCCCACAGTATATAGGTATGGGGATAAAAATTTTAGTGATTTGGTAGCACGAATAAAATTTCTATTGCCAAATACCGAAATCAAATTATTTACAAATGGTGTGTTTTTTCCAAAAGGAGAATGGCAGAGAGAAATTTCTTGGGTAAGGCTATCAATTGATGCAGTTACAGCGGAAACATTTATTGCGTTAAAAGGATCAGATGAATTGAATATTGTGTTTGATAATCTGAAGAAGTATCTTACAGGGCCGATTCCCTTTGTGCATGTATCTTTTTTATTCCAAAGGTGTAATATCCATGAAGCAGGTGGATTTATAAGGAAAATAAAAAAAGAGCTGGAAGAGCTGGAATTATTTGTTGAAACAAAAAAACTAAAGCAAGTCACTATTCAGTTTAGGCCAGTTTCTAACTATGCACCGTTGAATTCTCCGGATAATTGGCGGGCATACGAGAAAGCAGTTCTTACAAGGGAACAGCAAAGAATGTTAGTTGGCGAAATAGATGATCTAAAACAAAGTATGCCGGAATTCCTAGAAAAACAAACAAATTATAGATCTTTGTTAGGTAATTATCGATCAATAGCCGGAAGAGAGCAGCTTAGATGTTTGTATGGTTTGGTTTCGCCATTTATTGGGGCTGATGGAGATATTTATCCTTGCTGCATAATGCTTTTGTTAAAAGAGTATACGTTTGGAAATATTTTTAAGGATAACGATATTGTCTTAGCCGAGAGACAATTAGATTTTTGCTTTAATCCTCCGGATTATTGCAAATATTACTGTAGATTTTATGAAAACAATCTTGCATTGGAACGGGCTATTGGACAGCCAGCGGTGAGTAACCAATCTAGTAGTTCTGTTAATTCAAGAGATGAAGAACAAGATTATCTGGCAGAGAATTCAAATAGCTTAACCAATAGCTTAGATGTTGTTTTTGTTTCCAGTAGTCCGGGTAAAAAAAATAAGCCTCTAAGTGTTGGAAGTAAAGGGCAGCTAGAAGATGCGTATAAAATAATTTGGCAGGCAACCGGCAAGATAGTTTCGGAATGTAAAGTGCCTGCTGCCCTTAGGAATGAAGATGTATATTATATTACTTGTGTTATTTCGCTTGCTTATCCAGAAATGAAAAAATTGGCAAGAGTTGTAAATAATTTAAGAGAAGGATTTCCTGAATTAGAATTTATGCCTGCAGGATTACTTCATACAACGGTTTTTGTTCCTTTTTACGACATTCCAGTTAGTGAAATATCTTTTGCAACACCGCGCTTGACTCAAGAATATGCTGATAGGTTTAAAGGGTATTTAACAAAAAAAGTTAAATCTGGCCAGATTAAATATATATTTAGGGGAATTAATTTAGGCCCTGACGGAGCAATCTTTGCCGAAGGCCACGTGGAAGATAATGTTGTTTTCTGCTTGAGAGAACATTTACAAAAACAATATCCGGATGCAAAGCGTAAGACACCATTCCTACACATTTCTTTAGCGAGGGTTGCTAAAGAAATGACTCCAGATAAATTTAAGGCGCTGTATAACGTAATCAGCCACTATCGTAACTTTAGATTGGGTGAGTTAGCGGTTTCAAAACTATTGATGTTTGAGGGTTTTGATAAATATAGTCTCGAGAGAAATAATCCGGTGGAGATAAGTTTGTCTTCTTCGGTCATTAACGCTGATACATCTACTAATCTCTTAAGAAGGCTGGAAATGATTATTCTATCGGATAAATATGTTTTTGGCCTGAAAAAAGAAAGAATAAAAGTAGAGAAGTGGTCGGCAGAGAACAGTTATAAAGAAAATGTGTGGTCCGAATGGTTATCTCAATTGATGCCTTTTGGGTTTTATTCTGTGGGTAAAACTTATAAAGATAGCATAGATGTTTTTAAAAAAACGCATGAGTTGAAATCTTCTTCGTCAACAGTAAGTATCTTTAAACGAGGATCCGATGATCCTGTTATGAATCCATTTTTCGTAGTCATCTTTCTAAATAATTTAAAAAATAAAAACAAATATTTGTCTTTCGTAAAGAAAGTAAACACCGAACTGAAAAATAAATATAAGTTTGCTTATCAAGGTGATTTTATTTATTGTCAACTTAACGTATCTAGTGTTGATGTCGATTATTTATTGCAAGAGGGGGTAAATATTGCACATCAACTTAATAGTGGTCTGTCTTTTAATAAAAGATTTAGCTATTTTATTATGTTTACAGATATAGATTTGTATTCTTGGGATAAAGATTATTTGTTTGGTAGAACTAATGAATATAAGACCAATTTTGGATTAAGGGCTATGTCAGTGATATCCGACCATAGATTAATAAAAGGAGTCTCAAAAAAGCAGGGTGGGAAAAGATTGCTGAATGTTTTGATGCATGAAGCAGGACATTTACAGAAATTAGAGCATTGTAAGAATGATTGCTTAATGAAGCCGTCAATTATTGCTTCAGATATTGACAGTAGACCTTTAGAATTGTGTGCAAATTGTAGGAATGTTTTAGATGGTTCTTCAAGTTCTTTGAAGATAATTTCTAGTTTAAGGAATACTAAAAAGAAGATTGAGCGTATTCTTAAGGATAGAAATTATGATTTGCATAAATATGGGTTAATTTTTTTATATCATCCAGGACCAGCAGTATTAATGTCTATAGTATTAAATGATTTAGAAAGAGGAGAAAGAACAATAAAACATATGTATACAGAATATATACTTATAGATAAAGAGTTTACCATGGAGTTTAATCCAGTTGTAATAAATCAGAGGAATGAACTTAGTATTTATGTTTCTCCTTTATGGCGGGCCAGAGGAAAATTTACGATTTTGCAAGGTGGTTATCGAGGAGAGTACTATGGAGAAACTAGTACTTATACTTCTTATGAAAAATTAAAGCTAAACGAACTTAGTAGCTTCAAAGATTCAATTATTAATATTAAGCTTTCTTTTCTAAGGGCATTAGGATTTGGCCTAGAAATAGAGTTCGAGGAAGGGGAGATGCTAAAATCGCTTTGTGCCTCAAAAGAAGAGATGGCAAAAGATTTGCAAAAGTTACTATTAGATACTATTGTCCAAATAAGTAGTTTTATTCTCCAAATGGGTAAGATTAAAGGGATAGTTGGCGAGGGAGATATATCTGGTGCTCGTGTTTTTATGAGTGATTTCTTGTTGGATTTACTGAAAGATTGTGCAAACAGTAAAGTTAATTCATTAAAAGACCTTATAGAGTTAAACGTTATCAACATAGGGACAAAAGAGTCAGAAATGGAGGCAGTTAAGTACGAAAGAGGATTCAATTATTATAATTTTTCTGAAAAGTTTGATAGTTTGATTGTGGATGTGGATTATTTTATTAGTACAGAATTAGATCCAGTTTTGGTTGATAATGGGTATCAGCCGGTAAATGGAAAAGAGATTCTAAGCCGAGTTATCAGAGAGATTTTAGATAATGCTTATGATGCGGTATTGCCAAAAATCAGTAATTCACAATTAAGACTAAAGGGGTTTAAGGGGAAAATATCAGTTTCTTTTAATATTATAGATGGTCATTTGCTTTTAAGCATTGAAGATAATGGTCAAGGCATTAGTAAGACAATAAAAGACAAAATTGGTAAACAACGTGGCGCAACCACTAAACAAAAAAACGTTGGATTAAAAGCCGGAGAAGGTGAAGGATTATTTTTGGCAAACCAGAAAATTAAATTAATTAATTCTAAAGCAAAAATATTTTATTCAAGTGATTGGGCTAAGGAAGAAACCGTAGCTTTTATTAAAATTCCGCTGGTGGAAATTACCAATACAAATAGGGAAATGTTTAGTATTTCTAGCAGCCCGACAATAGATAATGGTATTCGGAAATGTTTGGTTTTAGATTGTGACGGTGTTTTATGGGATGGAGTTATAGGTGAAGATGGTTTAGAAGGTATAGAGATATTTTCTCATCACTTAAGATTTCAGAAGAAAGTAAAAGAGCTTGCCCAACAGGGAATTATTTTAGCGATAAATAGTAAAAATAACTCAGAAGATGTGCAGAAAGTTTTAGAGAGACATCCAGATATGTTGTTACGAGAAGACGATTTTAGTGTTATAAAGGCTAATTGGCAAGATAAAGCTACAAATATGAGAGAAATAGCCCAAGAATTGAATATTGGATTAGATAGTTTTGTATTTATCGACGATAGCTCTCGGGAACGAGAACTTGTAAAAGGAATTTTACCAGAGGTTATCGTTCTAGGGTTTCTTTCAGAATTGCAGAGTGTTAAAGATTTAAATAAGCAATTAAGAAGCATTTTTATAGGAAGAGCGGTAACAGATGAAGACAGAAAAAGAGCTGTAATGTATAAAATGCAAAAGAAGAGAAGAGGATTAAAGGAAAGCTTTGTTTCTTTAGAAGATTATTACTATTCATTAAAAATGAAGGTCGTTATAAGAGAAGGAAATGAGAATTTAAATTATATTTCTCGTATAGCTCAGCTAACACAAAGGACAAATCAATTCAATCTTACGACAAAGAGATATAGTGAAAAGGATATAGAAAATTACTTACAGGATGATGAGTATAAAATTTTTACTTTAGAATTAATAGATAAATTTGATAATAGCGGTATTGTTGGGCTGGTAATATTTTATCAACGTGGGTATGGTTCTTCTAAGATTGACACATTTTGCTTAAGCTGTCGGGCAGTTGGATTAACAGTAGAGCAGGCTTTTATGGCATACATAAAGCGGCGGATTCCGTATAAAGATTTAAAAGGTATGTATATTCCTACAAAAAATAATAGTTTGGTTAAAGATATCTATAGTAACTTGGGATTTAAGAAGGTTAAAGAAAACAATGGAATAACTTTTTGGGAGTTTGATCGTAGTTTTGAACTAAAATTTCCGAAATGGATTATGTGGAGGACTCTAAAGCAGTTTATTGCTGAAATTCAAAATCCAAAACAATACATATTATTGGAAAAAGAAGTTGAACAGTTAGAGATAGAATGGTTTCAATTGGCTGAAGAAAAAGGATTGGATACTAGATCGCTTAAATTCGTTTGGGAAGATGTTTTAATACGAATAGATGAAGTTGATATTTTAAGGAAACTACTTAAATTAGAAATATACTATTTAGGGTTGGAAGTTAGGAAAGGAGAAGTTACAGGATTCTGCCATAAAGTAACCGTAGAGTGTACTTGTTTTGATGAAACAATCAGAAAATTAAAAAATAAAGGATATGATATTTTGAAGGTAGAATGTATTGAGGTTGAAAGAAGTGGGGCGTACATTTATGAGACATTTGAAATTAGTTATGCAATGCCAGGAAACGCAAAAGCAGTTAGCTATGCGGTACCTTTATACGATAATCTAAAATATGAAGGTAAGGAAGGAATAATACTTGCCTATGATTTATGTATTGAGTGTCGACAATTACAATTGTTAATTCCATCCGAGAGTGCCACACTGCCGAGATATACAGAATTAAATCATCAATTAGAAAAAATTCTAAAAAAATTTTACAAAAAACCTGATAAAGAATGGAGAGAATTTTTAGGAAATATTTCCGATAACGGCTTAAAGGATTCAGTTTCTAGCCCAATTAAGACTTATCCTTTGCCTGTGTCTGAAGAAAACCGAGAACAAGTAAAACAAAAATACGGTAAAGGTAACTTGCTTAAGTTAAACTCACAATCAAGGCGAACAGGATATTTAATCGATTCAGAAGTAGTAAGAGAATTTTGGACAGGCAAACAAAACAACAGAATTATGTTATTAGAGAGATTAGAGCAGTTAACTAATATCAACTCACAAGCACCCCCGAATGTTGATTTTATAATTACTACCGATCTTAATAAAACTAACAACTATATTGCTGCTCTCAATTATGAACAATCGGTTATATTTCTTCATCCTTACTTCTTTCAGCTTTCTAAATCAAAACAATTAGAGATACTTTACCACGAGCTTATCAGCCATCTTGCAAAAGGTATAAGAGATGAAGCAATGAAGGATACTTGGGAATTTCTTTTCCAAAATAAAGACATATTATTTGAAACAATTAAATCAGATTTAAGTATGGCTAAACAGCTTTTACCAAGATATAGAAATATTAATATTGATGAAGTTTTAGATAAAGCTAAAGCTAAAGTCAAGGACAATAAATTAAAACGTGAATATGTTTATATTACTGATGAAAAAGATAATGTGCTTTGGATTGCTAATAGGAGTGTAGCAGAGATGGCTGGGCTTATTCATCGGACAACCAATGCATTTGTAGTAACGCCAAATGGAGAATTATTAATGCAGCGAAGAGGAAGAGATGACAAAGCTTTCTTTTTGTGTGTTTCTATTTTTGGCGGGCATATGGGAGTTCTGGATGATTATTCAGAAGGGATTAAGGATGAATTACAAGAAGAGTTACGTTTGGCATCTAAGCTTCAAGGGCAGCTAAAAGATTTGGGCGGTGAATTTTATGATGAGGCAGGAGATTTGAATAAAGAGCATCGCAGGCTTTTTGTATATAAGCTTACCAATTTAGAGTATAAAGCAGTAAGCAGGTTTGAAAATAAATTAAAAAAGAATAGAAAAAGTATGAACATTGCTAAATTTAAGAAATACCTTGCAGAAGAAAGAGAAAAAGGCGAAGGGCTGGGAGAAGTATGGCAATATCATCAAATATCTTTTGAGCTATTACGGAATGCTTCAGTTAAAGTTCCATCAAAAATAATGGCAGAACTAAGAAAGTATGACAGCAAGTTTCCTAATGGGCTACATTATCTTAAGCTTAGAAGAGATAATTTTGGTGGTGATACTAAAGAAGTTCTTATAGATAATCTATTTAAAAATAGAGATGGCGCACAGCTTGCACCTAGTCTCCTTGAAGAGGCATATTTTACACCGGATTTATTGGAGCGCTTTATCAGGAATGATAAAATAATGCAAAAAATTGAGAGTATTTTTGAATGTAATTCTTTTAGGATTAATAAAGTCAAAACCAATATAGTCGACAGGTTTTTACTTAAAAATATTATCTCTAGTAGTTCTATTAGCTTAAAAAGAGTCGATAAATTATATAAAGATTTTAGATTTTGTTATGACAGGGTCTTAGATTTAGCGTGCGATAACAAGCCAGATCAAGCTTTAAAAGTATTATATAGAGGATTGGCCGATTACTATAAAGAAATATCCGAAATAGGTGAATATTACAATGAGGAATTAGATACTTTATTCAGAGAGGTGATGAGATGTGATAGTGAACTTAAGACAAGTAAATATAGATTAGGCTATTTTCTTCAGCCAGTGAACCCTCAAACAGGTCAAACTTTTGCCGGTAAAGATGTGAATTGGGCAGAAGCTCATACACAAGGTATATGGCACGCTAACGCTCAAACATTAGTATTTGACCAGAGAGGTAGGGTGTTAGTCCAAAATAGGGCAGATAATTCCAAGAAAGATTTGTCTGCGACAATGCACTTGCGTAGAGGCGATACATACGAAGAGGCAGCTTTACGTGCGATTAAAAGTGAAATAGGTATTTTATTCCCTAGAAAAGAAGCCTTGATGCCACTACGGAATGTTATTGGGGCAAGAAAAATTGGGAAAAATGATTTTAGGAGTGAGCCTTATTACGATGAGATAACAGGGGATTTTTATTCTTACTCTAAGGAGCAGAATAATTGTGAGTATGGAAGATTTTTTCTATATATTCTTAACCCCGGAGAATTAAAAGACATAGAAACAGGTAAAAATACTACGAAAGATGTTTTGAAGTTTGATTTTTATCATTCTTTAAGAGAATTAGGTAATGAGATTAAGAAAGGAGGAAGTTATAGTTATTTCGGCAGTACTATAACTCAGTTATTTAAGAGTAAAAATAATAGAGAAGTTGTTAAAAAAGCTGTATTGGAGGAGATAAAAAAGATTTTTAATAACATAATCCATAGTTCGAAGGAAGCAGATCATAATTTTGAGGCTTTAAGAGATTTTGCAGATGAAATAATAAAGGATATATCGGATTGGCGAACCGATGATGAGTCTTTTACGGCGCCGGCAATATTAGCAAATAAATATAAAGATGCTCAAATTTTCGAGAGAAGGAAAGGAAATACTTTTAAAGAAATAAAAAAATTATACGATAGGGCATCAGTTACTGTTAATTGGCGTAAATTAAAAAGTTTGTATAGAGCAGATAAAAAAATTATAACTTTAGAAGAGACAGATTATTTCTATAATAAGATTAAATGGTTTGGTGCTCCCGCAGATACGCCCGAAGGAATTGCTTTATTTAATGCATTACTTAAATTAGGCGCGGATTTAGAGTTCAACGATAAGAAGTCGATCTATTTATTCAAAATTTCCGGGAAAACAATAGAGGACATAAGTGTTAATTCGCGCGGAAAGGTTGAAATTGGAAATAGAATATTATACGGTATTAGGAAGATAGTCCGTGGCGCCATTGCCGTAGATATGGATAAAACTCTGGCGTTGCGACATGAAAATATTGGTATTGAAATTCTCGGTTGGCTTAATCAACTGAGGATTTTTGGTATTATTTTTGCAGTAGTTACAGGTAGTGAATTCAGAAAACAATTTAGACGATTATTAACTGAACTAGTAGCCGATGAATTGCTTAGTGGACTTACTATCTATGCAAACGGAGCAGGGGTTAAGGGGGTTTATGATTTCTCAAAAGATCAGTTTATCGAGGACAAAGAATACACAAAAAGCTTTAACGACAGCCAGAAAAATTTAATAGTTACATTTTTAAATGATGCGAATGCTATATGGGAGAAAGTCATAAGGGTGATGAGAGAGTATAGACAGTTTCTAGATGGTAAAGAATTCAGCAAGCTTAAAAATGAAATCGAATCTGGACTCAAAGGAGAAAAGATACAGTTAATAAATAACAGAATTAAAGATCAATATGGCATAGATTTTGTTAAAGAAGTCAGCAAGAATATAGGTATAATTTTACAGCAATTTGCACGAGTTTTAAGCTCTGATCCTTTGAGCAAAAAATCAAAGGAATATAAAGGAAAGATAGAGTATCTTTTAAGTGTAAGGAATGATGAGGAGTGGTTAGTGAAGAATAAGATTTGGCCCTTTATTGATAAGAGAAAATCTATCCAAACAGAGAACTTAGTGCAGGTTACCTGGAAACCGATATACCCAGCCAAAAAAGAGCTTCTCTCTGGGCATAAGCAGGATTCAGCCAGAGAATTCTTGGGGGGCATCATTGAATCATTTGTAAGAGAAGCGAATAAACTTTTAAGATCAAGACAAACAGGAGAAAATTCTTTGGCGGTTAAACTTGGAGGATCTACAAGCATTGATATTATTAGAGAAAACGCAAATAAATCATCTGCTGCCCAAGATTTAATAAAGCAGCTAGGGCTTAGGAGGGATGAAAGAGACCTTATCCTTGCCTTGGATGATGAAATGTCCCCTAACGCCGTAGGGTTTCCGTTTCTTACCGTAGAAGGGATTACTGTTATCTCCGGAGAAGATACTGATGACGGTAAAAGAAGAGAATATGGAGAAAGTGATAGAAGCAGTATAAAAGCCGATTGGTTTTGGTCAGGAGAGTTAGGATTAGGTGTGGAGGTAGAAGCTACCAAGAGAATACTTACCTTGCTCGAGGAATTATATATCAAAGAAATCTTGAAACTGTTGCAAGGAGAAGATGTTATACCTGTGATTCGTAGCCTAAAGATAGAGATTAAGCAAAAAACGTTCCCAGAAATAAAAAATACCAGCAGTTCTGTAGTTGAAGAAAAACTAGAGGAGTTTTATCAGAAAATGAGGGTAGAAAGAAAATGTATTGAAGTTAAATCCAGTGACAATACGATTTTTCAGTTTAAGTTAAAAAGACCGAATAGAGAGTGGTGCACGATAGAAGTATATGAGAATGATTATGAGGTAGGTTATTTTGATTTTCAACTCGGGAAAGCCCAATTTGGCTACGATAGAGGAGAAAATGATAGTTTTGCTATAAAAGTTTATAATATTGGATACAAAGGAATTGGCAGGGCCCTGGTGTCGTTGGCATTAGCGATTTCTAAGATAGAAGGTAAAGATAGATTTGAAGTCCAAAGTTCAACTGCTGATTCTTTTTGGATAGGTTTAGGATTTGAAAGGCGAGAGCAATCTGTTTTTGTATTTGAGTATGCAGCAAAAGTTATTTCCCCAATAAAAATAATTAGTAGGAAAGAGATACGCGTATTGCCACATGCGATTTTATTCGAAGAGTCAATAGGTTGTTTTGAGGAGGCTAACAAGGAAAGAGCTATTGAAGAAGCTAAGGCTATTGTTGAGAAAAATCGGGGCTCGAAATTGGTAATTTTTAAAGAAGGAATCAAGGAAATTATTAGAGTCGAATCAGTTTATAGCGGAGCTATTTTGTTTGAAGAAAACGTGGAGTACTCAAGATATGATAGTAATAGAGATATAGGAGATAAAAACAAAAGAGCTCAGGAAGCTAGTGGGGAAGCTAAGTTGGTTCAATCTCAAAATCCAGGCTCATTAAGTATAACGAGAATGATAGAACACGGTTCGCCTTTTGGCGGAGAAACTGATTTTTTATGGAAAATTTTGGTAATTAAGGAAAATAAACTTGATATTTCTAGCAGTGCAGTTTTTTTAGAGTCAGCAGCAAAAACAAAAGTGATAAAACATATATGGGATTATATGCGGCAGGATATTGAGGCCTCAGATCCTGATGTGGCTAAAAAGAAAACACCATTTTTATCAAGGCTATACCATGCGCTTGATAAAACATGCGATGGGATAGTTAAACAGGTCGAAGATGGTAAAATTGAGCCGTTTGCACGCATAAATCTTCTTAAATATTCACAAAGGGAAAAAGATGAGTGTTTAGTTGATACTGGACGTCCGTTGAGAGTAGGATTTTTAGCACTTGCCGGAAATCCTCTAAATTGGGGACATATCTTATTGTCGTTTAAAATAATCAATGCATTATCATTGGACATGGTTGTATTTCGTGTTCAGGGTGAGATTAAATATAAAAATATTTCGGAATCAGATAGGGTTCCGGTAAAAGATCGGCATAGAATTGCCAAGAAAATAGCTGAAGGGTTATTTCCTTTAATTCGGTATACAGATTTAGGAAGTGAACCTAGTAATGATTTGGAAGGATTTGAGGAAATGTTTAGGCTACTTGAGTTAAATAAGGAACGAAAAATAGAAGTTTTTTATCTTTTAGGAGTAGAGAATAAAGAACGGGTATTAAAGTATAGCCTCCAGCAATATGATATGCTTGGAAGTCACAAAATCAACTCCAATCATAAAATAAATGTTGGCTGGATTCAAAGGGGAGAATATGGTGCGGCAATAACTTTAAAGGAGCTTAAGAAGATTTATAAAAAACAAAAGTACAGTAGTTCTAAGATCTTTTTCCGGTCTGTGTATAATTTTATGAAGGGTAAGAAATTAAGAATTACTTTGTTTAAAGATCCGGAAGTTGATCTTAATGTTTCTTCCACTTACTACCGCAATAGTCATGATGCGGCGTTTGTTCCTTGTGTTGTTGATAATGATGCTAAAGCTCGTGGTTATTATGGACATCCGCCAATTGATCCGCGAACCGGTAAGCCTTACGATTATTCTGAAGACCAACTATTTAGATTGCGTTTGAGGCCACTAGCTGAAGGAATTGCTAATCGAGTGGTTCGGAGGGTGGAGAGAATGACGGATTGGAAAATATTTAAAATTGGTATCGACGGGTCATCTGGTTCCGGAAAAACAACCATTGCCGAAGAAATTAAAAAATATTTGGCAATTCGGGGATACAAAACACTGATAATCGGTTTAGATATTTTTTTAAAGGAAAAAATTTGGCGGGGAGCAATAGAAAATTTAGTTTTAGGATATTCGTTTACAAAGGAAGAGCGGAACATTCTTGGAGAGATGGCAACAAAAGTTAAACAAGGATTATATTATAACGAAGAGATATTCTTTGACCAGAAAGGTATTTTAAAGTTATTAACCAGAGATATTTCTGATTTTTTTAATTCACAATTATCACAGATTGAATTATTAGTTCCGAATGGGTATGAGCGGGAAACACAAAAGAGAAAAGATTTTAATTTTGAGCTATCCGAAAAGACAGTTATTATTATTGAGGGTAAATATGCTTTTTTTACAGAAGAATTAAGAAATTTTTATAATTTAAGTTATCGTCTAAATGATAGTCTGGATAGGACAAAAGCAAAATTTGAAATGCGGACAAGGTCGCTAAGTCCAGCTACTGCTGATAGGCAAGTGGCTTTTTATGAGGCAGGGTTGATGCCCAGTTGGATAAAATACGAAAAAAGAACCGAAGATTTTGTTGAGGGGGTCATTGATATTTCTGAAGAGGAAGATAAATGGAGATTAGTTGATGCTAACGGAGTAGGTTCAAGCAGTTTAGAAAAAATACAAGATAAGACTTTACGAGTAAAATTTGTAATTGATCGTTTTATTGTTTACAACGAGGAACCGGGAGATTTAGTACGATATTATCCTCTTGATGAGCCGCATGAAATCAAAGAATATCATGGGGTGGCAAAAGAGTTAAATGATTTAGGCGTTGATCTGAAAATGTATCAGGAAGTTGACTCCGAAGATGTGAGTGCTTATTATCGTCATAGCCCTATTCACCATGGGAGGCGATGGATAGAGGTTTCTTTAAAGCAGACAAATTTTGCCAGGACATATTTAAGAGGTTACAGAAATATTACATTATCTCAATTTACAGAGGTAGAAAAAGATTTAAACAAAGGGATTACCTTGCTAGGAGACAGACATGAGTTATTTTCCATGGGGCCTAAAGACGGGGGATTTGTGGTTTTTAAATCATTAGGGCTACCTTATCCTCCAGGAATAGTTCTATCTTCGCAGTTGGTAAGATCTGTCCTTAATAAAGATAATATTAGCGATATATATTCCGAGTACATATTAACTAAATTAGAGGAAGCAAAGGCGATAGAAAATAGATATTGGCCTAAGGAATTATTTATAAGAGCGGTACCACTTATTTCGATGCCCGGAAGATTAAAAACTGTTGAGATTGAACTATCATCAAAGAAAGAAAATGTTAATTCTAACAAAATATCAATTATCAAAGCGATAAAGGAAGTTGCTGAATCATGGTATTTACCGGTGGCTCAAGAATTTCGCAAGCGGCATAATGTATCGGAAGCATTTAATATGAATATAATCATACAGAAGAGATTTAATACTCGAACTAAGAAATTTGGGTTTGGTGCCTTTACAACGGTAAATCCAGATACTGCAAAAAAGGAGTTAAAAGGTAAATGTGCAGAATGTGGTGCGGATATTATGACTGGCGGAGCATCGGGCAATAGTTTGAATATTTTAGAAGATACTATTTATTCTAAATTGGAAGCTGCTTCTAGTAAGTTAGAAAAAGTTTTTAACTATCCGCAGGAAATCGAGTTTGGTTTTGATGGAGAAAGAGTTACATTCTTGCAGACAAGATCAGTGACGTTTAGCCCACAAGGAGAGATTAATTATTTACAGCAGTTGTTTAAAGAAGGAAAAATCTCAGAAGCAAAGTTTATTCCGCGGTTAGAAATTTTACAAAAACGTTTAGAAAGTAGAGTTATATATAAAGTTAAATCCGGAATCAATATTGATCCGCTATTTAAAGGTATTGCGGCTGTTGCCGGAGCAATGCAAGGTAGATTGGTGTTTGATGTTAAAAAAGAAGGAAGTACCGGAAAGAAAAAAGATCCGGTAATTATTGTTAGCACTCTAGAAACACAAGAAGAAGTTATCAGTAAATTGTTCTGTTTTTCTCAGGTAGGATTAATAACTTTGTATGGTAGTAATTCATCACACGAAGCAGTACTTACCCGAGAAGCAGGTATTCCGTCAATTATTAATGCAGATGCTAGATTAGAAAACAATAAATTATTTTATGAAGGAGGAGTGTTTGAAGAAGGAGATGTTATTGTAATCGATGGAAATAATAATAGCGTTTTTATAGGTAAGGATGATGTTCTCGTTGAAGATAAAATTATTAGTGATATTAGCTATGGAATAAATGTTTGTTCATTTCAGGAAGAGTTCTTAGAGCCATTCATCAATGAAACATATGAGGTGCTATTGGCGCTTAATGTTCAGGCAGAGCAGAAGTATAAACAAAGGCAGGAACAAGGAAATAGAAAGAGTGTGTTTACCGCCAATCTAGAGAAACATTTTCTCCACAAGTTATTGATTAAAAAAGGTAAGGCGATAGGAAAAACAAGAGACGAAGTAGAAAGAGATTTACTTAAGTGGATTAGCGAAAAAAGTGAAAATATCACAGATAGTTTTACTTCCAGTAGTTCAGTTAGTCCTTTTGCTGTTTTTGAAGAAATTTATAATGAGATTAATAAACAACGTTCCAGCTCGTCGGTTATCCATAAGTCAATAGTTGAGTATTGTCCTAGTGCACAAAATCCGGATTACTGGAAGGAACGCTGGAAGGGTTTAAATAAGGAGATAGGGCGTGTTTCAGAGACTATTGCCATGCTAAAATTTAATAGAGAAACTATACATCTGTCTTTATGGCGGGAGCATCTGACAGGATTAAAAAATCAACGTGATCAAGCCAAACAGAAATTCTATCAAGCAAAGCTAGAAACGCTTCGGAAACAGAATAAGTGCAGGGTTTTATTGAATCTTACTTCTAGCAGTCCTTTAAGTAGCAGAGGTATTCAAGACAATCTAAAAAAAGGAGGGATGTCTTTTATCACGACTCCTTTATCAGAGATAAATAAAAAATATGAAGAAAAAATATTTGGCAAAGATATGATCTTGTATAAACTACTAGATAAAACTTCTGAAATTATAATAGCAGTTGATATTGACATCAGCAAAGTTGATTTTGGAGATACAAGCGAACAAGGCACAGCGTTAGCTTTGTTTGACAAGCGTATGGAAAAGGGGTCAGTTAAAAAGTGTATTCTTGAGGCAATAGCAAATTTAGAAACCAGAGATAAAAACAAGATAAAGAAAATAATTAAGCACATTTTTGAAATCCGATCTTATTTTGCCGAAAGAAAGTATTTGGATAATAAGTTAATAATAGCTTTGTCCGATATGGCTAATGAATTATCGGAAGAAGATGTATTCCTTGAAGCATTATCAATAGAGTTAACTTTTTTTAATTTATTCTTAAAATACGAAGATGTTGTAACATATGAATGGTACTGCAGGGATTTCGGTGCTACATTACGTAAGCATACCTTTTTTGGAACCAGTGTAATTTCTAAAACAGTATTCTCTATATATAGAGACCTATTTTTTGACCGAAAAGCATTAGTTTTGTTTGTTAAAGAATTTGCTAAAACTTTGAAAGAAGACTCATCGCTGCCGGAAAGATTAGATGACGGGATTAAACTTGCTTCTTATATAGTTGAGATGCTTAAGGATAAAGAAGGAGCGGTTATTTCCGGACCTAAGAAATGTCTTGTTCTTGATTGTGATGGTGTTTTATGGGGTGGAATTTTAGGGGAAGATGGAATTGATATTAAATTATCTTGGGAATATTTAACTTTCCAAGAAACAATAAGGGATCTTAAAGATAAAGGTGTTATTCTGGCAATAAATAGTAAGAATGATTTGAGGGATATAGAAGAGGTTTTAGAGGAGCATCCTGGTATGATTTTAAAGAAGGAAGATTTTTCCGTTATTGAAGCTAATTGGAGCAACAAAGCAGAAAACTTAAGAGGGATTGCTCGGAAATTAAATATCGGGATTGATAGCTTGGTTTTCTTAGATGATAACCCACGTGAAAGAGGATTGGCAAAGCTGTATTGTCCTGAAGTTTTAACACCTGAATTTCCGGATAATCCAGAGCGGAGAATAAAGTTTTTAAAGGACCTGGATGTATTCCCTAAACAGTCGATTACTGTGGAAGATAGAAGAAGGACAGAGCTTTATGATGCTTACAGAGCAAGACAGGAGTTGAGAAAAGAAGCGGTAACATTAGAAGATTATTATTTTTCCTTAGGGATGCAAGTAATTATCCGAGAAGGAAAAGAAAACATACCGTATATTCCACGTATGGCTCAGTTGGTCAAGAAAACAAGTCAGTTTAATCTGACGGGTAAAAACTATGGGGTCTATGATGGTGAGTTGGAACGGGGAATTAGAGGATTCATAAATGATCCTAAATGGCAGTTATTTACCTTAGAATTGATAGATAGATTTGGAAATAACGGGATAGTAGGATTGGTGATTATAGGGCCAACTTGGCTTATTGATATCTTTTGTTTAAGCTGCAGGGCGATAGGTTTTACTGTGGAAGAAGCATTTATTGCTTATATAATTAATGCATTAAAGGATCAAAATGTAAAATTGTTAAAGGGAAAATATACAAAAACTAGAAGAAACCACTTGGTTCAGGATATTTATGAAAAACTAGGATTTATTAAAACAGTTAGCTGTAATAATATTACATATTATGATCTCCAATTAGAAAAAAGTGACTTACAAATTCCCCAATGGATTACTGTTAGGAAATCCAGTAGTTCTTTGGTGATAAAAGATATCTTAAACAATCTAAATAAAATAGGCATTGCACTTAATTTAGTCAAAAACACTATCAATAGTGAAGAAATTCAAAGTTTTTGTAAAAACCATGAATTGTTTTATGATTTTCCCCATAGCTATAATCTATACGAAGAACGGGAAGCGGCAATCTGTATACGCAGTGTGTATCGTAAAAGTATTTTACAAATAAAAGAAGATTTAATTAATTTTGCTCAAACTATTGGAGATGTGGAAAAAATTGATTATTGCATTGATGGCCGGAATACGAAAAAAGAACTTTATCCGTTAATTGTCTGGATGGCGAACTTAAGATTTATCACTCAGAAAAAACAAAAACGAGCAGGAATGTTATTTGCCAATATAGATATATCCGGGATGAATTTATTTGATTTATCGATTTGGCCGGTAGATGAGCAACGAAAAATGCAATATGATTTAATTGAATGGATGGCTGAAAAAAACAAAGCCCCGCCGGTTAAATATTATGTAGCAGACAAACTTTCTTTAATCAAAATTACCTCTGATTTACCCTCTGTTCCTGTTCAGTTATCTTTATTTAGCAGTCTTAATAATTTTTTTGTCTCCTCAGCTATTAAACATACAGATAATATTCATGAAAAAGTAGATAATTCTATTTCTCATTCAACTGGTATAAAAAATTTGCTAAAGAATGCTGAAAGAGAAATTAAAAGTTATCTAGAAAAACAGTATAACGATAAAAAACTTACTGAAGAAATCTACACAAAATCATCAGAGGTTGCATATCCTAACTTAAAATTTTGGTTGACTGATAAATATATCGCTAAAGTATCTCCTAATACTTTTAACGGGATCATTAATGCTATCAGGGATAAGAGGTGGAAAGATATTGTCGAGGTATTTCGTAAAGATATTAGCTTTGGAACTGCTGGAATTCGTGGTGTGGCTGCTCTAACAAAGCAAGAATTAGAAAAGCTAGACAATGACGGTCCTAAGGCAGAAATACTCAAAGGGCCGAATACAATTAATGATATTGTTTTATTGTTAAAAACAGTCGGGGTTATTCGATATGCGAATAAATACAGGTTAAGGAAAATTGCTATTGGGTATGATAGTCGAATTGCTGGAAGAGAACTTGCTGAATTAATTGCTAAAGCATTTATTGGTTCTTCTACAAAAAAGCATAAATTCATAGTATATCTTTTTGATGAGCCTTCTCCTTTTCCAGAATTGTCTTTTGGTGTTACCACTAAAGAGGTTCGTGCAGATATTGGAATACTTATTTCTGCTAGCCATAATCCTTCGCACTATAATGGATATAAAATCACTAAACAAAACGGCGCGCAATTAAGTGGAGATGTACGTAATGAAATTATAGCAGAAATAGGTAAAGTTAAAACAAAAGACATCAAGCTTAAAAAATTGGATAAAGCAGGAAAGGGACAACTTATTTGGCTAGGAGGAAAAGAGCCAATCAAGGGTAAAGATTATTATGGAGTAGATATTTCATACTCAGGTAACCTAATTGATGTTCATACCCTGTATTGCGAACAAGTAAAGAAATTTATTATTGATAAAAATATTTTGAAGGAATATGCGTCAGCGGTAAAGATAGGTTATGCGGCATTTAATGGAGCTGGGTATAAAGCAGTGCCTCGATTGTTTAAGGAATTAGGGTTTATGAATGTGCAAATAATAAATTATTTACAAGAATTAAACGGTTTTTTTCCTGCTTTTGGATGGGGCGAGCAACCTGATCCGGGCGATCCGATTTCTGCGGATATTGCCGTAGATAATTTTATCAAAGAATATGGGCAAAAATCTTTTGATGAGTTAGACATTTTAGTTGGTACTGATCCTGATGCTGATCGCGCCGGGATTATTGTAAAGGTTTCTGCTGACCAACAGAAATACTTCGGCAAGTATATGCTTCTTTCGGCAAATGATGCTTGGACTTTACTTTTATGGTATCGGTTCATGCGGGAAAAAGAATTAAAGCAAGGAAAAATTACCAAGTTGGGGAAAAAATATATTATTTTTAGTCATGTAACCACAGATGCTTTAGAAAAAACCGGAGAAATATTTGGAATAAAATCTTTAGGAAAGATGGTAGATAAGAATGGAAAAGAAGCCGGTTTTTATTTAAATGGTAGAAGAAATTTTGTCGGATTCAGTTTAATTGCTAGCTTTGCTGAGGAATTAAGAGAAAAAGAATTTATTAATGTAGGAGGAGTAGAGGAAAGTAACGGGTTTAGTATTTTAGGCGGCCCGATAGATTCTGGTGATATTTTAGCTAAAGATGGACATGTTAACGACAAAGATGGTGTGCTTGCTGTAATGTTGTTGGCAGAAGTAGCTGCCTATGCAAAGTCTAAGAGTAAAAGTTTATTTGAGCTTTTAGATGAGCAGATATATTTAAACCCACAGATTGGGTATTACGCTACAGCCAATAAACCACTTCCTCGAAAAGGAGCTTTTGAAGGAGCAGAGGGAGTTACTAAAAAAATAAATCTTCTTAAGAAAACACAAGAATGGAAAACAGAAGCTAATCAACAGGCAAATACCGAAAGTCGTTTTGTATTAGCTGGGTTGCCGGTTATTGGAGCTGTTGAATTTAAAAGTGGTAAATATGATGCTGATCATTATTCGGGATTTCCTGATGAAGGAATCAGGTTTTTCTTTGAGGACTCCGGCTTGCAAGAATATGAAGAATTTTATAATAGCCGTAATTACATCACTATTCGTCCTTCGGGAACTTCCCAAACGATCAGATTTTATACCCAATTTTTTGCTTTAGGGTTAAACGAAGATAATCTGGGAGTTTTGAAGCTGGAAACTTCTCAAAAAGCGCTTTTAACGGCTTTAAAGGTGCAACAACAGCTCTTAAAAGAAACTTCTGGATGTGAAGAGGAGCTACCAAATGTATTAAAACAGATAGAGGAATTTAAAAATACACAAAATAATATTTCTTCTAGTTCTTTGATCAATAATGGATTCAAAAGCTGTCGGCAATTATTAAACTGGAAGATAAACTTTAACAATAAAAAAACAAAGCTTATTTTCTTGGGCATATTATTTCAGCAAATGTTCGCTTCCCCATTCTACTATCTATCATTAGAGAATAATTCAGCCTTAGCAACTGAACTTATTGCGAAAAGCGCTCCGATATTTTTGGTAGGAATAATATTTATTATGCCAAAAGTAGTAGCGATAATACCCAGTTTAAAAATTAACGAATTTTTGAAAAAATACTTAATTTTGGAAGAAAAAATAACAAAAGTGAAAATTTTAGGAGTAACAATTGCAGTATTAGGAACTGTTGTAAGTATTTATTTTTTAAAAGAAAAGGGAGATGCAACCTTATTAGGTGGTGTGTTCGCGTTGGCTTCATCTGTTGGGTATGCTTTTAACGAGATAATTAAAAAGAAAACAAGAATATCCAAGATAGCTATTGTGGATATTTTATTTTGGGCGTATTTAGTTTCTTTTCCGGTGATGGTAATGTTTACATATGTTTTCACTGGCGACTTTAGCTTAGTGTTCTGTTGGCAGATGCTAATGATTACCGGAATAAGTCTCTTAACATTATCACTAACTTATATAGCATTGGATTATTTAGATGCCTCGATATCTAAAGGAATAAATAATACTTCACCAATATTTGTATTAGGCGGAATGATTATTTTAGGCGACGTAAGTCTATTATGTTTTACTCCAATATTAGGAGTGGTTGTCGCGGTTTTTGGTATTGTCTTGCTTGGAATGGCTTCTGCAAATAAAAATCTAAAAAACAAAAATCATAGAAAAGAAGGGACAATCAACAAAGGGCATGCTACATTTTCTAAATTGCCAATTATCTTCAAAAGATATACTAAAAATATTTTTGGGGTATCAATAGTGGTGTTATGTGCAGTGCTAATATCCATTAAACCGTTTCTCGCACAGAATTTAAATAATCAAGGAGTTAGTGCGCTTACAATTCAATCAAATTACTATTTTCAGGCTTTAATCGCTGTATTTATTTATCAGGTATTTAAGCTTGCACCTAAAAATAAATTTTTAATGAGTGTTGATACAAAACAGGACAAAAAAATAACGGAAATAAAAAAGCTAAAGCAAAAAAATGCTTCTTCTAGTTTGTTAAACAAAGATAAAATGAATACGACAAACTCAAGTGATTTATCTTCCGGCAGCAGTGCTTTGCATGGATCGTTTCTGTCTTGTTTTGAAAATTTACCATTAGCAGTTATAAACTTTAAAGAATTTTCATCCTTTTTTGATAGTGATGCTGAAGCAATCCAGAGGATCTATGATATAGAGCGCAAAACAATGCCTAATGTATGGCGATGGAAGTTAGATAAGTTAATGGCAATAAGTAATAGTAAAGACAATTTATTTTTTATGATAATAGCTAACGGTGTTTTATCTGGGTATGCAGTATTTAGTCTAGAGCTTAATTTACTTCTTAAGATTGCAGTTTTATCACATAGAAAGCATTATGGATCAGCTCTTTTAAGGCATGTTATTGGGCATGTTAGTAGAAATGGAATAGAAGAATTTAAAATAATGCCGGTAAATAAATCACGTGGATTTTATGAGAAGTTTGCTTCTAAAGAATTAAGTATCAAGGAATTTTCTACGGAAGGTTTATGTATCATCAGGTATAGACTAAATTCTAAATTTCAATTAGAAGGTAATTCGTTGGTGAGTAGTGCATTGTCTAAAGAGGAAAGATTTTCTAGCGGTTCCTCGAGTCTTGGTAATATTCTAGATAATTCAAACAAAATAGGCATTGCACTTGATTTAATCAAAAACACTATTAATGCTGAAGGAATTCAAAGTTTTTGTAAAGATCATGAGTTGTTTTATGATTTTTCTCATGGTTATAATCTCTATGAAGAGCAAGAAGCTGCAATATGTATATGTAGTGTATATCGTAAAAGTATTGTGCAAATAAAAAAAGACTTAATTAATTTTGCCCAAACTATTGGAGATGTAGAAAAAATGGATTCTTGTATTGATGGCAGAAATACGAAAAAAGAACTTTATTCTTTAATTGTCTGTATGGCAAATTTAAGCTTTATTACTCAGAAAAAACAAAAACGAGCAGGAAAATTATTTGCCGATATAGATATATCTGGGATGAATTTATTTGATCTACCGATTTGGGTGGTGGATGAGCAACGAAAAATACAATATAATTTGATTGAATGGATGGCCGAGAATAACAAAGCGCCACCTTCCAAATATTATTTAGCGTCTAAATTGTCTTTAAACCAAATCGTTTCTAATTTACCTTCCATTTTTATTCAATTACCATTATTCGAGATAAAGTTTACTTCCAGTAGCGTGGTAACGTTGCCGGAATTCATAGATGAAAAGTTAAAAAGAGTAGTCAAAGAACTTTCTGAAGCAAATATCCCGCTAATCAGCCGTAGAGAGTTTATTCCAATATTGGTATTTGGATTATTTACTGGTGTCTTTTTGCCACAGGTAATCTATGGAAGTGGAGATAATGATACAAAAAAGATAAATGTACTGTTAAGTCCTTTAGGTAGCAAACAGCTGCAACAGGTAAATTTGAGTATGCGGGCATTCCGGATGATCGTGGGTAATAAATCATTTGGGGATTTAATGAAGTTAAGGTCTGAAGGTAGAATTGATATTAAAAAAGTGTCTTCCGAGAATATGGGTAAGCTGTATAAGCTTGCTTTAGGAATCGATGCGGTGGAAAGAGAACTTAGCTATATTAGCGCGTTTACGATTGTCGCAGAATTTGAGCGTAAGTTAAAAAAATACATAATAGTTATCAATGAGCAGGAATTTAATAATCCGGCTTCATTTCTGACTACCCTTTTTCATGAGGCTTTTGGACATGTAGTCAACGGTGAGATTCGAGGAAAACTGAATAATTATGCTGCTGAAGAAGTAAGAGCATATTCCGCGGAATTGGAAGCACTAACTGTGTTTATTAAACACAGTAAGGATATAATTTCTCATGCGGTTTCTTTTGGAGAAAGCACAGAAGGTATTAATTGGCTCAGTCAGGCTCTAGACTGTAAGAATTTGCAGGATATTTTTCAAAAAGACTTACAGAGATATCAAAGATATGTCCGGAAGAAAAAAGAATTAGAAAAACAAGAAGCAGTCAAGGAATTAGATTCCGGATCCAGCCCGGTTTTTGCCGCCAATATTTATCAAGGATGGTTTATGCTTGATAAAATCA
Organism: uncultured Planctomycetia bacterium; assembly: GCA_964489445.1. Lineage (GTDB taxonomy): Bacteria > Omnitrophota > Gorgyraeia > Duberdicusellales > 4484-171 > CAZAYU01. The sequence goes on from CAZAYU010000002.1 coordinate 24,943, forward strand.
TCAAACATAAAATTATAAGTAGGGACATTCCTTTAAAGATTTTATTTTGGGGATATCAAAGTATAGGCAAGACCACTATTACTTCTTGGATTCAACAGGCAGGTATTAGTGGTGTAATTCCGGAAAAAATTGCTGTTTATTTGGAAATAATAAAAAGGAAGAAACTTGTTGATTATTGGTATATTCCGGAGAAAGAAATAATTGTTGCTGAGGGTTTTGATGCACCATCCTGGTTTAAAAGAAATAAATTGAATCCGGATGTTTATGTTTGGATGCAGAGTAATGATTGTGGATATGCGCAGGATGCGCTACAATCGGAACTTTCTATTTTGTTGCGTATACCCTTTGATTCTTTATTTATTAAATATTTCGGTGAGCACCCAAAAGATTTTAGATCTTGGGATTTAATTATTGATGCTTCGGACAAGAAATACTTCTCTGAACTTAAAAGAAAATTGAAATCTAACAGCCCTGTTAGAATGAGTAGACGTATAAGTAAAGTAGATGCAAAAACGATTGCTTCTAGTAGCGTGTCATGTATTTCTGATGGTCCGGAAATATTTATTTTTAGTGGGTTGTTTATTGCTAGCTCGGGAAGCAGTTTTTTATCTTTAATCCAATTTGGTGATGTTTTAATAATGGCCGGAGTAATTATGCCGTTAGTTGTATTTTTAAGAAGGAGATTCAATTCATTTAGTAAAGAATCGAAAAGGAATATAGCCTACGATAATTTTATAGTTTTATTGGAAAAGTATATAGATAGTGAGATGGTAGAAATAAAAAGACGAAAAGAATTAAAAACTAACAGCTCAAGTTCTTTAAACAAAGAAGAGGAAGAGGCTTTTAGGGTGTATTCAAATATTAAAAGTAGAAGAATAATCATTCCGGAGATAATAATAAAAAAGCGTGATGGAATTTATAAAAAGTTAGCGGAACAAGATATGGTGTCTGACCAAGAAATACTTAAGGCGGTTATAAAATTATTAGTCTATATTTTAGGAATATCTTTTAGAGAAAAATCTTTAGCTTTAGCAGAAAAATTTCACCATTTTTATGTTTTAAACAGAGTTAAAAAAGATAATCCTTCCGCAGGTATAATTTTAAAACTAGCCGCACTCTTGCATGATGCAGAAAGATTTTTCCCTGATCTAAAAGTTGCAAGACTCTCCGACAGTAAACTCGATGAAGAAATCCGGAAAAAAGTTATTCACGCCTTAAATTCAGCACGGATCGCCGGTATCCTTTTAAAAGAACTGCCTTTATCTAAAGAAAAGAAAAAAGCAATACTATATTTGATAGAACACCATGAGGCTGGAACTGGAGAAATAAAACTTTCAGGAAAAGTACTTCTTGATAGCGTTTCTCTAAAACACAGTTATTATCAAATGGCAACAGCGTTGACTGAAGCTGATTCATTTACTTTTTTCGATAAAAGAATAGATTCTTATGCGCAGGAAACCTTAGATAAACTAACGGGAGATACAAATAAATTATCAGAGAGAATCTATATCCTTTATGATCGACTAACTGTTGCTGGCCAGATTTGGGTAAACCAAACAATAGATAACAAATGGAAAGAAAAGAAAATAACTATTTATGTTTATGAGACATTTGTTCTTGCACAGAGACGTTGGTTTGCCGAACGGATGTTGCCGCGTGTAATTTCCGGCAAAGAGTCCAAGGTTCTCAAGGATAGTTATAATTGCATTTTGCAGAATGATAATTTTATCATGTGGAAAAATAATTTTTTTACTACTTATTTAGGAGAAGGAGAAAATGACTATTTAAGATTTTGGTTTAACTTGGGATTAAACGATTTAGGTTTGGAAGAAATATATACAGATAATGACGGTATTAATGGGAACATTAAACATGATGTTGAGCAGTTTTACTATTTTCTTCAAGAATATTGCCCACAAACCGATCAGGATATAGCAACTATAAAAATACTCTTAGAAAGATTTAGAAAACGCTATAAGCAATTTCAATCGAGCACCTCTAGTAGCATGGGTTTAAAGCCAAGACATATAAATGAATTAATAGACCAGGAAAAAATTCCTGCATCTAGTTCTATCACAGGTTCTCCTTGGCTAGATTTTGGTGTGCTCGGATTATTTTTGTTAGTAGCGCTTATCGTGAGAGTGATGAACCTATATAAAAGAGATAGTAAGACAGAGAAATTATTATTGGCAGAGAGAGAAAAAGGAACATTTGATAGAAAAGAATATAGAAAGGGCTTAAGGGATAAAAGAGTTAAAAACAATGCAGAGATTAATAAATTAAAAATGCAAATAGAGAATAAAATTGGGAAAGAAATAAAAAAAGTGCCTTGTCTGAGGCACCTGCGGTTTTTAAACACAATCACAGAAGATAAAGTATTAAAAGAGGTTATTAGCAGCTGGAAAACTTTAAAAAATCTTTCTAGCCAAGAATGCACAATTTGTAAAAAAGAAAGGCCTATTTCTTCAGGAGACAAGAATGGTATGTTTCCGATAGTAACTTGCGGGCCAACTATGGAAGATTTTATTTCATTGCTTAATCCAGAGACTGTAAGTATAAGAATAAAAGAATTAGAAGCGAAGTTTATTGGATGTAGTAAAAATAATAAAAGTAGTAGCGTAATTAAAAATAAAAAGGAGGAATTAAAATGGAAAACAGTAAGAGGGTCTGTGGCTTTGAAGATCTTACATTTACCAGAACAGAATCGCGTAAAGACGGATTGCGGGTATTTGCCTGTTATCCGGGGTGGAATTATGAGTATAGCTTTATCATTGTTCCGGACGGAAAAATTAAAGGAAAAACTTCAACAGGGAACTGGCTTGAGCTTAGTGCCGAATCAGGTAGATTTATCCGTGAACGCGCTAAAGCATTCATTGCTTCTTCAAAAAATAGTTGAGCGGTTTTCCAAAATATTATTATTTTTTAAAATAAGTGAAAACGCTTACAAAATAGGTAACAATTTGAATATTCTTGAGTCAAAGTTTGCCTCATCAGCGCTTTATTTGAATTTTAGAAAATCGAAATCCCACCAAAAATCGCGTCAATGGCTGATTGTCGGTGGGATTATTTTTGGGAGTGTAATTGTAGGTATAGTTTTTTCTTGGGAAGCTGTATTGTTAACGGGGGCATTAGCGGTTGTAGCTATTGGAGCGATATATTTATTGGAAAAATTGATTAATTTTAATAATAGACCCTGGGAGAAACGATTTCCTAAACTGAAACCAATAAAAATTAAAAATCATCCGATTGCTTCTTATTCGAGGACTAATTATAATTCCAGAACAAAAAATGTCTTAAAAGCTATTTTTAAGGGTGTGATTTCAATTGGTACACTAGGAATGTTTGTGACAGTTGCGGCTTTGGCTGATGTATTAATCGAAAGCATAGCAATTGCTTTAATTGTTATCCCAGCAGCAGTAGTTTTAATTAAGGTAAAACAACATAACAGAAAAAAGAGCTTAGGATTAATTGAAAGTAAAAGTAATTATTTCACAAACAAAATAAAAGCAGTTATTTCATTTATTACCTTGAAAAGATTACGTGAACTAATTTGGGAAAAAATCTATGCAAGGAAAAAGTTTAACCTGAATTATGAGGATAATTACGATTCCAGAACAAAAAATGTTTTAAAAACTATGGCTAAAGGTGTAACTCTGACCGGCATATTGGGAATGTTTGTGACAGTTGCGGCTTTGGCTGATGTATTAATTGAAAGCATAGCAATTGCTTTAATTGTTATCCCAGCAGCAGTAGTTTTAATTAAGGTAAAACAACATAACAGAAAAAAGAGCTTAGGATTAATTGAAAGTAAAAGTAATTATTTCACAAACAAAATAAAAGCAGTTATTTCATTTATTACCTTGAAAAGATTACGTGAACTAATTTGGGAAAAAATCTATGCAAGGAAAAAGTTTAACCTGAATTATGAGGATAATTACGATTCCAGAACAAAAAATGTTTTAAAAACTATGGCTAAAGGTGTAACTCTGACCGGCATATTGGGAATGTTTGTTACCCTTATAGTTTTAGCTGATGTGCTAACCGAAAGCATAGCGATTATTTTAATTGTTGTTCCAACAATAATCGCCTTGGTTAAGATAAAAAAGTATAACGAGAAAAAAAAGTTAGGATTAATTGAAAGCAAAAGTAACCATTCTATTAGTAGGGTAAAGACAATTATTTCATCAATTGTTCTAGCAAGCAAAGGGATTAAGGCGGCTAAGCAAGGATTAGCGTGTATTGGAAAAATAAACAAGAAAATGATAGGTTTTCGATTTAATGTCATTGCAGAATTTTTAAAAGGAGTTCCCTTACATTTAGAGAAGCCCAGAGAGTTAGTTGTTAATTTTTTTAAGAAGTTATTTAGTTTTAAAGTGTTTCCTCACAGGCTTACTGCTTCATTTGCTGCGTTTATATTTACTGTATTCATTCTTTTTTCTTCGCCTTTAAATATGCCAAACTTTCATACCAAGGTTCAACTTCAAAGTCCGGTTTTAGAAAAAGTAGTAAAGCATCCGGGTCATTCTATTGAGGAGAAAAGAGAAGTAAAAAAGGATGGAAGAAAGGACGAGGAGAGAAGGGATGTGAAAGGTAGACCTGAGATAGAGGCAAGGATGGATCCTTCTGCGATTTCTATTTTTCCTGAAGAAGAAATAGACATTCCTTATAACATCCAAAGAAAAACACCTCTTGAAGAAGTTCTGACTAAGGAAATTACTGCTGCTCAAGAAGAAGAATTAGTTAAGCCAATTATGGAGAAAAGCCAGGGCATAGGCAAAACAGAAAAAGAATTGAAAGAATCAACTGCAGAAATAGGAGCAAGCAAAACAGCGTTATTGGTGGATAAAAGAGCTGGGAAAAAGTATATTGAATATACGGTGGCTAAGAATGATTATTTAAGCAAAATCGCGCAAAAATTCAATGTTAAATGGCAGGATATTTATGCTTTAAATAAGCAGGATACACTTAAAAAGGGTCCGGACTTTATTAAAGCGGGATGGAAAATAAAGATTCCGCTAGGCAAGCAAGAAAAGAAAGCTCCAGGAAAAATGTCTAAAAAGAAAGATACTGTTCAGGTAGATATACATGTAGTGGAAAAAGGAGAAAATGTTTGGCAAATAGTTAAAGCAATCTTTCCACAATTGTCTAATCCGCAAATTTGGAAAGTATCTTTATTGACTTGTAAATTGAGTAAGATTAAGGATTGTAATAGTATTAATCCGGGTGATATTTTGAGAATTCCTTCTTTATCAGAAATTAGTACCCAGAAAGAAAAATATAAAGATGAGAAAAAACAATCTCCTAAAGTGCAACAAAAGCCGATAAAAGAAAAATCAACTATTCCGACAATAAAAGATGTCTCAAGAATAAATAAGCCAAAAGCAAAGAAGCCTAGTAATTTAGAGAGTAAAACCAATAAAGTGGATAAATCTATCCGGCTAGCCTCTAAAAAAATAGCAGAACGGCAAGATAAAGAAAAGCAGCTTATTCCTAAAAAAATAAAACAGCTAAACAGGCAAGAAATATTTAAGTTTGGAGAAAAAATCTTACCAGATTTTAAATATATTAATGATCAGTATGTGATTTCTGAACCAGTATTTCGTCAGAAGCTTTTTACCTATGTTTACGAATTGATTGCTGAAAAAATGAGAATGCCGTTTATGAGTGAAAGGGAATATTACAAGCAAAAGGTGAATAATTCCCAAATAATCAGGCTAGACCCGGTTGTTGGCAGTGAGCAATTCGGATATAAAAACTCGGACGGAAGTAATGACATTATTAAAACTCCGGGATTTGCTTTAGAAGTATGGGGAATGATTAAGGGGATGGTAAAAGAAAATATTACTGCGCTTTCGCGTTATCCTCAAGAACAAAGGAAAAATTTTGTATTTGTTAGATCAAATATAAGCATTCAAGATAATGATGTATTCCTGAAATTCACTCCGAAAGTATTAGAGAATCTATTGCCTGATTTTCAACAGTCAACAAGAAAAATTAAAGAAAAAGGGGATTTTGAGCGGCTGCTGGAATTATTGGTAGCTAAAAGTGACTCAAGATTGTTCGGGGTGTTACTTCCGGAACTAAAAATAAAAACTAAACAGTATCTGGCCAAGTATTTTATTGATCAACGAAAATCGAAAGTAAAAATCTATAGAGATTCAGGCATCTTAGATGATATTTGGAAAGCAAAATTAAACAAACCTCTTAAAATGCAGAGTTTAGATGAATTGGAGAAGATAGTTAAATCTAAGGAAAGTTTTTTTGTTTCTTTAGAGAATGAAAGCGGAAAGAGAATTATTTCCGGTCCGTTTGCGGATAATAAACCAATAGAAAAAGTAGCGGTGACGGCAGATAATATTAAAATTTGTCGCTATGATTCATTCGGAGAAATAATTAGCATCCAAGAGTTCAACAATAAAGGAAGTTTAGATAATCCTCAACGTGGTGAGAAAACATATCCGCCGGAACCAAACTCAAGGAGGAGAACGGTATCTCTGTCATCAGGCAAATACCAAATTACGATAACCGAAAATAATGTTATTGTATTTTGGTTTGATGGGAAGGAAGAACTATTAGATATTGAACGATTTATAAATTTTGGTACATTTGAAAAACCAAATACAGGTAATAAAAAAATTGATGACTTATTAAAACAAGCATCATCTTCTCTATCAAATACAATTTTATTAACTATCCCAAAGAATAGTTTTTTTAAAAAAATAAAAAGATTATTTAAAACTAAGGCCAGGATATATCTTATTGGTTTTTCTATTTTTATCGGAAGCTGTTTATTACCCGGATTTGCTCAAGCTGCTAAATTCTATACCGAAGTGAAACCTAGCCAGGAGACAGCATTCATTGTCAAGGTTGCCAAAAAAGAGCAGTGGGGTGAAATCCTAGTAAAGATGAGAAAACAGTGGTTGTTATTAAATCAGAAAGAATATCAACAATCAATACTTTATGGAAGACTTTGGGGTAAGAAAGGGGTAGCATCTAAAACTTGGAAAATTGTGATGCCAAAAAAGCGGAGCATGGATAAGATATACCAAAGTGAGAAAATTATAATTACTGATTTAAATTTATCTGAAAATATCCAAAAACAGCTTGAAGGAAAGGCAGATGGTATAGAGGTGCCAGCTGTTTCTCAAAAACACATTAAAGAACCTGTTGTTAGACAAAGAAAAGTTACAGAAAGAAGTATTATACAGAATCAGACAAAGCCTGAGGATACTGTCAAAAATAAAGTAGCAGACAGAAAAACAGCTAAGAGCAAGAAAGAAGAAGTCCCAACATTTAAGAAACAAATAGATTCTTATAAGGAGCATTCTCTTTTATCTGTTGATTGGGTTATATTTCTCTTGAGCTTTTTAGGAATTGCTGGAGTAACAATTGCTAGGTTTGTTTTAGGGCGGAGGAAGGAATGCAAGAACAACACACCCAGAGTAAAGACAGCTAAAGAAAATGCACCAGAACCTAAACCGACA
>CAZAYU010000002.1:32526-337426 GCA_964489445.1 uncultured Planctomycetia bacterium
AGAACAAGCTCCGGTTATGCCTAAAGAAGAAGAATTAGGTTTTACAATGACCGAACCAAAAGAAGCTCTTCCGGTAAAAGCAACTTTTGCTAAACAACCAGTTTTACTTTTATTATCAGATCCCAAGCAGACCTCTTTTGAACCAGAATCGGCTGCCGAAGAAGCTTTATCTGAGCCGATAGCTAACTTAGGGTTTACTCTGTTAGGAAAAGTTACAGATAAGACACCGGTGCTAGCAACACTTCCGCTTGTAGGCGCAACAATACCGTTATTATTAACAGCGCCTCAACCGGAATTTACATCTAGCCAACCTAATCTATTCAACACACCCAGAGTAAAGACAGCTAAAGAAAATGCACCAGAACCTAAACCGACAGCTGAAATTATCCCTCAGCCTATAGCTGAAGCAAAAGCCGAACCGGTAAAAACAACTAAGAGTAAAGATCAACCATCTTTAGAAGCACCTGTGTCTAAAGAACAAGCTCCGGTTATGCCTAAAGAAGAAGAATTAGGTTTTACAATGACCGAAGATGATAAGCCTGGGATACAGCACGAGAAGAAGACAAAGAAAAAAGAATTACAGGCAGAAGTTAATAGGCTAGAGAGTCAAAAAAATAAGCTCCAAACAGCGATAGAAATAACTATGGGGCTTTTTAATAAGTGGAATAAAAAAGAAAAACAAGCACGTGCAGATGCCAGATTTTTTGAACAGAAGATTAAAATAGCCGGGAATGAATTAGAAGGGTTAAATCGAAACATAGAAGAGAATAGGCTACGCAGTCAAGAAGAAGAAATTAAATTATCTCAGCAGAAAGCGTTGTATGAACAAAAAATGCAGAAAGAAAAGAAAGCCCTAGAGGAAGAAATAACTGGGTTAAAAAGGATGGTAACTATTGCTGAAAAAAAATTAACATTAGTACTTACAACTATTAGCAATGTTCAACAACGGGCAGAAAACCTTAGACAAAAAGAGAAAGAGTTAGCTAACTCTATTGTCAGCCTCAAGGTTAAAAGAAATCAGGTAGAGCAACAGATAACGTTGACTGCAGAAAGAGGACAAATAGCAAAGAATAAAGATACGGTAGAACTTAAGATGATAAATAAAGAAATTCGTGTAGCTGAGCAAAGAGTCAGAGAAGTTAATTATGATAAGCAGGGATCTCTAAGAGAGCTGAATGCTTTGCAAAGTTCAGTAACTGCTGCTGAGCGGAATTTAACTCTATCTAAATTACAAATTGGTGAACTTGAGACTGTTAGGCAAGAAAGAATTGATGAGCAAAATCAGTTAAAAGCTTTAAAATCGGAAAGAATAAGAATAGAAGCAGAAGTAAGTATTTTTGAAAGCAGAATGAAGGAAGCTAATCGTCAACTTTCGAAAGAAGAAAGTAGATTAAAAAAGACTAGAGAAGCATTAAAAAAAGAACAATATGGAAGTATATCGGCAAAACGCGAAATGGAAGAGACAGAACGTGGACTAGCTAAAAAGGTGAATGGATTAAAGAGTGACATTAAAGCCCGTAGAAAAAACTTTGCTGAAGAGATTGGAAGTAAACGCAAAGAATTGGAAAATATTGAAGCGTCATTATCTGGCTTTGAACAAAAAACAAAAGATGCTAGTAAAGCTGTTGAGCAAGCTGAATTAAGGAAGATCCAATCAGAAAGAAAAGCAGCAATTGCGGATCAAAGATTTCAGCAGGATGCCCGAAAGATGCGAGAAATATTATCTTCCCTAACAAAAGAAAAAGAACGGGCAGAAAGAACGTTGGCCGAAATGAAACAAGAAGGAAATGTGATAAGTAAAGAGTCATCTAAGCGAAAAGAAGAAGCAGAACGTCAAGTTTTTATCATAGAAAGTCTGGAGGTAAAGGTTGAAAAACTTAATGAATTATGCAGCCAAAGGGAAGGAATTGATTTAGAAAAGAAAGAAATAGAAAAACAAGTGGGGAGCCTCAAGGTTAAAAGAAATCAGGTAGAGCAACAGATAACGTTGACTGCAGAAAGAGGACAAATAGCAAAGAATAAAGATACGGTAGAACTTAAGATGATAAATAAAGAAATTCGTGTAGCTGAGCAAAGAGTCAGAGAAGTTAATTATGATAAGCAGGGATCTCTAAGAGAGCTGAATGCTTTGCAAAGTTCAGTAACTGCTGCTGAGCGGAATTTAACTCTATCTAAATTACAAATTGGTGAACTTGAGACTGTTAGGCAAGAAAGAATTGATGAGCAAAATCAGTTAAAAGCTTTAAAATCGGAAAGAATAAGAATAGAAGCAGAAGTAAGTATTTTTGAAAGCAGAATGAAGGAAGCTAATCGTCAACTTTCGAAAGAAGAAAGTAGATTAAAAAAGACTAGAGAAGCATTAAAAAAAGAACAATATGGAAGTATATCGGCAAAACGCGAAATGGAAGAGACAGAACGTGGACTAGCTAAAAAGGTGAATGGATTAAAGAGTGACATTAAAGCCCGTAGAAAAAACTTTGCTGAAGAGATTGGAAGTAAACGCAAAGAATTGGAAAATATTGAAGCGTCATTATCTGGCTTTGAACAAAAAACAAAAGATGCTAGTAAAGCTGTTGAGCAAGCTGAATTAAGGAAGATCCAATCAGAAAGAAAAGCAGCAATTGCGGATCAAAGATTTCAGCAGGATGCCCGAAAGATGCGAGAAATATTATCTTCCCTAACAAAAGAAAAAGAACGGGCAGAAAGAACGTTGGCCGAAATGAAACAAGAAGGAAATGTGATAAGTAAAGAGTCATCTAAGCGAAAAGAAGAAGCAGAACGTTGTTTAGTCATTTTGGAAGAGTATCAGCCGATGACAAAAAAGCTAAATGATCTTTATGAACAAGTAGAGAGTCTTAATCTTGAAAAAAGAGAGCGGGAAAATGAGGTAAAGAGAATAGGAATAGAAGCAACACGTGAAGAACAACGCTTGAGAATTATTACTCAACGGAATAATAGTGATCGCGATGATGCTGAGAAAGAAAATGGCCTTCTCAGTAAAGAACATATACAGATTGGGCGATCTTTGACTGAGCTAGAGTTTAACAAAAGAGAGGCCGTCAAAGAGTTAAGTAAATTAGATAATGAGATTAAAAGCAAACGCCATGTTTTTGCAGAGTTAGGAAACAATTTGCAAGAATTTAAAAGAAAAGTTAGCCAATCTCAAAAACAAGTCAAGATTAAAAGCGCCAATGAAAATGTTGTCAAAAACAAACGAGCAAAAACAAAATTATCTAATAGTTTACCAATAACAGAAGGCACGCAGTTCAATATTGGCGATGTTGTTTTGGATAATGGAAATTCTTATCGAATTATGAATATTTATCCCAATGGTAGTCTTCCGACTATCAAATATGATAGAGAATTTTTGAAGGTATCTAATGGAGAACCGAAACCCGGAATAATTTTGAAAAAGGATATCAAGGGTGTATTACTAAGAGCAGAAGGAAAATCGCAAGAGTCGGCTCAAAGCTATTTAGTTAATTTAATGTCCGGCTATATTGAAGAAATGTTAGGCAGAGTAAGCAAAAAAATAGACAACGGGTATTTGGGCGCATTGGTAAAGGCGGATTGTAGGCAAATATTTGGGGTTATAGATATTGTAAAATCCTTTAATGGTAGCATTGATGAAAAAAGAATCAAAAGTATAGAAGAAAAAGTTAGATTGGCTAGCCATAAGTTAAATGGTCCAAGTTCAAGTGCCTTAGCCAAGATAGGGAATGTGGAGCAATTAGCATATCCTCTTTCAGTTCCTGAGTGCTTTCGGAAAAAAATTAACAAAGCATTAAAAAACGATAAACTTTTGGTAAATGTGATGGTAAAGGGTGTTGATTTAAGCGCTTTGCCAGATTCTATTTCTGGTGATTATGTAGGCTTAAAAGAATGTTTAATCAAAGCCAGTCAAGCTATTCGAGCTCCACCAAAATGGAGATTGGTAATTACTTCCAATTCAATTGTTACCAAAGACAATATTGCTGCTTGTGAGTTTTCGATAAATACTATTTTTCTTCATTCCTATTTTTTTCATTTACCTTCAATAATTAGAGAAGATATTCTTCGTCATGAATTCAGTCATTTAAATGACTTAGATGAGTTAGAGGCAAGAAAGCTAAGTGCTGGGTATTTTAAAAATAATCGTGAGGAGCTTTTAAAATTTTTAAATGCGGCTAAAAAATTTAAATTAGATAAAACTTATGAGGAAAGTTTACGCTTGCTATACAAAAATATAAAAAATAATAAAAATAGTCAGTCTGATAACGTTTCCACAGAGACAGAGAAAGGTGCAAAGTATACAGAGGATAAAGAGAAAAAAGCAGAGTTGGCCAATGGTGCATCTGAAGAAGAAATTAAACCGAAAAATATTTGTACGTTGGAAAGCCGGAGAACTAGAGATGTAAAGATGATAACTAGCTTTCTGCTCTGGAAAAAGCCTCTAGCAAAAGTAAGAAATGGTGATCAGGATAATGTACCAGAAAAGGAAGGTCCAAAAGATAGAGTAATAACGGTATTGGGCAGAGTTTTCCTAACGGTTGCAATTATAATTGGTACGGTATTTTGGCTTTATTCTGTTGGCGTTATTTCTGATGACTCCTTTGTGGGAAAATTAATCGGTCTTATTAAACGCGAAGAAGTAAAGAGTAACATTAAAAAGGTTGTACCAGAAGTAGAAAATAATAAACACTCTAATTATTTAGGAGCAACGATTGTCTATGCTAATGTTATTGAGCGTAAAACTAATGAAGTTTCATCCAGTATAAATTCACAAAAAGATATTCGAAAAATTTTGGTTATTGATGATGATCGCGCTCTTTTAAATTTATATAAGGCATTTTTATCAGGTTACGAAGTGGAAACGGCAGAAAACGGTAAGGAAGCATTAGAAATTATTAATCAAGAGAAGCACTCAAAATATCCTTTTGACCTTATCATTGTCGATTTTACTATGCCGGTGATGGATGGCTATGAATTTTCTCTAGAATTTCGCCGACAGGAAGAAAAAAAGATGTTAAATGATAAAAAAACTTCGTTAGTAATGGTTAGCGGTTACGGGGCTGATTTACCGCAGGCAAAGGAGTTACTAAATAAAAGGATTTTGGATTTAGCCGAGGACAAGGAGGTCAATAGAATTTCCTTATTTAGTCTTATAGAAAAGTTGAATAATATCTCTAGGATTTCTTTGGAAAAAAGAAAGGATGTTTTATCGCAAACTGTTTCATCTTCTTTTATATTGGAAGAAGTAAAGAGTAACATTAAAAAGGTTGCACCCGAAGTAGAGAATAATAAACACTCTAATTATTTAGGAATGGGGACTACATACGCTGAGAAAGTTGGAGGTATCCTTTCAGGAGTAGAAACAAATAATATTTCCCAAAAAGAAGAAGTTGTGCAACCTGGTATTTTTTCCTCAAGTTCATTAGATAATAACAAAAAGAACGCTAACGAAGCAGAGGTGAAAGAGTGTTTAGCGCTTTTACCGGTAGGTTCTAAAGATATTTCTTTAATAGAAGAAGAGGCAACAAGTTTAATAATAAGATATAAACCTGATCTGTTTAATTTTTTAGTAAATAAGCAATTGGATAATGTTAAATTAATGAAGAATGTTTTATCAAGAATAAAACCATCATTTAATTGGGACCGCTGGATAGAGAGAAAAGATCTTTACCTATTAAGTAAGATTTTGGCTGCCGAAGGCATAAAAATAAATATAGCTGCTGAAGGTAAAAAAATCCAACTAAATAACAAGTTTGGAGAGTGGATAGAAAAAAAGATGATGTTATCAATCAATTCCAAGTTAACTTATGTAGATTTTTGCACCTATATTACCTGTGCGGTAGAATTTATTTTTCGAGGAAAAAAAGTTAAAACAAATTATCTAAGTATAACAGAAGACTGGGTACGTTTAAGAAATTCTCTTGATAGTATAAGAAATTTAGAGTTGCAAGACAAGAAAGGAAAAGAATATCTGAAACAAACGTTGGAGTATTTTATGCTGCTTGTGGAGAATATTGTAATTGATAATATTCTCTGTGGAAGAATAGCAAGAAAGGAAATTAGAGAAGAAGATCAAAGAATACTTTATATAGGTAAGGCATTAGGATTCCAAGATAAAAATATTGGTTTAAAAGATGACAGTCCACAAAATGAAAGATTGATTGCAGTATTAGAGGGGGCAGATAGATTACAGTATCTTGGCCAAGGAAGTAAGCGCTGTGCTTTTGCTATAGAGAAACACAATGAATCAAAATTAATTATTAAATTATTCAAGTTGTTTCACGGAGATGCTCCCAGAGAAGAATTTGTAACGGTTGATATTGATGAGGAGCTAAAAGGCGTGCGTTTATCCACAGAGAAATTAGGAGGGCTTATTGCTTCATTAGAGGTTGTTGATAATTTAGTAATTGATGTCAATAAATTACCTTCAGATTATATCTATTTTCATTTTCAGAGAGACTTGGGAAGTGACAAGCTTGTTGCCCCGCATGCTATATTTGAAGTAAAGATAATGCCCTTAACCTATAGCGAGCATTATGATATTGAATCCGGGGTTAGTAATGAAGAAGTTGTTACTGTAGTTAGCCTTTTGGTTGAGCAAGCAATTAGGGAAATATCTCTGGAGCATATTAACGTAGAAAATTTACCAGTTTTTATAAAGTTTAAGAGAGTAATTGATGGGTATTGTTATTTGTTTGAGGAGTGTTGCCGTAGAGGCGTGTTTCACGGAGATCATAAAATGAGTAATACTGGAATGGGTAAAGATATGCGAATTTTACTTTTAGATACGGATATGATGTTTTTTGATGAACAGTATGATTTAGATAATGTGTTGAGCCAGTATAAAGGGGATAATTACAAAGCCTTAAAAAGATTGTTTAGCGATATAAATAAAAATAATTTTGTTTTGTTTTTTGGAGAGTTTGGAATAAAAATTAATGAATATCTAAAGAATACTGGCAAAGAAGAGGAAGAATTATCTGGAAAATTAATAAAAATGATGGTTTCTTATTACCAAGATAAATTTGAAGCGGTTTTTAATTACCAAAACATAAAGAAAATATGGGCTACCAAAATCAATAAACAGAAAGAAGATTTATCACCGGCTGTTGTTGATATTGAGGCTATAGGTGTCTTATCGAAAATAGTTTTTTCAAATAAAAATTATTTTTTAATTATTGAGGAACTTAGTCGTTTTGTTAATGATAGTATTTTAAATAAATCGATTAGCAGTGTTCAAAAAATGCTATTGGATGTTAAGGAAGAACAGAAAAATCTAGACGAATTTTATCTCCGAAAGGCATCAAAAGAAGCAAAAGAGAGTGAGGAAAGATATCGCCTGTTAGCTGAAAATATAAAAGATGTTATTTGGACTATAGATATTAATACTTTACGTTTTACGTATGTGAGTCCTTCTTCTTTAGAGGTATCTGGTTATACTCCAGAAGAAGCTATGAACTTAACTTTAGATGAGCAATTAACGAAGGACTCAGTTATTGTGGTGCAGGAAGCTTTGTCTGACGCACTAAAAAAATACTATCAAGGAGATTTAAACGCCGGAAACCAGACTCTTGAATTACAACAAAAATGTAAAGATGGTTCATTGATTTGGATAGAGGTCAGCACGAAATTTATCTTAGACGATAATCAAAGGGTGATAGCCGTCATTGGTACAAGTCGTGTTATTAATGATCGGAAGTTGGCAGAGAAAGAATTAATTGCTGCAAACAGGAAATTCAAGGATATATATGATGCTTGTCCTGACGGTGTACTCTCAGCTGAGATAATTGAAAAAGAATCAGGCGAAATAGAACTCGGAAAGTTTGTTAGTGCTAATGGAGCCATGCTTAAGATGATGGGGTACGCCAAAGAGGAATTACTGAAAATGAATGTAGAAGATATCCATCCGAAAAAACACTTAAGTTATGTAAAATCTAAGTTTATGGGTCAAGCCCAAGGGAGCAATACATTGGCAGAGAACATCGTATGTTTGAGAAAAGATAAAACAGAAGTATTTGCTGATGTTAATTCAGTTAGAATGGTCATGGATGGTAAAGATTGTTTGGTAGGATTTTTTAGAGATATTAACGAGCGTAAAAAAGCCGAAAAAATACACAATAAGCTTGTTAATAAATTGGAGGAACGGAACAAAGAGCTTTCTTGTTTGTATAACATTTTTAAAATAGCTGATAAAAAGGATATTTCTTTGGAAGAAGTAATGCAGAAAATTGTTAATTTTATTCCGCAGGCTTGGCAATATGCGGATATTGCCTGTGCCCGGATAGTTTTAGGAAATCAGGAATTCAAATGTTCTAGTTTTAAGGAAAGTGTAAAGAAACAGTCAGCTATTATTAATTTATTCGGTGACAGATTTGGAGCTGTTGAGGTTTATTATGTAGAAGAAATGTTTGGAGACGAGAAAGTATTATTTTTAAAAGAAGAAGAAAATTTAATTCAATTAATTGCTAAACAATTGGAAAATATTATTGAGAAAAAAAAGATAGAGGAAAAAACAAATCTGGGTGAGCAGAGATTTAAGAAATTGTTGCAGATGATTCCTTTAGCCGGTGTTCATATTTTAACACCCCAGGGTTTTATCAAAGATGTTAATGATCGGGAGTTGGAAATTCTCGGCTATTCTCATAAGGAAATGGTGGGCAGGAAGATATTTGATTTTATTGTTCCTGAACAAAGGGCTGAAGCGGAAAAGAGGTTTCATCTTAAGTTAAAAAACGGAAATATCATATCCGCTAAGAGAATATATGTCAGAAAGGACGGGAAAAGAATTACTGGTTACGCCTACGACAATATTATTCGAAACGAAAAAGGAGAAGTTGCAGAAGTAGTAACCTCCCTAAAGGTGGTTGTTGCCGATAAAGAAAACTGCTCTTCAGCCCTTTTAAGTTTAGCTATTAGAAAAAGCTCAGCCGGCTCTTCTTCTCTCAAACAAGAAAGCTCTCTTAGGGCCAAGGCCGAAGAAATAGTCTCTAGAATTAATGGCAAAAATATATATTCGTACGATAATTGTACAGGTCGTTTATTAGATGAAGAAACTACTTTAATAGCAAATATAGCCGATTCATTTTATTACCGGGCTGATTCCGGAGAAACCGTTAAAGTTCATCTCAAAATAAAAAAGGCAGGAAGCATAAAATTTTTTATGGATGTTTTATCTTTTCGGGTAGAGGAACACGGCATATATGATTTGGATAAAAGGTTTACTTGTGAATGCGATAGTCAGCAGTTAAGTTCCCAAATTCTTAAAATTTTCAGAGAGGCAGTAAATCCGAAAACAAAACAGGAAGCTGTCAGTTCTTCCGTAGTTATGCCTATAAAAGAAAATAATCCTTTAACCTTTGATGAGAGAAGAATACTTGAGCTTGTATTGGCTAATAAGTCAACTGAGGAAATTCGAAAAATAATCGGATTTCAAGATAATTCGTATGTGTATCGAAGGCTTAACTGTATTTTTAATAAGATGCCTAAACAGATAACCGGAACAAAAGATAGCCACAGGAATACCCAAAGAATTAATGCAGCTATTTATGCTTCCGAAAAAGAATGGATAAGGTCTTCGGTTTCTCCGGAAATAGAAGAGATATTGTCTAATCCTCTTTCGGCTAGAGAAAAGGAAATATTAATTACCGGAATAAATATATCTTTAAAGACAGGATATATTTCCTATCAAAGTATTGGCGGATACATTAATCTAAGTCCCAAAAATGTTTCTGAGCATATAGTTCAGCTCAAGAATAAGCTAGGAATTAAATGTTTAGATAAAGTGCATCATCGTGATTTTGTTAAATGTGTTGAGGTGGCCTTACGGAAAGGGTATATACATTATGATAAATGGGAGAGTGAAAAATTTATCGATGAATTTAAAAAAATAAAATTAAGTTCATTGCTTAAGCGAGTTTTAATTTTACAGGCTTTAGGGCTTTCCAAAGAAGAAATTGGCTCTAGAGTCAAAAAATCTCCCAGAGCGATAACCACAAAATATAATTATGTTTTACGTAGGAAGTTAGAAATAGAATACCGGCAAGGGCTTAAGATTGATGATGTATTAAAAGTTGCCTTAAGAAAAGGATTATTGTTCGAAAGTGATATCATTGGTGAAGCCTTAAAAGAGGATGGCGCCGAACGGCTCATGTTGCATGCTTTAGATTCAGGGTATCTTTATAATTTAAGAAGTTTACTAGGAAAATTGGTGTTAGGTTTGGAAGAAACCATGGCCTTGGAAGGTGATGCTAAGAGCATTTTACCGAACCGCCTTGAATCTTTACGAAAAAGCATTGCGGTGAGATTTGAAACAGAAAATTCAAGGATGATAAATCTCTTATATGCTGTGTTTAAAGAATTCAAAAAAAATAAAACTAAACAGGTTGAAGATGTTTGTTCTGAGGATAGAAGAAAAGAGCAAAACGTTATTTTAAACTCAAAGAAAAAGTATCGCAGTAAAATCTGTCTTCCGAAATTAAGAATTAACAAAAAATATGTGAAAAAAAATAATGGATTAGATATTTATTTTAAATATGAATTCTTATCTAGGGAAGAGGAGAATACTTTAGCTGTTGAGATTCAAAGAGGAAATCTAGAGGCCAGAGATATCTTAATATTGGCAACAATGAGAAGTGTTGCTCGAATTGCGTCCAGAGTTAGATTAAAATATAAGTTAGATATTCCGTTAGTAGATATGGTTCAAAATGATAAAATTGTGGAATTCTTAATGAAGGCAGCAGAAATGTATCAGCCAAATAGAGTTCGATTTATTACTTTTGCTAAAATCTGGGTTGAACCTGCATTTATAAAAATGGCTAATAAGCAGCCCAAAAATGGCTTGGATACACCGCATAATTTTTTACAAACAAGTGCAAAAGTTTTTGATATCCAGAATAAATTAAGGGAAGAATTAGGAAAAACCCCAAGCCTGGAAGAAGTAGCTGAACGATTAAATATGAAACAAGAAACAGTATCAGCAGTGTTGTTAGCTAATAATGGAAAGGAAATCGCGTTAGATGCACCAATGCATAGTGATGATGGAAAAGATGGAGCAACAAACGGAAATCGGGTCCCTGATAATAACTGTAAAGATGCATTTGTTGAAGTTAAGTTTCAACAGCTAATTGAGCAGGTAAAAAAGAAAATGAATATGTTGGGGATTAAAAAAAGAGATCAAGAAATATTTGTGATGGAGAAAATATTACAGTATCCCTGTTCGAAAATAGGCCGTTTGTTAGATGCCGGAAAAAGGCAGAATGTTCACGAAATAGCTAAAAAAATTGCCAGAAAAATTAATTGGGAAAAAATACAAAAAGAGAATGGGATACATATTCCTAAAAAATATAATCGTAAAAAATGTAGCAGTAGTATAAGTAGTCCAAATTCGGAGTTACTTTCTTTAGAAAATATTAATATTCTGGATATTTGGGGGGTGAGCCAATGGCCGGAAAAAAGCACAAAAATACCCGTTGGAACCCAGATCTTTATTTACGCTAATTTAAATTTTGGTCAAAATATTTCCGTTTCTGACGTATTAAAGTGTGTCGGAAATAATGCTTTAAAAATCAGCATTTGTACTAATGCAGGAAGAGAATACAGGACAGAGCAGGATAATATAAAGGTAATTTCAACCTTAAATAAACAGGGGGTTGCGATAAAAGATATAGATTCAGAAAAAATAGATGATCTTAGTACAAGCGCAAATAGTTTTTGTCTTAAAATTCCATTATTTTTTAAGCCAAATAAAGGAAAAATAGAAGGAACGGTTAGTTTTATTTTTCGGGGCATCCGGCAGAAGTTAATTAAAAATCCGCAGTTTGAGGTTTATTTTGATATTTTTGTCTCTAAAACAGAACTAGGTTTAACACTGAAAGATTATATTAATACTTATTTGTTTTCCGATGATTTTCAGGAAAGAAAACGGATAATTAATCTACTCATTTACTATAGCGAACTAACACCAAATGCATTTGATTTGATGGTTAAGAATATTGTTTATGCTCCTGATTGGAAGGTAAGGAAAAGATTTGCCGAAGATACTAAATTTTTCTCAAAAGAGTCTGTTTCCCGTTTTTTATCTTATTTAATTAATGATCGTTCAGTTAAAGTTAGAAAAGCTGCATACGATTCATTTCGTGTTCATAGTTTAGCAGTTGTAAAAGAGAATTTACAGCATCAGCTAAGAAACATTGAAGTCTATTTCGGGTTTATAAATATTCTTAAGAAAAAATTAGATTCTGAATGTTCAGATATTTTAATTCAAATTGAGAGTATAATTTCTGGATTAGATCTAATTTTTGATCATGGGTTAGGATCAGAGAGTTTAGGTTCCGAAGAATTTTTATTAAATGCTGCTCAAAAAATAAGGTTATTGGAAATGGCGCTAGATAAACCGCTTGGAAAATTAATTAAAAAAACAGAGTTCACTTTAGATTGGGTGTATACCCAAAGATTAGTTGAAGGAAAGAATCAGTTAAAAGCATTGGCAGAAAGTATCTTAAAAATTAGGAGAGGGTATTATAAAACCGATACAGTAGATCTAGAGTTTATTATCGGGTCTTTAGAAAAAGTTAAACGGGCGGTATTACGTAAATTAAATAAAAGTGAACTTTTTGCCGGAAAAAAATTAAGCATTAACATTAGTTATTCTGGCCCACAAGAAAGTATAAAAGTAAAATTTGCTCTTTCCAGTTTTAATCTTTTAAAGGGTTTATTTATGAATTCATTTGAAGCTGGTGCGGAAAATATTGAAGTATTTGTTGAATATAATTCCGAAAATAATAATTTAGTAGTAACAATTATTGATGATGGAAAAGGTGTAAGCCCGGAATATATCGGATATTTATTTATCCCTTTTTTTTCCACAAAAGCAAAAAGTGAGAATAAACGTCATTCTTTAACCTTGTATTTTTTGAAAAATATTGTTGAAGATGCTGGAGGCACGATTAACGTTAAAAGTAAACCCAGGGAGCCGTTTGCATTATCGTTTATGGTTCCGGCAGCAAAAGTTTCAGCCCAAAATGATGTTTATGATTACGAAAGTATGAGGGAGTTACTCCATGACATCAAAAGTAAATTAGTTGTTAGGGGACTTTTAATGCCAGCTAATTTAGAGAAATATTCTGGGGAGCAGAAGGAAGTTGAAGTTATTGCCCGAGAGTTCTTGCAATCTTCTTCAAGGTTAGAAGCTATGATTACTAGTTATCATGAAGCGTTAAAAACCGGCGATAAACAAAATATGTTAAAAAATATAAATTGCATTGCTCAGATTCAGGAAAAAATAAAGATTGACCGGGAGAAGTTAAATTATTTAGCTGAAAATGTGGTTAAGAACGATAAATTACGTTTTGAGATAGAGATGGTTGTCCAGATCACAAGAAGAGTAGAAAATTACCTAGGGGAAGTGTTTACAGAGCAAACTCTTCCAGACTCTATGGATAATACAAACATTTGCTTGGTGGCTGAAAGGGCGGTATTTTTAACCGATTCATTTATTGAATCTCAAGGAGTTTCAGCTAAGTTAAATTTGAATATCGGGGCCAACGTTTCGCGTGAAAAAGTATTCACTTATCCAGAAAGAATAGATATTGGAATCAATGAGGTATTGATTAATGCTTATAAAAATCGTAGACAAGAATACGAAAAAGAAGGAATGAGTGCTAACATCAGATTGCGGATAAATCCGTATACTTCCAACCTAATAATCACAGTAGAAGACAATGGTGTGGGGATTAAAAAACAGGATCTTAAGAATATTTTTTCTCCGGGGTTTATTGCCAATCGTAATAGTCCTGCTTTTGGAATCAGAACTGGATTTGGCCTTTCAGCATTAAAAAGAAACTTAGAAAGAATCGGTGGGTCAATATTTGCCAAGTCGACTTATGGAAAAGGAAGTGTTTTTGCACTCAAGATTCCGGCTAATGCTAATCTTAAAGTTATTCCTAAAACGCGTTCTAATGGCCCGTTTTTCATAAATATTAGTGGTTTGATGGGTTCAGGGCGCAAAACATTGTGCCGTTTGCTGGCGGCTCGGTATGGTTTAAGGTATATTAGTGCGGGTTTTATGATTCGTGCGGCAGTAAAGGCAATGATTGATGAAGGAATTGACCTGGAAAGCGAAAAAGAAGTAGGAACGTTTTTTCGGGAATTTTTAATCAACAGCAGAATTGATTACACGCAAGAACCGCTAAAAATCGACGGTGTAGATAGTGCAGCTGTAGATGAAGACGGTATTTCTTTGAAAGAAAAAATAAAACTAGTATTTCATTTTGACTTAGTGTACGAACTTGCTTTGCATAATATAGCTTCATATCCAGAAATAAAAAGTATTTTTAATTCTTTTATTGTTGATTTAGTTAAAAATATTTCTGAAACTAATAAGTATTCTGGGATAGTCCTTAAAACTACTTTTCCCTGGGAAGGAGCGGAAAAAATAATGTTAAACGCTTCTTTGTATACCAGGGCAAAAAGAGTTGGTCGGAATCCGAAAGAAATCAAGAGATTAGATAAAAAAACCGGTGTGGAAGAGTTTTATGCTGACTCCAGACACGTTAAAATCATTTATACTGACCGAAGAAATCCCCGGGAAGTATTTACAGAAACAGTTAAGCATTTAAAAAATAAATCGCAATCCTCCTCTTCTTTAATGGCCTTACCCTCAAAAAACTATTTTTTTAAGAACAATATTTGCCGAGGGCCTCCGTTGTCTGCCCAAGAAGAATGCAAATATTTTAGTTTACGTTATTATATTTCAATTTATAATGAACAATATCGGCGGCAGAATAAACAAGCTGGGCTACCTCTCCGTGGCTGGATGGGGTTCGGTTTTCTGCCGCCGATATTGTTTTCTAGCTCTTCGCTTAAAGAAAATAACTGCCGAAATAATTCAGAGCTGGTATTACACCTTTCAGGTAACTTTAAAAAAGATAGCAATAAAGCAGCTAGGTTATTAGTCTCGTTGAGTAGATTGCTGTCGGCAGTTAATATCCTCCTATTGCACCCAGAAATAAATAATTTAAGTAAAATAATTTTTGAATTTTATGGACCAGTTGATTCGGTCTTTATCCGAAATAATAGTTTAAGATTTTGTTTTAGTTGTCCCGAAGACTTGATGACTGCATATATTTTACAGATGGTAAAACAAGATCTGGGATGGGGCTTTGAATTGTTAATTAAGAAAATGAAACAAAATCATCCGTATTTATTATTAAATGCGGATGATTTTAAAGCAGTTAATGTCATTCTTAACCAACGGTTAGCAGGGTTAGGTGATTTAGTATTCCTAATAAATACGGGTCAAATACTAAAAGAATATTTTCCGAATAAAATAATTCGCTTGATATTTCATTCCTCAAATGATTTTGAGCTTGTTTGCCAAACAAAATTAATTAAAGGAATTCAGTCGGGATTGTCTCAACAAATTTGTGAAGGAGTGGAGATTGTTAACGCTGGTCAATTCCCCGGTGGTTGGAAAAATGCCCAAGATTTAATAATTGAAGAAAGCGATGTTTCAATTATCTATGCTTTAGGGGCAACAACTAAAGATGTATTTAATGATAGCCATAATTTAGTAAATTATGCCGGAAAAGCACGTACTTATATTTTTGCTTATGAGTTAGGTTTTTCCAGCATGATGCAGAATCCGCTTTTATCCGGTGAAGCTCATTTAGGATTTGGAAAGTATGAGTTAGGTATGCCTCCGGTTTCACCAGGAAGTAAAATAATTTATAGCCGAAAATATCCTCGTGACAATAAACAAGTTTTATTTAATCGCAAGAAGATTATCCAGAAATTTAATGGTTGGCAGATTTTAGATTCTATCTTAGAGCAAAAAGATTTAAAACAGACAATTAGGTCAGAGTGGGGGTTTTTGTATGGACATACGGCGCAAAGCTTCAGGCGGTATTTTGAAATTTTTGAATTTGCGAGAAGTATAAATAATAATTATAAAAATACAGATACCACATTCTTTGTTATGTGCAGCAGAGGCGACAAGCTTGCTCAAGAAGAAATAATAAATTTTTCTCGGAATAATGACTACAATCTGTTTATTTATAGCAATGGTTCAGCGCAGCTTACATTACAAAGGAAATCAAAAAATAATAATGTCAGTATTATTATTGATTGTACAGTTCCCCGTAAACTATTTAATGAATTATTTTTATATAGTGATGACTTACCTACCTTAGTCAGTGGTCAGGATAATCTAGCAAATATTTTATATCTTAATTTACTTTCTAGTGGACGTCCGTTTTTTTGGGAGGTTTTAATATTCCAGGCTACAGCAGTAGTAGATATGTATGTATTTTTGCGCAAGCAGCTTGGTGAAAATGATACAGAGTATCTTGAATTATTATGG
This sequence comes from uncultured Planctomycetia bacterium, assembly GCA_964489445.1. Taxonomy (GTDB): domain Bacteria; phylum Omnitrophota; class Gorgyraeia; order Duberdicusellales; family 4484-171; genus CAZAYU01. The sequence continues at coordinate 48,875 of CAZAYU010000002.1, forward strand.
GACAACAATATTAATTCTAGCCAAGCAGAGATGTTTTATGCTCCCCGAAAATACCGTAAATTTTTTAAAAAAATAGCCAGCGTATTAGATGAACACAAGTCTTTTTTGTCTCAATTGTATTATTTAATTTTGTCAATAATCCATCAGAAAGCATTTATTGGTATCCAGCGGGCTAATGAAATTATTTCGAGCGTTGAACAACAAAAGGAGCAATTTTCTGAAATAAAACCGGCGGAACGTGTGAATAATGATGAATGTTCCTCTAGTAGTATTTCTGTGGATGATAACCGTGCTTTAAGTGTTCAGGCTAATCCTGCTTATTCGGTTTCTAATAACCTCACCGAAGACCAGGCGCAGAAGGCACTACTCTATAATACTTATCACTGTATGGAATTATTAAATCAAATGATTGCGTTTCCCGGAATGATGGCTGTAAATAATTTTATTTGGGAAATAATTTTATCTTCCGGAATTATTGGAAAGTTATGGGAATTGTACGGTAAACGGTTTAAATTGTATTTACATGGCAACACAGAAATGATTATTGGAAACTTGGATCATAGGACTTTTACAGATAAACAATGCAGCCGAATAAAGCATATCGCAAATAAAACAACAAGCATATTTTTCTCAAAGTGGGAAAACTATTTAAGCAAAGATCAAATAATTAATTTAATTATTGATAGAACTTATCCATTATCTTTTTATTCCTTAGTGGCTGGAAGCAGACTTATGTATCACCGCAATTTAAATAGTGCGTCGTTTGATATTTTAATTGCTGCCTTACGGAATGAATATTACAGTTGGTTGTTTGCTGATAAAAAAGACAGTGAATTTTATATATTTTTGAATAACAAGTTGATACCTGAAGATTTTTTAGGCGCTTATTATTCACGCTATGTGTATCGGATAATTTCTCAGTTTTTTTCTTATTTTGGGCAATTTGATTCAGCGATAGAGGAGGCATTATTCTTACTGGCAATTTATGAAGAGGAAAAATTAAAAGATTATTCTAATTGGCAAAATAAAAGAAAAGAATTGATTGGTATTTGGCAATGTGTGTTGTTTGAGGAAGTATTCAATGAGTGGTCTTTTTTAAGTATAGACAAGTTATTAGAGCGTTCTTTAACTTTAATATTTGATATCCGGCATAATTTTACAGAAGCAAATAGCGCCATATTTCCTACGTATATAACTTCCAGATATTCTTTTTCCGATGTTAAGAATACATACTTGGGAACAGTTATGGCAGCAGCTGTTTGCTTATTAAACAGAAAAGAAGAAGGAATAGGAGACAAACTGTTGAGAGGATTTCATTTTTGTGATTATCAAAAAGAGTTTGAAAGAACAATGAATGAAATAAAGAGATATACGCAAAAATGTTCTAGCGCATTAGAAGAATACTCAGAAAATAATACTCAGAAAATTATCATTAATGATCCAATTTTAGAAAAAGTTTCCAAAATTTTAATAATGAAAGGATGGCAAAATAAATTCTTATTTTTTGGCGGAGCTGTTCGTGATATGTTTTCGGAAGAAAAAATAAATGATATCGATTTTGTTTTACCTCTTAATATAAGCAGTAAAGATCAAGATTTTATTAAAATAAGTAATGCTCCTTCTATTGTGCTTTGGGAAAAATATTTTAAATTGTTAGAAGAGTTATCCAAGGATTTAGGCATTGATTACTATCATTTAACTGATGGAACAGCTGAATTTTACGGAAAACGAATACATCCGGTGTTTTTAAACGGGGTAGTGTTTGATTCTAAAAAATTAAAACCGATAGTACTAGGGACAACACTAACAATTAATTTAGTGGCTATGGATTTAACAGGAAATATTTATGATTTTTTTAACGGATATCAAGATTTTAAGCAACAGACAGCAAGAATAGTTAAAGGTAAGGGTTATTTGCCAAGCAGTAATGATTTAGACAGGATAATGAAGCATAAGGAAAGGTTTGATTTATCTTTCACCATAGAAAGCCAAAGATTATTAGAGTGTTTTCAGGCTGGGTCATCATCATCTATTCGTGAAGATTATATTGTAAAAACATTACAGGAAATTGAAGAGCCGCTTTATGAGTTAGATCGATACCTTTATTTGTTAAAGGAATTGGGAGATATTTCTTTTTCGGATTTATCTTTAGATGGGTTTGGTAGCCGGAGAATATTTTTTCCGAATATCAAGAATTCGCATTTAGATATAGTGTTGGTTCTCAAAAAAATAATTAAAAATAATAAACGAGTATATTTATCTTATCTAATTTATTTTTCTTCAAAGTATTTTCCCGGAAACCGGTTGGAATTAAATTTGGATTATAATTGTAAAGAAATAGAATTATTGACATTGTGGACAGTTAATGGGCGAGATAATGAAATATATCCGGGAGTGGGGGAAAGCATTATTAATTTTATTCGTTGTCAGGCGTTAGCGCTTTCTTGGACAGTCCGGTTTACTGATATTTGGAATTCGGGAAGTAAACAAATAATTATTCCTAAATTAATCAAACGTTACTTTAAACAACTAAAAATAGCTTCAGAATATAGTCGGGGTTATGATTGCAAGGCAATTTCTTGGCAGGGGGAATTGCGATGCAATGTGATTGGCTTGCCAAGAAATAGTATCTGGGCCAGAGAGCAATGTTCTTCGTCATTATTAAATTCTTCGGTTTGGCTTTTACGATTATTAGGAAAAAAAATTCCAGCAAAAAATAGTCTTCCAGTTTTAATGAGTATAATCAATTCACATGTAAAAAAAGGAAGGCATGTGCTTCCTTTATTGTTGGGAATCGATGGGGATATTGCTGCCGGGAAGACTGTTTTTTGTCAGCAGATGTTTGCTCATCCTGAAAAGATAAAAGTTTTGGCTGTAGATGATTATCGCTTGGGTGGAGATTTAAGAGATGTCGTGCGGTGGGGAGATCTTAGGGGTGAAGTTTATAGGTGTATAAACCAAAAAAAGGTATGGATACTAGCAATAGAGGGGCATAAATTATTAGATGTTGAGAACGTTAATTTTTTATTTGATTTAAAGATAAATATCTGGGCCAATCAGAAAACCAGAGCATTGAATTTATTAAATAGAGGTGATGTTGTCAAGAATTTTATTAACTTGCACCAAACATATGCCTTTAAACCAAAATATGATTTAGCTATAAATAACAGTCGAGGTAAAAGATTATCTTTAGAAGTTAGTTCTAGTTCGATTTTTTCTCATTATCGGGATATTTTTTTTAAATCAGAAACCGGAGAAGGTAAAGCAACATCTTTTTTAATTAACGGAAAAAAGAATTTTTTAATAAGAGAAAAAGAAAGTATAAATTCGGAATTTTGTAATGCAGAGGAAGTGGCTCATAAATTGATAGAGTTAAAACAGTTAGAAAAAGAAAAAGTTATTGGAGAAGCATGGTTTAGTATTCGGGATAGGGTTGCAGTTATGGAAAGAAGGCTAATGCCAGTCGAAAATACTTACTTTGAATATGCTCGGTTATGGCTAGAGATTTTTTCCGAAGAAAACAAAAGAATGTATTTAGGTAGTATTTTATTTGCCTCTCTGTTAAAAGCAGCTGTAAATAAAGGTTGTTACGGTTTTCAAATTGTGGGAGCGACTAATAAAGCAGCGGTTAAATTATATCGTCATTTTGGGTTCAAACGAGATCCTTCCGGTGCGAATAGCGATTTGTTTAAGAAGTTAAGCAACAAAGACTCTAAATCGATAGATAAAGCATTAATGATGGCTTTAACTCGCGGAATAAAGATGAAAATTTTTCCGATAGCAAGTAGTTCGGTTGCAAAAGTAAATTCTGAAAAACTACAGATTAAAATAATTAAGCAAAAAATTTTAAGAATAGAACCTTGCATCAAGAAAGTGGAAAGCGTGAAGGTAATTAGAAGGTATTCTGGTTTAAGAGATAGTTCAAAGCGCATTGATACTGTAGATAATGAGTTGGCAAGGTTAACTGCCTGGGTTGTAAAATGTGTTGCTGAGTATGCCCCGCATGTTTTGCATTATTTAAGCGACAATGGGTTAAGCTTTAATAGTATACGTGCTGGCGATGGTTTAACACGTTTAGCGAAGAAAGGGTTAAGTAAGGTATTTACGAACTTTCCGGATTTGAAAGGAATAATTAAATTAGGGGAAGATCAGCGGTATGGGATACCAGGAGAGTTAACTCCGGGTGAAAAATTTGGAGCTGGCCGGAAAAAAAATATTGATATTGGAATTGATATTTTAGAAGGATCAGTAAATTTAAGCCGTGGAGGGCGGGGAATATTATTAGTCGTTATTGCAGTAGGCGAAGAAGGAAGTATGATCGGACTACCGGATAGTAGTGCTTATTTTTCAAAGATTGTTACGGGCAAGACTAAACGCAAGGTTGATTTAAATCTTGATAATAAACCGCAGATGACTGCGGAAAAATTAGTTTACGCTTATGGGTTAAGCAGAGCAAGTGAGCTTGTTCTAAGCTTATTATGCCGAGAACGGCATGAATCACTTATTGAAGATTTGATTAATTTCGGTATAAAAGTAGATACATCTGATTTTCAGGAAATGAAGAAAGAAACTGCTAGACGGGGTGTATTCAAAAATGGAAATTTGGTGTTAATAAATGCCGGTGAATTAGGTTTGATGACTGGGCTATTAACCGGAGAAATTCATGCTGTACTGGGATGGGGCCGGCCGCCGGAAGGAGAGTTTTTATGTCATTTTGCTAGAAATTTAGGATTTCAATTCCGGGGTAGACTGGAAAGCTCTGAATTCTTGAAAAAAAAATTCAAGAGGCCACAACTTTTAAACGATACAGGTGATTTTGCTTTTAAAGAAGTGGGAAGCTTGAGAAAAAGAGGGGTAGTTTGTCCGGGTTTAGAGCGTGAAGGGCAGATACCTTGGGATAAGGTTTTTAGTGAAAATGATGGTTCAGATAAAGTAGGCATTGTTATGGGGTATATTAATGATTGTTTTTGCCGAGAGCCAATAAAAGGGATCAATATTGATTCAGGCAGCGAAAATGTAGAAGTTAATGTGTTGTGTGTAGGCCCTTATGGTGGAGCAAAAGTATTTGAAATCAAGGAGAAATTAAGAATTAACTATTTTAAAGAAAAAGCTGAGGATAATCCTAATCCGCAGCCTTACTGGAAATTAGCCATGGATAATATGCGCTTAGGGTTTTTTAATGAAGCATTAGCAGCTGTCGACCAAGGAGTTATTTTAGCTGAACAGGAAAAGACGAGGAAGAAATATTTATCTTTAGCCGAAGAAGTATTAGCACATAAAAGTTTAAAAGAAGAAGAAAAAGAAAAAGCGATAAAGATAGCAATTTTGCATTTGGAAAAGGCAGCTGTTGGAGAAGAACCAAGGGTTAGATATTTATTACGCCGACTATATAATCATTTAGCGGATAAGCGTAGAATTAAAAGTCAGGAGACAAAAAATATCAAAGATTATATTATTTCCGAGACCTATTATCGCAAGGCATTTAAAAACTTTACGCTTAAGGAAAAGAGAAGTAAGAATGAAAGGTTAGAGTATAGGTTGATTTCTTTGCAGATAAAGGAAATGATTTTTTTACAAAAACTTTCCAGCTGGAAAGCAATAAACCAGGATTATTACCGGCAATTAGGGGAAATCTATCTAACAATAGCCCAATTATTTATGCGAAGAGGATTCCACAACCGGGGGGCTGATTATGCTGAAAGGTGTCGGGAGACCTGGAGAAAAGTCAGGTATTTTGGAGGATTTTTGCCTTTAACAGTACAGTTGATGATTGCTGAAGCTTATGAAAACGAGTTGTCTTATGAGTTAGCCATGATTGAGTACTTAAATCTGATAAATTTTGATTCTGCTTTTGACATATTTTATCCGGAAAGAACCCGGTCGGAATCTGATGTGATATCAGGTGAAGTATTACGGGAAGGTTTCCGGGATGGTGCATATCAGTATCAGCAGTTAGATAAGGCTTTAAAAGGTTATATTCGCTGCGCGCTTTTGGCTCAAAATAAAACTTTTCTTGAAACAGAAAGAATAATCCTCTGTTTAGACATAGAAAAGGCTAAAAGGGATATTATTTCCGGAAAACATCTGAAAATTTTAATAACTGATTTTATAGCTAAACAGCGATCTTCTTCTCCGCTTTTATTATATCAAAATCAACCCGAGTTTTATTCTTTATGTAGCAATGGGAAAGAATTATTAGGTAGAAAACAATTCTTAGAATACTTAACTTTTTCTGGAAAATTACGCGCTGGACCTAGTAAGAAATCATTTGAATTGTTTTCCAGCTCTTCTGTCGATAATCTTTTCCGCCGATTGGTTAACACTGCCCTTACTTTAAAAAATATAAATGATAATTCTCGCGGGCTATTGAAATATGAGAACCATTGGTTAGCTGCTCAATTTGAAGGAACATTTTTTGTTATTCGTGATAAACAATTTCCGCACCCGACAAAATTTATGATTGATTTAATATCTGAATTCGAAACAAGGAGAGGATTCGAAGGAAAATATGTTTTAGACGCCGGATGTGGTAATGGGGTTATTTCCATTTTGCTTTCCCAGATGGGAGCAAAGTTAATTGCAGTAGACAATGATAGTTGCATTATTGAAGTTGCCAAAGAGAAATCAAGGCTTAATGAGGCGGAAGGAATAAAATTTATCCAAGCGGATATTAATAAATTTGTTTTTGATGGTATAGAAATAGCAGTAATAAATATTCCGGAAAACTGGGAAAGAATTATTCAAAATTTGGTAAAAAATAATTTTTCTTTAAAATATATTATTGGATTAGGTGCTGACATTCTTTCTCAGAATTCATGTTTTGCCAAAGATGCAGAAAAAGCAATTAATCACATAGGGCAAGTTATTCATTTTGAGTATAAGGAAACAAATACATTTTTAGAAAGTCAGCCTTTTGCTTGTTATCCAGCATTTATTTTAAGAGTAAATTCTTCTTCAAGCTTAGGATTACTTAACAAAAAAAAGAAAGCCAGTTTTCCAATAACTAATGCATCTGAAGTATTTTATCCGGGGGCAAAAATATTTGATTTTGGTTGTGGAATTGACTATAACGAACCTTATTCCTGGGGGAGGAAAGTTATAAAGCATTATCCAGGTATTTTTTATTATGGAATAGATACTCAAAGAACAATAACCAAAGAAATAATTAGATTTTTAGTGCAAAAAGTTAAAACAAAAGCCGGCGTAGCTGGTAATGTATTTTTTAATCAGCAATCTTATTTTGATCCTTTGCCAGTAGATTGGGGTTGTGCGGACATTGTTGCATTTCACTCTCCTTCGATTACTCCGTGGTTCATGGAGAAGCTAATACGGGGAGATATTGCTCGGGTAATTTATAAAAACCTAATATTATCGGGGGTAGGCTTAATTTTAGTTGAGTGGCATATGTATGGAGGCAATAAAAAACCATTGGTCACTTCAGATAGAATAGTGCGTAAATATCTTTTGGAAACACTAATTGGTATTTTTGGAAGAGGTAATGTACAGGAAACTGAAATTCCTTCAGGATATTTCTCTGAATCATTAGCTGCATACAATTTATTTAAAAGAAATAAAGATAAAGATGAAAGTTATGGGATCAGTTTTATTCAGGTGAGAAAAACTATTGCAAGTTCCGTCCTGACGGTTAATAGTGCTATACTTCGGGATAGCAAGGAAGTCATAAACAAACAAAAAATGCTTTGGCCTGAGTCGAAAGGAGGAATTTCCTTAGATAATAAAAAGTTGCGAAAGCATACCTGGGATAGGCTGTTAGAAGATTCTTTTTCTGGATCGGAAAAGATGAATTTTATTGATAAAGAAACTTTGCCAGTTCATCCTCGCGGAGGAAAATGGGAGCATATCAAAAAATTAAGGCATGTAGTTTTTCGGGGTCAGCTCAGCGAAAATGGTAGTTTTGCATTAGGGAAATGGTGGGCTAATTTTAATGAACATGAAAACTCAAAATACGAAGTAGAATTCAAAAATGGATTTCCAATCAGAATATTTTTCTTTGATGATTACACATCCAAAGAATTTTTGCGTGTTTACGCCAATCAGACAGGAGAAGTTTTCGATGTTTATTCTGGGAGTTTATCTTATAAAAAGTTTAGTAAATTGAATAATGCTATTGTGGAGGTTTATTTAGGTCCCGCAGGAGATATCAAGATTGGAGGCGGGCGCCCGCTTATAACTGGTGGAATGCCTAAATATAGTAGGGCTTGGGCTAAATTCGGAAAAGAACATAAATACGAAAAAGGGGCAGCTATTGTGAAGGGAGGGGTAATTTATCGGTTTATTTCTTGGGAGAGTGAATTAGACAAGGAATTTAGATTATCTTGGAAGGAGTTGGAAAAACGCTTTGTATCTTCTTTTAGGGGGGTAACCGGTGAAGAGTTTAATAGCCTAGGAGATGAAGGCTATCAGATACACAATCTCAAGACTGATAAAAACGGAGATATCAATATTAGTGGGAATCGACGGTGCTTATCGTTTGGTAGTTTCTGTCGAAATCAGAAAGCAACTATTACGAAAATAGTTAATCCTACTGGCAAAAAAGCAATAATATTAGAAGGAGTAAGTGTTGATAAACACGGTAGAGTAGTTAAGTCAAAACTATTAGATTCTAAAATTTATGAGATTGGCGAAGACTGTTTATCTAATGAATTTCCTTCTGGTGGTGAAAGGATTTTATTTGGTGTTTTTAAGAATTGGAGTGAGCAGAAATTAATTAGTCCAGACGGAATAAAATTAAAAAATTATATTATATCCGGAATTTCTGCGTCAAAATTCGGTGAAGTCAGAATAGGAAATACTTATATTTGTCGTCTAGAATATTTTGCTAACAGACCGGTAGAAGTAAAATTTATAAACGGTAAGAAGCGTTTTCTCCATATTTCCGGAGAACTGAATACGAAAGGAGAAGCATTAATTATTGATCTTGAGCAAAATATTTGGAGTCAAATTGTTCAAAACGCAATGGTGGTTATGTCTACCTGGTCAGAAGAAATAAATCAGGCAATTGTCCAGGCGGAAATTTTATTTGCGCAAGGAAGGTATAAAGAGGGGCGTAAAATATATAAAAGCGTAGTCATTTCTGCTAGAACTAAAGGCTATGTTCCTGCCGAAAAAATACAAGAGCTTAAGCGGAATTTAAAATCGCTAAAAGAGCAAATTTTTTTACAGAACGTATATGACCAGGCCAAATCTTTATTTGCCGAAGGTAATTATAAAAAAGCGAATAAATTGTTTAAAAAGATAACCGAAGCTGAATCGGTATTTTCTGAAACAGCAAGAGCGTTTGTTGTTTTGGCCAAAGCTTATATAGAAGTTATAAATATTCGTTTGGAATTAGACAGCAAGCAAGTAAGATTAAGAAATGTTATTCATCAAGGTGAAAGTTCATTTATCAAGGGAGAATATGGAAAAGCGAAAATATTATTTAGGAAAATATCATCTGATGCGAACAATGAAAACGTTAATTTAGAATTAAGCCAAAAAAGTATTAAAATTTCCAGAAAACGAATTCAGCAAATAGAGTATAGGCTGGAAACAGCCAAACGGACAAAGCGCCTAGAGGATACGTATAGCTGCGCAGAAGAATCATTATTTGAAGGAAGTTATGAAGAAGCCAGAAGATTATTTAAAAAGGCTATAGTGATAAATCAAGATAAGAAAGTATACATTCCAGAGGAAAGAAAAATTGTTAAAATGTCTAAAATTTATATTAGATATTGCAAACAGCTATTATCTATTGCCGGTCAACTAAATAATTTATCTAAACAATGGAAGGCGTTGATTGTTGCTGAAGCAAATTATCTCGGGCAAAGTAAATATTTGTTTTCTCCAGAAAAGATTCAGGAGCTATTGTCAATATATAGGGGAGGGATAAGTAAATTAGAACAGATAAGATCTGATGCAGCAATAAAAACAGGCAGATTAGAAAAAATAAATGCTTACTTAGCAATTTGCTGTGAGGCGAAAAATATTTTATTTGCTAATTTTCATTTTTTAAAAGGTAAACGGTGGCTGGATAAAAAACGGTTTATTTCTGCTTTGCGGGAATTTAAAAATATTAATACAACCGAGTTACCGATTGATGCGGCGGCTAACATTGAACAACATAAAGATTATTGTCAGCAAACAATAAATGGACAACCTTCTGTTTCGAATAGCATTCCTTTTAGTCTTGAAGGTTATTATAACGACAAGACAGATCAAACTTGTTCTCAGAAAGAAGCTTATTCGGAAAAAAATGAATTTTCATTAAACAATTTAGTGGCAGAATATATCTATTTAGTCAAGGATATTGCATCTCGATATGCAAGCCTACTTAATGGTAATGACTATTATGATGAGTTAGTCAGTGAGGGCGTAATTGAACTATATGAAATTATACCAAGGGGCCAAGAACATTTACAGAAAATGGCTAAAGAGAAAAGAGGGTCAGAAAGAAGATTAGATACGGAGGCATTAGATAGATATGTTCAAAAATGGCTAGAGGAATTTTTTCCTAGTGTACGGAAAAAAAATAATAAATGTTTTAATGAAAGTTATTCTTTATCTAATCCAATTAACGGGACTAATTTAACGCTTGAACAGAGTAGGATTTTAACTGATCACACCAATTTCGATGAGGAAAGATTGGTAAGTGTAATAGATCAGGTTAAAGAATTAAGCTGTCGGAAAGGTAAAGCAGGCAAATTAATGGGGGAGATAGAAAGTATATCTTTAACTAAATACCGGGGAACAACAGGAAAATGCCACAATGCCAAAGCCCAGGACCGGAAAAAAATTGAGCAAGCGCTTACTACTACCAGAGGCAATGTAGCTCAAGCTGCTAAAAGGCTAAAAATCCAAAGAGCCGGTTTATACAAGAAAATACGTAAATACCGTATTTCTTTGGATTGGTACCGCAAATTGCCTGAGCAAAAAGAGAATTCTGAAGAAAATAATGAAAAAACAAGAATTGAACAGGTTTTAGCTGATACAGGAGGAAATGTTATGCAGGCAGCTAAAAAATTAAGTATTCATAAGGAGGTTTTGTATAATAAGATAAAACGATACAATATTTCTCTTTCGTTACATCGTAAACAAGCTAAACAAAGAGAAGAATTTAAAATTCAGCAAGAAAAAATAAAAATTGAACAAGCATTAATCCAATCCGTAGGAAATATTAGTAAAGCTGCAGGAATATTAGATATTACGTATAGAGCGTTGTATCCGAGAATAAAGAAACATGATGTTGATGTAGAAAAATGTAAACAGGAAGGCGAATTAAATGAGCAGATAAAAATCAAACAGGCATTATCTAAAACAATGGGAAATGTGTCGAAAGCAGCCGACTTATTGGATGATATGCTGGAAAATACGCTTTACAGGAGAATGGATGAGTATGACATAAAAGCAGAAGAATACAGAAAAGAATGTATTGAGCAAGAAAAACAACGGATCAAACAGGTATTGACTCAGGAAAATGGGGTTCAAGCAGCAGCAGCCCGAAAGTTAAATTGGCCTCCAACTACACTACGTGAAAAGATAAAAGCTTATGGCATTTCAACAGATGCATTTAGAAATTCAGACAGCCTCCGGAAACCAAAAACTATATTGTTGACAGAAAAAGATAAGTCTTGGGAAAAAACAAAAATTGAGCGGACATTGGTTTTTTCAAAAGGAAATATTGCTAAGGCGGCAAGAGATTTAAGTATGCCCGAAACTAGCTTACGGCACAAAATAACACAATACAATATTTTGATAGAGGAATATCGAGAGAACTGGAAATTTGAGGAGGAACAAATAATTACACAGGTGTTAGGCAAGGAAAAAGGGGTTGTTGCTGCAGCTGCCAGAGAATTAAATATTTCTCGAAAATACATTAGCACAGAGGCAGAAAGATATGGAATCTTAAATACAGGAATGGAAGGAAGCCAAGTGTCTAGCTCAGCGATAGGTGCGCATAATAAAGAATGGCTATCTCTGTTGTTTCACGCTCCGCCGAATATAGTTTATAATTTAATGGATATACCTTCTGTAAAAAGAACCCTGCCGGCTATAGTTAACATAAAAATAACCAAAATTGCCTCAAGTTCTGTTTGCAAGCAAAAAGGGCTTTTGTTTGCCCAACGTATTCTTATTCCAACATACAAAGAGCTTCAAAAGATATATCCTGGTGTTTTTAATCTTAAAAATTTAAGAGGAGCCCAAGAAATATTAAAGGGTTTATCTGTTGAGGAAGAGAAAAAAGCATTAATAGGAGTCTTAACCCATCCATATGTAGAAGTTGGTTTCCGGAAGATAAACCAAGCGTTTATTGCTATAGAAATAGAATATTTTATTGAGATTCTTTATGGCGCTTTTGAAGGTATCCGACAGAATAAAGAAGAAATCAGAGCAATAATTTTTCAACAAGCAAGAAAAATACTACCTTTAGAAGCAAAGATAGAATTTTTAGAAAGAGAATCTCTGCAGGTGCCATATTTATTTTCTAAGCCTGAAAATATATCAACGGTTTTAGATATTTTAATCAGTCGTAGTCATGGTCAAGCCCGGCGCATGTTTTTAGTGCTTAAAATACTTCTTACAATATCGGATACCGATATTGTAAGAGTCCGTGGTTTAGCTGTTTGTTATAAGCTGTTGGAAAGCGCTTTTATGCGCAATATGATTACGGAAAGCTTACAGGATTCTTTCTCAAAAAGAAAATTCAGCCGGCTGCTTAAATATGCTGAATTAGAATCTGGGTTTAAAAAACTTTGTGTTCGTAATGATTTACAGCTTAAAAAAGTTTTATCTAGGTTGGATGAGGAATTAAACAGAATATCCAGTAGTTCTTTGTCAGGAAGGAACAAGGGGATAAAAATAATAAGAAATAGATACAAGCTGTTTTATGAAAGTGATCGCTGCTTTTTTGGATTTATGAGCGCGGCGGCTAAGAGCGGTTTTATTTGCCGGTTTATGATTGACCAAATTACTGAGGATTATAAAGGCGGGTTGTTATTATCAGGCGGAATTGGCTCTGGAGTTCTAGAGGAAAATTTAATACAGGAAGGTATTAAAGTTGTCGGAGCTGATATCGTTGAACCTGTATTAAGAAGAGCAAAAAAGAAAAGTTTGAATGTTATTTTAGCTTTGGCCGAAAAGCTTCCGGTTAAAGACGAGAGCGTGGAAGCAGTCCTTTTGTCCGAAAGTATTGGCCATCTTGATTTGTGTAAAGCATTAAATGAGATGTATCGAGTTCTCGCCCGAGGAGGAATTATTCATATTACTACGTATATTCCCGGTATTAAGCTTTGGAAAGGATTTGGATATCAGCTTTATCAACCTTATGAAATTATAAATCTGCTTAAAAAAGTCGGGTTCAAAAAAACCAAGGTAAAATTAGTAGAAACTCAAAAACATTATATTTATTTGCGGGCACAAAAACCATTTTCATCAAGTTCTTTGTGGAATTTAACGGACAGAATAAAGTTGGGTGGGATAGTATTGTTTTTTGTTGATTTTTTACCGAGTTTTTTTAAGCGGCTTAATCGCTGTCAGGTAAAAGTTTTAAGGCGCTTTGGTTATTGTGCTGTTGGCGGTAGTGTGTTTGGCTGTTGTTATTTTGGTGGAGATTTATTGTTAGAGAGCTTAATTAAAGTGTTATTTGTGTGTTTAGGTGGTGCTGCAGGAGTAGAGGTTTATAAAACATATTTAGTTTATTCAGCAAAAAATTTAGGTATTGACCTTAACGAAAACTATTACCGCACATTGGGGATTTCTTCGGTTTTTTCCAGTAAGTATATCCGCTCGCTTAAATTTGAAGGGAGAATTATACCTTGGGATGCTTTAATTGCCTATAAGATTTTAAGTAATGGTGTTTTAAGAAAATCCTACGACAAGCTTAGAAAAAGATATCGTTTTGTTGTTTCGAACAACACAAGAATGGGTTCTTCTTCGCTGGTTACCAAAGAAGAGCGGCTGAGAGATATTAAACGGATTATTACTCAGCATGGCGGAGTTATTACTGATACTGAACTAGCTGGTGAATTAGGCCTTCAAACAAATTCTTTCTGGTCTTGGGTATACCGCAAAAAAGTTAATCTGGATAAACATCCTATTGTCAGGCTCAAAAAGATATCTTTTCTTAAAAAGGATTTTAAAGCAAAGCAGCATAGTTTTATAGACGATGAAGCGGTCAGCAAATATTATATCTTTAAGCTTATGCTTATTTATCTCGGGCTTTTAAACTTAAGCACTCGGCATAAGGCTTTAGCCGAAAGATGTAAAAAACAAAACTTAAGCCGGCAAGAAAAAGATGAGCTGAGGTGGATCGAAGAAGGCTTGAATAAGGCAAAAGAACGCCTAAAAGCTTTTAGCGTGCCTAAATCAGAGTATCCTTTATCGCTTACAAGCGGAAAGAACTACCGCCTAAAATCGAGTGGACATCTAAAAGCGGGAGTAAGGATGCTTGATAAAAATAACCGTCCGGCTGCTATTGCTGCCTTAGCTGCGAGTTTGTTTACTTTAGGCAAAGAAGTAGATATTTTAAACTGCCATAAGCGGGCAAGCAAACCCGCTTTGCGGTTCTGGCGAAATAAACAAGGAGAATATAAACTACGTCGCGGGGTGTTTAGTAATTATGAGATTAGAGGAGAACTTATTCCGGTTTTGTTTTATAATCCAGAAACTTTCCGGCTTCGCTGGCAGGCTTATCAGGCAATAGGTCATATGCTTGATTTTGAGCTGGATGAAATCGGTTATCTGGATGAGTATTTAAAACTTATTGAAGGAATTAGCGGAAAGATAGAAAAGACAAGGTCTTCTCTAAAAAAGCTTAGTATAAAAACCTGCTGTCAGTTTAAAGAAGAGATTGAAACAGCGGCTTTAGAATTTAATCCTCGCTGGATTATGGAAAAAATGTCTGCTAAATACGCGTTGCTTATTTCCGCCGGGCTGATGGATATCGGGTTATATAAGAATGCCGACGCTCTTTTGGGGCTAGCTGGGATTTTTCTCAAAATCCGCCGGCGGGAATCTTTGCGGATTATTGAAGGCTTAGAAAAAGGTGCCCAGAAAGAAACAAGAGAATATATTAAAAAACAGAATAAAGATATATCCTGCAAAATAGAAAGTATCTATAAGCATTGGGATAAAAAGATAGCCTTGGGATTGAGTCGCCGCCGCGATATCAAAAATGGACCGGAATTTGAGAATATGCCGGCCTTATTCGGCTGGCTGGCTCATGAATTAGAAAAAGGTAAAAAGGCAAACCCGGAAAAAATCGATATTGCCATAAGGAGATTAAGACGGAGGATGAACGATGTGCGTTTACTTTTTGAATTCATGC
This sequence comes from uncultured Planctomycetia bacterium, assembly GCA_964489445.1. GTDB lineage: Bacteria > Omnitrophota > Gorgyraeia > Duberdicusellales > 4484-171 > CAZAYU01. The sequence continues at coordinate 64,197 of CAZAYU010000002.1, forward strand.
CGGTTTTTAGAAAGAACTATCAAGATGTCAGGCTAAGAGGCAAATCGGCAGAGTTCCGTTATGCAGTATTTAACCAAGTATACCGGGAGTTTGCTAAAAAGAATAATTTCATCCGGGGTTCGCCGTATTTGCGAATTCGCTTTTTTCAAGCCACTATGTCCTTGTCCTTAAAGGTTAGAGACCCCCTAAACTATAAACAAAAAATAGATAATCCTGCTTTTCGGCTTACTTCTAAGTGTGCTTTTATCCAGGAAGTACGCTGGTTAGGCTTTAAGAGAATGTCGGGTTTAAGCAAAAAGGAGTATCCGCGAACTCGCAGGCTTCTTGAGAAGTTTTCCGCTGAAGGTGTGTCTTACCTATATATAGCAGGTAAAAGTCAAAGGAAGAGGATTTTTGACTGTTTGATTGAAGATATCTATCAAAGTGATTCTGAAAAAATCCTTTTAATTGAACAAAGACCCCTTTTGGAGAGGGCCCTGGTTGGTTTTTTGAGCCCGGATTTAAGTGATTATGCTGAAATAGATAGTAAAATTTTGGAGATAATAAGAGAAAAAGCGGCAAAATCACATAATCTTCTTAACCGGAGGACTTTTGGAAATATTTTCCGGGCTCAGGAAATAATAGAAGATATCAAAACCAGTTTCTTTAATCATTTAAAACAGCCGGTGGAAAGCGATACTATTATTGGTAAAATCAACATTGTTTTATCCTGTCTAAAAGGAAAGAAAAAAGAGGTCTTTCTTGCTCAAGGCCAGCTTCACCGGTTGATTAAGCAAGTCAATGATATTTTATCTATCCGGGAAAAGGCCGAGAAGCCTTATAAGAGCTCTAGCTCACTAGCAAAGATAGTTTGTGTTTGGGAGTTGGGAGGTTGTAGCAGAGAACAGAGAGCAAAGAGTGTAGGACAGAGAGTAGAGAGTAGAAAACTGAGTGTTAAGAGAGGTTCTAGCGTGTTGGCAGGCAGTATTGATGAAAGGAAAATAGAAAATATTGAAGGAATGATTGCTAAAGAAGGGTGGCAGAGGATTGATTCTGGAGAAGAAGCAGGTATTTCATTAATTGAGAGTATAAAATTAGAAAGAAGGCATAATTTATCAGAGTTTATTATAAGATTTACTCAAAGAAGTTCATCGGTTCTTGATTTTGATAATCAGAATTTGTTGGAGAGAAAATTTACGATTATTAATAGTCGTTCTCAGAGGAATGCAGTCATTCAATCATTAGGGGTTGTTTCTATAGAAAAGCTAATGCCTCATGAACGAGAAGATCAATCTAATCTTAAAAGGTTAGCGGTTTTCGGTTGGCCGATTATTCGCAGTTTTGAAAATATGATTATTGACGGCCAGCATCGGTTTTATATTCACTGCGAAATTGGTTGTAAAATGTTATTTAGTCAAAAGGTAGATATTCATTCGCCAGAATTAAAAATATTATCTTGGGCCAAAGTAATTCGGCTTTTAAGTAGAAGAAATTTAAATAATATGTTTAGTCATTATTTGGTGCCGGGGCTTCCTTGCTTAGGAGAAACAATGGCTATATTTAACAGGCAGGTTTATCGCTTAAATGACCGATCTGAATACTATATTTTTCTTCGTGACAAATTGGAAAATGTTGCGTCTATAAACCGGATGAATAAAGCATCAAAAGTAAAGCTAATTAACTATTTTTTAAGAGAGCAGTTTATTCAGCATTTATTATATGAATCTGGGAATGAGTGTGAAGTTGATTATTTTGTTCCCGGAAGTATGGAGTATGATGCGGACCAGCATATTATTTTGTTAGAAGAGCCGTTAGATGGAGAGGAGGTTATAAATAGTGTAAATTCACAAATAATTTTTCCGCCAAAATCTACAAGATTTGTAATTCCGTATCGAATTATTGGCCTAAAGGTTAAGTTAGATTATTTAAAGGGAGTTTATGGAGCAAATACGAAAAAAATTACCCGGAGCATTCATCGGGAATTAGAAGAATTGGAGTTAGTGAGTTTTGGGATGCGGCAAAAATTTTCTAAACGGCCATACGAGGAAGAAGTATTAAGTTTTTATCCATGGGATGTCTTACAAAAACACTTATCTTCTTCTCCTTTTATTGATATTTTATTTCTCGAACGTTATCTGGACAGAATATATTCACAAAAAATAATTAGCTTAAATAGACTTAACTGCATATTAAATAAATTAGGGCCATTAATTATAAGTGCTCGTAAAAATTTACAGATGCAATATGGATGCATAATTACATCTTGGTATTTAGCAGAAAAACTAGAGTCATTAGGTATAGAAGTATTTATCGGAGAAGGAGCATTCTTTAACGAAAAATTCATGGATGATCCTGGGTTGCACAATGTTGTTTTATTATTAGTACACGATGAGGTTTCTAAAAAAGTATCTGATTATGTCTTGGATTTTGCCTCTGAAGGCTTTGAGGGAAACAGGTATCCACTTATTTGTTCGGCAAGGGAAATTTATCCATTTTTATTTGTTTCTCGAATAAGAAAATTGTCTGAATACCAAGGAATAATGAAGATACATCAGCTATTTTTAGAGTTAAAGCGGGAGATAGAAACATTAGAGAATTGCAAAAAAGTAATAGCCAGCTCTTCATTAAAAGTACATAAAATAAAAGAAAGTTCACTATTTAAAAGGTATTCACATTTTTTGTCTTATTTATTTGTAGCAGTTATATTATCATTTTCTTACGGGACGTTAAGATTTTTTTATTCACCATTATCCTCAAAATCAATTGTTCAGGAAATAAAATATGACCGGCTAAAAAAAGAATTAGAGATAAAAAAACTTAAAATTGAGATTAAGATTTTAATTAGCCTGCAAAACAAAATTATTAGATTTAGCCGGGATGATCCGGAATTAGTTGATAACGTGTGTGCAGTACTTAAATCAATTTATGATATAGCTGTAGAGTATAATTTAAAAAATATTAGTGGTTTTCTTAACCAGAAACTGAAAATAATTATTGCCCAGCAAAAAGTACCCGCAGATTTGCCTGCAGATTTAGTGGATAAATGTGAAAAATTAAGAGAAAAGCTTAAAAAAATAAAGGGGATAGAAGTAAACACTAGTGGCTATAAATATCAAGATAAGAGGTGCTCTAATTCTCCGGTAGAGAAAATATTTTTTCGCTACCTTAAAGATCTTCAAGAATCAGAAATAAATAATGATTATGAAGAAAATAAAATAAATAAGGTTAGAATTTACAGAAATTTTGTAGCAGAACTATTAGCTTTTGAAGATGTGAATAAACTTGCATGCATTATTTATCCTTTAGCCGGACCAGATTCTGTTTGGGCCTTATTCCGTAAAACTATTCCGATAAATGACAGCATTAATGATTTTATCAGAGGTGAAGCATTATTAATGTCTGCATATCCAAATAGTGCTGAAGTTTTAAGAGAGATTCGTTCAAATACGCAGACAAGAGGACCGCTTAATGCTTGGGAAAAAGAGAGTTATGTTATTTTAAATAAATTAAGATCTACAAATTTTATATTTTTATTAAAAGGTGTTTTTCGCTTTGCTTCTGACCAAAATTATGTTGAAAGATCAAAAATGACTCTAAGGCATGTTTTTTTAAATATTTTACGAAAAGGAGACAAAATATTTATTTTGGATAGTAAAGATTCAACATATGAGTCGATAGCTGTTGAATCGGGTTTTTCATATTTATATAAAGGGGAAAGTATAGATCCGATTATGCCAATTGTAGCTTTGCCTAGACCGCCGAAATTTCTTGCTTTACCTGACACAATAAGGATATTGCAAAAGGTTAGTTCATCAGCTGTTGGCAATAAGATAGACAGTTTAATTGCAGAAAATGAAAAATGCGTGTTACTTATTTTAAAAAGAGTGATTAATCTTGCGTTAGATGGTAATAACAAAGCAAAGGAGATACTTTTAGATAATAACAGGTTTGCTGATTTTATCGCAGAGGAACCAAAAGACTTTGAAAGCTGGATGGTTTGGCTGGTAAGGATGGGCCATTCCAAGCCTTTGAGAGAATTAATAAACATGTCTAAAGAAAAGCAGGAAGAAGTAAGACGATTAATAAACGAGATTACTGCTCTTTATGGTAAAAATCCTGAGTTACCTGAGATGGTGCTTAAAAAATATTTTGAATTAGCTACTCAAGTAAAAGTGGAGATAGAATTGACTGATCTTGAATTTTCTAAACTTGTAGAAGATAGTGATCTTTTAGCAGAAGCTGGGCAAGTATTTTTTATCGTTGACCCGAAAAAGCTAGAAACAATATTGGCAATCTTAAAACGTAAAGATTTCTTTTCTTCCAGTTCGTTAACAAAAAAAGATATTGATAAATGGCAACCAAGCTCCTTAGTAAATTATAATAGAATAGAGAATATCGAAGAGATGGTTACTAATACTGGATGGAGATATATTGATGCTGGAGAAGAGGCAACTGTTTTAAAGGGTACAATATGGAATATTAAAATTAAAGGTAGGTTAATCTTTTTAAAAACTCCGTTTATTGTTTGTAAGCGAGTTCAGTATGGTAAAGATATCGCTTTGTATCGAAATATGGTTTCAGTCTTCCTTGATGAGTATTTTCGTAAAAAAGGTAAATATTCTGTTTCGCATATTCCCTATCCGTTAGGATGGTTTGACAAAGGTTATTTTTATATTTATGCCGAGGGGGGGGAGAACTTTCCTTGGGAGTTTAGAACTCCTGACGGGATTGAAATTATTTCTTTGGAAGAGTGGAATATTTGTGTTGGGTTATTTAATACTGCAGGTATTGGGATAAGGCATGATGTCGCTGATGTTGAAGATAGCTCAGGAAAGAATGTTATTGTCGAAGCGTATGATTTAAATAATTTATATGAGACATTGTGCCTATCAAAGAGGTGGAAAAGAATTGATTTTGGAATGAGAAGCCTAATGGTTAATATTGGCAAGCTAAAGGAATATGTTAGGAGTAATAAAGCTGAGATAAAGGCCCTATTAGGCTGGAGATTTGAGTTATTAAATATTTGTTGTTTAAGGATGGAGAGAAAATTTAATTCCGGGGAAAAGGAAGAGTTTAAAAATCTATTCAGTGTTTATCAGCGGGATTTATTAATGTGTTATGTTCATAAAAACAAAGGGCAGAAAGAATCATCCTCGTCTATTATTGCAAACGTATCTTTATTATCAATCGATTCGCTAGTGACAATTTTAATGAAGCGTTTTAAAGGAAAAAAAGAATTTGATATTTTAGACTTAGGAAGCGGAGGCGGTAAATTTATTAAAGATTTTTCGGAGTCTTTGAGCAATAGCGGGATTAAAGCTAACATTCAAGGAATAGAAACTAACGATTTTTATTTAACGAAAGCTGTCAAAAAGGGGATTAATGTTGTAAAAGTAGCTATTGAGGAGGCTGTTAAATATTTTGGCCAAGATTCCCAAGATATTGTCACGATTATTTCTCCGGACAGTGATATGGTGCGCAAGTCACTTATTGCTGGGTATCGCTTAGCAAGAGTTAAGGGAATGATCATCTTGAGGCTTGCTGATTATGAACTCCAAAATCAGGAAGACATAGATTATGAGCAAAAAGAGGTGATAAATTTTTTGGTTGACTTAGAGCATCAAAGGGTAAATTATTCTGTTAATTTTTTTGTTTACAATCCTGATGGCTTACCATCTGGGGAGTGTAAAACATTAAATCCAGTATTTATATATTTATTTGCAGATGGACATTGTTCTAGCTCATTGATAAATATGACGGAAAGAAAATGGAAGAAAATTTTGCGTCAACAAGGGTTAAGTAATATAAATATTGAGCACACTCAAAGAAATGTTAATGCTGCTGATTTTTTTGCCAGAAAGTTAAAATTAGGTAATCGGGAAAAAGAAATATTAAAAACTGCTTTATGGTTGCATGATGTTACCAAGGACAATCTTTTTACGAATTATATTCCCGAAGATGAGGTATCAGCTAATATTTTAAGATTATTAGTGCATCATCTTGAAGGGGCTAAATTAGCCGAAAAAATATTAACAGAATTAGGCTATAGGCACAGATTTATTGCAGAGGTTAAACAGATTATTCTTAAGCATATGGGTCCGAGTAAAGGTACTTACATTTTTGAAAAATCTGAAGTGGGATTTATGGAATTTCAGCGTTTAACCAAATTAATGGAAGTTGGAAAGGTGTTGTTAGTTTCAGCTATTGAGAAGCGAAGAAAAAAAGAGCTATTGAGGTATATTGACAAGCTTAAAAATGGATTTCCTGAACCGGAAACAATATTAGAAAAAACGGCTCGCGATATTGATTTGTTAGATCTAGCAGCTAATGGTGTAACAAAGATTGTTTATTTGCAACAAACAAACCCGGAATGGTTTAAAGATGGACGTTCTGAACCGTTAGAAGAATCATTTGCTAGCGCAATGCAAAGTGCTAATGATGTGCGGGTGAATTTATATCTTCAGGTATCTTTACAGCAAATAGATAAGTTAATCTTACGTCTTGTTAAATTTGAAAAGCATATGATTGGCAATAATTATTTTAGATTGATTGACGTAAAACATGTTGAAGGCACAAAAAGATCAGCGGAATTTAACGAGGCATACAATAAATACATTGCTGATCATCCTCTTGATTATGATTTTGTTTTAAATGGCGAGGATAAGCAAAGAGAGAAAGAAAAATCTTCTAGCTGTATCAAAGCAAATAACTGGCCAGATATCCTAAAAGATGATTTAGCGGACTTAAAATCTAAAATAAGAAATATTTCTCCTGAAGAGGCGGCACAAGGTAGATATTTTCTGTTTGATGTGCAATGGAGTATGTTGCAAAAAAGAAGATGGCCAGGACAATCAGGGAATAATTATGGTTCTGTAGGATTTTATCGGGAGAAGGAAACCGGAAACAATTTTGTAGTGAAAGCTGTGAATCCTAACCGGATGGCGGCACATATTATTGGTGAGCGTTTATTTGAATTGTTGGGCATTCAGACTACTCAAAGTCATATTTTAGAAATCAGTGATCGCCAAGTTATTTTAATGCCATTTTTGAGTAATTGTAATTCGGATCGGAATAAATTTGATTATTATAAGAAAAAAATTTCTGGAAAAAGCTTAAAACTGATTCGTGGGGTAGAGTTGTTAGATCGGGCAATTGATAATCGGGACAGAGATTACGACCATGTACTTATTGACCATAAATCTCATAAAGTATCTTTTATTGACACCGATAGAAGTTTTAGCGTGGAACAGACTGATAGCCAGGGTATCTTTTCTTCCGTAGGTATTTACAGAAGTAGAGTTTTTTTTAAAAAATGGTACTGCGTTAGCAGTAATTTTTATAAAGATCAGAAGAAAAATGATAATTTACGAAAAGACTTAGTTTGGATGGCTGAACGTTTTGTGTTAATTGATAATTCGCAAGTTAGAGCAATTGTCGAAAGTAATTTAAACTGCATTAAAAACCATTCTTTGAACCCGCAAGCAATAGTTAAAGAGCTAATAAGGGCAAAAATTGATGCTTCTAAATTGATTAAATTATCTAGTTCATCTAGCTCGTTAGCCTTTTATTCAGCAGAAGAAATAGAGTCAATGACTTGTTCGGATGACCCTCTGAAAGTTTTAAAAGGAAAGCATGCTCTCTATAGCCGTTTATCATTAGAGGATGCATTTTCAAGAGAACAAGAATTAGAATCAGGAGGTTACGAATTACTTAGAGCGTTTAGCGACAGAAGCAAAGCGAAAAACAAAAAAGTTATTTTTAATGTGAAAGACAAGATTGTTTTTGGTACTGAAGGGTGTCTTAATTGCATTGGTGTCATCGGGCTAGAGAAAAAGAATAATAAAATTTTTGATAGAGGATATGTGCTTCATCAATGGCATAAGCCGTTTTGGGGTTTAGGGGGTGATTTTAGTTTTTATGACGAAGCTTATTTTATTAATTGTATCAAAGAGTTTGTATTATTCATTAATACTGCTAAAAGAAATAGCCGGATTATATTTGTAATTGCTTATCGCCATGATGTGGAGTTGCAAATGTATAATTTACAGCGGTTTTTTAGAAGTAATTTCTCTAATAAGGATATCCGTTTTTTATTTATTAAGCGTGGAGATGCTGCAGCAGTAATTGGAGCTAAAGAAGGATATATCCTTTCAATCATCGATAGAGATCATCCGCTTCCTTTATTTCTAACTTGGGATAGGATTGAAAGATTGACTGACAAACAACACTTGGCGTTTTTTGAATATAAGGCGAACCGTTTTCTATCATATGATTTTTATTGTGAAGCAAGTTCAACAGTGAACAATAATATTGCTGAAGAGGGTAATGGTACCTTGCTAAAATACATAAACGTTGTTGAAAGTAATTTTATTGTACGCTACAGGGAGATAGTTGAGGAAGAAAATAGAAAGGTAATCTCTAAAGAAGAATATGAGGATTTAGTTAGTTTTAAGAAAATGCTTCCAAGGATAATATTTGAACGAAAAATGAATATTTTAAATTGTGGATTCTCAGCATTTCGCGTTTTTCGGATGCTAAACAGTATCTTTCCTGTTGAGATGCGTAGGGTGTATAGAGAATACCCGGAATCAGAATTATTTTATATGGAGCATGCTTATTCGATTATATATTTAGCGGGAGTAAAATTTATTTTAGATTTAACGCTTGAACAGTTTGGCTTACTTAAGGATAAAGAAGGAAAAAACAAATCGTTAGGGGTTGTGCTGATTCCTGTGCGTGCGGCTTATAGGGATATTATTGGTAACAGGTGTTATTTTCTTAGCTTTCAGGAAAATGGACGGGTAGAGAATTATCCGGTTTTATTTAAAGAAAGTTGTACGGTAGAGTTTAGAGGATACATAGTTAATTTTAAGCACGGGATTCCAATGTCAATACATGATAAGTATCTTTACCGAGAAAATAAGCGGTTTATTGATTACGCAACAAATGATATCGATCCCCGGGTAGTAAAAACAGCTAAAAAGATGAAGCTAAATAATTCAATCTTTAATAAAAATTGTAAAATTAAACCAAAGATAAAATCTAGCTCTTCTCTTTACCATTTTGCTGTAGACAAAAATGAAGCAATATTTAATGAACGCTTAGATAAAATTAATCAAGGCTGTTTTGTGGGTAAAATTCCGGAAAGCGCATTAGGTGTTCAAAGTATACAGGAAGCAGGAGATAAGCATATTTATTTTAAAATATTATCATTTGGACCTGTTGCATCATCGGCCAAAGATGACATTAATTTCAGATTTAAGGGAACATTTGAAACATATTTTAAAAATAGAGAAGAGATCTATCCGAAAAAATGTAAAAAAGTATTAACTATGGAAGCGCATAATCATAACAATAGGCTTGTTAGTTTTTCAGAATTTGAAAAAGTTATTGATAAGGCAGCAGAGCGTATATTATTGGAAGATATAGATAGCCAAGAGGAATGTATTGCAGATTCGACAAAAATTATTACTTTTAAAAATGGAAAAGCAGAAGGAAAAAAGTTTGTTTACCGGCCGTCCCCGACAGTAGAAGCAGAAGTCGAGGCTAGAAGAATATTTAAAGCAGCAGAATATGATTTACCGGGAGAATTTTCTATTTTAGAAGACCGTTTTGGAAAATTTGCCATAGATGAATATATCGATAATGAGCATTTTGATAATTATGGAGGACTAGCCAGCAATCATGTCCGAGCTGAGCAGCTGGGAAGAATTGTTACATTGTTTTATTTATTGGGGCATACCGATACAGCTTGGGATAATTTTCTATTTATTGGAAACGGAAATTTATTACCGATTGATATGGAGTGTGCGTTTTCCTTTATTTGTTATTCTGTATTTACTAAATTTTATAATTATATTTTAGGATTAGAATATGTTCTCCCGAAAGGTATTTTTAAATGGGAAAAAGAAATCTTAATTAGTGCATATGGTAAAGGAATCAAGAGCCAGTGCAGGATAATTGCTGCGAAGAAAAAACAATTTCGGGAGATGATTGTTGCCGTTTTTAAAAAGGAACCTTGGACGCGGAGGATTGTCAGAAATACCCGCGATTATCTCAACACAGAATGGTTAAATGGGTGCACTCCGTTTTTTCTAGAGAAAGCTGATTCTTTATTTTGGAATAAGCAAGCAGCACTAAATCGATTAGAAGAATTAGTAAAAATAGGCGAGGCTAAAGATTCCGATATTGTCTTAGAAAAAAATAAAGGAAGTTCTTCACTATCCACTGATAAACACGTAGTTGCTCTATTTAGATATGTTGAAGAAGTTTTTCCGTTTATTCACGATTATTGTGAACAGGAATTTTCGGGAAGCTATCCTTTTGTTTGCAAATACGGTAATTTTATTTTAGCTGCTTTTTTAAATAAAAAAATTGATAGCCGGTTTATCGTTAATATCCATAAGGTTAACTATTGGAATTGCGAAATTACTATTCGCAGTGAGTTGTTAACTCTAGAAGAACATGTATTTTTAACAGTTAGCGATAAACAAGAAAAGGAATTATATTATTCGAGTATTTTTGACACAATGATTGATGTTTTAAACGGTTGTTGTCCGGTTGGTGTATTTAATAGTAGAAATCTGAAAGTGTCTCAAGAATGTGTTGAGTGGTCGAAAAAGAATCGGAAAGTTGAGGTATTCAAGCTATCCAAGGATGTTAATACGGATCAATACTTGAGGGATTATTTACAACTACATTTAACGTACCCTCGAATTACTAGCTATGATTATGCTTTAGGATGCTATATTCCGCTTATTGATAGATTTTGGTATTTTTTAAATAAACACAATGTTGCATCATCTGGTCTTTTTCTGAAGAATAGCAATCAACAAAAAATCAACATTCCTTTTTATCAGGATAAAAGCGTGTGTTGGGATGAATTTTCGGATGAAGTATCTCAGCTTAAACAGATGAAAAATTTACAGGTAGCAATTGTTGTTGGACGTAACGTTGATTTATCCGGAATAGATATAAAAGTCGATCGATGGTCTGATTGTTTTCGGTTTACTAAAGGCATAGAATCTGCATTTTTATTATGTGCTTTGCAAAACATAGAACAACATGTTTCTGAAGGAATAGCTATGGTAATCCGCCAGGAAAATTCAGCGAAAAACAAAAGTAATTATTCGATATTATCAATAATTGATAATGGATGCGGGTTTATTGATGCGGAAAAAAGAAAGCTATCAGTTAAACGAGCGGTTAACGGATACTATCCCAAAGAAAACGGAGAAGCCGGAATCTGTCTGCGTTTGTCAGTATGGAGGGCGAGAGTAACCTTGATTAAAATTCCCGGAGAAATTGCAATTATTCGTTCTTTAAAACATAGGGTGGGGAGTAATTTACCAGGATTTAAGTTTGTTTTCCAGGAAGTTAATAATCAAGAATACGGAACAGTGATTAGTGGATATTTTTTTGAAGGCTCTGAAATAGAAATAGATAACCAGCAGGAGGAAATAATTAAATCCTTATTAAATAAGGATAATTCAGAAAACATTACATCGGTTTTTTGTTCATCGGCTATAGATACGGCTAAAGATTATGAAAACTTTAAATCAATAATTAAAAAAATGGAACAGGAAACTGGCTATCGGTTTTTATCTGATCAAGAAACTTTAAAGCAAAATACAAAAATTTTAGATAAGGTATTTATATTGAGAAGATCAGCTTCTGACGGAAGAGTGAAAATCGGCCGTGGTGGCAAGACAACTAAATTTTCCAAACATAAATCAGAATACTATTTAGAGTTTATTAAACAGGGGGTTATTTGTCGGGTTTATTTTTTAGAAAATGAAGAGGATATTAAGCTGACACTAGCGATAGATGCTTTATCTAAAAAAATAATTAATTCTTTTTCTAAGACAATTACTAAATCAGAATTTAGAAAAATGGTGTCCGAATGTAAAAAATTGGTACTTAAGTATCTTCCAGCAAAAGCTAATGGGCAAATTGAATTTGCCCGGAAAAAATGGGTAAAATTAGGAAAATGGGCTTATGGATGTGTGAATATCGAAATAGAGCAGATATCCGAAAAAGCAGGAACAAAAGACGGAAAAATTACTAAGGTGATTAATGAAGATACGGAAGAAGAAGAATTATTTTATCTCATTGTTAACCAGAAAACAGAAGCATTGGAAGATTCTTTTTATTCCGAAATTCCAGATGTAGCATTGAAAGAGTTTTCCGACCATGTTATCCGACAGTATATCTTAAAAGAGAGTGGTGAAGTGCGTTTAGGTGGGAAAGTTTACGCTCAATTTCCGCGGGATGCCGGAAGTGAAATTGAAGTAAGGATAATAGATGGGAAACCGGATAGTGTTATTTTTATCAGGGATAGAGAAGGGAACCCGATTTTAGATATCCGGGGAAATCGTTTAGAGTATAACCTAAAACAAGATATTCGGAAGCAGTCTAGGGCAAAAGATCCCCGGGTAATTGCGGTTAAAGCTGTAAGCCTTAAGAAGAGAAAAGAAGATATGTTTTATGTATCATTGGATGAAATGTGCGGAAAATTACGGAGCAGCTTGGAACAGGCAGGATTTGAAGCTATAGATGCCTGGACAATTGTTGATGGGCTTTGGCGTGGAATGGAAGCGGCCGCAGCTAAACGTAAACAATCAGAATTTATTTACAATGGGTTTCTAAACAGCGGGGAGCTAAAAGCATTAAGAACACTTCGAAAAGCTGGTTTTTCTTTAATCGCCGAACGTTTTTATAAACAGCGGCTAGAATATTATAAAAATTATCCCAATTTAAGTCCAAAGTTGGTAGTGTTTTTAATTGCCAATGGAATTTCTTTAAGCAGGCTGCGGGTAAGAATTAATGATAACGAATTGACTATTAAAGATATAGAAAATGCTTTCACAGAGGATAATTCTTTAAAAAGAGTAAGTGTTATTCTCTCGACTCGGAAAAAACCAAGTAGTATTTTGTCACGGGTTAACGGAAAAGAGGAAGAACATTTGCCTAGCTGGCAGGATAGGTTTTCTGCTCTCAAAGGGTTCTTGGAAAAAGAAGGTATCTCTCAGGATATTTGCATTGCAGTTTCTTATGCTGTCTGTTCCAAGATTGTGGATTCTCGAAAATTAAAATATCGATTACGTTTTTTTCAAAAGTACGGATTCTTAACAGAAAAAGAATGCCGTCTTTTGATTAAAAGAAAATACATTGATTGGGAAAGATTTTCTCAAAGGATAGCGGAAGAGTATAGAGTATTGATAAACTCTTCACAGAAGTTTACGGAGAAACAAGTTAAACTTATTTTAAAAAGAGGGTTTTCTGAGCAAGCAGCATGTGATTTAAAAAATAAATATCGAAAGTATGGAATTACAAAGAGTGAGCTTGTTCAGTCAATGTGTAATCAGGATCCGGAAAAATACTTAGGTAAATTAATCATGCCTCGCGCTAGAGCAGATGGGAATAGAATGATATTTCGAAGGCATCTGGAAGATGAAATAGGAGTATTTTTCCTTCCAGCGGAAAGAAACGAAATAATAGACGGATTATTAGAATTTATTACTGGGAGGAAATGGGAGCACAATGAAGTTTTCGTTCGTAAATTAAATAAATTAACCCAATGTAACACTATAACCTTAAAGCAGAAAAATATGCTACTGAATATTGGAAGATATGCTTCCGAAGCGTTTACCAATCAATTTAAACCTAAAGATGTTGCTCAACGGATAAAACAAAATATGATTTTGTATTTGGATCCATCATTGCAGAATGGACTGGTTACTCCCCGGCAAGCTTTATTTTTAGTAGTTAGGGGGTATTTATATCCGGAATTTAAAAGCATTATGAATGAATACTGCTTGACTAAAACTGAGTTGTTGGAGGTTATTCATGGGTATAGCAATCCGGGAGAAATTTTGGAAAAACTAAGGCCACAAAGGATTAATTATTTGCATCGAAAAACAAAATTGCCTGAATATTTCATAAAAATAATATTGATTAAACGGGGCAGCAAGATTACAGATGGATATTTAGAGGATTTGCTTAAAGAAGCAAAATACCTAATTAAAACATACGCAATACCTGTATACATTGCTTTGAATTGGTATATCCGAGGCAATAATGCACAAAGCTTTAAGCAAAGGGTAGTCGGTTTAAGCCGACAGGAAGGGCTTCCGATTAGGTTGACTTATCACTTATTTTTTCAAAGGGAGCTAACACAGAAAGATATCAATCGAAATATTATTATGCTATCTGAATCCTGTGGGAGAATTCTTCAGGAGAAAAAGGTGGCATATCAAAAGATGCAGGAGTCGTTATCTGCTTTAGAAAAAGATATTTATCGGGATGTAAGTTTTGTTCAGGCCGTGATTATCCGAAAAAAAATCGAACAATTAGTAAAAGCACGTCCGAATAATGAAATATTAAATGGCTTAAAAAAAGAATTTGGGGTTAAGTATCATATACTACAGGAATTAGTAGATTTAATTTTTAATCAACTTAAAAATGATAATTTAAGTGAGGCGATTTATTCTGGGGCAAGAAATAAAGGAGTGTCTCTGGCGGTGTATAGAATAGTAGAAGCAAGAAAGGAAATAAAAAAAATTGCCAAGACTGCTAGCAAAGAAATAACTGATTTTCAAAATAATAATTTAATGTATTTATACCAAAAACGTAAAAAAGCCAGTGTGAGAGAAAATTCAGAATTGAAAAAATGTTTGTCTGAAAAGATTGTTCAAAGAATATCTGGGAAGCTTGGAGGAGTTTTAGAAGAAAGTGTAATTATAGAATTAGGAGAAAAGATTATTTCCGGATTTTTTAATACTAAAAATGGAAAAGTAAAAAATAAATTAGAGCGTTTTAGAGAAAATGGATCATTGACTTTGCAACAATGTGCGCTTGTTGAGTCACACAGGTGGCAGGTGTTTAGTCGGGAAAACTGGCTTGACCGATTATCGGATAATTTAGTATTTGATGTCTCTAGGCTTAAAAGAGAGTTTGATTTTTCTGATAGTTTGGTAATAAATATTATTCTTAAAGGATATTATTACTCTTGGATTTGCGAGTTATATAGGCAATACCCTCATCTTAAAAAATCCTTTTTAGACAGAATGTTTCGTGCTGAATTTCCGGAAAAATATCTTTTATGTCATTGTGGGCCATTGGATAGAGAGGTTAAAGCTGCTCAAGTTTTTATGAAAGAGCTGACCAAAAGTACTGATTTTTCTCTACCGAAGCAGGTTGAGGAGCTGTTAAGTCAGGATTATACATATCGGCAGTTAGTAGTTTTGGTATTGAATGCCAGGGTTAACCATTCAGAGTCAAATATTAGTTTAGGTAAGCAAGCGGCTCGTTATTTTGTTCAAGCGCATCTTTCAATTGCTGAAGAAATTGCTAAGGAATATCGTTATCGGTATTGTAGCAGGCAATGTATTCAAGAGGGAACAACGGCTTTATACGAAGCCTTAAAAAGTTATACTCCGGATTATCAAAGCGAAAACGGATTTCCGGAACATGCGCGTAAGTTTATAAAACAGCGATATGAACAAATATTAAAAATGACAAGGAAGGATTATCAAAACCAAAATTACCATTCTGTGAGTATTGATGCGCCGGCATATGGTGATTCTAGCCGAATTACAAAGCAGGAGATATTGGGTGTTAATGACATAGCCTCTGGTTTTGGAAATAATCTTCATCAGCTTAATCCGGAAGATAACATTATTTTTTCTGAAAAAGCTCAAAATGGATCAATAAAGCAAAAAGAAGAAAGGGAAGACCTAAGGAAAAATATTTTTTCAGATGTTGCAAGAAAACTTTATCAGCAAAAAAATATTTCTTCTGCTTGGTTAGAAATTTTATTAAGTGAAATTAATCAATATTCCGGAGATTCGGAAGATCTTTCTCAGCAATTTAATGTCGACGTTGAGGAGGTCGAGAAATGCCTTAAAATTGGGTTAGCAAAAATAGGTGAGCATATTATTGCTCATCCAGAGTTGATTGCACATTTTTCTATTTCTGCTGTTTCAGAAGTTAAACAGAAAAAAGGAACTTTGCAGTATGAGGAAAAAAAGGGTTCTAGTTCAGCATTAAAGGTAGTTGAACATTTATGTTGCAATGAAGAATTTATTGAAATTACTAACTGTGCTTCTTATCGTCATTTACGTTCTCCGCCTAAAAAGATAGTTATCCCTGAATGCAGCTACAGTCTCGCCAGATTTTTTCGCTTGTCTTTTGGCAGGGCAAGCTCGCCAGTAAATCAAGACAAAAATATTGCTTTCAAATATAATCAAAATAATCCGGAGTCTATCATCGCTGAAACTTTCCTTGCTCGAATGTACGGAAACATAAATCCTGATAGAAAGGCTAAGATACTCTGGCAGCTATTATTAGGAGCGGGGATAATTCCTTTTTGGCAGACAGCAAAGATAATATCAAAAACTATTATTTTTATGGTTTGGGCTACTTTTTGTTTCAAGTGGAACCAAAAATACAGAGAGCAGTTTTTTAAGACAGTCAAGGAAGACCTTAGTTGCCGCTATAGTAAGACTGCGTATATCGGCAATCAGACGACCGCGTGTAGAGTAGATTTTAAAGAAAGAATACAGAATAGAAAAATTGTGGAAGAGTTTACTCAATGCATAAGAAAAATATTCTCCTCCGTTATATTTATCTGGTGTTTTACAACATTTTCTTGTTTGATGAAATTTGTTGATACGCTTGATGGACGTGCTGTAATAGTGTATTGTTTTGGTCTTCCAGAAATGGTGTTGTTTTTTGTTATATTGCCTGCGGCTGCATATTTATTCCTGATTAATGTGATCTATAATATCGACGTAATAGTTAGAGATTTAGAAAAATCTTTAGCTATAGAAACATCTATTATTTCGAGAAAATCTTCTTCTAATTGCGATAACAGTTCTAGCTCGTCGATTGAACGTAGATATACATCAAGTTTAAGAGAAATTAGCCATATTGGTGAAATTATCAGGGAGTTAATCCGAAAAGATCCCTTTGCGGCTTTTTCATTTAATAATGAAAAACTTTGGATGCAAATTGTTCCGGATAAGAGTAATTGTCTGCGGTATGTAATTTATCCTGAGGTTGGAGAGGTGCGTAGGCTATTTTTTCTAAGGGCGTTAAACAAACCGGTCGGTGATCCCTTTGTCGCTCCTTCTGGATCGTTAGGCCAAATTATTTTTTTCCTGAATAATTCTATTGAAATAGAAAAATTAGCCAGTGGTATGTTTTTGGAGGTGCAATCAAACATATGGCTGCGGCGGATGAATCCAGAAATGCGTAATCTCCTTTTGCGCTGGATTATTTCGGCAGTTCAGCATATTATTTCAGCCGCGCATAAAGAGGGAATTTACGATTTTTACGCTTCGACTCCAAAATTTATAAAGAGTATATATTTAAGAGACGGCATAAGACTGGACCAAGGAAATTTAAAGAAACACTATCAACGGCCGTTTAGGCGACAATGGCAGAAAAAGGATATAGAAGTTTTAGATAAATATGTTAACTATACAGATAGTAATATTGTTCCACTTTGGTACTACAACAGAGAAAGTCGTTTATTAAAAAGCAGTAGCTCAATAAGTATTATTTCTGGCAAAGAACCGGAACCAATATCGGCAGTAAAGATAAATACTAACCCATTGACATCTAGCCAACAGGTATACCTAGAGAATGCTGCTAAAGGAAGAAAAATTCCTAGTTATTACTTAAATGTTATTTTTGAAAAATTCCGCAAATTAGAATTGATTAGTTCAGAAAGAGAATCTTGGGATAGATGCAGGCCTATTGTTCGGCTAGAAGCATTAAGAGTAGCCATGGCGAACCATTGGATAAAGCCGGGTAATATTAGCTTTTTAGAAGAAGTTATCCGAAACCCGTTATCTCCGAAACAGCAAGATATTTTAGAGTTAATTTTAGATTTAGAACTTGATGTTCGGAATTTTTCACGAACGTACCAGATATTAGCTGATAAATTTAAAATAACTGTAAATTCTGTGGCGAATAACCATGTCAGACAGATATACAAAAAATTAAAAGTTAATTCTGGTTTAATTAAATCTGGATGGGGCCTAGTTGAGGCAGCAAAAATAGCAGCAGAAAGTGGATATATAAAATATGATGTTTCTAAATATGAAAGATTTGTGCAGAAATATTCTAAAATAGAATTAACTGTTGGAGAGAAAAAATGTTTGATAAAGCAGATTTTTGGTATCGATAGTGAATATGTAAGGTCGCGTGACGCAAAGTTGATGAATGCAATGAGTAGCTGTAACCGGAGAATACGCAACAAATTGGGCATTCGCAAGAAATGGAATCGAGGCGATAGCATGATGCCGGTAGCAGATTATGTTTTACGGCAAGATATGATTTCTACTGAAGACATAGTTACAGTTGCCGTGAGCTTGCCGTACATTACCAAAATATTTAGTGTAGATTTCCTGAAAGTTTATTTTTCTAGAAAACATTCTGCCAGAGATATAAAGGAAGCTTTTAAAGTATTTTTACCCGGTAATGTCGAAAAAACGAAGAAAATTATTCTTTTTTATATTTGCAATGTAAAACAAATTATATATCCACTAACGTCTGGATGTTTAGAAGCTTTAGAAGATGCCTTGAGAGTGAATTTACCGGCAACAGTAAAACAATTTGGGCCGACAGTGTTTTTTGGTTTATTCGGCGAGGGAGAAAAAGATCTCGGAGCATTGGTAAGAAAATTAATAAGTAAGCGCGTTCATGATTTTAATCCGGGAGATCTTTCTTGCAGGAAGGAAAAGCTTGCTAGAGTATCAATAAAAGAACCGGAAGAAGAACCAGAGGAAGAATTTAAAACCGCTAATTCCGCTAACGTTGAGGAAATCAAAATGTTAACTAAATTTTTTAGTCCAGAGGAATTTGACCCCAACCTTCTCTATAAGGTTGGCGAAAAAATATTAGGAAACGGTTTTCTTTTGCCTGTTTTGGAAGAGAAAATTGATTTTATAATGGGTTTGCTTTTAGATCGTAACCGAAGGCATGATTATGTTTATGCTTTTTTAATTTTAAAAAAGGCAATGGAGGACCATCCTCAAAGAACCGCAGAGTTGTTTATTCCGCATCTCTTTTCTAAACAGTTGCCAATTAATAATGACGGGCTACCGTTTATTGAAAAGTTATATAAAGAAAGAAATGGCTGGTTTGATTATTTTATTCATAAGCTATGGCCATATTTATCACAACCGTTAAAAAATGATATAAGCCAATTACAGAATCACAAGTCTTTATCATCTACGGGTGTTGATTATTGGGGCATGAGCAGCTCATCTATAAATTACAAAAATTATAACGATTATGTTTGCACAAACAAAGAAACTATTGTTGGTTCTTCAGCGATAAATAATCGGCCGGTTAAATCTTTTACCGAATTAAATAAAGAGGAAGTTTTTAAATTAGTACCTAAAGGGTCCCGGCGGCACACAAGGAATGTTATTCGACTAGTTGGGCAAATAGGAAATGTAGTCGGTTTAGCTCAGAAAGAGTTATGTTGTCTAAAATATCTTGCTTGCGCACATGATATTGGCAAGGGAAACAAAAATATTTCTCACCTTTTCTTATCTTCAGAAATTTGGGACAAAAATGCAAAAGAAAGAAGGCTAGCCAGAAAACATTCTCGGTATACAGTTGTTATACTGGAAAAACATTTTGGCATTCAGCTTCCACATGGCGAACGGCAGATTATTTTTTGGCATAATCGTTTGAAGGCGATTAATTGGAAATGGGTATCTTCGCAGAATAAGTTATTTTGGTTGATTTTAATCATCGCTGATATTATTGATGGTAGCATTGATACTTCAAGAAAACATAAGGTTGGAAAAAATCTTAAATTTGATCCGGCTATGACGCTAAAGCGAATAAGGATAGTGGTTGGTGATTTGCTATCTGCCGATGACAATGTTAAAAAAATATATAATGTAGTTGAACGTTTATGTTTCAATGAAGAATTTATCGAGACAGCCAACCGCGCTTCCTATCGTCATTTACGTTCTCCGCCTGAAGAAATAGCTATTCCCAAATGTGGTGATAGCGTTAGTAAATCTGTTTATTCGGGCTGGAAGAATGGAAAGGCTGTTTCTAGCTCTGCAGTGTTTAGAGGAGTAAATTATTCTGCCAGCAAGATAGATATTAAGGAAATAAGTATACCTAATATCCGTAATCATCATTATCAAATAATACTTAAAAAAACTAATAATGGTAATTGGCCGGGAATATGCAAGGTTTGGGTTAATTCAACCTCAGTAGGTGACCTTGAATATTGGGTGCGTGAAACTCTAGTAGTTCTTAGACGTTTTTATATTAAAAGGAAATATCGAGGGGAGGGTATAGGCCAAACGGTTATGCATTTTATTGCTGATTTAGTGTGGGAGAAAAATATTCGTTTTAATACTAAGACATTACTGGGGATAAGCGCTGTTACTGATGCCGTTCTCGTGCGTACCTTCTGCAATGCTATTGAAAATATTGTTTACGGCTCATTAGACGATCCTAAATCGACAGACAAAGAAGATCTTTTATCTAAAGTAAATAGTGGAGGAGGATTAAATTTTAGAGGCGATCCGATTGGCTTAAGCGCTCTTTATCCTAAAGAAAAAGAATGGCCTATTTTTTTTGAAAGCGCATCTTCAGTTGTAAATGCTGACTATTGTAGCTCTAGTTTGCCGGTTAGTATATCGGATGAATTAATCACAGAAATTAAAGTTTTACGCAGAAGGGATGAGCCAGGTTACTCTAATTTTATGCAATTACTGGATAAGGCCAACAGTTATGATATTAAGGCTGCCATAGACAGGATTGAACCTTATTTAAGAAGTTATTTTATATTGTTATTATCTAAAAAAGATCCTGAAAAATTAATTTTAAAATCAATTTCTCCCATGGATATTCTCCCTCTTGAAAAGATTGCTGATATTTTATCGATAGATTCTAGCGCCTTCATGATAGCCCAGTCGGCAGATGAATACAAAAATAGTATTTCTTTATATATCCCGGGTGAAACTAAATTGGTTAAGATATTTATCAGGTCGCTTAGTATGTTGCCGATTACAATATCTCGGTTTGCAGACAATAGGGAGCCGCTACCGCCATATATTAATGAATTTTTAGGCCGGAAAGGCGTCAAGAGCTGCATAATACATGACGGCTATCGCACAAGAGTACAACTGTTTTATGGATTGACTTGGAGATTTTCTATAGATTATTTTGAACTTGATTCTTCTCTTTGGGGCAAAGGTATCGGCGATATTTTGTATGTGAATCTTGAACGCTACGCAAAGGAATGCGGGTTTACTGTTATATCGGTTGAAGGAGGATGTCCGGTAGAGCCGAAAAGTGAGGTGTTTTTTGCTAGGCAGGGATTCTCAGAATCTTTTGCGATTAGAGATGAAGGCGGAAGAGAAAGCAATCCCCAAATGACATTTATTGTGTTTAAAAAAATAATTTCTAGCGCATTTGCAGATAACTCTAGCTCTCCAATGGATAAAGAAGATTATAAGGATTTTGGTCAAAAACAAGGATCAAAAGAACAAGCCGCTAATGAAAAAGAAGAAATTGAAAATGCTTTGAGAAAAACAAGAGTCAGGAATGAAGCTGCAAAGATTTTTGGTATCTCTCCTGCTCAATTTTACCGGAAAATTAAAAAACATGGCATTGATCTAAACACATTTTCGAAAAAAAAGGGACGGCTTTCTGATATTACAAAAGAAAAAATGGAGGAATTGATTATCAGACACAAAGGTTCTGTTGCCGCTATAGCTTATGAATTGAAGGTGTCTGGCACAGCGGTTTCTCTCTTATTAAAAAAATATGGACAAGCAGATTGGGCCAAGGAACAAAGAAAAAAATATGGCAAAATAATAAATAAAAAACGTTTTCAAATGATGATGTCTTCCTGGAAAAAGAATAGAAAAACTGCGGTAAGAGAAGTAACCAGAATTTGCTTTGGTGAAGAGAATATCAACGCGGATGATGAAATATTTTTTTGGGAAAAAGAAAATCGGATAAAAGTGACAAAAATATTGGATGCTGTAGTAAAGGATATTATCGGAGAAGGGTTTCATGTGATACCCGAAATCAGGAGGAACAAATTTATTTTGGCTTGTGGCTTAAGAGAGTTATTGGTAAGCGCTAAAGCGGCTTCTTCCCGGGAACTATTAAAGGAAGCTGGATTGATTCCGGCTGGAAACTGTTTAGATGGCTTAGAAGTAAGTAGCTCTGCGTTGTTTAATTTTGGTTGGAGGTTGGCTTTACCGGTAAGTAGAGCGATTAATCATTATTCGCTTAAATGCTTTAGAGTAAAGCAGCCAAAAAGCAATTTAATAGTTATTGATGTGAAGATAGGAAAGGAAAAAAAAGGATGCATAAAGTCATTAAGTAGCAAGCGTTTGATTTTGTCTGCCGGAGAAAGTTTGCCATTTAAGTCCTGTGAAATAATAGATGTTAAAAGTATTGAATTTATCGAAAAAGATAGCCGGAAAAAATCCAGCTCTTCACTTAAAACAATAGGATTTGGTTCATCTGATTTATCGTTTGACAGGTGTCACAAAGAAGCACAAAGATTAATTAAGACTTTGCAATATAAAGGCATACCCTGGACAGATGCTTATATGCGGGTATTGCCGGAGGTAGAAAAGGTTACGAAAAAATATCCGGATAAATGGTTTATATCAGCAATTAATTTGGGTATAGCAATTACAAAAGAAGGTCTTCTTCCTTGCCCAATATTATATTACGGTGTGGGGCTAGCAGTTATAAGCTCTAATGCAAGCTTTGACCAGTATAAACAAAATCTTAATTGTCTAAAATATTGGGCGGAAGAAATAAGCCGAATTGTTTGGAAAAATGTAAATGAGGAAGGTGAGAAATATAATTTTAGACAGATAAGCACAACAAAGAGTAAAAATATAATTTGGAGAAATACTGCTTATAGGAAAATAGATGATTCGCTAAAAAGTATTGAAGTCAATGGAATAACCAGTTCAAGGCGTTTACGAACTGCGTTGGATGAGTCTTCTGGCTATTCAATAAATTGGCCTTCCAGTTGTCTAGTTACGTTTTGTAGTGATCAATCCGAGTATAAAAATTACATAATACGTTTTTTATCTAGATGTTTGGGTAATGGGCATTCGAAGAATGTAAATGTAAAGGAAAGATTGGAAGAGAATGTTTCAAGTTCATCGGTAGAGATAGTATTTAATTCACCAGATTGGGAGGCCATTAGGAATACAGAGCTTTTTTCTGTAGTTGTGCCTATTTCCGGTCGTACCGATGATTACAATATATTTTATCAAAAGACATATGATTGGCTATTATATTTTTTCCGATTATCTTTGTTTAAAGAGCAAATCGCAGATTTATTGTCATATACTTTGGCGGAGATATTTCACGATGCAGTAAGAAAAAATTTAGATTTGCGTGCAGCGTATTCACTTTCCGGATTTTTTGTTTTGGATAATAGTACAGAATGCGCACCGGTATATTTAAATGCGGAATTTATTCAAAAAGCAAATAGTCAGACTGATTATCAATGGTTGCTTTCAACTCAGAAAGAATATGCAAAACAAGGTCCGGATTATTTATTAAGTGAAAAGATTCAAAAAAACAGACAAGATATTGATGATGATTTTAGGTATGGATTAGCGCAATTCGCTAGATTAATTTATGAGTTGCCTTGTTGTCTAAAGTATGCGGTAAGCTCTATAGCGCCTTTTAAAACTACAGTAGAATTTACTGTCAAAATTATGAATTTACCTGATTTTGTAGAAAAAGATGTTCCAATTTGTACATTGAAAAAAGAAAAATTGCAAAAAGCAAAAGTGTTACTTACGAGCGAATTATCAAAATGGAAGAATCAGTTAGACCTAACTTTAGCGTTTAGCGGGCAAGAAAATCGTGAGCATATTTTTTTCCGTAAAGGTTTAATGCAGTTATCAATGAAAAATCTTATTAGTTTACGGACATTTGAAGAAATTAGAGAGGTATTATTAAGTGCGCATAAGATTATTTTTAAAATACATGAAAATATCATAACTTTACCATCTTTATCAGGAAAAGAAAAACTTAAAATTTCTTCAGGACGATTAGCAAATATAAACTTTAACTGTGCATTTTTAAAGCAATGGCTTGGAG
The DNA here is from genome assembly GCA_964489445.1 of uncultured Planctomycetia bacterium. Taxonomy (GTDB): domain Bacteria; phylum Omnitrophota; class Gorgyraeia; order Duberdicusellales; family 4484-171; genus CAZAYU01. The sequence continues at coordinate 88,311 of CAZAYU010000002.1, forward strand.
AACTTTTTAAGGAAATAGAGGTTATTGAAAATATTGGTCATCATTCAAACGGAAAAGCTAAAGTAAGAACACTTTTGCCTAAAAAAGTCAGTTCTTCAATTATGAAAGCAGAGAAAGAAGCTATTACCTCACTGGCGGTTATTTCTTGTTTGACTAGAGGAGAAGAAGAATTATCTTTGTTGGATACCTCCTTTTATTTCCCGCAGTACCTGCGAAAAAAAACAAGCGAATTTGTCTATGGTTCAAATAATCCGGTTTCTTCTTCGGCGGTTAAAAGTAATGAATATTTATTTGGCCTCAAAATCATCAGCATGAAAATTATTTACTCAGAGAACCCGGAAAGTGTTTTAGAACAAATTCTACAGCTTAGCATGCGTTTTGCGGTTGAAGACGGAGAAATGCTGATGACAAAAGAGTATATAAAAGATGAGATCGAAAATGATTCCAAAGATTTCAATTTAGCCTTTGTTGATGCCGCCGGAGTAATTATTGGATATCTTTTGACTCAAGAATCTCCGCGTCATCCCAATGCCTTGTGGTTTACTTTTATGGGAGTAGAGAAGGAACGCAGGAATAAAGGTTTTGCAAAGATGATGATGAAAATCGCCGCCTTGAAGGCTGTAGAATATAATATAGAAAGGATAAAATTAGGAGTAAGAAAAGAGAATAAAATAGCTATCGCTATGTATGAAAGATGCGGGTTTCAAAGAGATCCAATAACTTATTTTAAAAGCGAAAAAGAGGAAATTAATTTCCAAGATTATTCGGAAACGATGAGTAAAAAATATGGTTTTAAAATGAGCTCTCAAGATAAAATCACAATTGACGGAGTTGGCTATGAATTTGTGGATTTCTCTGCTGTGCCGTCTGAGATAGTAAAAAGTATAATAAACACTTCGTCGTTAGAATTAAACGAGGAATTTAAGGAGTCGCGTATTATTGCCTTTGGTTTAAATTATAACCCTAGATTAACCAGCTTCCTGCGGGTTATAAGCACATTAATTGAAGTGTATGGGCGCTTTAAGGAAAAAGACATCAGTTTACGAATCGTTCGCCTCTGGGATGAACAGGAGTTGAATTTTGAGAAACCGATAGAGTGCTATACTTTTCAAATTTCTCATAGTGAGCAAATTAAATTGGTTATCGAGAGCAAAACAAGATCTAAGGAAGCAGTTGTTGAGGCAATGAATATCGTTGCCTGTCTTCTGACGCAACCGGAATTTGAAAACGGATTAAACTGTCGTAATGCTCCTGAAAAACAAAAATTCGATGAGCTCTTCCATAAATTTAGAATAATTTTGTCTTTGGAAGGATCGTCGCCTGATTCTCCTCTTTCTGTTGCTACCGCTGCCTCACCGAAGAGCACTAGCTCGCCTGTTAATAAAAATTGGCGCCAGAAACTTATAAATGCCGCAGATGATTTAAGAGTATTAAAATTGGAAGGTATTATTTTAAGCCGGCTTAGTGATTTCGAAAGAACAATACTGCAAAAGCGTACGGAATTTCCTCCGGTAGATAGAAAAAATGTGGCTGCTGAACTAGGGTATCCAGTATGGAAGGTAGCCAATATTGAGCGAATGCTTTCGGTAAAGGTTCCGGCACTGTTAAAATTATGGAAACATGCCGATGCAGTCTTAATAGCATTATTCAACGGCTGTAGGGTAAATATTAATTATATCGGTATAAAAAATATAGATTTGCTCAGCCGGATGATTGAACCTGCTGTTCGTTTCAGTAAGAAAGAGACCGAATTAATGAAATTTTTGTGTCAGATTATCGAATACAGAGAACAAAAAAGCAGCGAAATTAATAGTCTTATAGTAATCAAAAGAGAAATGTCTTTAGGAATTTTTCAAGTTAAACCATCTACGTGGAGAATATTTGTTCAGAACTTCCGTGGTACAGATGATCCTCTTTCTTCATCATCTCTGGTTTTTAGTTCCAGTTTGTCGACGGAAATAGAAGAAGTAATTGCACAGACATTAACGTCTGTCGCCTCGCCGGTGAGTATAAGTGAAAAAAGAATCAGGAAAGTAAGAATATTTTTAAAAGAGCACCTTAATCCTAACATCATCGGTATTATAGTACACGGCTCTACAGCTAGAGGTGATGCCTTAGAAGAAAGCGATTTTGATTTTGGTTTAATTAAAATAAACGGCGATTTTACTTATGAATTGACTCAGGCGGACCTAGATTTTCACAGAGGGCTTTTAAGATGTTTGGCACCTGTGAAGGTAGATAACCAGCTTAAACCTCTAATTTGGAAAGGAGAGGAGGCTTTTAATAAATTTGTAAGTTTATATTTTTTGGAACGCAAATACGCTACTGCCATTGAAGATGTACCGTGGGTTAATAAGCTGGAAGCTTTTATTAAAAGTTACCGCATAATTGCGAGAAACAAAGAGCTGGAAAATATAATTTATCAAAGAATAGAGGATGCTAGAAAATCGATTATGAAATCTGTACGAAATAAAGAAAATAAAACAGCTTTTACCAGCTCGTCAATAGATGGTAGCAAGAGGCAAAGGATTAATAATCTGGCTGAATATAAGAGGCTAATGAAATTGAATGCACAGTTGTTAGTACGAAGTAACACTGTTTCTTCGAGCTTTCCGGCGGAAAAAGATGGAGAGGTAGAACGCTCTTTGATAAGTGTGGATTCTTTTATGGATTTTACAGGGCCGGTTTATTATCCTGCCAGCGAATTGGATTTAGAAAGTATGGTTTGGTTGGCGAGATTATTTCCAAAACTTAAGATGTTGATGTATGTCGATGTTTTGGATCCGGATGAAATGAATGCAGCAACTGTTTTTAAACCAGAGGAAGATGACGGTGAAGGTGTTAGTGGAGCATTTCGATATTATGGGCCCGACGATATGTCATTATTGCAGCGTCAGATGCAAAATAAACTATCTCAATTTCAATATCATAATGAGGCTATTATTGATTACAAAAATACTGGGGTAGATATTATTTCGGTTGAAGACATGGAATTGCTACTTAAGGTATCTTTTAAAAGAAACATCAAAAAAGCCCCGTGGCTAAATAGCAGAGTTATAGAAATTAATTTTTTAGTTTGTGATATTTTTGATTACAAAAAAATATTTAACGTAATTTATGTTAACTATCCCGGATATTGTGGTGGCTTAGCAAGAGTAGAAGAATTTTGGGTATTAATGCGTAAGCAGATTTCTGAGCAGGGATGTTTGTTAGAGACAAATATACATCGTAAAACACCTAAAACTAGAGTTTTTAAGAAGAAACTTTTTTCTAAGACGGACCAGATAAAATTAACCCAATATCCGCGCATAGATGTTTTACGACCGATAAAAATTATCTCTGCCTCGCCGCTAAACTACTCGAACTTAGCATTGGGTTCAGTAAGAGAATCCAGGGTTAGCTCGACAATAAGTCATTGTTCCAAAGTTGTTTCGATAAGAAAATTAACGCTTGCTGATTTTGATGTGTCTAATTACTCATCTTCTTCTGTATCCGCAAGTTCTAATTTAGTGACAAGTAGTATTCTCGGTAATTTATACAATATGAGAAACATGTTCATTGCGTATCAGGATATTCTTAGTAGTTCCGGGAAGATGATTCAAGCGTGGGTTAATGAGTCAATAGCTGCTATGTATAAGCCGGATATTAGGTCAAAAGAGATCAGAAGAGCAAAAAAGATTACAGAGCTAATGCCTGATCCTCAAAGAATAAGTCTTACGGACAATGGAAGATATAACTGGTTTGGTTGGTTTAATCTTGAGAATATTGATGTTTGGCGGATTTTAGGGTTTGGATGTATTGATCCTTGTCAATTTTGTCTACAGGAAAATGTAAAATCAAAAGCAGTTAATTATCCATTACCGGTGATTATCAAGTTGGTAATTGAAGAGAACCCAGCAGCGCAATTTAATTTTTGGCATAATAATGAACCGTTTCAGTGGTATGATCCGTTTTTTAAGAGTTCCTTAGACGGACTAATTGAATTTACTGTACGACGATATCCGCATATGTTTTTTTATGTGACAACAAGAGGCTTTGAATTGAGTGATTGTCGTTCAGAAAAGACTGCCAGAAATATTTGCAATTTGGTAAATGAATATCCGCAACTAAAGAATCGTATTTTTAATGTTTCTTTTCATCTTTGCTTAGGAACTCTTAAGTATGACATTATCCGCGCGATAGCATATCGGGGTAAACAGCCAGAAATATTTAATCAAGTCCGAAAAAATTATATTGAAAGGTATAGAAATATCTTTTCAGCTTTAAACAGTGCAATTCAAAGAATTTATATTTATCGAGACGGTCCAAATAATTTTTTAGGAGAAATTAATTGGGATATTTTTGCTAAAGCAACTCAAGAGATAGGGAGGCACGAATGGCAGGTAGAGTCACATACGATAGGCAATCATGATTCTTATAATAAAAGCAGGGATTTTATCAACAGGCTTAAGCAGGCATTTAATGGCAAATATGTTAGGGCTTCTTATATGAGAATACAGAACCGGGATTTTATTCCAGAGGATAACGTTCCTCAGATAGAGACATTCAAGAGTGGAAAAGTTATTATTCGCAGTAATGGGGAGGAAATTGCAAGATCGACATTAGTTGACTTAGATTATCATCCAGAAGCTGCGCTGAGAATTAATGGGTGCGGATTAGGTGTTGAGAGCAATTATGGTGCACCAATAAATGTTCAGTAAACATAAGTCAAATATCTAATAATTTGGTAGAAAAAAAATATTGATGTGATAAAATAAAGTTATAAAGGAGGTAGATTAATGAATATTCAAGGATTGAAGAATCGCAGGTTATTTGAAAGAACTCCTTGCGCTCTTCTGGGAGACTACAACAATAGCAATCATAAGGCAGTAGGAACCAAGTGCTATGACATATCTACAACTGGTGCCGGATTATTTCTGTTTGAACGTCTAGCTAAGGGATTTGAAATGCAGCTTAACCTGATTACTAAAAAAATAGCGCCTTTATCTTTAGCCGGAAAAATTTGCTGGTGCCGAAAGGAAGCCACTGGCTATCGGGCTGGAATCGCTTTTAATAAAAGTTTAAATCTTCCCTTAGAGGCACTTGCCTAAGAAAATTTCTGTTTAGTGTCTATCAATTATGTGTCGGTTTATATTTAGAAGGTTGTTGTTTTTATTACCGCTTTTATTGGGGGTAACATTTCTTACATTCTTCTTGATCAAGATTGCTCCGGGTGATTTTCTCGATAGTCTAAGACTAAATCCGCAAATTTCTCCGGATACTGTAAAAATATACGAACAAAAATTTCACCTGGATAAACCGTTTGCTATTCAATATTTAGTCTGGCTAAAAAATGTGCTTCAAGGTGATTTTGGCTATTCTTTTTCCCACAAAACAGAAGTATTCAGAGTAATAACCTCACGCTTGTTTAATACTTTTATTCTTTCGTTGTCTGCATTAATTTTTACTTGGATATTTGTTATTCCTTTGGGAGTGGTCTCTGCACTAAAGAAAGGAAAATTTATTGATAAGTTTCTTTCTTATTTTTCTTATTTAGGAATATCTGTTCCCTCTTTCCTTTTAGCGTTTATCTTTCTTTATTTAGCTACGTTTACCGGCTGGATTCCTTTAGGCGGAATGCGTTCAGTTAGATTTGATGAATTTACTTTTTTGGGTAAGATCTTAGATTTAGGAAAACATCTAATAATTCCGACTTTAGTTCTATCCATTGGTAGCATTTGTTCTTTGCAACGAGTATTACGTGCTAACATGTTGGAAGTATTAGGCTCACCGTATATTTTAGGAGCCAAAGCAAGAGGAATTTCTAAGTGGCGGATTGTTTATGTACATGCACTAAAAAATGCAGTAAATCCGCTAATTACTATTTTTGGGTATCAATTTTCAGCTTTATTAAGTGGAGCAGCGTTGGTAGAAATTATTTTAGGCTGGCCGGGTTTAGGTACGGTAATGTTGGAAGCGGTTCAGTCTCAAGACTTGTATCTTGTTATGGGGGCGATACTTATGGGGGGAGTTTTACTTGTTTTTGGAAATTTATTAGCCGATATTTTATTAGGAATTTTTGATCCGCGGATAAGACACGAGAAAAGCTAATTTTAGAGTAGCCATGGGGCAATAAATAGGATTAAGCGGTAAGGATTAAGGGGTAGCGAGAAGCAAAGTGCATCGAGCAGAGAGCATGGAGAAAGAAGAGGGTAAAAATTAGAAGGGAGAAGTTTTCGAGGGGTGATGGGACGACAGGCGAAAGGACGACAGAAAATAGGAAAGTTTATAGTTGATAGTCTAGAGTCTATAGAAAGAGTAAGTAAATAAAAATCTGTTTTAACTTAGTTAAAACAGATAGGTAAACAGAATGAATATTTGGAAAAAAATTTTTAAGAGTAAAGCCGGAGCAGTTTCTTTGGTTACTTTATCTGTGCTTTATCTGGGGATAATTTTTGCTGCTTTCTTTGCGCCTTACAACTATGATCAGGATGATGTTCTGAATTCTTACTCTCCGCCGACAAAAATTCATTTATTTAATTTTTCTGCCAAGCAGTTTACACCGTTTGTTTACGGAAAAAAATGCGTGGTTAATAAATATTATCAGCGTATTTATTCTGAAGATAAGAGCAAAATATATCCAGTAAAGTTTTTTACTAAAGGTTTCAAATATAAGCTATTCGGGATTTGGAATTGCAATCGGCATTTGTTTGGAACGGATGAGGGTAAAATTTATTTGTTGGGTGCAGATTTAAGAGGCCGAGATTTATTTTCTCGGATTCTTTACGGAGGAAGGATATCGCTTTCTATAGTGGTTGTTGCTGGTTTGATTTCTTTTTCCATTGGACTGTTGGTCGGAGGAATTTCTGGTTACTTTGGCGGTAAAATTGATAATTTTACTATGCGTGTTTGTGAAATAATCATGATGATTCCTTCTTTTTATTTATTATTAGTATTACGTTCTTCTTTTCCGGTAAACTGGGGATCGGCACAAGTATATTTTATGGTAGTAATAATTCTTTCATTGATTGGCTGGGCTTCTTTAGCCCGGACGATTCGGGGGATGGCGCTTTCTTTGCGGGAGAATGATTTTGTTTACGCGGCAAAATCTGCCGGATTAGGAAATTTTAAAATAATCATTAAGCATATTTTACCGCATACACTTTCGTATTCGCTAGTTGCATTAGTATTAAGTATTCCTTCTTATATTTTAGCAGAAGCGGCTCTTAGCCTTATTGGATTGGGAATCCAAGAGCCGCAAGCAAGCTGGGGAAATTTATTGTCTTCGGCTTTAGGAATAGTAAATATTCGTCTTTATCCCTGGATATTAATTCCCGGAATATTTATTATAATTACCGGGATGTGTTTTTATATTTTAGGCGATACATTACGTGATATTTTTGATCCGAAAAGAAAGATTCTATGATTTTAGAAATTAACAATTTAAGTGTCGCATACAATAGCGAAAAAATATTAGTTTCTGCCCTAAATAACATCAACCTTTACTTAGAGCAGGGTGAAATATTAAGTGTGGTTGGAGAATCAGGCTCAGGTAAAAGTACGCTTGCTTTCTCATTATTAGATTTATTGCCACAGGATGCGCAAAGAAAAGGTGAGGCTTACTTTAAAGGAGAAAATATTTTTTGTTTTAAAGACAAAGAAATGGAAAATTTACGCGGGAAACGAATCGGCCTTATATTTCAAGAACCGTCGGTAACTTTTAATCCGGTATTAAGTATTAGCTATCAGTTCCAGGAGATTTTAAAAACTCGGATGGGGATAAATAGTAAAGAGGAAAGAATAGAAATTATGGTTGATCTTTTTAAAAAAGTACATTTGGATGGTTGGAAGCGAATATTGAGTAGTTATCCGCACCAATTAAGCGGAGGTGAACTTCAACGGATTGCAATCGCGATGGCTGTTTCTTTTAAGCCGGATATTTTGCTTTGCGATGAGCCAACTAGCTCTTTAGATGTGACTATTGAGAGTCAAATTATTCATTTATTTAAAGAGTTGAAGGAAACATTGGGCTTAACTTTGTTGTTTATTACGCATAATCTCGAATTGGCAAGAGTGTTATCGGATCGGGTGGCTGTTTTACATCAGGGTTGTTTGCGGGAAGTAAATAATAAACAAAAGTTGTTTGATTACCCCCAAGACAAATACACAAAACAACTTTTATCTTCTTTCCAAGAGTTAGAAGGGTGATTTCTAATTCTTGAAAAGTGGAAAGGTAGATAAATATTTATGGGATGCAAGAATGATTAATAGCATTTATAAGTTATTGGAAGTAAAAGACTTAAGTGTGCAATTTTCCCAGGGTAAAAAAAATGTTAAAGCAGTAGACGGGGTGAATTTTTTTCTTCAAAAAGGAGTTATTACCGCTTTAGCCGGTGAGAGTGGATGTGGGAAAACTACACTGGCAAAAACAATTTTAAAATTTCATAAACCGGCTGGAGGAAAGATATACCTAAATAGTAGAGACATTACATTAAAAAGTAATGAGCGGTATTTAAGAAAAAATATTCAAGTTGTTTTTCAAAATCCGTTTTCTAGCCTTGATTTCCGGTATTCTATTTTTTCCTCTCTTTATGAATCTTTATCCGTATTTAAAAAGATAAAAAAAGATCAAGCCGAAGAAATTATTGTAAAATCGTTAAACGATGTAGAATTAGATAAAGGGATAATGCTTCGCTATCCGCAGCAATTAAGCGGAGGACAGGTACAAAGAGTGTGTATTGCCCGTGCTTTAATCAACAAGCCTTCTTTAGTCATTCTAGACGAGCCGACATCAAGCTTAGATGTAACTACTGCTTCCAAAATTGTTAGGTTGCTTGCGAAAATACAACAGGATTCAGGCGTTACTTTTTTATTTATTTCACATAACTTGCGGCTTTTAAAGAAAGTTTCTGATTTTTGTTTTATTATGTATGCGGGTAAGGTTGTAGAGTTTGGTCCTAAGCAGCTGGTCTATGATAATCCGCTTCATCCTTATACTAAACTTTTGATGGAAGCCTCTTACTATAGATTAAAACGTTTTAAAGATTCAAAGGTTTCTTTAAATGGATGTTCTTTTTCTTCGCGCTGCACCTACCAAGAGGATAAATGCTCAAAGGAATCCAACTTCAAGGAGGTAGAGCCAGGTCATTTTGTCTCTTGCTGTCTTTTTTAACCATCTTCCACCTTGAAGGTGGAAGATGGTTGTTGTGACTGAAGGTGTTTGACATAGTATGCATTTTTGGGTAATTTATAGTATAATTGTTTTAATTTAAAGATATTAATTTAAGAAATATAAGATGAGATTAGAATTTTTTGAAAACATTAATATTCCTGCGCCTAAAGAGAAGATTTATTTGCGTTTGGGATTTTCCAAGCAAAATACACAATTATCCACCGATGAATTCCTAAAGTATGAAGCAGATATTAATTCGGCCTTAGAAAAAATAAGTTTAAAAGGCTCGTTGGTGATTCTGGATATAAAAAATAATGATGGCAAAAAAATTATGCTAGAAGGAAATATTGGAATAGAAAGTAGTCGTTTGGCTAAATTTTTAGGTGAATGCTCCGAGCTTATTTTTATCGGGATAACTGCTGGAAGTGATATAATAAAAATGATAAATATCGAGCAAATTAGTAAAAATTTAAGCAAAGCGGTAGTCCTTGATGCAGTAGCTAGTGAGATGGTTGATTTTGCTTTGGGTTGGGTTGCCGGACGTAAAGCAAAAGATCTAAGACGACAAAACAAATTTATTACTGAGCAAAGAATGTCAGCAGGGTATGGTGATTTTAATATCCAATATCAAAAAGTTATTTGTGAATTATTAAAATTAGACAGATTAGGCGTGCAATTAACGCAGAGCTATATTCTTGATCCTGAGAAGTCGGTTACTGCAGTCTATGGAGTTAAACAAGAACATATTAATAAATAAGGGTGAGTGTAGAGTATTATGAAAAAAATTGATCAAATACTAAAACAAAGAGTGTTGATTTTAGACGGTGCCGTCGGAACTCAATTGCAAAAAATGGGGCTTCCTTGCGGAGTTTCTCCGGAAATTTGGTGTGTTCAGAATCCGAATATATTAATGAAATTGCATCAAGAATATATTCAGTCCGGCTCAGATGTTATTTATACTGCAACTTTTGGCGCAAACAGAATTAAATTGGCACAGTTTGGCTGTAAGTCGGTGCCTGAGATAAATAATCAGTTAGCGTTAATTGCTAAAAAAGCTGCTGGTAAAAATGCTTTAGTTGCCGGAGGTATCGGGCCAACGGGTGAGTTAATCGAGCCGTTTGGAAATTTAAAATTTGAAGAGGCAGTTAATATTTTTAAAGAGCAAGTTAAAAGTTTATTGAAAGCTGGTGTTGATTTTTTTGTTATTGAAACAATGATCGATATTCAGGAGGCTCGTGCTGCGTTAATTGCGGTTTCGGAATTAACGGATAAGTTTAGGATGGTAAGTATGACTTTTGAGCCCGATGGAAATACTTTGGGTGGAACACCGCCTGAAGCAGCATTGATTACTTTGCAAAGTTTAGGGGCCAGTGCTTTTGGTTGTAATTGCTCAACCGGACCTGAGGCGATGGTTGATATTATCAGAAAAATAAAGCCGTATGCGACAATTCCGTTGTTAGCAAAACCGAATGCCGGTTTTCCCAGATTGTCCGGTGGTAAGACTATTTTTACTATGAATTCTAAAGAATTTGCTAAATATTCAGTGGATCTGGTTAAAGCTGGTGCTAATATTTTGGGTGGCTGCTGTGGAACTGATCCCGAATATATTAAGGCATTAATAGAAAAAATAAAACATATTAAGCCGAAAGAAATTAGGCAAAAGAATTTATCAGCATTATCTTCGGCCCGAAAAAGCATTATTCTTGGAGATAATATGCCTTTGGTGGTTGTTGGTGAGTGCATTAATCCTACCGGAAAAAAAGAATTGAGTTCGCAGCTTAAAAAAGGTCAAATATCATTATTAAGGGATTTAGCTAAGCAGCAACAGCAGAAGGGCGCAGACATTTTAGATGTTAATATTAGTGTCGGTCAAATAGATGAACAGAAATTAATAATTGATGTTGTTTCTGCGTTGAGTAATGACACACATTTACCGTTGGTAATTGACTCATCGACACCGGAAGTTATTGAAAAATTTTTAAGGCTTTATCCAGGAAGAGCGTTGATTAATTCTATTTCTGCAGATAACCAAAAGATGAAAAAATTGCTTAATATAGCTTCTCGGTATGGGGCAATGTTTATTTTGCTTCCGATTAGCGGGAAAAATATTCCGAAAAATTTACCAGAAAAGAAAAAAAATATTAATACTATTATTCGGGAAGCAAAAAAAGTTGGATTTAATAAAGATGGTTTTATAATTGATGCTTTAGCCTTGTCAATTTCTGCAAATCCTAATTCTGCTTATGAAATATTGGAAACAATTAAATGGGCAAAAGAAAATGGACACAAAACAGTAATTGGATTGTCTAATGTTTCGTTTGGAATGCCGCAAAGGGCATTGCTGAACTCCACCTTTCTTATTTTAGCGCGGAGTAAGGGTTTAGATTGTGTTATTGCTAATCCTTTATCTAGTGAAGTTACAAACGCAAAAAAAGCAGTTGATTTATTATTGCGGGAAAAAGGAGCCAACAAAAGGTTCTTCCAAAATGTAAACGATAGATTGTTAATTATTCCGGATGTAAAAAATCTTAATCAAGTAGAGAAAGAAATTTATCAGCTTATTTTAGAAGGTCGGAAAGAACAAATTAAAAAAGCAATAAATAAAGCGGTGGCTAATGGTGTAAAAGCACAGTCTTTAATTGATAAAGTATTAGTTCCGGCGCTTGAGCAAACCGGAAAACTTTTTGATCAACGGATTTATTTTTTACCCCAATTAATTTCTGTTGCTGAAACCGCAAAAATTGTTTTTGGGCTTCTTCAGGCAAAACTTAAAACTAAAAAAACAATAGCTAAAAAAGCAATAGTTATTTTAGCAACAGTCAAAGGAGACATCCACGATATCGGGAAGAATATTGTTGCCTTGATGTTGGAAAATTACGGGTTTAAAGTAATTGATTTAGGAAAAGATGTTTCCGCAGAAAAAATTATTAACGCGGCTATTTTTTATAAAGCTTCACTTATTGGTCTTTCGGCATTAATGACGACTACAATGATAAATATGAAAGATGTAGTAGAATTAGCTAAAACAAAAAAAATAGAATGTAAGTTCTTAATTGGTGGGGCGGTAGTAACTCAAAATTATGCTAAAACCTTAGGTGCTGAGTATGCATCGGATGGCTTGGAAGCGGTGAGAGCGGCGAAGAGACTGGTGAAAAGTACTAAGATAGGATAGGATTAAGAGATAAGTGAAGAAAACGATGGACGATAGATGGCGGAAGAGGGACGATAGAGAGAAAGGATAAAGGAAAAAGTAAAAAATAGAGAATCTTAAAACTTATGTTAGAAGGAAAAGAAGCAGAAAAAAAAGTTATAAAGTAGCAATTATCTACATAATCTATATAAAATGAGTTTAATAAAAAAGAAGTATAGTATTTGAGTTAAATTTTTTAATTTATCCTTTATCCTTGAACCTTTAACCTTTTTATCAATCAGCCAATAACAGGGGGAGAATGAAAAAAGGTGTTTTAAAAATCAGCTGTTTAAGTATATCTCTTTTATTGTGTTTTGTATCTATTCCGATATTTGGTGCAGGATCAGGTGTTCCGGAAGAAAAAATTACAATTATTACTTATTATCCTGCACCTTTTGGTGTATACAATGAATTACGTTCTAGGAAAATGGCAATCGGCGATGAATACGTTGATAATGCCGGAGACTATTGCTGGCAAGGAGAAGGATGCTCAAACGAAATACCTGAAAATATTCGCTTGCAGGTAAACACTCCTGGTTCCTATTTGTCAATCGGAGAAATGACAATTGCAGGAGGTAGTGCCAGAGGTCTACATATTGGCACTACACATGACCTTAGCGGTAAAGGCGGAGGCATCTGGTATACAACAAACACTTCAGGAGGTAATTTGTCTGTTGCCAGCACTGATTATATGAGTATCGATACCTCTGAAGACCCTACCACCGGTAGACAATACCCAATCAGAATGCAAACCTGGAGCGACTCCGGAAGCTGGAAATTGGGTAATGTAGGTATTGGAACGGTAACTCCCCGAGCAGTTTTAGATGTTGCATCCACTACCAGCGGTTTTGTTCCTCCGCGGATGTCTGCTTTCCAGCGTGATGTTATTTCTAGTCCTGTAGAGGGCTCAATGGTTTATGTTAATGACCCAACAGTTAAGGAGTACAACTACTATGATGGAGTCAGTTGGCAGGCGTTAGGGGGAGGCGGAGGTTGTTATGTAGACTATAGTCGACCTGGGGGGCAACCGGTAGGAGCAAGCTGTTCAGTAAGTGGATTTACTATCAGGGCTTCGCTTGGTTCCTGGGGGTTTTGTAGCAGTTATATTTCTGGAGAGAGTGCAGCAGCTTATTTCCTTCCACCAGGTGGTTCATGTTATTCTGGTACAACTTCTAAGCCTTATAGTTACGCTTATCTTTGTTGTGAATAGTTATTTATTTTGTTTCTTGGGAACATACTTAGTGTTTTTTTGCTTAATAGACTTATTTAAAAGAGTAATGATTAGTAAGCGCTTATGTTGTATTTTGATTTTTTTTGCCTTTATTTTTCCGGTTTTTGCTTGGCAAGTTGAAACACTTCAAACCGATAGTCCTAAACAACAATTAACTATTAATCTAGTTTTTGCGCCTTTAGATTATTCGGGAAAAGAGGAAATTAAGGAGGATGTTTCTTTAATTACTACACGTTTAAAAAGTATTTTTCCGTTTAATGAATTTAATGGTTTTCGGTTTTTTTTATTAATATTTGATGGGCAAAAGTCGGGTGACATATTTGAAGAGAGTAAGACTTTTCCTTATCTCAAAATAAATAATGATTTTATTCAAGAATTAAATGATGAAATCAGGGGAAATTATAAATTAGTAATTTTGAATAAACAAGGAAATGCTAGCGGTGCCGAGTTGTCAAATATAAATGAGACCTCGATTATAATTTTAGGGAAAAACAGTTTTGGAGAAAAGAATCGATTAGCTAAAGCGTTTTTACATGAGTTTGGGCATAGTTTGGGTTTAAGAGAAGAAAATCCAACGAGCATTCAGGAAATTATCCCCGGAAAACCAAATTGTGCTTTAAATAAGAACATTGCGGTTGAGTGGTGGGGTGAGATAGCCGAAGAAAATAGTGGAGTAGATTATTTTGAGATAAAGTCAAACGATAAAATATTTATAAAACCGACTTTGCGTTCAATAATGAATGACCCGTTTAAGTCTTACGGTTATGGACCGGTGAATGAGCAATATTTATGTGAAGAACTGGAAATTGAGAGAGATAGAGGAAACTATGGAAGATAGATGATGAAAGAGGGACGAAAAAGTAGAGGAGAAAAGAATAAAAAATAAAAAAGTAAGAGAAAACCGGATTGCCACCTTCAAGGTGGAAGATGGATAATCATTGACGTGTTACATATTTTATTGAATTTATTTTCTGATTTATCCTTTAATCTTTAATCTTGAACCTTTATCCTTGAGAACTGTTTAACTAATTCTGGTAGCAGGTTTCTGGTTCCTGATAGTAATTACCCAATTTATCCGGCTACGTATTTAGTTTGACAGGGTAGAGGTTAGTATATATAATCGTAAGCACTATGGAAACTGAAGAAAAACTTAATAGAATTAAGAAGGAATTTGGAAATCCATTTTCTGAAAACTACTTTTCTAAACCATTGCTGGCCAATGAGATATTATCTGCATTTGAAGAGGGGAAAGTAGTTTCGTTTGCTGGAAGGCTAATTACGAAAAGAGAACACGGAAAGTCTGGTTTTGCTCATTTAAGTGACGAAAGCGGAAAAATACAAATTTATGCCCAGGCGAATGCATTAGGAGCCGGTTTTCAATTATTTAAGGAATTAGATATTGGAGATATTATTGGGGTAAGCGGTGAGCTATTTAAAACTAGAACTGGGGAATCAACAATAGTAGTCAAAGAAATAAAATTGCTTTCTAAGGCTTTGAGACCGCTGCCGGAAAAGTGGCACGGGCTAAAAGATGTTGAAGTTCGTTATCGTCAACGATATTTAGACTTGATTGCTAATCCGGATTCAAGAGATGTGTTTATTAAACGCTCAAAGATTGTTTCTTTAATCCGTGATTTTTTTAATAACCGGAAATTTACCGAAGTAGAAACTCCAATGCTTCATCCTCTTCCCGGAGGTGCAGCCGGCAAACCATTTGCGACACATCATAATGCTACCGACGCACAAGTTTATTTACGAATAGCTCCGGAGCTTTATCTTAAGCGCTTGCTAGTCGGCGGATTAGAGAAAGTGTACGAAATCAATCGGAGTTTTCGTAACGAAGGGGTGTCTACTCGGCATAATCCGGAATTTACAATGCTGGAAGCGTATTGTGCCTACAATAATTATGAATACATGATGAATACTTGTGAGGAGTTATTTTTATTCCTTATCAAGGAGATGGGATTAAATACAGTTTTGGAATATCAAGGGAAAAGGATAGATTTTACTTCTCCTTGGCCGAGGATTTCGTTTGCGGAGTTATTCAAGAAAGAATTTGATATCAACCCGGATGATTCACAGGAGGTTATGGTTGAAAAGATTAGCAAGAAATTGAAATTGTCCCAGGGATTAAGTCGTAGTCAAATATTGAACATTACTGAAGAGTTAATTGAAAAAAATTATCCGGATGATAAACCAGCGTTTATTACTGATTTTTTTACCTGGACTTCTCCATTAGCTAAGAATAAGAAGGATAATCCGGACATTGTGGAGAGGTTTGAATTATTTATTGCCGGGCTAGAAGTAGCTAATGCTTATTCGGAGTTAAATGATCCAGTAGAGCAAAGAAAAAGATTTAAAAAACAGTTAGATGTTGAAGAAGAATTGCCTAAAAAAATAGATGAAGATTTTTTATTGAGCTTAGAATACGGAATGCCGCCGGCCACCGGGCTGGGGATTGGTATTGATAGATTAGTAATGATTATTTTAAACCAGCCTTCAATAAGAGATGTGATCCTTTTTCCTCTCCTCAAAAATAAAGAGAATGACGGCGCAGAGAATAGAGAGTAGAAGGTAGAGGGTAGAGAAAATTATCCATCGACTATTTTTTTAATAATGAAAACAGAATTATTTTTAGCTAGCCGTTATCTTTTTCGGGGAAAAGCTCGTCATGTATCTTTTATTGGGGTTATTTCTTGTTTGGGAATTGCTTTGGGAGTGGCTACGTTAATTGTGGTAATTTCGGTAATGAACGGATTTGACAATGATTTAACTGAAAGGCTAACAAGATTTAACTACCATTTAATTGTGGAGGCTGGAGACGATACTGAAGACGTAAATTTAGCACAAATTAGTGAAGAAATAAGCGAACTTAAGGAAGTTAGCAATTGTTCACAGTTTTTACAAACCCAAGTGTTTGCAAAACTAGGAAAAATAGTATTTCCTTTGACGGTAAAAGGGATAGATTTAAATAATGAGCAAGAAAGAGAAGAATTCTATAAATATGTGTTGCAGGAAAATGGAGAAAAAGGATTTTTTATTGGTGAAGGCTTAAGCCGAAAAATTTCTCCGGTAAAAAATATTGAATTTTATCCGTTAAAAAAGAGCTTTAAATCGCAAACAGAAGAAATCAGGGGAGTATTTAAGGTTGGTTTGTATGATGTAGATAATGGTTATTTAATTTCTGATTTAGAAACTGCAAAATCTTTGTCAGATAACTATCTTATTTTTTTGGGAATACGGCTTAAAGATTCGTTTTCAGCACCTAACGTAAAACAAAAGATACTGGAAAAGTTAAAATACAGGGTGTTTGTGTCAACATGGATAGAGTCGAATCAGATTCTGTTTTCTGCATTAAAATTAGAAAAAATAACGATGTTTATTATTTTAAGTTTAATAATTTTAGTTGCTTCGTTTAATATCTTTGCTACGTTAACTACCGGAGTAGTGGAAAAAACTAAAGATATCGGAATTTTAAAATCGCTGGGTTTTTCAAAGCGAAGAATTCTTATGCTGTTTAGCTTGCAGGGAGTATTATTGGGTGGCATTGGTACGGCAATAGGCACGATGTTAGGACTGGGAATATGTATTTTTTTAAAACAGTATCCGCTTATTAAATTACCAGAAGCAATTTATTATATTGAATATCTTCCAATAGCCATAAATTATCGGGACATTTCATTAATTATGTTTACCGGTTTTTTGCTGTCTTATATTTGCAGTTTTTTTCCGGCCCTACGGGCAGCAAAAATGCTTCCTTCGGAGGCGTTGCGTTATGAATAAAGACAACAGCCTGGCAGAAAGACAATTGATAGAAGTTGCAGAGGTAGATAAAGTGTATATATCAGCGAAACAAAGATTTTATGCGCTTAAAGAAGTTTCCTTAAATATTAAACAGGGGGATTATCTTGCTTTAGTGGGTCCTTCAGGGGCGGGAAAATCTACATTACTCCATATTCTAGGAGGAATAGATTGCCCGGCAGGTGGTTCTGTAAAATACAAAGGGAAAAATATTTATCAAATGAATGATAAACAGCTTTCTTCGTGGAGGGCTGCTCATATAGGTTTTGTATTTCAATTTTATCATTTAATTGAAGAGCTAACGGTACTAGAGAATGTGACATTAGCTCTTAATTTGCGCAGGAAAAAATATGCTTTAAAAACAGGATTAGAATTGTTAGAATATCTAGGTATTGAGAATCGCAAAGAAGCTTTTCCTTCGCAGCTAAGCGGAGGAGAACGCCAAAAAACAGCCCTAGCTAGAGCTTTAGCTAATGATCCGGATATTTTACTTTGCGATGAGCCAACAGGTAATTTAGATAGTGACTCTCAGGCAAAGGTTGCTCAGCTTTTGTGTAAGCTGAATAAGGAAAAAGGAAAAACCATTATACTAGTTACGCATAATCTAGAATTAGCGAAAAGTGCAAAAAATACGCTATTTCTTAAAAACGGACAAATTGTCATCAACTGTTAAGTTGACGACAAAGATAAGTTGCGAATTTGTATTGATGTTTAAGTGACAAGCTTAAAAAAACTTTTTATATTATGATGAACTCAATAAGGGGGTAGTTATATGAAGATTTGGTTGAATGGGAAATTAGTGGACAAGAAAGACGCAAAAGTTTCAGTATTTGATCATGGGTTTTTATATGGAGATGGCGTGTTTGAAGGTATACGTTCTTACAATTGTCTAGTATTTAAACTCAATGAGCATATTGACCGGTTGTTTGAGTCAGCTCATTCTATCATGTTGGATATTCCGCTAACCAAAAAAGAGATAGTTAAAGAAATTATAAATACCTTAAAAGCTAATTGTCTAAAGGATGGCTATGTTAGAGTGATAGTCTCCCGTGGAGAGGGTGATTTAGGTTTAGATCCACGGAAATGCAAAGGGAAAGAGTCAGTAGTTATAATTGCTGATAAGATTGCTCTTTATCCTAAAGAACTTTATGAAAAAGGGATGGATATTGTAACTGTTCCGACTGTAAGGAATATTCCGGAAGCATTGAATCCTCAGATTAAATCTTTAAATTATTTAAACAATATTTTAGCAAAAATCGAAGCATTAAACTCTGGTCATCAAGAAGCGCTAATGCTTGATCATCTTGGTTATGTGGCTGAATGTTCGGGAGACAATATTTTTGTAGTTGAAGGAGGCCAACTATATACACCCCCTCAATGTATGGGTACCTTAAGAGGGATTACCAGAGATAGTGTTTTGAAGATTGCGAAAAAATTAAAAATACTTACTCACGAACATGTATTAACTCGGCATGAGTTGTATATTAGCCAGGAGTGTTTTTTAACCGGAACAGCAGCGGAGACCATACCAGTGGTAAAGGTGGATGGAAGGGTAATAGGTGATGGGAAGCCGGGTAAAATTACTAAAAAAATAATGTCTGAATTTCATAAAGTAACCAAAACCGAGGGTGTAAAATACAGAATTACTTAATCCCTAAGCTATATTGCTTAATCTACAATTATGTTGTGTAATATTTGCCATAAGAATTTAGCGACAGTTCATTTTACAGAGATCGTTAGTGATGAAATTGTAGAAATGCATATTTGTCAGGATTGTTCTAAAAGTAAAAAAAAAGAACTAATCGGGAGTGTAGATATTTTTGATTTTATTAAAAAAGAAAATAAAGAGAAAAATGATAGTTTGCCAAAGTGCAATATTTGCGGTATTTCTTACCAAGAATTTAAAAAGAATGGACTGCTGGGTTGCGCAAGGTGCTACAGTGGTTTCCGTAAGCAACTTTTACCGCTACTTAAAAAGATTCACAGTCGCACTTGGCATGTTGGGAAGAGTCATTTTTTAGATGAGAAGCAAGCGGTTGCTAAGATGACTGTTGGAAAGTTGAGAGAGCAGCTAAATAGAGCTATTAGCCTTGAAGAATATGAAGAGGCATCGAAATTACGTGATAAAATAAAAATAATTGAAAAAGATGCTTAAAAAAGAATATTCTAGATAAAAGGTGTTTTAGCCGTAATGTGTGGAAAAATAAGCTATCTGTGATAAATTTATCCAAAAAAATAATAGGGGAAAATATTGGAAGACTCTATTGATATTCAAAATAGTTGGTTGAGCAAAACTGAATCAGATATTATTTTTTCTTCCAGAATTCGTTTAGCACGAAATATGATGGATTTACCTTTTCCTTCACGTGCTGATGATTCGCAGAAAAAAGAAATTTTAAAAAAAGTCAATGCAAACTGGTTTAATACAGAATTGTTAAACGACTGTCAATTTATTGAAATGCAAACGCTAAGCAACTTAGATAAACAGGTGTTTTTAGAGCGTCATTTGGTAAGCAATGAGCATATTGTAGATGGAGATGGAAAAGGGTTAATTGTTTCGGATAACCAAGAAATTTCAATTATGATTAATGAGGAAGATCATTTAAGGATGCAGGTTATTACTAGTGGCTTTAATCTTCAAAAATGCTGGAGATTGTTATCTGGCATTGATGAGTATTTTAATAAGCAGTTTTCTTTTGCCTTTCTGCCAGACTTAGGTTATTTAACAGCTTGCCCTACAAATTTAGGCACGGCAATGAGAGCCTCATGTATGATGCATTTGCCAGGGCTAATTTTAACTAAGAGAATTAATAAAGTACTAGAGTTATTAGCAAAAATATCCTTTACGATCAGAGGATTTTTCGGAGAAGGAACTCAAGCATTAGGCAATTTTTTTCAAATATCTAATCAATCTAGTTTAGGGTTTTCCGAAGAAGAGATAGTTGAAAATCTGGAAGGGGTTATTAACCAGGTTAAAAAGCAGGAGGAAGATGCTCGTTTAATCTTATCCAAAAAGCAGAATTTGCAGGTGGAAGACAGTATTTGGCGGGCATTAGGGATATTAAGAAATGCTCGGATGATTAATAGCCAAGAAGCATTAAGTCACCTTTCTCTCTTGTTTTTAGGGGTAGATTTAGGTATAATTAACGATAATGATTTTTTTGGAATTTGCAACGCTAGAAAGTTAGTATTTAGCTTGTTGCTTATTATCCAACCGGCACATTTACAATTAGCCAAAGGTAAAGTGCTGAAAGAAAAAGAAAGAGATTGTGTGAGGGCAGAAATTTTGAGGGAGAAGTTAAAAAAGTAGACTGTTAGAAGATTACTGTCACAGTTTGATTAATAATTTAGCATTGTATATTTTGTTTTTAGGGAAGATGTTGTAAAATTTTCTAGTTATAAGTTCACAATCCTGAGAGGGATTAATTTGATTGTGTAATTTTTTCGTGTTTTGACTTAAAAAATTATAATTTTATTGAGGAGGGAAAAATGTTTAATCGTTTTACAGAAAGAGCGAGAAAAGTATTAGTATTATCAAAAGAGGAAGCTAGAAGGTTTAATCATGATTATATTGGAACAGAGCATATCTTGCTGGGGCTTATTCGTGAGGGAGAAGGAGTAGCTTGCGCAGTATTGCAGAACTTAGGTGTTGATTTAGAACGATTACGCATAGAAATTGAGAAATTATTGCCTACTGGAAGTGCTGCTTCGGTTTTAGGTGATATTCCGTTTACTCCTCGATCTAAAAAGGCTCTGGAATTATCTGCAGAAGAAGCACGTAGTTTGGGGCATAATTATATTGGGACAGAACACATATTATTGGGTTTATTGCGTGAAGAAGAAGGCATTGCCTCGCAAGTATTATTTTCTTTAGGTGTTGACTTAAGAAAAATACGAAAAGAAATTTCTACTCTTTTAGGAGGAGAAGGAAGTCCTCAGCCGTCCGGCAATCATCCAGCGTCTAAAACTCCGGCGCTTGATTCTTTTGGGAGAGAGTTAACAAAGTTAACAAAAGAAGGAAAGCTAGATCCGGTAATTGGAAGGAAAGCAGAAATCGAAAGAGTTATCCAAATCCTTTCTCGCAGGACAAAGAATAATCCGGTTCTTTTAGGTGAAGCTGGTGTTGGGAAAACAGCAATCGTTGAAGGGCTGGCCCAAAATATTGTTAAAGGCGATGTGCCGGAATTATTGCGTAACAAAAGAATAGTAGTATTAGATTTAGCACTAATGATTGCCGGGACAAAGTATCGAGGGCAGTTTGAAGAAAGAATCAAAGCAGTAATGGAAGAAATAAAACGTTCAAAAGATGTTATTATTTTTATTGACGAGTTGCATACATTAGTTGGTGCGGGTGCTGCAGAAGGGGCTATTGATGCTTCGAATATATTAAAACCGGCTCTATCGAGAGGAGAGATTCAATGTATTGGAGCAACTACTCTTGATGAGTATCGCAAGCATATTGAAAAAGATTCAGCGTTAGAAAGAAGATTTCAACAGATATACGTTGAACCAAGTACAGTAAAAGAAACTATTCAAATTCTAGAAGGGTTAAGAGATAGGTATGAGGCACATCATCGGGTAAAAATTACTGATGCAGCATTGGAGGCGGCTTCAAAAATGTCGGATCGCTATGTTTCTGGAAGATTTCTTCCGGATAAAGCGATTGATTTAATTGATGAAGCTGGTGCTAGATCACGGTTATCAGTACTAACTGCTCCTAAAGAAATAAAAGAGTTAGATGAGAAAACAGTGGATATTGTTACTGAGAAGGAAGCACTAATAAAACAGCAAGATTTTGAAAAAGCTGCTCGTTTACGCGATGAGGAGAAAACACTTCGTCTTAAATTGGAAGCGTTAAGAAGAGAATGGAGCAAGAAAAGAGATCAGATTACTCCGGAAATTGGCGAAGAAGAAATAGCTCGTTTGGTAGCTCAAGTAACTGGGGTACCGATTTATCGTTTAGAGGAAAAAGAGTCAGAAAGATTAATGAAGATTGAAGAAGAGTTAGGCAAAAAAGTGATCGGACAAGGGGAGGCAATTACCTCTATTGCTCGGTCTGTTCGTCGAGCGCGGGCGGGAATAAAAGAGCCTCGCCGACCGATAGGTTCATTTATTTTTTTAGGTCCTACTGGAGTAGGCAAAACACTTCTTGCTCGAGCGTTAGCGGAGTTTATGTTTGGTAATGAAGAATCGTTAATTCAATTGGATATGAGTGAATATATGGAAAAGTTTAATGTGTCCAGGTTGATTGGGGCTCCTCCAGGGTATGTTGGATTCGAAGAGGGTGGACAGCTTACCGAACGGATAAGAAGAAGACCTTATGCTGTAGTATTATTAGATGAGATTGAAAAAGCCCATCCAGATGTGTTTAATCTGCTTTTACAAATACTGGAAGAGGGGCGGCTAACAGATAGTTATGGCAGAAGAGTTGATTTTAGGAATGTTATTTTATTAATGACTTCCAATGTCGGGGCGGATATTATTCAAAAAAGAGGCTCTTTGGGGTTCAAAGCTATAAGTGAAGATATAAGCTATGAAGATATAAAACAGCTTTTAATGAATGAAGTCAAGAAGACATTTAAGCCAGAGTTTTTGAATCGTTTAGACGAAATTACTGTTTTTCGGCCGCTAAGCAAGAAGGATCTAGAAAAAATAGTAGATAATGAAATTTCTTATGTTAATAGCCGGGTTGCAGAGCAGAATTTTATGATTCAGTTGTCATCAAAAGCCAAGAGTTTTTTCATCGAAAAAGGCTTTGACCCAGTTTTTGGTGCTCGTCCACTTAAAAGGGTAATTCAGAGATTTTTAGAAGATCCGTTAGCTGAAGATATTATTAAAGGGACTTTTTCTCAAAAAATAAAGCAAGGCAGCCAGGAGGGGAAAGGCTTAGTAAAGATAAAAGTAACCCTTAAAGGGGAAAATTTAAAATTTGAATGAGACAGTGGATAGCTGTTTTTCTCGGGATAACTTTTTTATTGATTACGAATAATGCTTTTTCTTTTTCGGAAGACTGTTTAGAAATTAATCTAAACGAGAACCGAATTAAATTAGTGAATTTAAATGTTGGGGGTTATATTGTAAACGGTAATGTCGCTTACAATATAAAAAAAGAAAATGGCTCTTTGCTGATAAACTTAGAAAGTAAAGAAATAAAGTTACTAAATGAAAAAGAGACAGAGAAAAGTATATCCTGGGTAAAATTACGTTTGGTAAAAACAAAAAACATTGTCTTCATAAATCATTTTTCTTCTTCTCAGCTTACAGCCACTGGATTATTGGATTTAGAAAGAGGAGAGTTAAAACTTAATGTTAGTGCAAACTGGCATGAATCTTCAAAATATCTTCAAGGTAATATTAAACTGAAAGCAAAGCTTTGGGGAAGATTCAGCGATTTCTTAACCAGTGGGTCATTGACGGTTAAGAAAGGTTATTACCAGGGTAACGAGTTTGATAATTTACGTATGGATTTTTTTGGAAAATTACCTTTGTTAAATATTACTGACTCAGAAGTTATTCTTTCTGATGGAAGCATCTTGGAGATAGAAGGAAGTTTGAATTTAAGCGACTCCTCTAATATGATGCCGGGTGCAGAGTTCATTGCTCAGAAAATTGTTGTTGATGGCTGGCAATTATTTTCGGCGAAAAAATCAGAGATCGGGCTTAAAAAAAATATTGATGAGAAAATAGGAGTATCCTTGAATGCAGGACGGGAAGAGGAGTGTTCCAGTACATATCCTAAAACAGAATTGCGTTATAACTGGCAAGGAGACAATTTTTTAAAGTTGAGAGTTGACGAAGAAGAAACTACTTTTGGTATTGAAAAAAGAAGGGATTTTTAATGGAACTATTTAATAAAGCGAAGGAGTTATTCCATTATTCCGGAAGCTTGGGATTCTTTATAAAGGATACTCTTAAGTGGACGTTAATAAAGAAAAGAGATGTAAAAACATTATTTAGGGAGATAGTTTTTATTGGCATAGACAGCTTTCCTCTAGTTTCGCTAATCGCTTTTTTTATTGGAATAATTATTGCTTTTCAAAGCGCACATCAACTAAAAATGTTCAATTCAGAAATTCAACTGGCTCCATTGGTAGCTCTATCAATGGTCAGAGAACTAGGACCGGTTATCGGAGCTTTAATTGTCGCAGCTAGAAGTGGAGCGTCAATTACTGCTGGCATTGGCGCGATGAAGATCAGTGAACAGATAGACGCTTTAGAATCTTTTGGCATTGAGCCGATAGATTATCTAGTGGTGCCTAAGTTTATTGCCTTGATAGTGTGTATGCCTATTCTGGTTATTTATGCTGATTTTTTAGGAATATTGGGTGGTTATTTAGTGGGAGCCTTTAAACTTTCGATTCCCTATGCTCTTTATTTTAGGATGACTTTTGATGTTTTAGGGATAAAAGATATTCTTAGTGGGTTTATTAAGAGTATTGCTTTTGGAGGAATAATTGCATTTATTTCTTGTTATGAAGGATTTCGTCCCTTTTCCTCTAAAGATGTTTCTCGGGCGGTTACTCATTCAGTAGTACGTTCTTTTATTTTAATTATTATCTGTGACAGCATACTAACTGCAATTTTTTATTTTAGCTGGATGTAAGATAGTTATAAAAAAAGTATTTTAAGCAAAAGCAATGATAAAAATAAATAATATTTATAAATCTTTTTCCGGGAAGCAAGTTTTAAAAGGAATAAACTTAACAGTTAACAAGGGAGAAACATTTTTATTGATTGGCAGAAGTGGTGCGGGCAAAACAGTTCTTCTTAAAAATATCATTGGATTAATAACTCCTGATTCAGGAAGCATCCATATTGATGGAGTTGATATAACTCAATTAAATAAGCAAAATCTGGAAAAGGTAAGATTGGAATTTGGACTGGTGTTTCAAAGTGGAGCTCTTTTTGATTTTTTAACTGTAAAAGAAAATGTTGGTTTTTTTTTAAAGCAATACACTGATTTGAAAGATTCGCAAATTACAGAAAGAGTACAAGAAACATTAAGTATGGTAGGATTAAAGGGCATTGAAAAACTGTATCCTTATGAATTAAGTGGGGGTATGCAAAAACGAGTAGCAATCGCCCGGGCAATAATTTATAATCCGAAAATTATAATTTATGACGAGCCAACTACTGGCATAGACCCGATTTCGGTTGATAAGATAGTGTCTTTGATTGAAGATCTTCATAAACGACTATCAATTACTTCGTTAGTAGTTACTCATGATTTAGAAGTTGGGTTAAAATTAGCTAATCGTCTCGCTTTTTTATTAGGCGGGAAAATTATTTTTGAAGGTGACACTCAGGATCTACAAACAACAAGTGACCAACGGTTGATACAATTTTTAAAGGGAAGTTCTGGCGGGCCGATTAAGGAAATGGAAGTATAGGTATAATTTTTTGTCTTAGATGAGGAAGGCTATCTTTAGACAATGTTTAAAGTGTAAATATTCAATTAAGTTATTATTTTTCTTAATTTAGTTAAAAGGGGGATAAATGGGAAAAAATTTATGGGATAAAAAAACTAGCTTTATGTATGTAAAAGTAGGAATTTTTTTTCTGACAGCTTTTTTTTTACTATTTATTGCTCTTTTATCAATGCGAAAGGTGGATATTTTTAAGGAAAAATATGTTATTGCTGTTAAGTTTTATTTTGTTGAGGGCTTGCGTCCTTCTTCGCCGGTACGTTTTTGTGGTGTAGATGTTGGGGAAGTAGGCAAGTTAGTTATTCAAAATGAGGAGGGGGGACATTCAGTTAAGGTTTATGCCCGGATAGAAAAAGGAGTAAAAATTCCTAAAGGTTCTTATTTTTTCATTAACAGTTTAAGTTTATTGGGAGAAAAGTATTTAGAGATTGACCCACCTTCTGTATTGACGGGGTATATGAATGCAGGAGACGTTATTGAAGGAATTTCTCCAATTCCGTTGTTTAATGTTTTTGCCAGCTTTAACAAAACAATGAAAGAAGTCAGTGAATTTGTAAAAGAGGGAAAAATAAAAACTTCTTTAGAATCTATTTTTTCAAATACTGAAGACATAACTATGGAATTAAAAGGGTTGGTAAAAGACTTAAAAGATAAGAAAGGAACGATAGGGCGGTTGCTCTATGATGATTCTTTATACCAAGAAACGGAAGAATTTATCCAAGACTTAAAGCAGCATCCCTGGAAATTATTGCATAAACCGAAGAAGTCTCGAGCAAAAAAGAGATAGCTGATAGTAATGTGAAAGTAAAGTGTCGGGTTTAATTGTCGGCTATTGAATATGAGTTATTTATTCAAGCACAACAAGGACAAGCTTTAATTAGGTAGAAGGAACGGTTATGTTTTATTGCGGAGAATGTGGTTATAAATCAATTAAATGGGTAGGTAAATGTCCGCTTTGCCAAGGCTGGGAGACTTTTATTCGGGAGAGCGATAGCCCTCAGAAAGAAATTGGGAGTAAATCTCCTCCTTGTTTACTGAGAGATGTCGAAAAAAAAGGAATTAAGAGAATTTCTACCGGATTAGATGAGCTCAATCGTATTTTAGGGGGAGGATTAGTTGAGGGTGAAATAATTTTAGTGGGAGGTCCTCCAGGAGTAGGTAAATCTACGCTTCTTTTGGATGTTGCTCGTCGACTTACAACTAAAGGAAAAACTCTTTATGTAAGCGCTGAGGAATCTCCCCGGCAAATTGCAATAAGAGCACAACGCTTAGGAGAAAAAACATTTGAAAATGTTTACATTGCGGGGGAAGATAATGCTGAAAATGTTTTTGAATATATTAAGCAAGAAAATTTTAAATTTGTAATTATTGATTCTATTCAAGTGGTGCATATTTCAAGTTGTGAGGGAGCAAAAGGAAGTGTTTCTCAAATTCGGGGGTGCGCTGATTATTTTACCAGGATTGCTAAAGCAATGGACGTGATTATTTTTTTAGTAGGACATGTCACTAAGGATGGGGTAATTGCTGGGCCGAAATTATTAGAACATATTGTAGACAGTGTTCTTTATTTTGAAGGTGAAAGCTTATCAAATTACCGGATTTTACGGTCAATAAAAAATAGATTTGGTCCAACAGGAGATATTGCAGTGTTTGAGATGAAGTCTTCAGGACTGGTCGAAGTCAAAAAAATTACTGATATCTTCTTACCACACAAGGATGAATCTCTACCGGGAAGTTGTGTCATTTGTGCAATTGAGGGGTTGAGACCGATATTGATTGAATTGCAATCTTTGGTTAGTAAGGCGAGTTTTGGTACTGTCAGAAGAAGAAGCTTGGGTTTTGATTTTAATCGCTTTTCGCTTCTGGTTGCAATTATTGAAAAAAGAATAAAGATTTCCTTATCTAGCCAAGATATTTTTTTAAGCGTTGCCGGAGGACTAAAAATAAATGATCCAGCGGCAGATTTAGGAGCGGTTATGGCGATAATTTCTAGCTTTAAAGATAAAAGTAATCCGCAAAGCATGGTATCTATTGGAGAAGTGGGTTTAGCCGGGGAAATCAGGAGAGTTAATAATATTAATCTAAGGCTGAAAGAAGTAGAAAGAGGTAACTTTGAATTTTGTATTATTCCAAAGTCAAACTTAAAGGAGGTAGATAAACGGTTTAAATTTAAAATCAGAGGCTTTTCTTCTTTAAAAGATGTTATCAACGAAGTGTTCAAGTAGAATCTTGGGATGTTTTATTCTACAGTGATTTCGGGTAGGCATAGTATAAGTATATCCGAATAATTATATTTAGGAGGAATATTATGAGGGGATTAATTTTTTTGAGGATATTGTTTGTTTTTATCTTTGCTAGTATTGGTTATTCTTTAGGTGGAGATAATGCGCTTATCTTTGCTAGTATTGGTTTAGTCTTTGGCATGGGAATTGTTTTTTTTGAGGCTTTTGCTCGTAAGGTTTCTTTGAAAGGATTATCTAGCGCAGTATTTGGGATAGTGTTAGGTTTAATAATTACTTGGATATTTTCCAAAACGTTGAATCAATTTTCTTTTCCGGAAGGGTTCGATAATATCATCAATACTATTAAATTGTTTGTTACGTTTATTTTTGTGTACCTAGGCCTTACATTAGGAATCAAAGGCAAGGACGATTTTTGTTTAGTTATTCCATATGTTAAGTTTAAACGCCAGGATTTAAGAGAAGAATCCATAATTATTGATACTAGTAGTATCATTGACGGAAGGATATTGGATATTGTAAAAACAAAATTTATCGAGGCGAAATTTGTTGTTCCTCGATTTGTCCTTAATGAACTACATGCTTTGGCTGATTCTACTGATCATATGAAGCGTCAAAAAGGAAAACGAGGGATAGAAATTCTCCATTCACTAAAAAAAGAGCCAAACATTGAAGTAGAAGTCCAAGATGCTGATGTAGATAGCGTAAAAAGTGTGGATGAAAAAATAATTAGGTTGGCCCAATATTCAGATGCTCGAGTACTAACTACTGATTATAATTTAAATAGGATTGCTCAACTTCAAGGAGTAACGGTTTTGAATATTAATGATTTAGCTAATGCTTTAAAGCCGACGTTTATTGCCGGACAGCAATTTAATTTAAAATTAATCAAGGAAGGAAAAGAGCACAATCAGGCCCTAGGATATTTAGAAGACGGAACAATGGTGGTTGTTGAAAATGCTCGGAAACATATTAGCCGTAATGTTGCAGTTGAGGTAACTTCTATATTGCAAAGTTCAAGCGGACGGATAGTGTTTACTAAAATGGTGCAGTAAGTTTTATATGCTTTACAGGAGCAACATGAACCTTCTATAAGCATTTAATTATGAAAGTTGCAGCAATAATAGTTTGTGCCGGAAGAGGAAAAAGGTTGAAAGGCCCAGATAAAGCACTTTTAGACATTGGTGATGGACCGCTTTTTTCTTATAGCGTCAAATTATTCAAAGGAATTAGGCAAATTGAACAAATAATTTTAGTTTTAAGGAAAGAGAATTTTAAAATAGCGGAAAAATATATTTTAGGTGGACGTATCACGTTAACAAAAGGGGGGCCAAAAAGAAAAGACTCCGTATTTAATGGTTTGTCGGCTCTAAAGCCGGAAATAGATTATGTGCTGATTCATGATGCGGCAAGACCGTTTGCAAGCAAGAAAGTAATCTTACGCATTTTAAAAGAGCTAAAAAAATACCCAGGAGTTATTTGTGCTATGAATCCTGTGGATACTGTTAAATCTATAGATGGTAATTTTATCAAAAAAACACTTAACCGAGATAGCATAATCTTGGCACAAACTCCTCAAGGATTTAGAAGAAAAATAATCTGTAAAGCCTACAATCAATTTAAGCACAAAAAGTTTACTGACGATGCGCAGCTTTTAGAATTATCTGGGCATAAGGTAAAGTATGTTAAAGGTGAATCTGGCAATTTTAAAATAACCTATTTTCCTGATTTTCTATTGTCTAAGCAGATTTTTGCTAAGAAAAAACATTATAAATCTGGTTTGGGGTTTGATGTGCACAAAATAAGTCGTCGGAAAAAAGATTTAATTTTAGGAGGCGTGAAAATTCCTTGTTTGTTTAGCTTGGAGGCAATTTCTGATGGCGATGTGGTACTACACGCTTTAAGCGACGGATTGTGCGGCGCGTGCAATTTAGGAGATATTGGCGATTACTTTCCTCCGGAAGCAAAAGAATCAAAAGGTATTAACAGCTGTAATATTTTAAAATTTATATTGAATAAGCTTCACAATAAGTATAGTATTGAAAATATTGACATTACTATTGTAGCTGAAAAACCTCGTCTTGTTTCTTATAAAAAAGAAATAACTGATTCTCTAAGGAGCATTTTAAATATTACAATGGTAAATGTAAAGATTAAGTCAAAAGAAGGTTTGGATATTTTGGGAGGAAAAAACAGTATTAGTTGTTTTGCTAATGTCTTGGTAAGTGGCAATAAAAAATAAAATAAATAAATGGATAAGCAGAAAATAGTGGTTTACAATTCCTTAACCAGGAAAAAAGAAGAGTTTTTCCCAATTGATGATAAACAAATTCGCATGTATACTTGTGGAGTTACGGTATACGATGATTGTCATATAGGGCATGCTCGTAGTCTTTATGTATTTGATGTTATTCGTAAATATTTTGAATATCGTAAATTTAAAGTTAACTTTGTGAGAAATATAACAGATATTGATGATAAGATTGTCAACCGTGCTAAACAACTAAATGTTAGTTGGGAAAAACTATCGGCTAAATATATCAAAAGATATCAAGAAGACCTAAAAACCCTAGGCGTAAGTAGTAATCATGATGGAGTCGAAGAAGAGCCTCGAGCTACCAATAATATTCAGGAAATGATTGATTTTATTAGCGATTTAATTTGTAAAGGATATGCTTACTGTGCGGAAAATGGTGTTTATTTTCGAGTCAGAAAATTTGATAAATATGGAGAATTATCTGGCCAGAATACCAATCAAATGTATAACAATATTCGGATAGAAGCTGACACTCAAAAAGAAGATCCTCTTGATTTTGCTCTCTGGAAAAAAAGTAAGGAAGGAGAGCCTTTCTGGGATAGCCCTTGGGGGGCAGGCAGGCCTGGTTGGCATATTGAGTGTTCAGCTATGAGCCAAAAATATCTTAGAGCAGAAACACTAGATATCCATGGAGGAGGAAGAGATTTAATATTTCCCCACCATGAAAATGAAAAAGCGCAAAGTGAAGCAAGAACTGGTAAATCTTTTGCTAACTATTGGATTCACCATGGGCTGCTAACGATTAACGGTCAGAAGATGTCTAAATCATTAGGTAATTTTATTACAATAAAAGACTTTATGAATAAATATCAAGACGCGGATATTTTGAAATTATTTTTTCTCTCGACACACTACTCACATTCTATAGATTATACAGAAGTAAAGATTAACGAAGCAAAGAAACAACGGAAAATTTTTAATGAATTTTTTGATAAAGTGCATCTACGTGTTTTAAAGCCAGAAGGAAAAAATAATCCATTCTCTGAGAAGGATAAAACATGGATAGACGATATTTGTGCCAAGTTCAGAAAAGCTATGAATGATAATTTTAATACTCCACAGGCTTTAGGATATTTGTTTGAGCTAATTGATGCTGGGAATGGTTTCATTTCCTCTGATAAGCAAGACGCGAGTCTTTATGTTGTAACGAAAATAGAAGAATTTTTTAGTATTTTAGGGCTGCGGGTGAAACCACATATTACTATGCCGCAAGACGTGGAGAAGCTCATTTGCAAGAGAGATGAAGCTAGAAAACGAAAGGACTTTAAACAGTCAGATGAGATACGGAAAGAAATTGAGTTGCTCGGATATTTGGTTGTAGATACCAGTAGCACTATAAGACTTATTGAAAAGGAGCCGGATGAGCTATAAGAGCAGAAATAAAAGACAAGCTTTATTTATTACAGTTGAAGGGTTAGAAGGAAGCGGAAAGAGCAGTGTTATTAAATATATTTATGGTTTGCTTAAAGAAAAAAAATTTAAAGTAAATGTGTATCGAGAACCTGGGTCAACTAAAATCGGAGAAAAAATTAGAAAAATATTATTGGATAACAAGAACAAGAAATTATCTTCTCATACGGAGCTTCTCTTGTATCTGGCTTCCAGAACACAACTCATCGAAGAGAAGATCAAAATTGATATGAAGAGATATGATTTTATAATCTGTGATAGATTTTTTGATTCAACGCTTGTTTATCAAGGGGTTGCTCTAAATCTAGGTAAAATAACTGAAGAAGCAGTAAAATTATTCTCGTTGGGAGTAAGTCCGGACTTAACATTTTTTTTAGACACTCCGGTCGAGGATGGATTAGCGCGTTTAACGACTAAAGATCGAATTGAATCACGGCCGCTAGATTTTCATAAAAGATTACGTGTAGGTTATTTAAGGATTGCTAAAAAATATCCGAAAAGAGTAATCAAGGTAAACGCGAAAGGAAATTTGCCAGAAATCTATAAAAGAGTAAAGGTGTTGTTGGATGATTTTATTGTTCGGAAGCTAAAGCAAGGAAATATCGATAAGCTGTAAAAAAATGGATATTCTGAACTATTTTAGCATTTTAAAAGATCAGGAAACTATAGGGTCTTCTTATCTGTTTGTGGGTGGCGATTTTTTATTAGTTCAAGATGTATTCAGAACTATTAATTGCCAGAAGGAGAAAAATTTTTGTGGTATTTGCTGGGATTGTAAAAAAATAAAAGAGATGAACCATCCGGACTTGTTTATTGTCGAGCCGGAAGGGATGACAACTAAAATTTCTGCTATACGTGGAATAAATCAGTTTCTTTCTTTGAAAAGTTTTCGAGCGCCGTACAAAATAGTAATTATTAAAGATGGGTTGAGTTTGTCGACAGACGCAGCAAATGCTTTCTTAAAAACATTGGAAGAACCACCACATAATTCGTTTATTGCTATTTGTACTCCCAAGATAGAAGGGCTCCTGCCAACAATAGTGTCTCGTTGTCGGAAGATTTTTCTTCCTTGCGCTGGCAACAGCAGCGGTTTTACTAATTCACTAGATGTCATTGATTTTGTAAATGGAAAAAAGATGGAGTTTAGAGATCGCCGTAAATTTTCTGTTTTTCTCTGGGAATTTATTCTATTTTTACGCGGCACATTAACAAATAAAGCTGGGTACCAAAAGGGAGCTAACGGACTTTGTAAATATCCTGAATCTTGGAAATTTTATAGTGTAAAACAAATTTCTTGTATGCTAAAAAATGCTTTGAGAATTTATGAATCACGCGGTAACATTAATATAAATTTGGCATTAGAATTGATAAGAGCAGAGTTTTAATATTTATGGTAGAGGTAATAAGGAAAAAATAGGAATATAATTTTAAAATGGAGACAAACATGAAAACAATATTAGTACGATTGAGAGAGTCTGGTCAAATGATTGCTTATCGAGTGAATGACGATGTCAACCTTCATGACTCTGTTATAGTAGAGGCAGATAGAGGCGTTGACTATGGAGAGGTTATCAAAGTTTGTAGGGCTGATTTTGGGACTGACAAACAGGATGGCAAGATCAAGGTTTCTAAAAGCATTATTCGTAAAGCTTCCTCAGAGGATTTAAAGCAAATAAAGTCTAATAAACAGGAAGCAAAAGATGCTGCTAAATTATGTTCACGTAAAATAAAAGAATATAAATTAGCAATGAAATTAGTAGATTCTGAGTATTCTTTTGATAAAAAGAAAATTGTTTTTTATTTTACTTCTGAAGAAAGGGTTGATTTCCGGGAGTTAGTTAAAGAATTAGCAAAAGTATTTAAAATTAGAATAGAAATGCGCCAAGTGGGAGTAAGGGACGAAGCAAAGCTTTTTGGAGGGGTTGGCCCTTGTGGGCAGACACTATGTTGTGTCCGGTTTTTAAAGAGCTTTGAGCCAGTGAGCATGAAAATGGCTAAATTGCAGAGATTATCCTTAAGCTCAGGAAAGATTTCCGGAATTTGTGGAAGGTTAATGTGTTGTTTATTCTATGAGTATAAGAATTATCGAGAATTATCAAAAGGCCTTCCCAAGGAAGGGCAAACCATAGCAACACCCCAAGGCAAAGGTAGAGTGATATCTGTTAATGTTTTGAAAAGAACAATTTGTGTTGAGCTAGAAGATGGAAGGATGGAGAAAATATCATTCAATAATGAGTAAGTTCTATATTACAACCCCATTATATTATGTAAATGCCAGCCCGCATATCGGTCATGCGTATACAAATGTTATTGCTGATTGTTTATCTCGCTTTAAAAAGACATGTGGTGATCAAGTTTTTTTTCTAACTGGAACTGATGAGCACGGAGAGAAAGTGAAAAAGATGGCTCAAGCTTCTGGCAAAGATATTGTCGAGTTTACAGAAGAGAAGTCATTGGTGTTTAAAGATTTATGGAAAACACTTAATATATCTTATGATTATTTTATTCGGACTACGTTTCCATTTCATGAACAAGTTGTTCGGGAGACAATTAATTTTTTGTTTCAAAAAGGCGATATATACAAGGAAAAATACAAAGGATTTTATTGCACTCCCTGTGAATCATTTTGGACTAATTCTCAATTGTCGGATAAGAAAAATTGTCCTGATTGCAAGAGAGGTTTAGAATTAATTGAGGAAGAAAATTATTTTTTCCGGCTTTCTAAATATCAAGATTGGTTGATAAAACATCTTATTGACAATCCTAATTTTGTAAGGCCAAGCACGAGGTACAATGAGGTTGTTTCTTTTTTAAAAATGAACAAGCTGGATGATCTATGCATATCTCGTCCCAAAAAACGTTTATCTTGGGGAATTAATTTTCCACTAGATGATAATTATGTTGTTTATGTTTGGTTTGATGCATTGCTTAACTATGTCAGTGGTGCTGGTTTTAAAACTGATGATAAAAAATTTAGTCAATTATGGCCAGCAGATATTCATCTTATGGCAAAGGACATTTTAAGGCATCATGCTATTTTTTGGCCAATTATTTTAAAAGCATTAGAGCTAAAAATTCCTAAGATGATTTTTGCCCATGGTTGGTGGAAGAAGGATGAAGCGAAGATGTCCAAGTCAATAGGGAATATTGTTGACCCGAATGATTTGGTTAAGATAATTGGAGCAGATGCAGTAAGATATTTTTTGTTACGGGAAATTTCTGTAGGGTCAGATGGAAATTTTTCTTGGCCGGCAATTATTAATCGGGTAAATAGTGATTTAGCGAATGATTTAGGCAATTTAGTGTATCGGACGCTTAATATGGCAGAAAAATATTTTAATGGAGTAATTGTTTCTGAAATATGTGATATTCCTCCTGTATTTGAAAAAACCATCAATAGTCTACACTCACAATATATCGGGCATATGAATAATAGCCAACTATCATTAGCGCTTGAGCGTGTATTTGAATTTATCGGTATAATGAATAAATATATTGAAGACTCTAAACCCTGGATTCTCTGGCGGGAGAAGAAGGAAATGCAGATTAAATATTTTCTTTTTTCTTTGTTGGAGGGAATTCGTATTGTTTCTTTATATCTTTATCCATTCATTCCTCAAACTGCTAACTCTATTAATCGACAATTGGGGCTCAAAGAAGATAATTTTAATTTCCAAGATATCGCCTGGGGGACAGTTAAAAGCTTTACAGTTAAAAAAGAATCTCCACTTTTTCCTCGCGTTGAACAAGAGAAAGAGTAAAAAATGTTGATTGACGCGCATTGTCATTTTAATTCACTTTCTAAAGATAAGATACACCAGGTTGCCTCTGCTTGTTCAGAAAACTATTGGTTTATTGATTCCAGTATTGACAAAAAGAGCTCTCAAATTTCTTTGGAAATATCTGGTAAATATGATTTCATTTATTCCTCTTTAGGGTTTCACCCTTTTAGCTTAGAACAATATACTTCTCAGGATATTAATGATTATCAAAAGATGGTTTCAAATAATAAAAAAATTATAGCTATCGGGGAAATTGGCTTGGACTATAAAGCTAAAACTTCCCTAAGAAAACAAGAAGAAACTTTAAAAGATTTTCTTCAGTTAGCAAAAAAAAATAATTTAGCGATAGTTATTCATAATCGGCTAGAGCTTTTTGAAAAAAGAGAAGACTTGCGAATATTAAATATTTTAGATAGTGTGGTTTTCAATTATCCAAAGGTTATGTTCCATTGTTTTTCTTATTCTCCTGATTTTTTACAGGAAGCTATCAAACGCAAAGTATTCATTTCGTTTTCGCTTAATATTTTAAGAAACAACAAAAATATTATTGCTTCTTTAAAACAATGTCCATTAAACAAGCTTATCCTAGAAACTGATTCTCCGTATATGCGAATTAACAATTTGCCTTCTAGTCCGTTGAACATTTCTGAAGTCTATTCTCATGTTGCTTCAGTTCGAAGTATCAAAGAAGAAGATTTAGAGGATACAGTGCTTAGTAATATTAATAGTTTATTTTTTAAGGAAAAAGGGGCAGAATAGATATTGGTTATGATGGTATCTAAAGTTAGGTGGGAGTCCTTATGGCTAATATGATAAAATAAGTTGATTCGTTCTTTAGTCTGAAATATTGTGCTATGAATAAAAAAAGAAAAAACACTAAAGACTCCCAATCATTAAGGATGGTTCTTCAGGAATTAAACGATAATCCTTATCGTCAGTTCAAGGTTGCTTTTTGTTTAACGAGCTTGATACCGTTTTTGGTATTTTTTTATCTTTTAGTTGGAAGAATTGGTACTTTTGATGTTTTAACTGGCAATATTGGCTGGATATTGGGAATAACTGTTTTTATTGTGGTTTGTGGCTTTTATTTTGGCTATATAATCATTAAAAAGATTTTAAAGCGAGTTATATTTTATGCGATAAAAGCAAAACGTAGTGATCAGTTAAAGTCGGTGTTTGTTGCTTCTGTTTCCCATGAGTTAAAAAATCCCCTTTCGATAATTAAAATGAACCTTTTCAATATGCTAAAAGGCTTAGCTGGAGAGATAAATAATGAACAGAGAAGGATAGTTGAGCTTTGTCGCAATGTAACTGATCGGATGAGTTGTTTAGTCAATAACCTTTTAGATTTGCACAAGATTGAAGTAGGAATGGTTGAAATAAGAAGAGAGCTTTGTGATTTTACGAATATTTTGGAGACACAGGTACGTGAGCTTGAAAGTGGAATTAAAAAGAAAAATATAAAATTGGTTAAAAATTTAGTTACAAGTAATTTATTCATGTGGTTAGATGGGGATAAGATTACCCAGGTGGTTAATAATATTTTAGGAAATGCTGTCAAATATACACCGGAAGGTGGCAGGATTACATTAAATGTCACTTGTAATCAGGAATTAGTTCGGTTAGAATGTGCAGATAGTGGCTCAGGAATACCGGCAGACAAAACAGAAAAAATATTCGATAAGTTTGAAAGAATTGGTAGTTTAGAAGAAGGTACTGGGTTAGGTTTAGCAATAGCTAAAGATATTGTTGAGTTGCATAAGGGAAGAATTTGGGTTGAAAGCCTTCTTGGTAAAGGCAGTAACTTTATTGTGGTTTTGCCGCGTAACTTAAGACGGACTAAAAAAGAGAACAATGCAGGCGGACAAGAGTAGAAAAATATTAATCATTGAAGACGAAGAAGAATTAGCTTTTGGGTTGGCTATTTTTTTAAAATCACGGGGGTACTCAGTGGTGATTGCTAACGATAGCTTGCACGGAATAAGTTTGTCTCACAAAGAAGATGTAGACTTTGTGATTTTGGATTTAGGGCTTCCGGCCGGCGGTGGTTTATTCGTTTTAGAAAATTTAAAAAGATCAGTCGATACTATTAATATACCTGTTGTAATCGTGACTGCTAGCCAAGATCAAGAAGCCCAGAAAAAGGCTTTTAAGCTAGGAATAGAAGCTTATTTACAAAAGCCTTTTGAGCCTGAGGACATATTAAGTTATATTGAAAAAGCTATTGGCAAGAATAATCCTTCTTTTTAAAAAATAAAATAATGCGTGCTTTAAAATTCAAGGACAACCGTCTTTTTTATTTAGATCAAGCTCAGCTTCCTTTAAAGGAGATTTGGCGGGAGTGTAAAAGCTTAGAAGTCGGATTTGATGCGATAAAAAAATTAAAAGTACGCGGAGCTCCATTAATCGGTGTATTTGCAGCGTATTGCGTCTGCATACATTTACATAATTTATCGCAAGAGAAAACTAAATTTCTAAAAGAAATAAAACATTGCTTAAAATATTTAAAATTCTGCCGACCTACAGCTGTCAATTTATCTTGGGCTTTGTCTAGATTAGAAAAAATAATTTATGCTAATCAAAAACAAAGCTTATCAGAAATAAAAAAAGAAATTTTGAATGAGGCAAAAAAAATACATAGAGAAGATATTTATCTGTGCAATAAGATGGCGGATTATGGTGTTGAACTTATTTCTAAAGGAGATAGAATACTAACCCATTGTAACGCTGGGTTTTTAGCTACTTCTGGAGAAGGAACTGCTTTGGCGGTGATATTTAAAGCAAAGAAAGTTTATCAAAATATCAAAGTCTACATGGGCGAAACACGCCCTTTGTTACAGGGAGCTCGCTTAACTGCCTGGGAAATGCTTAAGAAAAAAATACCGGCAGTTTTGATTTGTGACAATATGGCTGCGCATTTTATGCAGCAAGGGTGTATTGATAAGATTTTTGTCGGAGCTGATAGAATTGCTGCCAATGGTGATGCAGCAAATAAGATTGGCACTTATAGCTTAGCAGTTTTAGCTAAGTATCACAAAATACCGTTTTATATAGTTGCTCCCTTTAGCACTTTTGATTTAGGTTTATCTACGGGAAAACTTATTCCGATTGAGCAACGTGACCCTGAAGAAGTTAGCAGAGTAATGAATACATTGCAAATAGCCCATCATCGAGTAAAATCTGCAAATCCCGCCTTTGATGTTACTCCGAACAAGCTAATTACGGCGATAGTTAGTGACAAGGGAATAATCCTTCCGCCGTTTAAAAAAAATATTGCCAAGGTAATTAAAGAGTAATTTTTTCTTAGATTATCTCAGATACGCTTAGTGGCAATTGATTGGATTTTGAATTACAGCAGAAATAAATTTTTTAATAAAGTGTCGTGTTTTTAAAATTTTTGCAATTTACGCCCGGAATATTTGTAATAAAAAATTGTAGCTATTTAGATGGATAGAAGATGCTTGATAGTTGCTCTTAAGTATCTTATAATGGCAGAAAATATAGGTTCCTTTACTACTGTACTGGGAATAAACTATCATAAAAAAATTATTATATTTAAGGTGAGAGCTCAGTTTGTATAGATTAGGTTATCAAAAGTGAAGCTAAAAGAGAAAGACTTAAAATTTAGGATCAACAGTGATTCTGTAGCTTGCACAATTGCGTATGGAAAGGTTTTTGCTAAAACCCTGAAGGAGAAAGATGTAATTATCCTTGAAGGAAATTTAGGCGGCGGGAAGACCGTGTTTACTAAAGGGGTATTAAGCGGGCTTGGTTATAAAGGAAGAGTACAGAGTCCATCATTTACTTTGATTCGGAAATACAAAGTAAACAGTCTCGAGGTTTATCATCTTGATTTGTACCGCTTAAAATTAAAGGATATGTTTAATCTGGGAATAGATGATTTTTTGTATACTCAAAAGACAATAACATTAGTTGAATGGGGAGGGAAGATAAAACAAGATTTAGACAGATACTTAAAAATAGAGTTTTTATTTTTAACTGAAAGTAGCCGGCAGATTAGCTTTTATGCGAAAGGCTATTCTCAAAAAGAAATTAATTTAATAAAAGGAACCAAACATGCAGTTGTTGGCTATTGATGCTTCAAGTGAAAATATTTCTGTTTGTATTAGGCGCAACGAAAAAGAACTAATTAATATTAACCGGCGGATAAAATTTGGGGCTTCCAAGCTGATAAGTTTTATTGATCAGAGCCTAAAGAAAACACACTTAGAACTGGAAGATTTTGATGCATTTATAATTGGCAAAGGTCCGGGGTCATTTACGGGTTTGAGAATATCTTTTAGTGTGATTAAGGCATTTACGATGGTCTTGGGTAAGCCGGTTATTGGGGTAGGTAGTTTTTTTTCCTGCGCTTATCCCTTGAGAAAGGTAGCAGAAAAGGTAGCAGTTGTCTCTGATGCTCGAAGAGGGCTGTATTATTTGGCACTATATAAGAGTAAAGGAAAAGTGTTTAAAAAAGATGGCAAAGAAAGGTTAGCTACGATAGAGGATATTTTGAAAATAGGAAGAGAATATCTTTTTGTTACTTACGACTCTAAGCTGAGAACACAGATTTTAAAACTCAAGTCAAATATTAAGTTTTATTCTCGGGATGTGTATCCTCAGGCGAAATATCTTTTACCAGAGGCAGAAAAGTGTTATGCCGAAGGTAAGTTTATTCCAATCGAAAAGCTTAAACCACTATATTTGCATCCTAAAACATGCCAGATAAGGAGATAGCTTTATGATTAGGCCGTTGTGGATAGATGTGGATTTAAGAGCTTTAAGGGGTAATTTTAAGGCTATTAAGAATTATGTGGGGCCGAAGATTAAAATTGCTGTTACGATAAAACAGAATGCTTATGGTTATGGGTTTCTCCCGGTAGCCAGAGAATTGGCTGGTCAGGGAGTTGATTTCTTCGGAGTAGGAAGTTTAGAGGAGGCGATTACTTTAAGGAAAGATGGGTTTAAAGGAGCAATACTTGTGCTAAGCTCTATATTGGATGAATTTGCTAGTATTTTCATTCAAAATGACATTACTCCAACCGTAGTTGATTTAAAATTTGCCCAAAAATTAGATAAAGAGGCAAAAAAGAATAATAAAGTCATCTCGGTACATATAAAGGTCGATACTGGTATGGGCCGGCTGGGTTTTGATTGCCAGAAGTCAGAGGATTTTATTAAACAAGTAGCGGAATTAAAAAATGTTTACCCGGAAGGTATTTATACTCATTTTTCTTCTGCGGAAAGCGATCCTGAGTTTACCAATTTTCAAATCGAACAGTTCAATAAACTAATCGCAAAACTTAAGAAAAAAAATATTAACTTTAAATTTTCTCATTGTGCAAATAGTGTAGGGATACTTAATTATCAGAATGTCCACTTTAATATGGTTAGACCCGGAATTGCTTTATTCGGAGTTAATTTTTTAAGGAATGCCAATTTAAAGTTTAAGCCGGTTTTGAGTCTAAAAGCGAAAGTTATTTTTGTAAAAAGTGTGCCTAAAGGAAGCGGAGTAAGCTATGGGCGGACGTATATTGCTTCTGAGCCAACAAATATTGCTACTATTTCTATAGGTTATGCTGACGGTTATCCATGGTCTCTATCTAATCGGGCCAAAGTAATTATTAAAAATAAGTTTTACAAGGTGGCTGGGCGAATTTGTATGGATCATACCATGGTAGATTTAGGAAAAACAACGTTGGTCAAACCGGGAGATGAAGTGGTTTTGATCGGGAAAAGCAAAAATTTAAAAATAGCTGTCAATGATTTAGCATGTTGGGCTCAAACTATTCCTTATGAAATAATTAGCCGGCTTTCATTAAAAATACCCCGCGTTTATAAATTTGCCTCTGCTTAGCTTATGTTTAGCGTTGAGTGTATAAAGTGTTGGTACTTTTGCAATTACTTAATCAGCAGAAGGCCAGTTATTCCTATAGTTAAAAAGAATAACGGAGTAAGCCAGACGCTAAAGAAAGGAAGGAGTATTCCTGATTTGCCTAAAGCGATACTAAACGAAAATAATACGTAATAAATAAATCCAAAAATAAATCCTACCCCCAAGGAAGAAAGTGCCACTTTGCGTTTTTTTATTTCTAAAGCTAGAGGAAGAATGCCGATGATTAAGAAAAAATGTGAAAATGGTTCAGCTATTTTCCGATAGTAATCAATAATCAAATTAGACAGAAAACTTCCAGCATTTATTTGCTTCAGCCTGTAGATTTCCCTTTTTAGTGTATTCAATGAATAAAATTGTGAAAAGATACTTTGCTTTAGTAGCAATTCTTTAGGTTTTTCTCTTAAGTCAATTTTTTTTGTTTTCAAATTTATGGGGATATCCAACAATTCTCCTTGCTTGTCAATGTTATATTCCATTACATTTTTACCAACCCAAGAGTCATTTTCAAATACAATTCTTTTGCATATTATTTTTTTAACGATTGTTTGATTTTTTCCTTCTTGGAAGACCATTACATTTGTAAGAGTTTTTTTCGAAGGAGAAAATGTCTCAGCGAAGATAATCATATTTCCGGAAGTAAAGGCAATATTTTTTTCTTCTGTTTTGGTGTTTGTTTGTTTATGCAAGAATTGTTCTTTTATTTCTTCGGCTTTTCTTTGTGAATGAATGAGTGTTTTTTCTTGGAGAAAAAATATGAATATTGAAACAAATAAGGCAAAAAATAATGCGGGTGCGGCAATTCTCAAAACGCTTAAACCGGAAGCCCGGATGCTAATAATTTCATTGTTTTTATTTAATTCACCAAATGTGTAAAGGGTGCTGATGAGCAATGCCAGAGGGCTAACTTGAAGAATAATCAATGGTATAGAGTATAGATAGTATTGGATAATTTTTAAAAATGAAGGCTTTGTTTCCAGAATATTTTCAAGGTTCGAAAATAAGTCAATTATAAAATAAAGACCAATAAATATTAAAGCTATAAATATATAGCTGTAAATTATGTTTTTTAGTAGGTATTTATCGAAAATGCGCATTTTTCAAGAGGAGAAAACCTCCAATAGAGCCAATTATTAAATTGGGAAGCCACATGCCTAGAAAAGGAGAAATCAAACGATAGTCAATAAGCGTTTCACCGAGAATAAATAGCAAGTAGTAGGAGATTGCGGCTACAAAAGCAATAACAAAATTAATTGATTTTTCCCGATGTTTTACTACCAAGGATATTCCAAATCCTAAAATGACAAAAGTAATTACTGAGAAAGAAAAGCTGATTCTTTTGTGGAATTCTGCTTGTAATTCTGTTGGGTCAACATTTAGTTTTTTTAGGTGTTTTATTTTTTTCCGTAGTTCCTTTAATCTCATATCCGAAGGTTTTTTGTTGATGCTTACTTGTTCTTTCTTTTGAATCGGAATATCCATAAAAAATACTTTAAAATTAAGACGGTAAAGTTCGGTTTTGTTTTTGGCGACTGTTTCATCCCGGAATCCGTCTTCTAGCTTTATTGTCAATATGTCGTTTTCAATTACAAATTCACCTTCCTTAGCGAATATTGTTTTAGTGCTTCCTTGTTTTTCGTCTAGCTCATAAATATAAACATTTTTGAGTTTGTTTCCATTTTTATCTGTTACATATAGAATGTAGTTTTCGAAATGATCTAAAAATATTCCTGGCTCAATAAACGCAGAAATATTTTTAGAATAAATATTTTTCATTTGACTACGATAACGATAGTGAAAGTCAGGAATGAATTGGTCGTTGAGAATAAAAAGGAGCAGGGAAAACATAGCTCCGATTATTAAAAAAATATTTAAAATTCTAAACAAAGATATTCCGGCAACGCGGATAGCAGTAATTTCGTTATCAGCTATTAATCTTCCCATTACTAGCAGCACACCCAACAAAAAAGAAAGAGGTATTGTAAAGCCTAAAAGATAGGGAACAAAAAAGGAGAATATTTTTAAAGCATCAATGGCATTGACGCCCTTGCGGATAACCATATCTGATATCTTCATCAGGTTCCCCATGAACATTACCATGCTAAGGATTAATAAGGAAAATATGGAAACAGAAACGAAATCTTTAATTATGTGGGTTCTGAGTATTTTCATTGTTGGTTATTGTTTTTGATAAAGTTATTACTGTTATTATTTTGGCCCCATTTTCTTTTAAAACTTGCGAGCAAGAATTAATTGTTGCTCCGGTAGTAAAGACATCATCGATAAGAATAATATTTCTATTTTTGAGTTCCTTTGCTATCCTAAATATCCCTTCTACATTTTTTTGTCTTTTTTGTCTTTTAAATTTTGTTTGAGAAGGTCTAAATTCAGTAACGCTTATTATATCATCACTTAACGGAATTTTAAAATAATTTGACAGCAACTTAGCTAAGAGAAGAGATTGGTTGTATCCCCGTGCTTTTAGTTGGTGTTTATGAAGAGGCACGGGCACTATGCCGTCATAATTACTGCCATTGAACCCGATTTTTGTTAAGTGACTTATCATTAATTGGGAAAATAGGTTTTTAAGGTAATCAAGATTGTGGTATTTAAATGAATGGATTAATGTGGGCATTGGCTCTTGATAAGCTGTAATGCTTATCAGATTTGAGTAGTAAATTATTTTTTTAGAGCATCTCTTGCAAGGTGTTATTCTATAATGGAAAAGTTTTCTGAAACAATATGGGCAACGCGGAGGATACAGCAAAATTATTTTTTCTTTGCATTCTCGACACAAATAATTTTTGGGTATTTTTTTCTTACAGTATGCGCAGAGGCACGGGAAAAATATATTTTTGATTGCCGAAATATAGTTAATAGCCAACATGTTTGTATTTTAAAGAGTTTTCATTCTGTTGCAAGACAAATAAATCATGCTATTATTGTATTTTGGATCTAAGATTTTTAATTATTTTAGACTATAATTGATTTATCTATTCTTATTTTCTTATTTGTAGTATAATAAATTTTATATTTAGCAAAACTATTTAAATAATTAAAATGATTTTTTTTACGATAGGCGCAAGCTTAATCTATTGGTTATTTTCTGCATCAGTAAACTATTTTGTTTTATCCAATA
Organism: uncultured Planctomycetia bacterium; assembly: GCA_964489445.1. Classification (GTDB taxonomy): domain Bacteria; phylum Omnitrophota; class Gorgyraeia; order Duberdicusellales; family 4484-171; genus CAZAYU01. Next base: position 132,894 of record CAZAYU010000002.1, read on the forward strand.
AGACTTTCCTGAACGAAATTTTCAATCCTAACCTTGAAGAAGTTATAACTCGTTTGACGGCAGTTTTTTTCTTAATTATGTCTTGTGCATATTCTCGGGTTATTTTTAATAAACGGCGGAGTATTGAAAAGCAGTTAAATGATGACTATGATTTAATTCCGTTAGTTTTGGATAAAATTAATTCACTGGTAGCAGTTTTTGATTCTTTGGGCAGAATAGTCAGATTTAATCGTGCTTGTGAGCAATTGACTGGATACACATTTGAGGAAGTGCGCGGAAAATACTTTTGGAAAATATTTTTAAGCGAAAAAGATGCGGATGAAGTCAAAATTAAGTTAATGAAAATAAAAACAGGAAATTTTCCAAAAGAATATGAGGAGCACTGGCTAACTAAAGAGGGTAGCTGTCGGCTGATAAAATGGTCTAATACCGTAGTATTTAGCGAGAAAGAAGAGAAAAGGTATGTAATCAGTGCTGGCATTGATATCTCCGCCCATCAACATGTAGAAGAGTTTTTAAAAAAATCAGAAAAAGAGTATAAGGATATAATTGAGAATATCGGTATTGGCATTTCGTTTATTTCTGCGGACAGGAAAGTAGCATACATGAATAAGCAGATGGAGGCGTGGTTTCCGTCGAGAAGTGTTTTAGGTAGCTCACCCTGCCACAGCATTATTAGTGGTACCGATAAACAGGTCTGTACTGAATGTCCGACTTGTTTGGTTTTAAAAGACGGAAAAACTCACGAAGCGATAATTAAAATTTCTCTGGAAGAAAAAATATTACCTTGCAAGGTAGTGTCTTTTCCGGTTGAAAACCGACAGGGAAAAGTTGTGGCAGTAATAGAAACAATTGAAGACTTTACCGAAGTTGATAAGCGCGAGTCTGAAACTCGATATAAGTTTTTTGTGCAGGCAGTTTTAAATTCATTATTACGCTTTTCTTTAGAAAATATTTCCTTAGATGGTTTTTTAAAGTGTGCTTTAAACGTCATTTTAACTGCCCCTATTTTCTCATCTTCATCGATTGGATCGATATCTATTATCGACGACAAGACCAATACTTTAGCGCTAAAGGCTCAGAATCAAAATTCACAAATATTCCAGAAGCAGATTAAAGAAAATAATTTAGTAAAGAAGCTACAGGATAGAGCGCTATCTACGGGGAAAATGCAATTTTCTGTTATGCTTTCGGTTTTTCCTGATTCCCGAAATAAACAAAAGAACCAGTGTGGATACTATGCTGTTCCTATTTTATATGGAAATAATGTGTTAGGGGTTATTGATTTATATTTTGATGAAAACCAGCGGAAAGGCAAACGAGAAGAAGAGTTTTTTATTGCTTTGGTCAGTACATTGGCTGGGATTATCCACCATAAGAAATTCGAATCTAGGCTAAGAAAGACTAATGAATGTTTTGCTAGCCTAGGGGTTGATCCGCATAGTAATATTAAAAATCTTGTAAAATTATGTGGCGAGGTTTTAGGAGCCACTTCGGTGTTCTATAACTGCCTAACTCCTCAAGAGGATCAATTTTATAGTGCTGGATGCTATAACTCAGACTTTCATTATATTGAAAAGTTTGAAGCTTTCGGGAGTGTAGGCTATGATTTAATTAATAAGCAACAAAAAGAACCGCTAGTGATAAATAACTTTTCTAAAACTATTTACGCAAAAACAGACGCTTGTTATTTGAATTACAAGTTTCAATCATATGTTGGGCAGGTTGTTGAGTCGCGAGGAGTTTTAACCGGGGTGCTAAATATTATTTTTCAAAGTGAATTTAACCTAGGAGAGGAAGATCGAAGGTTTTTAAGCGTTATTAGATTAGCAATTGGTGTGGAAGAAGAAAGGATAAGTGCTAGTGATGAATTACAAGAAGCATATTCCAAACTAAAGGAAGCTCAACAAGGGTTGGTTCAATCAGAAAAATTAGCTGCTTTAGGAAGATTCTCTTCCGGTGTAGCCCATGAAGTAAAGAATCCTTTGGGAGTAATTTTAGGAGGCATAGAGTTCTTAGAAAAGAAATTAGCTTCTAGTGATGCGATTGTGATCACTGCCATGAAAAAGATCAAAGAGTCTACTCTTAGGGCAGATAGTATAGTTCGTAATTTATTAAAATTTGCGATGCCTTCGGAAGCTAAAAAAATAAAATTACGTCCCCAAGAGTTAATAAACGATACACTAGCTTTGTTAAAATATCGTGTTCCGCTAATAAATATTGATATCAAAACTGATTTTTCTAAGGAAAATATTTATATTGAGGTTGATAAAAATCAATTAGGACAGGTATTGTTTAACGTGCTTATAAATGCTATAGAGGCAATGGCTAAAAGAGGGAAAATAAAAATTAAAACTTATAAAACCATTATTAAAGAGTTTTCTTCTACTAAGGAAGTTTGTATTATAGAAATTAACGATAATGGGGAAGGGGTGTCCAAAGAAGATTTGCCTAAGTTATTTGAGCCATTCTTTACTACCAAAAGAGATAAAAAAGGAACTGGACTAGGATTATCAATGTCTAAGATGATTGTTGAAAATCATAAAGGGTCTTTGTTAATTGAAAGTGAAGCGGGTAGAGGGACTATGGTGAAAGTAATTTTGCCGTATGTTGAGTGTAAGGATGACGAACTTAATAGTAACTTAAGAACTAATGAAAAAAATATTAGTAATTGATGATGAAGAAGATCTAACATTCTTTGTAAAAGCTAACCTAGAATTATCTGGTGATTACGAAGTTTTTGTGGCTACCAGTGGAAAGGAAGGCATACGCGCAGCCATACGTAGCAATCCTGATATAATACTTCTGGATATTATGATGCCTCGCATGGATGGGTTTGAGGTTATCAGAAAACTAAAGAAAAACAGAAAAACATCAGGTATACCGGTTATAATGCTTACAGCTAAGGGAGACGAAGACTCTCGGATGAAATCCGCTAGCTTACACAGTGAAGGATTTATTGTTAAGCCGGTACAGGTGGATTTTTTAAGGTCAAGCATTGAAGAGATACTTAAGGAAAGAAAATAAAGCCAAGCTATTTATAATAATAGTAAAATAATGAAGGGTGTTTTTTCGTGGAAAGTTGTTTTGTTGTATTCGTTATTAATTGTATTTTTTTCTACTATCCCACTTACAATCTCTGAAAGTTTAAGTTTTCCTTTGTCGGATAAATTATTTCATTTATTGATTTATTTTTTTTTATCATTAGAAGTTACAAATACTTTTTTAATTTCAAACCATAAGATCTTTATTCTTAGATTAAAGATGGGTAATTTTGTTAAGAAAAGAGTTTGTGCCCAGCTAGTCGGGTTTTTCTATGCTTTTTTTCTGGGTTTGTTGGTTGAAGTGGTCCAGCTGTGTTTGCCATTTAGAAATTTTGAGGCAGCAGATATTTTATCCAATGTTAGTGGAAGCCTATTGGGTTGCTTGGTAAAAATAATTTAAAATGCTAATGTCTATAAAAAAAATACTTATATTTGTTTTTATTCTGCCAGCTCTTTTATCTTCCCCGTTTTTACAAGCAGCAAGTATTGAAAGCCGAATAGGAGACAAAAATATCTTACGTTATAAAGTGAGTTTTAACGGAATTCCTTCCGGAATAATAAACTGGCAATATCTTGGGCAAGAAGTTCTTGGGGGAGTTGACGTTGACGTGTTAAGAGTGACGTCTAATGCAAAAATAATGAATCTTTTAAATTTAGAGAGTGATGAGAGAGTTTTCTTAGAAAGCAAAACATCTCTTCCCTTGAAAGTGGAAAGAGATTTAAAAGTGTTTGGTAAAAAAGAAGTGATTAAGGAAGTGTACAATCAAAAAGAAGGTTACGTAGAGTTGATTAACAAGACAACAGAGGTGAAAAAAAGCACTATTTATCAAGATAAACCAATACAAAATATCTTAGCACTTCTGTATTTTTTTCCGGATGATATAAAATTAATTTCCGGAAAATGGATGAATTTTAATCTTCCGACTTGTAAAATAAGAATAAAATTCATAAAAGAGAGAATCCTAAATATTGGAAAAGAAAAAATAAATACTTATTTTTTAATTGGCCGAGGGGCAAAAAGATTTAGTCTCTGGCTAGATAAAAAAACCAAGCTTCCTCTTAGACTAGAATTTATTTCTTTTGCCGGAAAAATTACTATTATTCGCGATGAGACTCCAGTGGATAGTCAGTAAGCCTCAAAAAACGGATTTTTAATTTTAGGGTTATCAAGGAAAGACTTTTGTGGCAAATACTAGCCAACCAGTATGACAAGGCATTCTTTGTTCAGGTCGAGTTTTCCCCCGCCTTACTAATATTTTTCTTAACAAAATTTCCATAGTTTCAATATTTACAAATCCCTTATCCTCAAGAGCAAATACGAATTTAGTCAACTGTTCAAATGTAGGGCAAATAGATGCTAGGCGGCATCCACCTTTTAATGATTTATAAGCAGCATCGATTAATTCCCATTGGCTTCCGATGTCAATCATTACAAAGTCTACTTCTTTTTCCGGGAATTCATCATGTATCTCAGCATGATTAAATTCTACCCACTGGCTTAATTGATTTTTTTCTAAGTTTTTTTGGGCGTTATCCAGAAATTCTTTATTTCGTTCATAGCTGAAAACTTTTCCGGTAGGTCGGACAAAATTAGCTAAAGCAGTAGTTAAGGCACCGCTTCCAATGCCTGATTCAATTACTTTAGCACCGGGAAATATATGTGCACGGGTTATTATTATTCCTATGTCTTTTGGATATAAAATCTGAGTTTTTCGCCTAACTTTCATGATCATTTCATGTAAATATGGCCTTAATATATAAAACGGGAGGTCAAGATTAGTTTTGACTTTTTCACCAAACTGTTTTCCAACTAAAGTATTAATCTTTATAAAACCTTTATCGGTGTGCAAGGTTCTATCATCTACCTTTAGGAGGAAATTTCTTTTTTCATCATTATACAAAAATACAAGATCACCTGTTTTTACCATAGAATAGATTATAGCTTGATTTTTTTATTAATCAACCTGATTAATTTTGTATAGGTAAGATTGTAATCAAAGGTGAATTCTTTTTTTAGTGTTTAAATAATATTTAATTGCTTGTTTTTGGTAATACAATAAAAGTAAGACACGCATAGTGTTAATTTGTTATCATTTTTTAACCTTTCCGCGAATTTAAATACTTCTTGCAAAACAATATGGTTTGTACTAAACTTTTCCTAAGATATTTCACCTTAAAAATTAAAAAATGAAGTATATAGTTATTATTCCAGATGGAGCGGCAGATTATCCTATAGATATTTTAGGAGGTAAAACTCCCCTAGAGGCAGCGGATACTCCTTATATGGATGCTTTGGCCCAGCAAGGTTTATTAGGAAGGGTAAAAACGGTTCCTAAAGGTTTTATTCCTTCTAGCGATGTTGCTAATTTATCTTTACTTGGGTATGATCCTAATGTTTATTATACAGGAAGAGGGCCTCTGGAAGCTGCTAACTTAGGTGTTGAGATAGGCAAAGATGACCTAGCGTTTCGCTGCAATTTGATTACTGAGTCTGAAGGCATGCTTCTTGATTATAGCGCTGGGCATATTACTGACAAAGAAGCCAGAATTATCATGGAGGTTATCGGAAAAAGACTAGGAACGGAAACAATAGAGTTTTTTTTCGGCACTAGCTATCGTAATCTAATGGTAATTAGAAATGTAAGCAATTTACAACTAGATAAGTTAAAGTTTTTTGCTCCTCATGATATTATAAGGAAGAGCATTAAAAAACACCTTCCTCGGGGCAAGAATAGCAATATTATCAATAAACTCATGGAAAGTTCAAAAGAGATTTTAGAAGGGCATGAAATCAATAAAGTGAGGGTCGATTTAGGTGAAAATCCAGCAAATATGATTTGGCTATGGGGCTGTGGCGGTAAGCCAGAAATGCCTTCCTTCGAAAATAAATTCGGATTTAAAGGAGCAGTTGTCTCTGCGGTAGATTTAATAAAAGGAATTGGAAGAATAATCAAGTTTAGAGTTCTAGATGTCGAAGGTGCTAATGGTTATTATGATACGAATTATCAAGGTAAAGCAGAAGCGGCGTTAAAATCTTTAGAGGACTTGGATTTTGTGTTTTTACACGTTGAAGCAACAGATGAGGCTGGGCATAATCAGGATTTACGAATGAAAATGACTTGCCTGGAAAGGATAGATAGATTAGTTGTTGGCACGTTGGTAAAACAATTAAAAGGAAAAGATTGCCGATTTTTAATAACTCCGGATCATCCTACTCCTGTATTATTAAGAACTCACACTGATGAGCCTGTACCGTTTATAATTTCCGGGACAGGGATAAGTGGTGGAAAATTCTCCGCTTATTCTGAAGCAGAAGCTCAAAATAGCTCATTATATTTCGACAAGGGTTCGGATTTGCTTAACTACTTTTTGAAAAATGAATAAACAAAAAAAATATTTTAAAAATAAATTAGTTATTCAAAAATATGGTGGCAGTTCGGTGGGAAATGTTGCTAAGATAAAAAATGCTGCTAATAGAATAATTACGTATGTCAAACAGGGGAAAGGTGTGGTAGCTGTTGTTTCGGCCATGGGCGATACTACCAACGAGCTGATTGGTTTGGCTAAAGAAATTAGCCCTCGACCTTCTTCTCGGGAAATGGACATGTTAATCTCAACTGGTGAACAGATATCTTGCGCATTATTGGCGATGGCTATTCATAAAAAAGGGTTTGACGCGGTTTCATTTACCGGATCACAAGTTGGAATAATTACAGACACCTATCATACTCAAGCAAAGATTTTAAATATTGAAGCTGACCGAATAAAGAAAAGCTTAAGAAAAGGAAAAGTTGTTATTGTAGCCGGGTTCCAAGGCTTGAGTACTTCTGCGGAGATAACTACTTTAGGCCGGGGTGGTTCGGATTTAAGCGCGGTGGCTTTAGCTGTGGTGCTTAAGGCTGATGTGTGTGAAATTTATACTGATGTTGAGGGCATATATACTGCTGATCCGCGAATTGTTCCGGAAGCTAAAAAGTTAAAATGTATAACGTTTGATGAGATGCTTGAGCTTGCTTCTCGGGGAGCTCAAGTTATGCATACTCGCGCGGTAGAAGTAGCAAAAAAATTTAACATTCCTTTGTGTGTTCGAGGAAGTTTTTCGAAAAAGGAGGGGACAACTATTATGGAGAGATCATCATCTATCGAAGAGTCGGTAGTAAGAGGTGTAACTCTTGCTACTAATGAAGCAAAAGTAACATTATGCAATGTGTATGATGCTCCGGGCGTTGCGGCGCGAATATTTAACGAATTAGCCAGTGAAAATGTTAATGTAGATATGATTGTTCAAAATGTAAGTCACAAAAGAACAACTGATATTTCGTTTACTGTTCCCAAAAATGATTTGGCGAAGACATTGAAGGTTTCTAAAAGTATTTCTAAGAGTATAAAAGTGGGGCAAACTGGCGTGGATGAAAATATTGCTAAAGTTTCTGTTGTTGGTGTAGGGATGAAATCACACTCAGGAGTAGCAGCAAAATGTTTTTCAATTCTGGCTAAAAATAAAATCAATATTGATATGATTTCTACTTCGGAAATTAGCATCTCTTGTGTGGTGAAAAAGGATTCCGGTAGAAAAGCGTTAAAAGCTTTGCACAGTGCGTTTAAATTAGAAAAAATAAAATAAGACACTATTTTTGGAGTTAATATGAAAACTATACAAATATACGACACAACATTACGTGATGGATCACAAACAGAAGGTATTTCTTTTTCTTGCCAAGATAAAATAATGCTCGCTAAAAGATTTGATGACTTTGGTATTGGTTTTATTGAAGGTGGTTGGCCATATTCTAATCCTAAAGATCAGGAGCTTTTTTCTTATTTTAGAAAAAACAAATTAAAGAAAAGCAAGTTAGTCCCTTTTGGATCGACAGCCCATCCGTTAAATCTTGCTAAAAATGACAAAAATCTTATCAGTCTAATTAAAGCTGATACTGAATATGTGACTATTTTTGGGAAAACTTGGGATTTACATGTGCGGGAAGTGTTAAGGATAAGCTTGGAAGATAATCTAAGAATAATTTTTGAGAGTGTAAATTTTTTAAAGAAAAAAAAGAAAAAAGTATTTTATGATGCTGAACATTTTTTTGATGGGTATAAAGCTAATCCCGAATACGCCTTAAAAACAGTAAAGGCTGCCTTAGATGCTGGAGCAGAAATTGTTGTTTTCTGTGATACTAACGGTGGCGCATTGCCCTGGGAAGTAAAAGAAATCTCAGAAGAAGTTAAGGAAAAAATATCTTTAAGTGGATTTGGAATACATTGCCATAATGATTTAGGATTAGCTGCGGCTAACTCCTTGATTTGCGTAGATAAAGGGTGTGTGCATATTCAAGGGACAATCAATGGCTACGGGGAAAGATGTGGTAATGCTGACTTGGTAACAATTACCGGCATTTTGCAATTGAAGATGGGGAAAAAAATAATTTCCCCTAAAAAAATGGCCGGATTAGCTTATCTGTCTCATTATGTTAGCGAAGTGAGTAATATGGCTCATCGTGATAACTATCCTTTGGTAGGCAGAAGCGCTTTTGCGCATAAAGGTGGAGTGCATATTGACGCGGTTACCAAAAACTCTCTTGCCTACGAGCATCTTGATCCTTTATTAGTGGGGAACAATCAAAGATTTATTGTTTCCGAACTTGCGGGAAAGTCTACATTAGTGGTGAAGGCTAAGGAATTAAAGTTTGATTTGGACAAGAAGTCAAGCCGGGCGAAAAAGCTTTATAAATTGCTTCAAACATTAGAAAAAAAAGGATATCAGTTTGAAGCTGCTGAGGGGTCTTTTAAATTATTGTTGCAGAAAGAATTTAAAAAACATAAAAAGTTTTTTGATTTGTTAGGTTTTAAGGTAAATATTGAAAAACGTGAGAATAATAAATTGATTTCGGAAGCAACGATTAAATTAAGAGTCGGTAAAAGCTTAGAACATACAGCCGCCGAAGGTGACGGTCCGGTTAATGCTTTAGACAATGCATTGAAGAAAGCTCTTTCGAAATTTTATCCTTCGGTTTTAAAAATGCATCTTACTGATTTCAAAGTGAGAGTGCTTGATGAAAAAAGCGGAACAGCGGCTAAAGTCAGAGTACTAATTCAGTCTCAAGATGAAGCTGATTGCTGGTCAACTATTGGTGTTTCTGAAAATATTATTGAAGCTTCTTGGCAGGCATTAGTAGATAGTATTGAGTATAAACTTCTAAAAGATCGCGGGATGGCTGTTTGAGCTAAACAAAAATATAGCTGCCTAGCATATAGCATCACAGAAAGCATTTTAAACATAGAATATTAATCTTATAAAAGGAGATTGTTTTTTTCAGGAGTAATGGTATAATTTGCACTATGAAAGGCGCAGATATTATAATTCAGAGTTTAATTAAAGAGGGCGTGAGTGTAATTTTTGGTTATCCCGGCGGGTCGGTTATTCCTTTTTTTGATGCTCTATATGATTCTCCGATAAAATTTATTCTTACCCGGCACGAACAAGCTGCTGCCCATGCTGCTGATGGTTATGCTCGTTCTACAGGAAAAACAGGTGTCTGCGTGGCTACTTCTGGCCCTGGAGCGACTAACTTAACCACGGGGATTGCCACTGCATATATGGATTCAGTGCCGATAATTGCGATAACTGGACAAGTGAAAACTTCATTGATCGGTAATGATGCCTTTCAAGAGGCTGATATTACCGGAATAACTCGGTCGATATCCAAATACAATTACTTAGTAAAAAATGTTTCGAACTTAGCATATACATTTAAAGAAGCTTTTTATTTAGCTTCTAGTGGACGCCCTGGACCGGTGGTTATTGATGTTCCTGTAGATGTCCAGCAGCAAGAGGCAGAATTTGATTATCCGGATGCAATTGAATTAAGAAGTTATCATCCAACATGTTTTGGGCATCCTGGGCAGGTTAAAAAAGCTTTGAGGCTTATTTATTCTTCAAAAAAACCGGTTATTCTTGCTGGTGGAGGGGTAATAATTTCTGGTGCGCATAAACAGCTTTTAGAGTTTGCCGAAAAAATAAATGCTCCGGTTACAACGACTTTATTGGGTTTAGGTGGATTTCCTTCAAATAATAAATTGTTTTTAGGGATGCCGGGAATGCATGGTACTGTTTATGCGAATATGGCGATTACTGATTCAGATTTAATAATTTCCGCTGGTTGTCGATTTGATGACCGAATTACTGGAAAAATTTCTGCATTTGCTCCGAAAGCAAAAATAATTCATATTGACATTGATCCAACATCTATAAGTAAAAGCATAAAAGTAGATGTTCCTATTGTTGGCGATGCAAAGAATATTTTAGGCCAGCTTGTAGAAAGTGTGGACAAGACAAAACTTTTTGATTCGAAAAAATGGACTGATCAAGTAAAGAGGTGGAAAACCAAGCATCCTCTTACTTACGACAAGAAAAATTTTGGAAAAATTAAACCGCAATATGTTATTGAAGAGATTTGTTTGCAAACAAAAGGAAAGGCGATTGTTACTACAGAGGTAGGGCAAAACCAAATGTGGGCAGCTCAATTTTATAAATTTAATTACCCCAGACAGTTTCTTTCCAGCGGTGGACTAGGAACAATGGGGTATGGGTTTCCAGCAGCTATCGGGGCAAAAATAGCTAATCCTGAAAAGGAAGTAATAGTTATTGCTGGTGATGGTTCTATCCAGATGAATATCCAGGAGTTAGCCACAATAGCTACGTATGGGATAAATATAAAAATAATAATTCTGAACAATGGGTACTTAGGAATGGTTCGTCAATGGCAGGAACTATTTTATGATCGACGTTATGCCGGGACACCTTTAAAAAATCCTAATTTTGTACAAGTAGCCAAAGGGTATGGAGTCAAAGGAATGCGAATTAAAAAGATTAGTGATGTTAAAAAAGCAATTGAAGAAATTCTTAAGTTTAAAGGTTCAGTATTGGCTGATTTTTGGATTGAAGAAGAGGAAAATGTTTTTCCGATGGTTCCAGCTGGCGAAGCAATAAACAGAATGATTGGCGGCATGGCTTAATTAAAAACTAGGCATTAAAGATTAAGAGATAGCATGAAACATACGATACAAGCATTAGTTGAGAATAAATTTGGTGTTTTAGCCAGAGTTTCTTCGTTGTTTAGTGCCCGTGGATATAATATTGATTCCTTGGCAGTAGGGGAAACACAGGATGCAAAAGTTTCGTGCATGACTATTGTAGTTAATGCCGAGGATGAACGAATCTTAGAACAGATTAAAAAACAACTTCATAAACTTATTGACGTAATTACTGTTGTTGATTTTATGCATAAAGAATACGTTAGCAGGGAATTAATTTTAACTAAAGTTAGCAAAAACAAAAACAATAAAGATAAAATAGGTAAGCTTGTGAAAAAGCATAATCTCAAAATAATTTCTGAAGGAAAAAATAATTATATTTTAGAAATTTGCGATGAATTTCATCGCGCGGAAGAAATTTTAAAAGAGCTAAAAAATGTAGGAATTAAAGAATTAATGCGGACTGGTAGATTGGCTATGGGAAAATAGAGGATAAGTAGAAGAGAAGAGGAGGCAAAATGGCTAAGATGTACTATGATAATGATGCAGATTTGAATATAATCAAGGACTTTAAGGTAGCAATTATTGGTTATGGAATCCAAGGCAGGGGCCAGGCTTTAAATCTACGAGACAGTGGAGTTAAAGTTATTGTTAGTGAGTTAGAAGGAACTCCTAATTATCAACAGGCAGAAAAAGATGGGTTTAGTGTACTTGGCGCTGAGGATGCGGCTAAGCAGGCAGATATTATCCAGATTCTTACCCAGGATCATGTGCAGGGTGCAGTTTATAAAAAAGCAATTGAAGCTAATTTATCCGAGGGAAATGCTTTAGTCTTTTCTCACGGATTTAATATACATTTTAAACAAATTATTCCTCCGGAGAATGTCGATGTGTTTATGGTTGCCCCTAAAGGGCCGGGAGCTTTGGTGCGGGAAATGTATGACCAAGGCAAAGGTGTACCTTGTCTAATTGCCGTTTATCAGGACTATAGCGGTAAAGCTAAGGATAAAGCTTTAGCTTATGCGAAAGCAATTGGTGGAACAAGGGCTGGTGTTATTGAAACTACATTTAAAGAAGAAACAGAAACTGATCTTTTTGGAGAACAGGCAGTGCTTTGCGGAGGAGTGTCCGAGTTGATTAAAGCCGGATTTGATACTTTAGTCGAAGCAGGTTACCAACCGGAAATTGCTTATTTTGAATGTTTGCATGAATTAAAACTAATTACTGATCTTATTTACCGTGAAGGAATTTGTGGAATGAGAAAAAGAGTTTCGGATACTGCCGAATACGGAGATATTACCAGAGGAAAAAGAGTAATCAGCAAAGAAACTAGAGAAGTGATGAAGAAAATATTAAGCGAAGTTCAATCTGGCGAGTTTGCTCGGGAATGGATTGAGGAAAATGAAAAAGGAAGACCTGATTATAATCGGATAACCGAAGAAGAAAAAAATCATAAAATAGAGAAAGTAGGTAAAGAACTTCGGGCGATGATGCCTTGGCTATAAAAAGATTGCTAAGTAGACTATTTGTCCGCTTTTTAGTAGAAAAAATAGATAATATTTGAAAATAAAAGCCGAATGAAAAAATGGTTAAACATATTTTTTATTGTAATATGTTCTGCCGGAATTTTGTTTCTTGCCTTAAAAGTATTCTATCCGCCAAAGATGGTTGGGGCAGTAGAAGAAATTATCTCTGACCAAGCAATTACTTATCTTTACGGATACAATCTAAATGAAAAAATAAGTAATTTTTGTAAATCAGAATTATATAAAATGTAATAAATGTTTTTTAAATATGTTTATATGTTCAGGCATACGAGGTTTTTGAAACCGGAGTAATAGAAAGTACAGGGTACATAAAAATAGAAGGATTGCAATAATGAAAACAAAAAAAGAAAAAGTATTCATCTTCGACACTACATTGCGTGACGGAGAACAAGCGCCCGGAGCATCTTTAAATTCCGAGCAAAAATTAGAGATTGCTTATCAGCTGGAGAATTTAGGAGTAGATGTAATTGAGGCCGGATTTCCGATTGCCAGTCCTGATGATTTCAAAGCGGTAGAGTTAATTTGCCGTCAGATTAAAAAAAGTATTATTTGTGGACTGGCTCGATGTTTGAAACCGGATATTGAATTTGCCCGTAATGCTTTAAAAAAAGCAAAGCGTTCTAGGATACACATATTTTTAGCCACCAGTAAAATTCATCTTAAGTATAAATTCAAAAAAGCTGAAGATGAAATTATAAATTTAGTTAAGAAATCTACAAAAATGGCTCGTAATTTATGCGGAGATATTGAATTTTCTCCCGAAGATGCTACACGCACTGATCGTAGTTTTTTATTTAAAGTAATTGAAGCTGCTATTAAAGAGGGAGCCAGGACAATAAATATTCCGGATACTGTCGGATATAGTTATCCACAAGAAGTATATTCATTAATTGTGGATATTTTTGATAATGTTCCGAATATTAATAAGGCAGTTATTTCTATCCATTGTCATGATGATTTAGGATTGTCTTCAGCTAATTCATTATCTGCCGTATTGGCTGGAGCTCGGCAAGTTCATTGTACTCTGAATGGTATTGGGGAGCGAGCGGGTAATGCTTCGCTAGAGGAAGTAGTAATGGCTATTAATACGCGCAAAGACGCATTCAGAAAGGTATTTACTTGCGTTAAAACGAGTGAAATCTTTCGTACTTCACGTTTAGTTAGTAACCTTACTGGATTTTTAGTTCCGCCTAATAAAGCTATTGTAGGTAAGAATGCTTTTGCGCATGAGGCTGGAATTCACCAAGATGCAATTTTGAAAAAAAGAAGTACCTATGAAATAATGGACCCTAAGGATGTGGGGATTTCGGAAAGTAAAATTGTCTTGGGAAAACATTCTGGTAGACATGGTTTAGAGAGTCGCTTGAGAAAGATAACGGGAAATAAAAATCTAAAATGTACAGAAGCTATTTTTAAGAGGTTCAAGGAATTAGCCGACAAAAAAAAGGATGTTTTTGAAGATGATTTGGTTGCTTTGTTGGACGAAGGGACAAAGCTCAAGAAAAAAACATATGAGTTAGTATCGTTAAAAGTAGTCAGCGGAACTGGAATTATTCCTGAGGCGTCGGTCGTTATTAAGTATCAGAAAAAAAACATTAAAACTCAGTCTACTGGTGACGGTCCGGTCGATGCTTGTTATAAAGCTGTAGATAAAAGTATTGGAATTAAGGTAAAGCTTTTAAGCTATGAGTTGGAGGCGATTACTAAAGGCAAAGATGCACAAGGTAGAGTGCGCGTGGGAGTAATGGTCAAAGGGCAAATTACCAGCGGAAGGGGTTTTAGCACCGACATACTAGAGGCATCGGTAAAAGCCTATCTTAGTGCTCTTAATAAACTCAAGTAAGCATTTATACTATACCTAATGAATGGAAAGTAATTTCTCTCCACAAATCTATGGTTTAATCGGCTATCCAGTAAAGCATTCTTTTTCTCCGTTAATGCATAATGCAGCTTTTAAAGAATTAGGAATTAACGCTGAATATCGTTTATTTGAAGTAAAACCTGCCAAATTAAAAGATTTTTTGCTAACTGCTTCTAAAGAATTATCCGGGTTTAATATTACTATTCCGCACAAAGTCAGTACTAAACTAATTCTAGAAACAAATTTTCTTCAAGCGTTGAAAGAATTATCTGGAGAACAGGCGTATCATGTGCGATTATCTGGAGCGATTAATACCGTAAAAATAGACAATGGGAGTATTTATTGCTATAACACTGATGTTAGTGGGTTTTTGACATCGTTGAAAGAAGATTTGGATTTTGAACTTACAGATAAAAATGTTTTTCTTATTGGTTGTGGTGGCGCAGGAAGAGCAGTTATTGCTGGGCTAAGTTGGAGAGATGTAAAAGTTAGAAAAGTATATGTATATGATATTCAAAGGGAAGCCGTAGAGTCTCTTAAACAACATTTTCAAACTCTTCCTTTAGAGTGGCAAAATGTGTTGCAGGAAAAAATAGAATTCATTACTTCGGAACAAATTGCTGATAAATTAAAAAATTGTCATTTATTGGTGAATGCATCTGGATTAGGAATGAAAGATGGCGATTTGTCAGTTGTAAAGAAGAAGCTATTTCATAAAAACTTGTTTGTCTATGATTTGGTGTATAATAAGAATACGCAGCTTATTCGTGAGGCAAAAGAGTGTAGTCTTCCTGCTTGTGGTGGGTTAGGTATGCTTTTGCATCAAGGGGCAAAAGCATTTTCGATTTGGACAAATAAGCCGGCACCTATAACAATAATGAAGGAAACACTAAAGAAGGAGATGGAAAAATTATGTTTTTAAGTTATGCTTATGGAATATTTATTTTGTTGCTAGGTCTATGTGTAGGTAGCTTTTTAAATGTTTGTATATACAGGCTACCTAAGAATGAATCAATTATTAAACCAAGGTCTTTTTGTCCTAAGTGTAAAGTGCCGGTTAAATGGTATGATAATATTCCGCTTGTAGGGTACATTTTATTATCCGGAAAATGCCGAGATTGCGGAGAAAAAATTTCTTTACGATATCCTGTAGTCGAACTTATTACTGGTGCGGTGTTTTTAACGTTGTATATAGTATTAGGGCCAAGTTTAGGTTTGGCAAAATATCTTTTTTTATTTTGTTTGTTGATAGTTGTTTCTTTTATTGATATTGATTATCATGCAATACCTGCCTATCTATGTCTTATCGGAATTATTGGGGGATTAGTTTTTAGCCTAGGAGTAAGCATAAAGTTGTTTAACCAAGGTATTTTTGATATAAAAGCGATGCCGATTGTTTTTTCTCTACGGGGATTGATTTTTGGCCTCGGGTTTACTTATTTATTTAAGTTTTTTGGTGATGCGTTTGTTGATTTTTATTTGAATATTAGAAAGAAAGAATCGATAGAAGGTGAAAGAGAGTCGTTGGGGCTAGGAGATGTAGACTTTATGGGTATGGTTGGTGTTTTTTTAGGCGTAAAAGGTGCGCTTTTGGTGTTCTTTATCGCTCCTTTTTTCGCAGTGATTTATTCGATTATTGCATTTATTTTTAAGAAGTCACATTTAATTCCTTATTTACCTTATTTATCTTTAGCAACTATTGTGGTTTATTTTTGGGGCAATAAGATACTTAGTTTTCTTTTTTGATCTGGTTTTTGAAAAATCTTTACCTGTTGACAGGCAAAGATTTAATTGATCATTTTTCTTCGAAAACGCAAGTCCTATTTAGGAGGTAATAACATGAGAGTACTAACTGCAGGAGAGTCTCACGGAGAATCAAATTTAGTAATTGTTGAAGGATTTCCTAAAGGGGTAAAAATTGAACAAAAAATAGTAGATTCCGAGCTTAAAAAGAGAATGCTGGGCGTTGGTCGAGGAAAAAGGATGTCTATTGAAAGCGATAGTGCAGATATCTTATCCGGGTTACGCAATAAAATAACACTAGGAAGCCCAATATCAATTATGGTAAAGAATAAAGATTTTAAAATATTTTCTCAAGGCAAGGATGATTTACCTGTCTTAAATATTCCACGTCCGGCTCATGCTGATTTAAGTGGTGCATTGAAGTATCAAGATAAAGACGTAAGAAATATTTTAGAACGAGCTTCTGCACGAGAAACAGTTTCCCGGGTGTGTGCAGGATCATTATGTAAACAGTTTTTGTTTAATTTTGGAATAGAATTTGGTTCTTTTGTAATAGGTGTTGGAAAGATAGAATCGAAAAAAAAACCAGATAACATGCGAGACATTGTTAATAAAACTAAAGATTCAGGGCTTAATTGTATAGATGCAGATAAAGAACGATTGATGATTAAAGAAATTGAAAACGCGAAAAGAAATAGTGACAGTGTAGGCGGCATAATTGAAGTTTGGGTAGAAGGAATTGTTCCAGGCTTAGGCAGCTTTATGCATTTTGATCGTCGGCTTGATGCTAAATTAGCGTTTTACTTAATGAGCATTCCGGCAATTAAAGGAGTTGAAGTGGGTTTAGGATTTGAGTATGCCAAGAAAAAAGGGTCTCTATCTCATGATGTAATAAGGCATTCTGCTAAAGGATTTACCAGAAAAACAAATAATTCTGGAGGCATAGAAGGAGGAATGTCAACCGGGTCTCCGATAGTGCTAAGGTTGGCAATGAAGCCGATTGCTACTCTCAAAAAAGGGCTTGATTCTGTAAATATTGTTACGAAAAAAAAGGCGAAAGCTCCGTCAGTTCGTTCCGACACTTGCGCGGTTGCTGCTTGCTGCGTGATTGCAGAAAGTATGACGGCAATTGCCATAACTGAGAGTTTTTTAGATAAATTTGGTTGCGATTCTTTGCGAGAGATAAAGGCAAACTATCGGAGTTATTGTAAAGCACTAAAGTAGTTAAAGTATTGATATCCACTATGGCAATCTCATGCCTAATCGGGCTTTGGAAAATAAGACATAATTATTTAACATAGGAGATGGAATATGTTTGATTTTAGTAAATTAGGTGATTTATCAAAAATGGCCAACCAGGCAAAACAAATTCAAGAAAAACAGGAAATTTCTCAAAATCAGCAAATGAAGCTATTGGAAAAAATATCAAAACAGCTTCAGGAAATTATATCCTTAATAAAAAAATAACAGAATAAAGATGAATTTATGAAAAAGGTATTTTTAACCTTTTTGTGTTGTTGTTTAGTTTTTTTGTTTTCTTACTCAGATACTGTTTATCTAAAGAATGGTAAGCAAATAAAAGGGACAATAATCGAGGAGAGTAAAGAGTACGTCAAGATAGAGTTCTCAGGCGTTACCTTAACTTACTGGATGGATGAAGTATCAACGCTGAGCAAAGAAGATGTCAGTGTAGGTGTTAATGATTCTACGCATACGATATCTAATATTGCTAACAAAAGTGCGCCGATAATTTCTGTTTCTCGTTCGCAAAAACAGGGAAAAAGTTTTCTTTGGAAAGTTAAATCGCAAAATAGTACTGTATATCTTCTAGGATCAATTCATTTGGGCCGGCCTGATTTTTATCCCTTAGATAGAGTAATCGAGAGTGCGTTCTCTAAGTCGGATTTTTTAGTAGTAGAGGCAGATATTAATGCCGTTGATATCTCGACTTTGCAGTCGGTGATGGAAGAGGCTGTTTATTTTGACGGTAGTACATTAAAAGATCATTTATCTTCCAAAACTTTTAGATTGGCTGAGCAGAAGATGAATGAAATGGGTATGAGCATTGAGCAGATGATTGTTTTTAAGCCGTGGTTTCTGGCTTTAAATATAGAAATGATCGGTTACTCAAAATTAGGGCTTGATCCGACTTATGGGATAGACATCTATTTTCTAAATAAAGCAAAAAGTAACAAAAAGATTGTTGAGCTAGAAAGTGTGGAATTTCAAATCAAATTATTAGGGAGCTTTAATGAGAAAGAACAGGAAGCATTTTTACTTTCGACATTAGTTGATTTAGATATTGTCCAAGACAAAATTGATAAAATGATTGATCTTTGGAAAGTTGGAGATGCTTTAGGAATGGAACAGGTATTTCTAGAAGGTATTAAAAAAGATCCCGATTTATTTTCCGTGTATAATAAATTACTTTTTAAAAGAAATAAAGGAATGGTCTCTACGATAAGAAATTTTTTAAATAGCCGTGATATCTATTTTGTGGTTGTGGGAGTAGCCCATTTGATTGGTGAGCAAGGAATTGTCAATATTCTAGAAAAAGAAGGGTATTCTGTAGAGCAGTTATAAATAGGGTGTTTAAATGATACATAAAATAGCTTTGATAGCCGCAATAATTTTACCATTTTGGAACGTTCCTCTTATCGTTCGCATAGTCAAAAGAGGAACGTCACGAGATATTAGTATTTATTGGGCAGTAGGTGTTTGGTCTTGTCTTTTGCTGATGGCTCCTTCTGGATTTATGTCTAATGAATTGCCTTGGCGGGTATTCAACATTGTGAATTTCATCTTGTTTACTTTTGTACTTATTTTTGTGTTGATATACCGAAAAAAAAGGAGTAGATGATATTCGAGGACTTTGGATTAAAGAAATATACCAGAACAGGGCAGATTTCTTAGATTAAGAAACATGTATCTATAGTTAAATATTGTTATCAGTAGGATTTTAATTTTAGAATTAAGTATGGGGTGATGAAATGATGTATATAAAGATAATTCGTTTTGTTTCTATAGCTATTGGAGTATTTCTTTTTTCTCTTACAGACATTAAAACTGAATGTTATGCAGCTGTTGATAATGCTATAATTTCAGGGAAAGAAACAGGAAAGTCAAAGTCAGAAATAAAAATTCCCCTGGGAATGGAAAATATTAGAATAGGAAACGTTAACCATATTGTTCCCATAGGTACAAAAGTAGAAAGAAAGGGAGACATTCTAATTTTCGAAAGTCGTGGCGAATTAATGGCTCGAAAGTTTTTGGATTTTGAAGTTCGCTTTAAGAATATTGAGGAAGAGATAAAAAAACTAAGTGAGAGTATAATCTCAATACAAGAAAAAGATCCTACAAGGCAAGAGGAAAATACAGAGGAAATACAAGTTGAGTAGTTAATAGTGAAAAAGGTAGTAATTTTTCCATTAGCTTTTTTGTTTTTGGTAGGGATACTTTTTGGTGGCTATAGTTTATTAAAATTGTTTTCTGAGAAAAACATTCTGGAGCAAGTAATATCTAGATTTTCTTCTGACTCGCGCATAGCCGAAGTAATCGTTACAGACGTTAAAGGAGAAAATAGCTTTAATGAAACTTTTACAACGATAAAATTTGTTGAATATGATGCTGGGCAGAATGCTCTTCCTCCCAAATATTTTACTTTCCCTGGCAATATCATCCAATTTCAATCATTAGTTATTCGTTTTGACGATTTTTATGTTAGGACTAAAGATCGGCTAAAAGGGAAAAGTCTCTATTTTCTTTGGAAGGTATTTATGCTTAAAGGATCTGACACGGTAGAATATGAAATAATTAAAGTAAATGAAGTGCCTGCAGGATATAAGATAAAAAATACTAATAATTATTTTGAAAGAAAACTTTGGGAACGATTTTGGGAATATGCGTTGAACTCTAGTGGACAACGTAAGAACGGAGTTAAAAGTGCTCAAATAGAAGCTCCCGGAACAAGATTTATTCCTGGAATTTTGTATACTTTAAGGATAGAACACGATGGAGGAATTAGGATTGATACAGAAAATATCCCACTTATTTTAAAAGGGGAGAGGGTACTATAACTTAAAGGTAAAAAGTAGTTAGGGCTCAATTTTAACTAAAAGGAGGAGGGTATGAAATTTACCAAGCTTGAAAAAATTATGCTTTTAGGTTGTCCTTGGTTCTTTGGCACCGTGTTAATTATTACGCAAATACTAGGTGCAAAAACTTGCACGAATAGGCTTTATTCTCTTGTGTCCGTTGCGGCTGGGTTAATTCTCATTTCTATTTATTGTGTTTGTGCTTTATTGGCTAAGATTATTGAAAAATAGTTTGTTACTGAATCAAAAGAGTAGTAGCTAGAAATATTTAAAAATGTAAAATAGCAAAAGGAAAAAAATATGAAAGTAAAAACATTTTTCCAAGTTATAATGTTAATAATTTTTTCTGGTTTGTTGGTTTGGTTATTGTTTCCGCGTTGGAATTTTTATGAATCTCCTTCATACAAAGCTAATAAGTTCTCTGGAAAGATATATCAATACAAGAATGAAGAGTGGAAATTAATGGGGCAAAAGCAATCTTTATGGGGAAGATTTATTGAAGAAATAACCGGGGATCCGGATTGAATTTAACGAATTTCGCAATAGATTACAGAAATAGTTGCGGTGAAAGAATAGAAGCATAAAATGAGTGACGTATTTAAAAACCTGTTTAGCGCAGTTGAAAAAGATAAAGTCCAACCTAAGCATAAAATTGCTAAATCGCAAACGCAGCTTAAGAGAAAACGGAGCACGTATGCTATAATATGTATGATAAAAATTGCATGGATGTATTTAATTGTATTGATATTCTCAATAGTTAGTTATCTTTTTTATGGGATGCTAATAACTGAAGATATGCATCCTACTTTAGCTTTTGCTGGTGCCATGGTAGGTTTAATGTTTGGGGGTATATTAGCGTTGATAGTTTATTTTAAACTTTTTCCCACAAAAGAATTTCGTAAAAGCGTAGAAGCTTTTAAGAGTAACGAGGGGGAGCAAAGAAATAAGGATTTTTCTTGATTGCGAAAAGTTGAAGGGAAAAATATTTAATAAAGCAGTAAATTTTGTGATATTTCTAAGTACACTGATCTGGAAAAATTTCTTGTTTAAAATAGTCTCTATGTTATAATTTTGTAGTTATATTGATGTTTTAATGCCGAGGTAGCTCAGACGGTAGAGCGAGGGACTGAAAATCCCTGCGTCAGCGGTTCGATTCCGTTCCTCGGCATTTTTTTATTTTGTCTACACAGCAAAGTTTTTTCTGTAAGCGAAAAGTGTGTTTTTTAGTTTAAACAATACGGGAACAGCTAATGTAGAAATTCGCCTTACGGCGAAAGCTGTTACCGTTCCTCGGCATTTTTTTATTTTTATATATACTAGATATTCTTACTAGTACATCTTACTTTCAAATACATCTTACCAAATTTCATTGTTTTGTTATACTAATAAGTATGTAAGGCAGTTTACTAGCTGGATTCTATTGATTCTTGTGAATTGTTAATTTTTAAAACAGGAGGAATAATGAAGAAAACAATAACTATCGGGTTTTTGTTATTTCTAAATTTTATTTGCATGCAGCGATTATGTCTTGCCGAAAAAGAATTGATATTAAGAGAAGGCAAACAAGTAAGAGATGATGTTGTAGCAGTAGAAGTATATGTGGTAGAAAACATTTTAGAGGTTCGTGTAGAGGTGAGGATGTATTCGCAGAGGCCAAAGATTACAAATGTAATGTTGGTAGGACCACGAATAGGTAGATTAAGCTCTGATTTAAAAGAAGAAATCCCTCTGGCGCTTAAAGAAGATGATCCTTATTTAGTTCGTAGCGAAGGTGGAGTAGTTTCAAGCGGAGAGAAGAGAAAAAAGAAAAAGCTAAAAGGAACCGTAGCGAAAGAATTATTCAAAATCAAAGTTCCTTGGGAAAAAATTGTGCCAGATAAGCGCTATCAGTTATGGGTAGATGTAGAAAGTAAAACTCGCGGGGGAGGAAGACCACAAAAATACCGGTTTAATCTAGAAAATTTTTCTCAACATGCTCTAAAGCGTTAATATTAATTAGATGTGGTAGTACATTATCAGTCAACAGAAATAACAGAGTTAATTCCGCCAAACGGGTCCTTTTCTTCAAATGGGTTTTGTGGGTCTTTAAACCATTGATTGTCAGCCACAAATTTATAACGATAATTTCCTTCGGTTAGCGGAACATTGATTGACCATGTTTCTGTGTCTAATTTTTTCAATTTAAAATTATTAGTTTTTTGCCAATTATTGAACTCACCGACAACGAACACTTCGTTAAATCCATTTCCTTTAAGAGAGAAATTTATGCCTTTAGTGTGTTTATTAAGTGTCTTTTTAGAAGCAGGGTTTGTGATTTTTTCTATTTCATCGGCTAAGTGCATATAGTCTACCGAGCCACGAGAGTTATTCCGGTATTCATAGATGGTTTTTCTTTTAAATGCAGCTTCTCGTAGGGTAATATTGGTGCGGATAGTAGTAGAAAGTAAATTTTTACCCAATATTTCTTGTGCTCGCCTGAGAAACTCTTGAGAAAAACGATAACGTTTATCAAGCTGGGTTATCAGATAGTATAATTCAGGAACATTCTTTTTATTTTGCAAAAGTAGGGAAAAAATACTTTTTAAGTTTTCCACACCTTTTAATGATAGTTCGCATATTCCCATTGGAGCAATAGCGTAGTCGCTTGCATTGATCGCGTTTAATGTTAATAGGCCTAAATTAGGGGGGCAGTCAATAATGCAGAAATCAAAGTTTGAAGATATTGAGCTTATTATTGTTTTTAAGATTTCTAAATTTCCTTTTTTTGCTGTCAAATTATTTTCTATAGCACTTAAACCAATGCTTGAGCCGAGCACTGAAAGGTTATTTCTTTTGTTGTCCAGCGATTTTAAGATATTTTCCGGGTTTAAAGGTTTACCTTCAGAAGCATTCTCTAGTAAATCTGTAATGGTAATTAACGAGTTAGCCCCTAAAGAAAATGTTGCGTGGGCTTGCGGGTCTAAATCAATTAATAATGTTTTTTTCTTGTTTATTGCCAGAGCGGAGGCTAGATTAACTGTAGAAGTGGTTTTTCCGCATCCGCCTTTTTGGTTTATAAAAGATAACACTTTCATTTTAAGGGTACCTCCTTTTTCTCTAAGATAATATCGTTTATAATGATTGGCTCAGATCCTTTTTTGTTTTCAGAAAAGATAAGTCTTATTTGATTTATAGTGTTAATTTTTAGTCGAGGGAACGTGATTTTATTATAGTGCACAGGAACTTTTATATAGTTGGTTTTATTTACAGCAGGGGCAACAGATATCTTTAAAGGGTCTCTTGCGTTGGATCGATAGTTTTGATCGCGGGCGACTACTTCTAAGCTGATAGTGTTTAACGGATTTTTCAAAATAAGGACAATCCGAGATGTATCTAAATTAATCGGTGTTTTAAAGTTAATGTTGACTCCGCTCTTTGTGTTTTCTGGTATGTCTAGAAAAATTACGTTTTTTGTGATTCGAGAGTTATCCCACGGGTCATTTAAAGTAATGGAAGAATTACCGGCATCTTTTAATAACGAAGTTTTACTGACATTTAAATTTTGCTTTGGCAGAATAGCAATTTGAAAATTAGCCAAGACAAATAATACTATTGCTACAAAAACAAATAATAATAAAAATAACAGATTGAATTTCTTTTTTGTTTTTTTTGGAATTTCGCTGTCAATAGTTTGAGAGAAAAAAGAATTCTTTAGACGGACGGTATCTTGTGTTTGAAAGGTATTATTTTTTGCAAACATTCCACTTTATTTTTATAAATTAGTATAGCATAGCAGTATAAAAAAGCAATTGAATAATTACTTAGGAAATGATACTATATAGCATCATTGATAGCTAACATGTATTATATGGCAGAAAATAGTAGTAACCAATATATCTGTATTCATGGTCATTTTTATCAACCTCCACGAGAAAATCCTTGGGTAGGAGAAGTGGTGCGCCAAGATTCTGCATATCCTTTCCATGATTGGAATCAAAAAATAAACAAGGAATGTTACGCTGCTAACTCCAATACATCTCTTGTCAGTTCCGGGGGAAAAGTTACTAAGCATATTAATAATTATGCCCGGATTAGTTTTGATTTTGGGCCTACGCTTCTTTCTTGGTTGCAGATAAAACAGCCAGATACTTATCGTTTAATTATTCAAGCTGATCAAAGAAGTCAAAAAAACTTTAATGGGCACGGTTCAGCTATTGCTCAGTGCTATAACCATATGATTATGCCACTTGCTAACATTAAAGATAAACGTACTCAAGTTATCTGGGGGATAGCTGATTTTAAATATCGTTTTCAAAGGATGCCCGAAGGCATGTGGCTTCCGGAAACAGCAGTGGATATAGAAACATTAAGTGTATTGGCGGAGGAGGGAATAAAGTTTACGATTCTTGCACCGCACCAAGCAAAAGCTGTACGTGTAATTGGAAATAGTAGATGGAAAGATATTACGAAAAAGGGAATAAATTGTCGAGTTCCCTATCTTTGTCGTTTGCCCTCTGGCAAATCTTTGGCAATCTTTTTTTATAATGGGGCATTGTCTAGAGATGTTGCATTTGGGGATTTGTTAGATGATGGTGAACATTTTATGCAGGGTTTGCTTTCATTATTTGTGAAAAGCCAGTCAACTAAACAGCTTGTTAGCATTGCAGTTGACGGCGAAACATTTGGGCACCATCATCGTTTTGGGAATATGGCCTTAGCTTATTGTTTAGATGATTTAGTAAAAAATAAACAAGCACTTCTTACAGTTTACGGAGAATATCTTGAAAAATTTCCACCAGTTGAAGAGGTTAAAATTATTGAGAATTCTTCATGGAGCTGTTCGCACGGAATTAAACGGTGGCAATCAGATTGTGGTTGTAATTCTGGCACTTATCCGGGATGGAAACAAATGTGGCGTGTTGGTTTGAGAAAATCTATGGATTGGCTAAGAGATGAGTTAGCTGATATTTATGATGCTAATATGCCTAAAAGTGTTAAGGATCCCTGGAAAATGAGAAATGACTATATTTTGATATTGTTAAACAAGTCTGATAATAGTCTAAATAAGTTTTTTAAAGATCATTTAAGACTAGATGTTCCAAAAATGGAAAAGGAAAGAATTCTAAAACTTTTAGAAATGCAACATAATACGATGTTGATGTATACTAGTTGTGGTTGGTTTTTTGATGATATCTCGGGGATTGAAGCAATCCAAGTTATTCAATTTGCGATTAGGGCAATTCAACTAGCAGAAAAAATAAGTAGCCAACAAGTATTAAAACCATACCTGCAGTTGCTTAAGAAAGCTCCTAGCAATTCACCAGAGATAAAAAACGGACTTAATGTTTATGAGCAATTTGTCAAATTAGAAATGTTTAACTGTGCGAAAGCTAATGAATTATTTAATCTTTAAAGAAGGAATAGCCTAATGCAGTTTTCAGAAGGTAATTCTAGAGATTTTCACAAATCGTTTTCTAAAAATAGAAATTCTGTTTCTGGTTTAATTTCTGAACGAAAGATCAAAAAAATATCTAAAGGAATAAAAAAAAGAGCAAGCGGTGTGATTCTGCATATCACTTCTCTTCCTTCCGGATACGGTATTGGTGATTTTGGTCCTAAGGCTTTTCGTTTTGTTGATTTTTTGCGTGATTGCGGGCAAACGTATTGGCAGGTTTTGCCGTTGAATCCTACAGAGCAAATTTTTGGTAACTCTCCTTACAGTAGTGTTTCTGCCTATGCGGGCAATTTAAATTTAATTAGCCCGGAAATTCTTATTAATGATGGGTTTTTAAAAAAAGAGGAGTCTAGGCCCAAAGATAATTTTCCGGTAAGCTATTGCGATTATGCAAAGGTAATTCCGTTTAAGCATGAGTTATTAGAAAAAGCATACTTTAATTTTAAAAAAAATGGAAAACAAAAAAAACAATTTCAGCAATTTTGCCTTGCCAACCATAAATGGCTCAGTGATTATGCATTATTTGTGCTGTTAAAAAAACGGTTCACAGGACAATCTTGGCATCTATGGCCGGCAAAATATAGAGATAGAAATGTGTCAGCTCTTAATAAATTGAAGAAAGATTGCGCTGAAGAGTTAGAGCGAAGTAAGTTTTTCCAATATTTATTTTTTAGTCAATGGTTTTCTTTAAAAAAATACTGTAATAAAAATAAAGTAAAATTTATTGGAGATATTCCGATTTATGTTAGTGGAGATAGTGTAGATGTCTGGGCTAATCCGGAGATTTTTAAACTGGATAAACAAAAAAAACCGCTTTTAGTTGCTGGTGTTCCTCCTGATTATTTTAGTAAGACCGGACAAAGATGGGGAAATCCAGTGTATTCTTGGCAAAAATTGAAAAAGCAGGGGTTTAAGTGGTGGCTTGATCGGTTAAGGCATAATTTTAAGTTGTTTGATGTATTGAGAATAGATCATTTTCGTGGATTTGTTGCTTTTTGGGGGATACCTGCCTCTGAAGAAACGGCAATAAATGGTAAATGGTTTAAGGCTCCAGCAGAAGAGTTTTTTTCTGCAGTAGTCAATGAATTTCCCGGACAAACAATTATTGCTGAAGATTTAGGGCATATTACTGATGACGTCAAACAGATCATAAAAGAGTTTGAATTTCCGGGGATGAAGATACTAATCTTTGCTTTTGGAGAGAATCTCAGTACTCATCCGTATCTACCACATAATTATATCAATAACTGCATAGCATATACTGGAACACACGACAACAACACTGTTAGAGGATGGTTCGAGAATGAAGCAGGTGAATTAGAAAAAGAAAATATTATCAAATATATTGGTAAGAGAATAGCTGCTAGACGAATTAATTGGGAGCTTATAATATTGGCAATGAATTCCCGCGCGAATACGGCAATTTTTCCTTTGCAGGATATTTTAGGTTTAGGGCAAAAAGCACGGATGAATTTTCCTTCAAAGCCGCAAGGTAATTGGTCTTGGCGGGTTTTAAACAGTCAATTGTCTTCAACAGTATGCAAAGAGCTGCTAAAATATACACAAGAAGGAAAAAGATTCTCAAATAAATAATAGAATTTGAGCATCAGCATTTTTTAAATTAAAGTTAAACATGCCTAACAGTAAAGAACATCATTTTCAATTTAAGGAAGTTGAATTGGACGGTGAATTGAAAAATAGTTTTCAATTTTGCCGGAAGATATTAATGGCCCATGAAGAAGAGAAAAAAAGAATATCTAGGGATTTGCATGACGAAAGTGGACAGATTGTTATTGGCTTAAGTACGACGTTTAATGTTATTGAGAAGGAAATACGTTCTGGCAATACAGGAAAAGCGTTGCAATTGATCGATGATACTAGGGGGTTAATAAAAACTTTATCAGTTCGAATGAAATCATTGGCATTAATTTTAAGGCCTCCGGCATTAGATGTTTTAGGGTTGTCTGCTGTATTGAGAGAATATTTTTGGCAGTGCAGTAAAAATAATGAAATCAAGATCGAATTTAACGAAAATTTAAAAGATAGGAAAATTGAACCTGGGTTAGAAATAACTATTTACCGTATAGTTCAAGAAGCGTTAAACAATGTCTTAAAGCATTCAAAAGCATCATTAGTTATGGTTAGCCTACTTATCAAGAAAAACAAAATTCAATTAATAATTGAAGATAACGGACAGGGTTTTGATTTTAAAAATCTTAAAAATGGTATACATACTGAAAAGTTAGGATTGAGTGGAATTAATGAAAGAGTATCGGCGTTTAATGGTAAATTTTTTATTGATTCAGTTTTAAAAAAAGGGACAACATTAATAATAAGTCTTCCGCTTTAGTGAGGTATCTATGGCAATAAATGTGATGTTGGTTGATGACCACCCGATTGTACTTCAGGGAATAGAATCAGTGTTGTCTCTAGAAGAAGATATTAAAGTAGTGGCTAAGGCGGCTAATGGAAGAGAAGCGGTTTCTTTGGTGGTAAAGCATAATCTTGATGTTGTGGTGATGGATATTTCACTTCCCGGATTAAATGGTTTGGAAGCTACCCAAAAAATATTAAAACAGAATAAGCATATTAAAGTGTTGATTCTAAGCATGCATGAAAATAGAGTATTTATTGAAAAAGCACTTAGCTATGGAGCTAAAGGGTATGTTCTAAAAGAGTCGGCATCTGAAGAGATTATTCAGGCAATTCGAGAAGTTTATAATGGTAGGTATTTTTTAAGTGCAAAAATATCTTCTTTTGTGATTAATGATTTCATCGTGCAGAAACATAAAACCTTAAAACTAAGAAGTATTTCTATTTTAACTAATAGAGAAAGAGAAATCTTACAACTCATTGTCGAAGGAATGAGTAATAAAAAAATAGCGCAGAGCTTAAATATTTCCTTAAAAACTGCTTTGGTCCATCGTAATAATATTATGCATAAACTAGATATGCATAATGAGGCGCAACTAGTAAGATTTGCCCTAGCTGAAGGTATTTCCGGACCCTTACCTTAGAAACAATTATTGTAATTGGTTGTTCTACAGTAGTTTATCCGCATATTTATTATATTTTCTGATATTTAAAGGAAATAAAAAAAATTTCAAAAATAAGCAGTTCTGCTTATTTACATTTTTTATTTTCTAGTATATATTACTTCTTCAATAAATTATAATTATAAATCAAAGGAGGTGGGAGATGATAATGAGAGGGCAAAAAAATAAGAAAAAGGTTGTGAAAAAAATAAAAAAGCCAGTGCTTAAAAAAGTTAAGTTTGTGTTTGATTCTTTCGAGGCAAACCAAGTTGCAGTTGCCGGTGATTTTAATGATTGGGACGCAGGTAGCTTACCGATGAGGAAAGACAGAAAGAAAATATGGGAAAAGGGAATCACATTGAAACCTGGACGCTATGAATATAAATTTGTTGTGGATGGTAATTGGACAAGTGATCCGAAAAATGACAATCGGACTGTAAATAGCATGGGATCAGAAAATTCAGTTATTGAAGTAAAGAAATAAAATAGGTAAAAAACAATTTATGCGGATTGCATTTTTTTCTTGGGAGTCTGTCCATTCGGTAGCTGTAGGAGGAGTAGCGTTGCATGTTACGGAATTAGCATGTGCACTAGAACGAAAAGGGCATGAAGTCCATATTTTTACGCGATTAGGCAATTCTTCGCAGCCTTGGTGTGAAAAAATTCACGGAGTCTACTATCATCGCTGCTCGTTTGCCTCTAATTATGATTTTGTTGAAGAAGTAAATAATATGTGTCGGGCTTTTGTTAGCGTGTTTTTAGATACCGAAAATCACATAGGTCGTTTTGATATTATACACGCACATGATTGGCTAGCTTCTAACGCGGTAGTTTGGATTAAAGAGGCAAGGAACCATAAATCTGTTTTAACAGTGCATTCTACTGAATACGGAAGGTGCGGAAATAATTTTTTCGGTGGTAATTCGGCAAGAGTTCGCGATCATGAACGTCATGGAACATTTTGTGCTGATAAAGTCATTACAGTATCTAATGCTCTAAAAAATGAAATAATGTGGATGTATAATACTCCGGAATGGAAAACTTTTTCGATTTATAATGGGGTAAATTATTGTAATTATGATGGATGGATAGACTCAGATAGTGTACGAAATTATTATGATATTTCTCCTATGGATCCTTTGGTCTTGTTTGTGGGAAGAATGGTATACCAAAAAGGTCCGGATCTATTAGTAGAAGCTATACCGCATATCTTGAAATACCACAATAATGCCAAGTTTGTATTCGTTGGAGATGGTGAAATGCGCTGGGGCGTTGAAGAACAGGCAAGGCATTTAGGTGTCAGCCATGCTACCCGGTTTTTAGGCCATCATAATGGCTGGAAGTTAGTCGATCTTTATAAAGCAGCAGATGTAGTTTGTGTGCCGAGTCGGAATGAACCGTTCGGAATTGTTATTTTAGAAGCTTGGAGCGCGGGAAAACCGGTAGTTGCTAGCATGAATGGAGGTCCAGGGGAAATTATTTGGCACGAAATTAACGGGCTTAAAATTTGGCCTAATTCTGATTCAATTGCTTGGGGACTTGGAACTCTTTTTGAAGATTTTGAACATGCTCGTTGGATGGGGAAAAACGGAAGAATTGCCGTAGAAACCGCATTTTCCTGGGACGCGATAGCCGATCAAACTTTGGCAGCTTATGTAAGCTAACTATTTTTGTTAGCCAAAAAAAAATTATGGCTCAAAAGAGAAAAGTGATAAAAAGAGTTTACGAAAAAGGACGGGAGATGACTCTTTCAGCGAAGAAAAGAGTATTAACAAAAAACCAGGTTGTTTCCAAAACAAAAACAGCCAAGAAGATTTCTCCGAAAAATATAAAGCCAAGGGCACCGATTAAAGTTGGTGCAGGGCAAGTAAGTGACAATCAGCATCTTCTTAATACCGGGGTTGACCAGTATTCGGAAAAGAGTTTTTTCCCAGAAAATGATTATCTTCCTTCTAACTATGGAATAACTCGTTGTGTTCTTTTGGTAAGAGATCCTTATTGGGTTTATGCTTATTGGGAAGTTGAAGAAGGACATATTGATAAAATTAAAAGAAATATTTCTGAAAGTCAGGTTGCTACTGCAAAGTTTGTATTGCGTATTTATGATGTTAGTTTGGTTGACTTTAATGGGATAAATGCCAATTTTTTCTTCGATATTGAACCGAATATATTCACTAACAGTTGGCATATTAAGCTTTTTCATGATGGAGGTTCATTCGTTGGTGAGATAGGGCTAAGAACTTCTGATGGGAGATTCTTTGCGCTAAGCCGGTCTAATTATGTGCAGACTCCTCGGGTTAGTTATTCATCTCGATCTGAGCAAATTTGGATGGAAGTTACTGATGATGACCATTCTGCGCCTTTTGTTCTTCCCAAAAAAGTTAATACTGTCTTAAACGATAAAAAAAAATCTGTTCAAAATATTAAATCTTACGCAAACCCACCTAAACGGAAAAGACTCTATATTACTGAAGAAGAGATAAGAAGATATTATTCTCGGTTGAACCCTTTGTTAAAGGATATTATTGAATCTCGGCTTGAATCTTTCTATACTAATAAAACTAAAAAATATTCTGTAGTTATTGAAGGAATATCTGAACAAGATCGTCAGGCGATGCTTTCTCGATTGCCCAAGGGTTATTTTGTTAAAGAAGTACTATTAGGCGCATCAGAAAACTTAGTTGTGCTTGGTGAAGGAGCCAGCGAAAAACAAATTTCTAGTGATTCAACATCTAGCAACTTTGTTGTGGAAAAAATTAAATCCCGGAACTTTTTCTTTGAGCTAAATACGGAATTAATTGTTTATGGACGAACAGAACCGGACGCTGAAGTTTGGTTAGCTGACAAACGTGTTCCTCTACGTAGTGATGGGACTTTTAGCCTAAGATTTGCCTTGCCGGATGGAAATATTCCTCTAGAGTTTAAAGCGATATCCAACGATAAGCTTGATTGTAAAAGAATAAATACCTATGTAGATCGTCACACCAACCATGAGCAGAAAAGATAATAATCACAAAGGGTATCTGTGTTTAATGCTTCATGCTCATCTTCCGTTTGTTCGCCATCCGGAAAATGAGTATTATTTAGAAGAAAACTGGCTATATGAAGCTATTACTGAAACATATATTCCTTTAATCCAGGCCTTTGAGCGTTTGGTTAACGACGGAGTGGATTTTCGCATTACAATGTCGGTGACTCCCACGTTAGCTTCTATGCTTCAGGATTCTCTTTTGCAGGATAGATATCTTCGGCACATTAACAAGCTGTTAGAGTTATCCGACAAGGAAGTAGAGAGAACTGGGTATCATACAAGTTTTCACGGTTTGGCTTTAATGTACAGAAGAAAATTTACCGAAGCTAAGAAATTGTTTGTTGACCAATACGGAAAAAACTTAATTTCTGCATTTAAAAAATTTCAAGATATGGGTTATTTGGAAATAATTGGTTCTTGCGCGACCCATGGTTTTTTACCGTTATTAAATATAAACCCTTCCGATGTTCGAGGGCAAATACATATTGGGGTGGAGAATTATACTAAAACATTTGGTCGTCCTCCTAGAGGTTTTTGGCTTCCGGAGTGTGGATATTATCCCGGCGTTGACAAAGTGTTAAAAGAAGCAGGAATAAGATATTTCTTTGTAGACTCTCACAGCATCATTAATGCTGACCCAATGCCTCGGTATAGTGTTCATGCACCTCTTTATTGTCCTTCAGGTGTAGCTGCATTTGGTCGTGACTGGGAGTCGTCAAAACAAGTTTGGAGTTCTAAAGAAGGTTATCCTGGTGACGCTGACTATCGGGAATACTACAAAGATATTGGATATGAGCTAGATTTTGACTATATAAAAGATTACATTCACCCTGACGGAATCAGAGTTAATACTGGCATGAAATACTGGCGGATAACCGGTGAAACAGGTTATAAAGAGCCGTATGTTCCTGATTGGGCCAGAGAAAAAGCAGCAATGCATGCAGGAAATTTTATGTTTAACCGGGGGAAGCAGATAGAACATATAGCTTATCATATGGACAGGAAACCAATAGTTGTTGCCCCTTATGATGCAGAGCTTTTTGGTCATTGGTGGTATGAAGGTCCGATGTGGATAGAGTTTCTAGCTCGAAAAATATTTTATGATCAAGAAATAGTTAAGATGGTTACCCCTAGTGAATATCTTCGTGAATATCCGGTCAATCAAGTAGCGCTGCCTTCAGCTTCTAGCTGGGGGCATAAAGGATATAATGAATTTTGGGTAGAGGGAAGTAATGACTGGATTTATCGACATATTCATGAAGCAGGGGTACGAATGAAAGAAATGGCTGATAAATTTTCTTATTTGTTTGGCAAGTCCTACAAAACAAGCATTTATCGCCGGGCTTTAAATCAAGCTGCTAGAGAGTTAGTGCTGGTTCAGTCGAGTGATTGGCCATTTATCATGAGAACCGGAACCATGGTTCCTTATGCCCATCGCCGGGCAAAAACTCACATAAATAGATTTTTACGCATTTATAAACAGGTAATGAATCAATGTGTTGATGAAGCGTGGTTGACAGAGGTAGAAAAAAAAGATAATATATTTTTAAATATAGATTGTGGAAAATATTATATTTCCGAAAGTGCTACACCTAAGTGTTCGCTTATTAAAAAAAAGAAAAGGAGTGGAAAGAAAATAAAATGCAGAACATAATTGATGACCTACCGGTAATATGTAGTAAAGAAAAAACCAGTAGCAAGCTTGGCTTGTTTAAAAAAGACATCTATTCTTCTGTTTCTGATATTTATTTTGATAGGGTTCGTTCTTCTTTCGGAATTGCATTGCATATGCACCAGCCGACAATTCTTTCTAATCCGGATGACTTACAAAATTCGTTTTTTATTAGTAATATTCAAAGCATGTTAGAGCATCAGGGTGTTGGTGATAATCATAATGCGCCTGTATTTATGCAGTGCTATCGGCGGATATCGCAATTTATTCGGGACCTTGTGAATACAGGATGTAGTCCTCGGGTTATGCTTGATTATTCAGGAAATTTACTTTGGGGGCTAAGCCAAGTAGAAAATGGTGAGGTGCTAGAAGATCTAAAACTGGTTACTAAAAATAAAAAATATTATCATAATGTTGAGTGGCTGGGAACAATGTGGTCACACGCTGTGGTTCCTTCAACGCCTGTGCCGGATATTGCGCTTCATATAAAGGCATGGCAGAATCAATTTTCAGCTATTTTTGGAAAAGAGGCTTTATCTAGGGTTAAAGGTTTTTCACCTCCAGAAATGCATTTACCAATTCATCCGGATATTTGCTATCATTATGTAAAAACATTAAAAGAATGCGGGTATCAATGGTTAATGGTTCAGGAGCATACAATTGAAAACTTGGATGGTTCTTCAATACAACGGCCGCATTTTCCACATAAGCTTGTTGCTAAAAATTCTCTAGGACAAACCGAAGAGATAAGCATTTTAATTAAAACGCAAGGGTCAGATACAAAATTAGTTGCTCAGATGCAACCTTATTACGAAGCCCAATCTCTCCAGAGGCAGGATTATCAAGGTAAAAACGTACCGCCGTTTGTTTTGCAAATAAGCGATGGAGAAAACGGGGGCGTGATGATGAATGAATTTCCTTCCAAATATTTAAGTGTAATGAAAGAGGTAGGCTCTAACGGGGTGTTTGCGCTTAATGGTTCGGAATATTTAGAATTTATTAAAAAAAGCGGTCTTAAAGAAAAAGATTTTATTCCGGTTCAATCTGTATCTCAAAGTAAAATTTGGGAATTCATTGGCAACTATGGTCCAAAAGCAGTTGACCAGGCAATTGATGAAGCTCGAAAGAAATACGGAGGATTTAATTTGGATAAAGGTTCTTGGACTAGCGACAAAGATTGGGTTAAGGGCTATGAGGATGTTTTAGATCCTATAAATAAGTTAAGTGTGGAATTTCATCGGTATTTTGATGGTAAAAAAAATAATCAATCTTCTTCAGCATATCAAGAAGCACTGCTCTATTTATTGCTTTCTCAGACAAGTTGCTTTCGTTATTGGGGATCTGGCTTGTGGACTGAATATGCGAAAGAAATTTGTCGTAGAGGATTTGCCATACTTAAAAAATCATAAGTTTTTACAATAGCAGTACGTGTGTAAGGACAGTATTTATTGATTATTATACCTAACACTTTAACACAATGAAGCAATATAAAAATGCTCCAAAATACAGAATTTCCCGAGTAGGAATGGACAAAAAAAGTATCCGAAAGTCGTTCAAGAATAATCTTTTGTGTACTTTGGCCAAAGATAAATTTACAGCGACATATCGTGATAATTTTATGGCTTTAGCGATTGCTATCAGAGATCGGCTGGCAAAACGTTGGATTGCGACTCAGCAGAGGTATCATCGAAAAAATAAAAAAAGAGTATACTACCTCTCAATGGAGTTTTTAATTGGCCGCCTTTTAGGGAATAATCTCCTAAATTTAGGAATTTGGGATGAGGCTGAGGAAGTTTTAAATGAGCTAGGGCTTGATTTTGAAGAAGTACGGAAGCAGGAAACAGATGCTGGGCTAGGAAATGGCGGGTTAGGAAGGTTGGCGGCTTGTTTTCTAGATTCTCTGGCAACCTTAAATATACCTGCACATGGGTATGGTATTCGATATGATTACGGAATGTTTCATCAGAAAATTAAAGATGGACGTCAAATTGAACTTCCGGATGAATGGCTTAAGTTTGGATATCCTTGGGAGTTTGAGAGGCCGGAGTATAACGTAAGGATACAATTTTATGGCAACATTGAATTCTCTGATTCTGAAAACGGAGGAAAAAATATTAAGTGGGTAAATACTGATGATGTTTTGGCGATTCCTTATGATGTTCCTGTGTCCGGGTACAAAAATAATATTGTAAATACGCTTCGCCTTTGGTCAGCAAGGGGCACAGAAGAGTTTGATTTTAACTATTTTAATCATGGTGATTACGGAAAAGCGGTAGAAGATAAGATTTTTTCTGAAAATATTTCAAAAATACTATATCCTGACGACAGCATGAGCAGGGGCAAGGAGCTAAGGCTAAAACAAGAGTATTTTTTTACTGCAGCTTCCTTAGCGGATATTATTCGAAGATTTAAAGAAGAAAATTCTGATTTAAGGAATTTACCAAAAAAAGCGGTCATCCAACTTAATGATACTCATCCGGCTTTGGCGATTCCGGAGTTAATGAGAATATTAATTGATCAGGAGAATTTGACTTGGGATGTTGCATGGAAGATATGCTCCAAGACTTTTGCGTATACCAACCATACAATTATGCCTGAAGCTCTAGAAAGTTGGTCGGTAATATTGTTTGAAAAAGTTCTTCCTCGCCATTTACAGATAATTTATGAGATTAATTTTAAATTTCTCAAATATGTGGCAAAGCAATTTCCCCAAGACGAAAGTAAATTAGGAAGAGTATCGATTATTGAAGAGGGAGAAGTGAAAAATGTATGCATGGCTCATTTATGTATAGTAGGTAGTTATTCTGTAAACGGAGTTTCAGAAATTCATACCAGTTTGCTAAAGACTAGGGTATTCAAAGATTTTTATGATATTTTCCCCAATAAATTTAATAATAAAACTAATGGAGTAACTCACAGAAGGTGGCTTTTGAAATCAAACCATGGTTTATCTGCTTTGATTACAGATACTATCGGAGACAGTTGGATTACCAATCTTAATCATTTAAAAAAGCTACTTCCTTACAAAGATGACTGTAATTTTCAGAAAGAATGGTCTAAAGTAAAGAAAGCTAACAAGAAGATTTTAGCTGAACACATCAAAAATACTCAAGGAATTATTGTGAATCCGGAATCATTATTTGATGTACATATTAAGCGAATTCATGAGTATAAACGGCAGGTGTTGTTTGGGCTGTATATTATTTCTGAATATCTAAGTGCAACCCGAAAAATAAAAAAAGATATTCTGCCCCGAACTTTTTTATTGGCTGGAAAAGCAGCTCCAGGGTATTTTATGGCTAAGCTAATTATTAAATTTATTAATAATATTGCGAGAACAATTAACAATGATAAAAGTGTTAAGAATTTATTTAAGGTAGTCTTTTTAGAAAATTATCGCGTTTCCTTAGCAGAAAAAATATTTCCGGCTAGTGATTTATCAGAGCAAATATCTACTGCTGGAACAGAGGCATCTGGTACTGGATGTATGAAATTTATGCTTAATGGTGCCTTGACGATTGGTACTCTAGATGGAGCGAATATTGAAATGGCCCAGGAATGCGGTGCAGAAAACATATTTATGTTTGGGCTAAGCGCAGAAAAGATTTCACAATTAAAGAATGAAGGATACAATCCTAACCAATATATTGAGAAATATCCGTTGTTGAAGGAAATTATTAATCTAATTCGTAGCGATTTCTTTTCTCCTAGCGAACGTGGAATTTTTGAACCTATTATTCAGTCGTTAATAACGCAGGATCCGTTTTTTGTCTGTGCTGACTTTAGTGCTTATCTTGAAGCGCAGAATAAAGCCACAAAATCATATTGTGCTAAGCCTGGCTGGATTTCCAAGTCAATAGTTAATACTGCTACCTCTGGAAAGTTTTCTAGTGATCGGACTATTCAAGAATATGCAACGCAAATTTGGCATGCACCTTTCAAGCCGAGCGAGTAAGCTTTACTTATTCGCCGCTAATCTTTTAGTTGAAAATCACTTTAAAAAGAGGTAGTATTTATTTATCTAAAAGGTAAAAATAAAAATGAAAAAAATAAGTTTCATTCTATTATTGTTTTTGCTTTTTCCTTTCTTTAATGTGTTTGCTGTTTTCCAACCGGTTGCCGGGATTGAAAGTGCTAACATTAAGAAAGTCGCTGTTTCTAAATTGAATCCACTGTCTATCTCTGTAGTTTCTGATAACTGCTTGTATAAAAGTAAAGACAGCGGAAAAGAATTTAAAAAAATAGCGGTATTCAAAGATGAGAAAATTCAACAGATATTTTTTGATTGCTGTTTAGTGGATATTTTATATGTTGTTACCAGCCGGCACCTTTACAAAGTGACAGGTGAAACGCTAAGCAAGCTGTATTCTGTTTTGCCGGAGCAGGTTATTTATAGCGCTTTGAAACATAAAGGTGAGCTTTACATTGGAACTAATTCTGGCCTTTATCATACATTGGCAGATAATTTAATTTGGAATAAAGTAAAAAGTGCTAATGAGCTTTCCATATATTATATTGAAGCAGGTAAAAAGAATGTTTACTTAGCAACGGATAGAGGCGTTTATGTCTTGAAAGCAAATTGGCGGGCGGAAAGATTGTTTGTAATAAGAAAAACTGACTTAAGTGAACAAGAAAGACAGGATATTGAATTAGAGGATTTTTCGGAAGGACTAACAGCTAAAGTAATTAAGCAAGATATTTTTGAAGAAGACCGTTTTTGGCTAGGTACAAATAATGGGCTATATATTTCTGATAATTCCGGAAATACATGGAGAAAGGTTTATTTAACTTCGCTAATGGATATCTCGGTTAATTGTCTAGAGCAGACTATCCTTGAGAGGGAAACATTATACGTGGGTTCAGACAGTGGATTTTTTGTGGTAGACATAGGGAAAGAAACAGCTCGGGAGATTTTTGAAGGACTCTCTGCTAATGATATCTCCGGGATAGCTTTTACCGATAAAGGGATAATATATTTGGCTTCTTCTGGCGGGCTGTTTAAAAGTGTTTATTTTTCGTATTCTTCTTCGGGTGATCTAGAAAATATTTTAAAAGGTGAGCCATCGATCCAAGAAGTCCAAAATCGGGTGATGCGCTATAATCAGGTTCATCCAGAAAAGATAAAAAAATGGCGTGATGCTTTGAAATATCGAGCGCTTTTTCCGGATGTAAGCCTAGATTACGATAAGACAATTTGGGGGTCATACACTGGTGGAGGATCACATTATGTCGGTCCTCGTGATTGGGGCGTATCATTTTCTTGGGATACCGGAGACTTACTTTGGAATTCTTATGAAGATGACGTGGATACTCGAGCAAGGCTGAATACCCAGCTTCGATTAGATATACTTGATGAAATTAACCGTATATATTTTGAACGGCTGCGCTTGAAGAAAGAAATTATAGATCGTTCTTTTAACGAAGAAGAATTATTCAATAAGCAGTTAAGACTTGAAGAACTAACTGCAGCTCTTGATGGATATACCGGAGGTTTCTTTTCTAAAAGAATTGGGGAATTGAGTGAAGAATAAACCGCTAATATTAATTATGTGTGGAGGCAGGTCTCTGCGGCTTTGGCCGTTATCTTGCTATAAAAGTAAAAACTTTTTTGATGTTTTTGGTTTCTCACCGTTAGAGTTAACTATTAAACGGTTTTTGAAAATAACTGATGCTTCAAATATCTTTTTGGTTGCCAATGAAAAAGAAAAAAAGTCACTGGAGAAAATAAAATTAATTAATAAGCAGAATATTTTTTATGAACCGCAGAGTAAAAATACTGCTGCTGCTATTTTATTGTCGTTATGGAAGTTAAAAAAATTTATTGACCGTGATTTAATTATTTCTCCCGTAGACCAATTAATTAAAAAAGAAAAATATTTTTATTCTAGTTTAAAGAATGCTTTAGAGGTATCCCAATCAGGAGGAATATGCACTTTGGGTATTAAGCCGGATAAACCTGTTTCCGGGTTTGGGTATATTCAATCTGGCAAAAAAGAATGCAGAAATGTATTTGCTGTTAAAAAATTTATTGAAAAGCCTAGCATAACAAGGGCTCGCCGGTTTATTAAAAGCGGTGATTATTTTTATAACAGTGGAATGTTTATTGCTTCTGTGGGCACGCTACTTGATGAATATCAGAAATATTATTCTGACTATTATTATTTTTTTGATAGAGTCGAAAAAAACAAAATTAATGAGTGCTATCGCAAAATCAAGAATGATCCTTTTGATAAGGCAATAATTGAAAAAAGTAAAAGAGTAAAATTAATTAAAGGACGTTTTGTCTGGAAAGATTTTGGAAGTTGGCAGGCAATTCATGAGATCTTGACAAAGGATAAGTTAGGGAATACAAAGATTGCTAATGGTGTTTTTTGTCAGAGCAGAAGTAATCTTCTTTATCTTGGTAATAAGAGAAAAAAGGTATTAGTAGTAGGCGCTAATAATTTATCGATTATTGATACTGAAAATTACATGCTGGTTGCTAACAATGATTGTTTAGATGACCTTAAGCTATTTCTAAAAAAAGCTAAATTAATATGAGCTATTTTTATGGCCCGGTTCCTTCACGGAGGCTAGGGTTTTCTTTAGGCGTAGATTTAACAAGGAAAAGAGTTTGCTCTTTTGATTGTGTTTATTGTCAATTAGGAAAAAATAAGAGTAAAACTTTCAGAAGGTTTACGGAGATTAATTTACCAGTCTTTAAAAAAGAATTAGCGAAAGTTGTAAAAGAATCTGTAAAGATTGACTACATAACAATTTCTGGGCAAGGTGAACCGACTTTGCATAAAGGCTTAGATGAAATTATTAAAGTAATAAAAAAAATTACTGCTAATAAATACCCAGTATGTGTTATCACTAATTCTTCATTTTTGCATCGGAAAAATTTACGCAAAGAGTTAAAACAGGCTGATTTGATAGTTCCTTCTTTAGATGCTCCGGATGAAAAAACTTTTTTAATGATAAACCGTCCACACGCAAATATTAGTTATAAAAAAATTATAACCGGACTAATTGATTTAAGGAAAGAGTTCAGAGGGCAGATTTGGTTGGAAATAATGCTTTTGAAGGGGGTTAATGACAGCATTCAGACAGCAAAAAAATTTAAAACAATTATCAAAAAAATTAATCCAGATAAAATACAACTGAATATTCCGGTGCGTCCGGCTTTTGAGAAAGTGTATCTGCCGGATTCAAAACAAATAAGTGCAGTTGCGGATATTATCGGAGGAGGAGCTGGTGTAGTCTTAAAACCTCAAGTATCAAAGATGGCCAAAGGTTTACGCAAGGATCTAAAAAAGAAAATTATTTCTTTTTTAAGCGTACGCCCGGCAAGTTTAGTTGATTTGACAAGTGCCTTGGGAGCAAATCCTAACGAAGTAATTAAATATCTGTATATTTTATTGGAAGATAAATCTGTCAAAACAGTTGGTAGCGGGCAGAGCAAGTATTTTTTAATTAATGATTGCTAAAAATATTGATAATATTCTAAAGAGCATATCGCCGAAAGTTCAAGTTGAAGCAGCGGTAAAGCAGCAGAGCATTGGGGATGTTCAGAAAGCTATTCTTGCTGGAATTAAAATAATTGGCGATAATTATGTAAAAGAGGCAAAAGAAAAATTTACAATAATTGGGAAAAAAGTTCAACACCACTTTATTGGGTATCTGCAAAAAAATAAGGTTAAAACGGCAGTTGAGATATTTGATATGATCGAGACAATTGATTCTCTAGGGTTGGCAGAAATTTTAGATAAACAGTGCAAAAGTTCAAGTAAGATTATGCCTATATTAATTGAAGTAAATTCTGGTCGAGAGGCACAAAAGCATGGGCTTTTACCGGAGAATGTAGAAGAATTTTTAGAAAAAATAATCGAATTTACTAATTTGAGAGTAATGGGTTTAATGACTATGGGGCCTTGGTTGGATGATCCAGAGTGTTTGCGCCCGCATTTCAAAAAAACAAAAGAACTGTTTGATAGCATCCGGAAAAAATATTGTGATATTTTAGATTGGCGCTATCTTTCTATGGGGATGAGCAATTCATATAAAGTAGCGATTGAAGAAGGCGCAAATATTGTGCGAATCGGAGAGGGTATTTTTGGTAAACGGCAAAAGTAGGTGTTAAATAATATTTATGAAGACTCATCTAGATTGTATTCCTTGTTTTTTTAAGCAAGCTTTGGAAGCATCTAAATTAGCGGGTGCCGGGAAGCATCAGCAAAAAAAGATTTTAGACAAAGTATGCCGAGCAGTGCTAAAGTTTTCTTTGAATTTAGCTCCTCCGCACATGGGTAGGAAAATATATAAAATTGTAATTAACGAAACTAAAAATAAAGATCCATTCTATGCAGTTAAACAAAAGAGCAATAATTTGGCACTCAAACTATATCCGAAACTAAAACGAAAAAT
This sequence comes from uncultured Planctomycetia bacterium, assembly GCA_964489445.1. Classification (GTDB taxonomy): domain Bacteria; phylum Omnitrophota; class Gorgyraeia; order Duberdicusellales; family 4484-171; genus CAZAYU01. The sequence goes on from CAZAYU010000002.1 coordinate 174,795, forward strand.
AGTTCACTCCCGTGACAGAATATTTACAGCGGTAGAGTTAGCAATTGCTGGAAATATTATTGATTTTGGTGTTAAAAATTCGTATAAAGTAGAAGAAGAATTGCAGGAATTTTTAAAGGGTAATTTTAATGTTCACTCGAAACATTCTCGAGAGGTATTTTCTTATCAGGATTTCAAACGCGATTTAAAAAAGGCGAAGTTAATTCTTTATTTAGGAGATAATGCCGGAGAGGTTGTTTTTGATAAATTATTAATTGAAGAGATTAAGAGAGCCTGGCCGAATAAAGAAGTTGTTTATGCTGTAAAGAAGAGCCCGATTATTAATGATGCTCTAGAGGAAGATGCTTATTTCTGTGGTCTTGATAAATATGCTGAAATTATTTCTAGCGGATCAGATGCTCCGGGAACATTTTTAAGTCTTTGTTCAGCTAATTTCAAGAAACTATGTAAAAAGGCAGACATGATTATTAGTAAGGGGCAGGGGAATTTTGAAAGTTTATCCGGAGAGAATGTCTCGATATATTTTTTATTTAAGGCAAAATGTCCTATGGTTGCTAAGGAAGTAGGATGTTGTCTGTCAGATGTAGTATTAAAACACCAACTAAAAGATGGCTGATGGTTAAAGTCTAATGCAGGAGCAAAAATTAAATGAAGGTTAGGGTAATTTTTGAGAGAGAAAAAATTAACAAGAATTTTTTCTCCGGTTGGGGTAATTCTTATTTGGTAGGAGAAGAAGTTTTATTTGATACTGGAGAAAAATCAGAGTATATTTTGAATAATCTAAAGATGCTCAACGTTAATATATTGGATGTAAAAACAATAGTTATTTCTCATAATCATTGGGACCATAAGGGAGGTCTTTGGCAATTGTTAGAAATTAACCCTAAGATTAAAGTGGTTGGCTGTATGGACTTTTTGAATAACTGTCAAAATAGAAATGCTTCTTTTTGTTTGCAGCAGGCGATTCCTTCGCAAAAAATAGCGGAAGGCATCTATACTACAGGATGTATTAAAACTGTTTATAAAGGTAATAATTTAGAGGAACAGGCCTTAGTTGTGCGTGGGGTGGAAGGGGTTTTTGTATTGTGTGGGTGTGCCCATTCCGGGATTTTGCAATTTATTAACGAAGCAAAAAAAATTTTTCCCCAAGAAAAAGTTTATGCAATTATTGGAGGGTTCCATCTTATTAATGAAAATATCCGAGTTGTTCGGCATTTAGTCGAAGAGGTGAAGAAGCAGGGAATTAAAAAAATTGGTCCTGCTCATTGTACCGGGTTTGAGGCAGAGCAAATATTTAAAGAAGCCTACGGTAATGACTTTTTAAATGTAAAAGCCGGAGCAGTATTTGAGTTATAAATGAGCAATGCAAAAAAGCGGTATCTCAAAAACTAAGATACTCACAAGGAGAGAAGCTTTAGCGTTTTAAGTCATGTTAAAGATAATATATGCTGAGCTGAAACATCATGCTCCCTTTACTATATTGGGGGCAGTAAGTGGAATAGCTATTATGGCTATTTCCCGAAAAATTTCTTCTGAGCTATCGTATAATATTTTTTATGTTCTTCATCCTGCGCATGTTTTTTTAAGCGCGCTTGTTACTGCTTCAATGTATGAGCTTCATAAAAAAGGTTGTTTTCGGGGTAGATGTAACCTTTGGGTGCTATTATTTATTGGGTATGTTGGTTCAGTAGGAATAGCTACATTAAGTGATTCGTTAATTCCTTATTTAGGAGAAGTATTGCTTAATCTTCCTAATCGTGGTCTTCATTTGGGATTTATTGAGAAATGGTGGCTAATCAACCCACTGGCTATTTTAGGGGTTGCTGTTGCCTACTTTAAGCCGATGACAAAATTTCCTCATGCTGGACATGTGTTGTTAAGTACTTGGGCGTCGTTATTTCATATGATTATGGCTGCTGGTGAAAGTTTTAATTGGTTTTCTTATTTGGCAGTGTTTGTATTTTTATTTATAGCTGTATGGTTTCCCTGTTGTTTGAGTGACGTAATATTTCCGCTTCTTTTTGTGAAAGAAAAGAATAGAGGCCATGAATAGTTTTAGATATGTGAGGATTACGCAATGATTGATAATTTAATAGTTTTATTATATTTGGCTGGGGTATTGTTTTTGGGGCTATGGTCTGGCAGAGGGGTTAAAAGCTTAAGAGAATATTCTGTTGCAAGTCGTTCTTATACTACATTTTTTATTTTTGCAACTCTTTCTGCATCGTTTATTGGTGGTGGGTTTTCATTGGGAAATGCGGAAAAGGTTTTTGTTTTTGGAATTATAAATATAGTTGCTCTCTGGGGATTTAGCGTGAAAGAAATCTTGGTGGCTAAATTTATTGCTCCGCGAATGGATAACTTTCCCGATGTTATTTCTGCTGGAGACATAATGCAACAAGCATACGGAAGACAAAGCAAAGTGGTTACTGGATTTTTTTCTATAATTTTGTGTGCCGGTATAGTTGGAGCTCAAGTAGGGGCAATGGGATATATATTTAATGTGTTTACCGGAATTCCCCAAATTTGGGGTATTACAATCGGGTGTGGAATTGTTATTGCATATTCGACATTAGGTGGAATAAAAGCTGTAGTGGTAACTGATATAGTACAGTTTTTAATATTAGGTATTGGATTACCGTTGGTTCTTTTTTTGGTATTAAATATGTTGGAGGAGTCAGCATGCTAAAGTCTTCTGTTCCTGCTGGCTATTTTTCACTTTCTTCGCAACAAATATTTTCTTGGAGTTTCTTATCTTTATTTTTCACCTTTCTCCTGGGAGAGACTTTAGTTCCTCCTTATGTCCAAAGGCTGCTTATTGGAAAAAACGCAAAATGTACGGCAAGGGGTACTTTGTTTAGCGGATTATTTTCTATTCCTTTCTTTGTGGTTACCGGGTTGATAGGTTTAATTGCTTTATCTTTAGATAGCAATTTAAATCCTAACCTGGCTATGCCTTACGTTATTAAAACAGTACTTCCTGTGGGTGTAAAAGGATTAGTCATCGCTGGTATGGTTTCAATTGTCATGTCGTCGGCAGATTCCTTTTTAAATTCTGCGGCGATTAGTTTTATGAATGATTTAGTAATTCCTTTTAAAAGTTCGGTTTTGTCTGAAAAAAATAGGCTGAAAATGGCTAAAGTTGTTACTTTATTTACGGGTATTTTGGCAGTAGTATTCGCTGTGAAGATAAAGAATGTTTTAGACATTCTTATTTATGCTTATAATTTTTGGGCTCCAATTATTATGGTTCCTTTGGCGGCAGCTATTTTAGGGGTAAAAGGTAAGGCGGATAGCTTTTTTATCCCGGCGGTTTTTGGAATATTAGGTGTCTTAGTGTGGAATTACTTGCTTAAGAAACCAGGTGGTGTTGACGGTTTGGTGGTGGGGGTATTTTGTAATTTTATTGTTTTTTTATTTTTGTGTAAAGTAAAAAGGAGGAAGGTATGAAGGCGTCTAAGAGCATTTTATGGTTTATGGGATTATTTTCATGTATACTTTCAGGGTGCGTACAAGTTAGAGATTATGTAGGGACAAAAGAAGGTGCTTTTGGCTTGAATGTGCAACAAGGATTTGACAAAGGAGAAGTTAAAAAAGATTATTACCTAACTAAAAGCGGAGAGAGCTTAAATATTCGGGACACTAAGAATGAAATTATTGGTAAAATTGGTTCTCCGGATACCATAAAAACAACCTTAGCCGGTTATGAACAATGGGTGTATAAAAACATAAATCTAGAACTATTTTTTGAAAATGATAAATTAAACAGTTTTAACGTTATTAAGAATGGCGGTGAATAGTACATTGAAGAGAAGAAGCAGGATTTTTTTCAGAAAATCAGCTGAATATGTAGGAAAGAATATTCTGGGGGATTTAATAGTTGTCAGGCGCAACAAAAAGTTATTAGCTGGAAAGATTGTTGAAACCGAAAGCTATTTGGGGATAAAAGATGACGCTTCTCATAGCTTTCAAGGAAAAGTGACCCCCCGCAACAAAATTACCTATGGAGATGGTGGATTTATCTATGTTTATCTTATCTATGGAAAATATTGGTGCTTCAATATTGTTGTTTCAAAAGAAAATGATCCGCAAACAGTATTTATTCGAGCAATTGAGCCTTTAGAGGGAATTAATGTTATGAGAAAAAGAAGAGGAACCGATGATATCCATAAACTAACCAATGGTCCTTGTCGGTGGACGCAAAGCTTTGGTATTGACCGTTCTTTTTTCGGAAAAGATATCACTTTAAATACAATCCTTATTGTCCCTCAAAAGCATAAGAATTTCGAGATTGTTCAGACCAAAAGAGTAGGCGTAGATTACGCACGTAATGCTAAAAATTGGCCATTGCGTTTTTATGTAAAGGATAGTCTTTTTATTTCTAAACGGTAGTATTTTGCGGTTGGAATTGTTTATTTAATTTGCGCGCGTAGTTTTTTATTTCCCAAAATGATTTTATTTCTTTGTTTTCAAATAATCCAAAAGTAGAATTGTTGTGAAGAATCGGGTCTTTCAACTTGTGTTTATATTCTTGAAATATTTTTGTTCCGGGAACAGGAGAAAATTCCGCCAAGGACACCTTTGCTCCTTGATGGTTAAGGAAGTGTAAATGTTGTTTTAGCTTTTGTAAATCTTGCTTTGGGTGGCCCAATAATAAGTATACGCTAAACTCTCCTTTATTAAATCCTCCTTGGCGTAAATATTTTATTCCGTTTATTAGATCATCTCTATTTACCTTGTCTCCCCAGAGTGCTTGGAGGCTGGAATCCATTGTTTCTAGCCCGAAATGCGGGTTAATAAAGCCCGCAGATTTAAGCAAGGAAGCTATTTCTTGGTCTAAAAATCTTAAGTGAAGGGCGTTAGGAGTGTGAAAATTAATATTAAGTTTTAGGGAAACTATTTTTAACAGTAATTCTTTTGCATATTCTGGTTGGTAAAGGAATGCATCATCGTATAAAATAAAGTTTTTTATTCCTTTTTTGGCATATCCGGCAATAAATTTTACGACGACATCAACAGGTATTCGGAAAAAACAATTGGATAATTGCTTAATTGCGCAAAAGCTACAGCTAAATGGACATCCCCAGGAAGTTCTTAAGACAATATATTCGTTTTGTTTGTAAAAATGTTCGTAGTTTGGCAGTGTCGAATAGAGATCTTTAAAGCTGATTTTTATTTCTAACAACTTAGACAATTCCTTCAAGTAATTTTTTCCAAATACAAAATCGCATCCGCTTGTTTTTTTAGCATGATTTAAACATAACGTTGCGTAAGTTCCACCGAGCACTAGTGGGGTAGAGGGAAATTTGGCTTTTAATATCTTTACTGCTTCAACTATGCCTGGATACCAGTAGGTCATTGAAGAAGTTATCAGGATATAGTCAGGTTTCTTCCCCTCTAAGCGTTTTTTGAATTCGATAGGGGTGATTCCATAACGCTTAAAATGGCGCGGAATTTTTTGGTGTAATTCTGGTTTTTTAATTATTTGGGAGTAGTATTTTCCTCTGCCAAATGTAGTATTTGATATTTTTTTATCTAGGCAATCCAGGTAGTCAACTTTTATTCCTCGATCTATTAATAGAGTTAGAATTGCTAAAAAGCCATAGGGTTTAAGCCAAAAATCATATGCGGCATAGTCGGTTATCCAGGGGTTTATTGCTAAGATATGCATAAAATTATTATAGCAAATGTGTTATAATAAAACAGCTAAATTAGCTAATAGTGTTAAATTAATAGGTAATGGTAAAGTATGGATATTTGTCATTTAACAAGATAGATAAGGAATTAGCAATATTATGGTTGAAGATACTTTTAAAATAAGTATTAAAAAATATGGTTTGTTAAAAAAGAAAGATAAAGTAATTTTAGGGATTTCTGGAGGGCCGGATTCAATATGTATGCTTTATCAGTTTTTAAATATAAGAGAGGAATACAAGCTTTATCTTGTTTGTGCGCATTTTAACCATGGGCTGCGTAAAGAATCAGATGCCGAAGAAGAATTTGTTAAGCGATTGTGCGGAAAACTAAAAATTAAATTAATCAGCGAAAAGAAAAGTGTTGGTAATTTTTTCTGTGGTGATTCGTTAGAACAGACAGCTCGGAATTTACGTTTTGATTTTTTTTTGAAATGCTTCCGTCAGCTTAAGATTAAGAACATTGCACTGGCACATCATAAGGATGATTTAGCTGAAACAGTGTTGATGCGTCTTATAAGGGGAGCGGGCCTTAAAGGTTTAAGGGGTTTTCTGCCAAAGTCAAAATTCAAAAAACTGACGGTTGTTCGTCCGTTGATTGATTTAAGTAAGCAGGAAATTATTAATTGGGTAAAAAATAAAAAAGTAAAATATTGTATTGATCAAAGTAATTTTGAGCAAAAGTTTTTTCGTAATCATACGAGAATAACGTTGTTGCCCTTGTTGAAAAAGCTAAATCCCAATATTATTAATACTTTAAGTAGCTTATCTCGTAATTTGGCTTTGGACTATGATTTTATTTCTTTGTATGCTCGAGAACAATTTTTTTTAATAAAAGAACGAGAAACTGCAAGGAAAATCTATTTAAATTTAAGAAAGCTTCAAATATTACACAGAGCGGTATTTAATAATGTGATTCGTTTTGCGGTTTGCGAATTAAAAGGAAATACTAGAAATTTTGATTCCCGTCATCTGGGTGAGCTCTATGATTTAATATTTAACAGGCCAGTAGGTAGTGTGGTGGACTTACCCGAATTTACTGCTAAAAAAGAAGAAAAAACTCTTCTGATTCAATCCTTGATTTTGTAAAGCATTAAAGTATAATAGCCTCAATATGAATCAAGAAAGTAATAAAAAAAATAAACCAAAAGTGCCAAATCCTATTTTTTTGCGTAAGGCATTTTTGTTAATTGCAATTACTCTGGGTCTAGTCTGGATTATTAATATGTTTAACACTAGCATGGGTGGTTTAGTAGAGAAATTAACCTACAACGAATTTTATTATTTGCTGGAAAACAATTTGCAAGATCCGACGATAGAATGGGTTAAGCTAACAGACAATGTAATTCAGGGTGGTAAAACTACAGATAAGGGTAGTGGTCGGTTTTATCTTTACCTTCCTCCCAACGATAAGGATATCATTGCCTTATTACGAAAGAATGTAAGTAAATTTGAAGTTGAGCCTCCCAAAACTTTTTTGGCTAATTTGTTCTATTCCTTGGGGCCAATGATTATTTTTATTCTTTTTCTGTGGTATTTTTCACGCAAAGGAAATCAAATGGGGTCTAAAGTTTGGGGTTTTGGCAAATCGAGAGCGGTATGCCTAGATAAGGACAAAAAGACAAAAGTTACCTTTAGTGATGTTGCGGGCATAGATGAAGCAAAGGAAGAGTTACAAGAGATAATTGAATTTTTAAAAGACCCCAAAAAATTTCAGCGTTTAGGGGGAAGATTTCCCAAAGGTGTTTTATTGGTAGGACCTCCGGGATGTGGAAAAACTTTATTGGCAAAAGCAGTAGCCGGTGAGGCAGAAGTACCTTTCTATAGTATTAGTGGTTCTGATTTTGTGGAGATGTTTGTTGGTGTGGGTGCTTCAAGGGTGCGCGATCTTTTTGAAAAAGCTAAAAAAGCAGCAAAAACGGAAAATAAAGGGTGTATTATCTTTATTGATGAAATTGATGCTGTGGGTAGGCAACGTTTTTCCGGTTTAGGTGGTGGACATGATGAACGAGAACAAACATTAAATCAACTACTTACGGAAATGGATGGTTTTCACACTGAAGTGGGGATAATTGTTATTGCGGCGACTAATCGGCCGGATGTCTTGGATCCGGCATTGTTGAGACCAGGAAGATTTGATCGGCATATTGTCATTTATGCCCCAGATATTAAGGGGAGGGAAGAAATATTAAGAGTCCATACCAAAAAAATAAAGATGTCCAAGAATGCTAATTTAGAAGCCTTATCGAAAAAAACTCCCGGATTCTCCGGAGCAGACCTAGAAAACCTGTGCAATGAAGCTGCTCTATTAGCAGCACGACACAACAAAGAAGAAGTAGAAAATTCAGAATTAGAAGAATCCGTAGAGCGGGTCCTTATGGGTCCGGAGAAAAAAAGCCGAATTATTTCTAAGCATGAGAAAGAGCTGACTGCTTTTCATGAAGCTGGACATGCTTTGCTATCATTATTAATTACAGAAGTAGATTCTATGTCAAAGGTGTCAATAATTCCTCGGGGAATGGCCGGAGGCTATACTTTTATACCTCCCAAAGAAGATCGGAGATATCGCTCTCGCAATGAGTTATTAGGGGATATAACTGTTGCCTTGGGGGGCAGGGCTTCAGAAGAAATTAATTTAAAAGATGTTACCACCGGGGCAATGAATGATTTAAGCCAAGTTACCCGTATCGCCAGGAGCATGGTGTGCAATTATGGGATGAGCAAACGTTTAGGCAATTATGCTTTAGGTGAAAGCCGAGGTCCGGTATTCTTGGGGCGTGATTTGGTGCAAGAGAAAGATTATAGTGAAGATACAGCCAAGATTATTGACGAAGAAGTTAAATTGATTATTGATGAGTGCTATGCCAGAGCAATACAGATAATTAATGAAAACAAAGATAAAATAAAAATATTAGCTGATGTTTTACTTGAAAAAGAAGTATTAAGCGTGGAAGAAGTTAAGAAAATAACCGGCCTTGAGGATGAGAATAACCCCTGTAAAGATAAGCAGTAAACAATCGGCGGCTAAATTAATGTCTTCCTTAGGTGTAAGCGAAGAAGGTGTTAAGATTATGTCTCCTAAAAGTGTTTATTATGCTTTTAAAATTGAAGGCATAAGGTCCTGCGAAGCGAATATTATTAAGCAGTGTTTATTGTCTTTAGGGTCAGATGCTGCGGTTGAAAGAGCAGCCCTGACTAAAGATGTCCAAACTTCAGCGTTAATATTCGGGAGCTTGAAGCAGTTAAATACTTTTTGCCAAAAATTAAACAATCAGCCTTTTGGTCTTAAGGAAGTATCTCGAAAGCTTTCTTTATGTCTCAGTGCTGTACTCAGTGAGCGATTAGTGTTTTGGGCACGAGATAAAAAATTAAATATAAATAATCCGGTTGTTTGTGGAATTATAAATATAACAAATGATTCATTTTCCGGTGATGGATTGATTAGTAATTTAAAGGGTAGTATTGAGCATTCCGCCTTAGACAAAGCAGAGAAAATGGTTAAGAATGGGGCAAAAATTATTGATGTGGGGGGTGAGTCAACTCGTCCAGGTTCTATCCCGATTAATGAAAAAGAAGAAATAAGAAGAGTGATTCCGGTTTTGAAACTCTTAAGAAAAAGGTTTAAGAAGGTACTACTCTCGGTAGATACATATAAGTATAAAGTAGCTAAAAGTGCGGTAGACGAAGGAGTAGACATAATAAATGATATAACCGGGCTAAGAGGCAGCTCGAAGATTGCTTCGTTAGTCAAAAAGTATAAATTAGGGTGCATATTAATGCATATGAAAGGAAATCCTCAAAATATGCAGATAAAACCGAACTACCATGATGTAGTGGAGGAAGAACTAGATTTTTTTAAGGAACGTTTGCAATTTTGTGCTAAGATGGGTATAGAGCGCAAACAGATATCAATTGACCCGGGGATTGGGTTTGGCAAGCGATTAAGAGATAATATGAAAATAATTAATGAATTAGCAAAATTCAGGATTTTTAAGATGCCAATTTTTCTAGGAGTATCGCGGAAATCATTTATCGGTGAAGTACTTAAAACCGGGGTAAACGATCGACTTCTTGGAACAGTTGCCGCAGAAGTTATTTCTTTTCTTAACGGAGCGGATATTTTAAGGACACATGATGTTAAAGAAACAGTGCAAGCGCTGAGAGTTGCTTCAATACTAAAAAATAACTAAATGGAAATTACTGGGTTATTAAACTGGAAAGTAATTGTTGAGATTTTAATTCTCTGGCTTGTAGTTTATCGGATTTTCCTGTTTCTCAAAGGAACAAAAGCAGTCTATCTTTTACGAGGAATAATTACTCTGGTAATTGCTCTTTTAGTATTCCAGACTTTAGGGCTGCCGGTATTAACTAAATTGCTGACTTATTTTTTTGCTTTTTTCTTAATATTAGTAGTTATAATTTTTCAACCGGAGTTAAGAGAAGGGCTAATTCATTTAGGACAAAGGCATATTTTTTATCTTGAACCGAAAAAAGAAGAAATTGAAAAAACATTAAAGGAAATTGTTGCTGCGGCAGGTGTGCTTTCCCGCAAAAAGCATGGCGCTCTTATTGCGGTCAAACGAGAAATTGGTTTACGTAAATATATTGAAAGTGGAGTTATCCTAAAAGCAGATTTAAGCGCAGAATTGTTACAAAATATTTTTTATCCTTCAACTGCTTTGCATGATGGAGGAGTAATCGTAGACGGTACAAAAATAATAGCTGCAGCTTGTCTTTTTCCGTTAAGCGATAATCCGAGGTTAGAGAAAGCTTTGGGTATGCGTCATCGAGCAGGAGTTGGTCTTTCTGGAAATTCTGATGCTGTGGTCATTATTATTTCTGAGGAAAACGGCTCTATTTCGTTAGCGATTAATGAGCAGCTAACACGCAATTTGACACCCAATGACTTGTTTACTATATTAAAAGGGCAGCTAACAAGATCTCGTTAGAACAAAAATAAGTCATAGGAGGCTAATGCGGATTTTTAAAATAATTAACATAAAAAAAGCCATTTTTTATAATTTTTGGCTTAAAATAGTTTCGTTGGTGATTGCGGTAATTATCTGGTTTTATTTTAGCGGAGGAATAACTCAGGGGATAAAAGTATGAAATTAGGTGTTAATGTTGATCATGTTGCAACATTAAGAGAGGCACGTGGAACAACCTATCCTGATCCGGTAGTTATTGCGATGCTTGCCGAATATGCCGGGTGTAACTCAATAGTAATGCATTTAAGAGAAGATCGTCGGCACGTAAAAGAACGTGATGTATTGTTAGCCAAGAAAGCTTTAAAAGTACCTTTAAATTTAGAGATGTCGGTAAACAAGAATATTGTTGATTTTGCAGTTGATTTTAAGCCAGAGCAAGTAACTTTAGTTCCGGAAAAGCGTAAGGAACTTACCACAGAAGGTGGTTTAGATCTTGCAAAGCATTATAAAAAAATTGATAAGGCTATTTGTCGGTTAAAAGCAATTGGAGCAAAAGTTAGTTTATTTGTCGATCCATTCAAGCACGCAATTAATATAGCTAAAAAAATGTCGATTGATATTATTGAAATAAATACTGGTAAATATTCTGAAGCAAAAACAACAATCTCCTTGGAGAGAGAACTGAAAAAAATAAAAGGAGCGGTAGACTTTGCTAAGCAAAAAGGATTTTTTGTGGCTGCGGGCCATGGAATTGATTATGCTAATATAAAGGGTATTGCTAAGATAAAAGGCATAGATGAGTTAAACATTGGACATTCAATCATTTGTCGTTCTGTCGGGACGGGCATGGTTTTAGCAGTGGAGGAGATGATTTCTTTGGTTGAGGAAAATAGTAAAAAATGTTGTTTAGGAGATAAATAAAATGGTTGTTGGTGTAGGAATAGACATAATTAAAATAGCCAAGATTAAAAATTCCATAAAAAAATGGGGAGATAGTTTTTTGAATCGTGTGTTTAACCCTGAAGAGGTAGATCACATTCTTGAAGGTAAAATGTATTATCAACGTCTGGCTGCACGGTTTGCGGCTAAAGAAGCGGTGATTAAAGTGATTTCGAAGGAAGAACCGTTGGCATTAAGAGATGTTATAATCCTTAATCGCAAAAATGGTGCTCCTTATTGTAAGCTTAAGAAAAATTTATCGGTAAATATTTTTCTTTCTATAAGTCATATTGAAGATTATGCAGTTGCCTGTGCGGTTGCGGAAAAGAAAGTCTGATCTTCATAAAGGAGATTGTGGACATGTTTTAGTTATTGGGGGCTCAAAAGGTCTCACAGGGGCTGTTTGTTTGTCGGCAGAAACAGCTTTAAAAGCTGGAGCAGGGTTAGTAACCGCGGGGATTCCTCGATCTTTAAATGATATCTTTGAAATTAAACTTACTGAAGTTATGAGCTTGCCATTAGCCGACAATAAAGGGAGCCTTTCTTTAAAGGCTTTTGAACAAATTAAACGCTTTTTAAATAAGATTGATGTTATTGTTTTGGGGCCGGGAGCATCTCGTTTGAAAGATACAGAGAATCTAATTATTAAAATTATAAAAGAAATTGATAAGCCGATGGTTATTGATGCTGATGCTTTAAACGCATTAGCTGATAATCTTGATGTGTTAGACATACGGAAAACAAAACAAATAGTTTTAACACCACATTTGGGTGAATTCTCTCGGTTAATTAACACAGAAAAGGAAGCGATAAAAAAAATAAAGAGAGAGCTTGTAAAAGAGTTCGCACTTCGCTATAATCTAATTCTTGTGTTAAAGGGCCATGCGACATTAGTTACTGACGGAAAGAAGATATATAAAAATTGCACTGGTAATCCTGGTATGGCTACGGCTGGCACGGGGGATGTTTTGTGCGGTATGATTGCTGGAGTTATTTCTCAAGGTGTTCATTGCCTGGAAGCTGCTAAATTTGGCGTTTATTTGCATGGGCTATGTGGCGATTTAGCAGCGAAGAAAAAAACAGAAACCTGTTTATTGGCTTCTGATTTAATTGAGTGTCTACCAGAAGCTGTAAAAAAAGCAAGAAAATTTCTGCCGGCGTAGCTCAATTGGCAGAGCACCTCACTTGTAATGAGGATGTTGGGGGTTCAATTCCTCTCGCCGGCTTATAAAGCTGGTAAGATTTCTGCATAGTTTAAGTTTGGGCTCTCTGAAATTCAAGTTGAACTATAATATATTGAGTAAGAGTTATATGCCAGTAACGGGCAGGTTCCTGAGTGGTCAAAGGGGACAGACTGTAAATCTGTTGCGCTTGCGCTTCGGGGGTTCAAATCCTCCCCTGCCCATACTTTTAGTTAGTGAGTGAAGTTATTTGACAGTAAGTAGGGGAATGGTAGTTACAAAGCAACATTCATTTGGATGCAACAGTCAATTCTGTTTAACTTCGCCTTTGGCGAAGGTTGCATACAAATTCTCCCCTGCCTATACTTTTACCTGGTACGTAAAGTTGTTTGACAGTAAGTAGGGGAATGGTAGTTACAAAGCAACATTCATTTGGATGCAACAGTTAATTCTGGTTAATTCCGCCTTTGGCGGAAGTTGCACGCAAATCCTCCCCTGCTCATACTATTTTCGTGTGTGAAGCTATTTTTGAGAATAGAGGGTAGTAACTAATTAGAGGACAATAAATGACAGACAATACTAAAGATGTGCGGCGATTCTTAAGAATTCCGAAATCTTTATTAGTACAGTATAAGCTGCTGAACACTAGCTTATTTAAAGAATTTAACACTGCTGATATTAGCCAAGGAGGAGTACGATTCTTTGTTAAGGGCCAGGTTTTAGAAAATGCTTTATTGATAATCAGCATTCGTTTGGAAAAGATTGCTTATCCTTTGAACGCGATGGTAAGAGTAAAATGGGTTAAAAAAGTGCTCGATAACAATTATTGCGAAGTAGGAGCAGAATTTATTAATTTACCTCCGGAATCTTTTGCAGAGCTTAATAGATATTTAGAAAATGCTAACATCAATAAAGAAGGGTAATAATTGTTTTAAGTTGTTAGGTGTAGTTTATTTCTTTGATAAAATTGTAAATTATGCGGGCGTAGTTCAGCGGCAGAACACAGGCCTTCCAAGCCTGTTACGGCGGTTCGATTCCGCTCGCCCGCTTTAATCTTCCGATGATGATCGGAAGATAATCTTTAGCTGCGGAAAGCCGAAGAGCTAATGTGATAAACTTCTAATAAAAAAATATGTCAAAATTAATTTCGATAATTGGCGCTGGAGGCTGGGGGACAACTTTAGCAGTTTGCTTGTCACGCGTAGGAAGAAATGTTCAACTTTGTAGTATGTTTCCAGAGCACAATAAAGAAATGGCAAGGTTAAAGGAAAATAAAGATTTTCTTCCGGAAATAAGTTTTCCTGATTCCTTAGGAGTAAGTTTTTCTTTAAAGGAAGCGTTGAATAGCGAAGTAATTGTGATTGCTGTTCCGGTAAAGTTTTTAAGGAGTGCTTTAAAAATAATTAAGAAACAAGGCATTCTACTTTGCGATAAATTATTTGTTAGTGTTAGTAAAGGAATTGAGCCAAAGTCATTAAAACGGGCATCTGAAATAGTCCAAGAAGAACTAGGAATTTCTAATATTGCTGTTTTATCTGGACCGAATATTGCTAAAGAAGTAGCCAGAGGTATTCCTTCTACATCCATTCTAGCTTGTAAAAATAAAAAAGTTGGTGAAAAATTACAGGTTTTATTCAATAATTCTAGTTTTCGTGTTTATTTGCATAATGATCTTGTTGGGGTAGAACTAGGAGGAGCATTAAAGAATATAATTGCTCTTTCGTGTGGTATTTCTGACGGTTTAGGATTTGGCACTAATACAAAAGCAAGCTTGGTAACCAGGGGGCTGGCGGAAATCACTCGTTTAGGGCAGAAATTAGGTGCTCATCCGTCTACTTTTTGGGGAATTAGTGGGCTAGGTGATTTAGTAACTACTTGCTTTTCTGATTATTCTCGCAATCGGATTGTGGGGGAGCAGATAGGCAAAGGAATACCTATCTCAGAAATTGTTAAACAGATGAAAATGGTTGCCGAAGGTGTAGGAACTGTAAAATCTGCGTATTCTTTAAGCAAAAAATTTAATATTGAAATGCCAATTACCAAAGAAGTTTATTCCGTTGTTTACCGAAATAAATCCCCTAAAAAAGCAGTAACTGATTTGATGTCCCGGTCTTTAAAGAAAGAAGATTTAAAATAAGAATAAAAAGATAAGACAGGGGGTTCTTCACCCCCTTGGTTTGTTAAATCTCAAAACCCTCATGTATTTAAAATATAACATGTTAAAAGTATTTTTTCAAGTCGTTGACTCTAAATTATTGTAAAAATTATTTTTTGTTTATCTTGATACATTGTTTTGCCCGTGATAGAATTTTTTCGGTTATTATTGGTGGGAATAAAAGGTAAAAAAGGAGGTGTTTGTGAGGATGCAGAAAAGTATGAAAGTTTTTGTGTTTTTTTTAGCGATTATTTCTTTTGTTTTTTTAGCAGAAGCAAAACCGAATAAAGGTGGATCTCGCTCAAAAGGTGGACGAAAAAATAAACAATCTAGTTCGCGAAGCAAACAGCAAGGAAAATCCGGTGGAAGTAAAGGCAAATCAAGCAATTTTAAAAGAGGTAAGCAGGAAGAAGCTGCAGGTAGACGGAGTAGTTCAAGCAATTCTAGGGGCGGACAGCATGGTGGCCCGGGAAGCCCAAAAGGCAACAAGCAAGACAATTCAGGCAGGCCTAAAGATTCAAGAAGAGGGCAATCTGGCAGTATGGATGAGTCATCGCAGGGAGGAAGATTCAAACAAGGCGATCGCAATAGTGATGGCTCTATAGATAAAAAAGAGATGCGGATGGATAAAAAGCGAGAGCAAAATCAGAGATCGCAAGTAAATACTTCTTGGGAGAAAAGAGCAGATCGCAACCAAGATGGACAGGTAGACAGAAAAGAAATGCAGATGCGTAAAGAAAAAATGCAGGAGCGTTCTCAAGTAGATAAACCCTGGGAAGAAAGAGCTGATCACAATCAAGATGGAGTAGTTGATAAAAATGAAATGGACATGCATAAACAGAAAATGCAGGAACATTCCCAAGTAGATAAACCAGGTGGAGAAAGAGCTGATCGCAATCAGGATGGAGAGGTAGACAAGAAAGAAACTAATATGCAGAAAGAGCATATGCGGGAAAAATCAAAAGTAGATAAGCCTTGGGAAAAAAAGGCAGATCGTAATCAGGATGGGCAAGTAGATAAAAAAGAAATAAACATGTGGAAAGAAAGAAAGTAGATTTGTCTAAATAAGGTATATGCGCAGTTAGTAGATAAAGTTATATTTAAAACAAGGAGGTTTGCGTGGTAGGATTATTTTTTATTTTAATGGCAATAGTATTTGTTTTTTTTCTGGGTATTCGCATTATTCGTCCGACTCATAGGGGGCTACTAGAAAGGTTGGGGAAGTATAATCGTTTTGCCAATCCGGGATTTCATTGGATTATCCCGATAGTAGAAAACATGTATATTGTTAATGTAACTGAACAGATGGTTGATGCTGAACCTCAGGAAATAATTACTAATGATAATTTGAATGCTCGAGTTGATGCCCAAGTTTATTTTAAGGTTAAACTTGATGAACAAAACGTTAAGAGTTCCCAGTATCACGTAAATAATTATCAATGGCAGATAGTAAATCTTGCTCGTACTACACTAAGGAATATTATTGGTACATTAACTTTAAAATCAGCAAATAGCGAACGAGGAAAAATTAATTCCGAATTACATAGAACACTTCGTGATGAGACTCAAAGTTGGGGAATTGAAATTGTGCGTACGGAATTAAAAGAGATTGACCCGCCAAAAGACGTTCAAGATACAATGAATAAGGTAGTAAAAGCGGAAAATGAGAAGATTGCAGCAATTGATTTTGCTACTGCTCGGGAAACTGTTGCTGATGGTGAGAAACGAGCAAAGATTAAAGAAGCCGAAGGCGTAAAACGGGCTAGAATATTGCAGGCTGAAGGCGAATCCGAAGCAATTAAGCTAGTTAATGAAGCTGCTGATAAGTATTTTGTTGGAAATGCTCAGGTGCTAAGAAAATTACAGGCAGTGGAGTCGGCTTTAGAAGATAATGCAAAGATTGTAGTCCCGGCTGGTTCGGATTTAGTTAATGTAATTGGGGAAATGGCTGGTATTATTCCGTTAAAAAAAGATAAGTAGGACAAAATTAAGACGATAAAGATATATAAGTAGTAATTTTTTAATTATGTTCGGGAGAAAAAAAAGAAAAATTATTGGCTACGAATTTGCTTTAGATTTGCAGGAAAAAGCCGAAGAGGTTTGTCGAATGTTATTTCCGCATATTAAATTAGGATTTTTTAAGTGTTTTCGTAGTTCTGGCTCTGTTTCAAGACGGACAATTGCTCGATGCCACGGATTGGCTAAAATAATGCAAAAAACCATTGGCTGCCCGGCTCATTATGGAATCGAATTCATTTCTGAGCGGTTTGATAAGCTTTCTGAAGAAGACCGAATAAAGGTAATTATTCATGAGTTAATGCACATTCCGCTTAATTTCGGCGGTGGATTTAAACATCATGACTATGTTAATGAGGGCAATGTGGAAAGAATGTATAAGAATTACAAAAAACACAAAGACCACAAGAGGTAAACCAAAATGAAAAAGTGTCCCTATTGTGCCGAGGAAATACAGGATCAAGCAATCAAATGTAGACATTGTGGTGAATTTTTAAATAAAAAACCAAAAGTTAAGTGGTATTTTAAGCCTTATTGGTTGGTGGTTGGATTTTTATGTGTTGGCCCGTTAATTCTTCCGTTGGTTTGGTTCAACCCTGAATACAACCGACAAAGAAAGATAATTTTTAGCACTATAATCATAATTATTAGTTATTTTGTTGGTTCATTAATGCTAAATGCTATAAATTCCATTCAAGATTATTATCATCTATTGTTTCAACAATTTTAGGGTGTTGAAATTTAAAATTTCAGGATAGATAAAAAGCGTTAAAACTGATGGCCAGAGAGAGAGTTACTAAAAGGCAGAAAAATGTATCAAAGTTTACTTCGGGAAAGAAAACAAGTACATAAGGATAAATTGAAGACTTCCAAGAAAAGGTAACTTTAGCGGAAAGGTTCGCGCTTAATTATAATAGAAAAAGATTAATTAACCTAAATATTGCAAGGTCAATGTTGTGTACATTTTTATTCACGGAGGTGTGAGTGATGACGAGTAAATGTAGTTTTATCTTGTTAGTACTAAGCTTAATATTTTTTTGTTTTACTATTTATGCAGAAGAGGCAAGTGAAACAAAAAATAATAATTTAAAGGAGAATATTATAAGCGATTCAGGTTTTAGTATGGATAGTCAGCAATACCTATGTATTTCAGGATATGCTAAATATCCCAAAGATAAGGATTTTATTATCGCGGATTTATTTATTTTGGATTATTCTTTATTCGATTTTCCAGTTGGAAAAGGTCCGTATATAATTAAGCTTCTAGATAGAAAAGATCGCATAGTCGCAAAATATAATTTTAATACAAGCACAATGCGTGTTTCTACAGATAAGGGGGATAGAGTGCAGGATAGCGGGATGTTTGCCTTTTCTATTCCTGTTTCTTCAGAAGTAAATAAGGTGGTAATAAAAAAAGGAAAAATTGTCTTAACAGAAAGAATGCGCAGCTTGAATTCTCCTAAGGTGGAGTTTGTAAGACCAAGAAATAATTCAAAAATATCGGGCACTGTTGAAATTGAATGGATTGGTACTGATCCAGATGGAGATGATTTAGTCTATCGATTGGAATCTAGTGATGATTGCGGAAAGAACTGGTCTCCGGAAACAGGGTTTATTTCAGCAAAGACAATAGAAAAAAAAATGAAGTATCTTTGCGGCAATGATGCCAGTTTTATTGCGATGTCTGGAGGAGATTTAGAAAATGATTGTGGCAATAAAGACGTTCTTTTACGTATTCTTTGCTCAGATGGCTTTGATGCATCTAGGGATGAAATGAAATTTATTGTTTCCAACGATGAGTAATCTTTTTGGTATCGCTGAAAGAAGTAGAGGAATATTAGTAGACGTCCTACTTGGGTGTATTTTGCAAGGGAGTTAACTTCAGATTTTCTTCGTATCTTTTTCTTTGATTCTTAAAAGTGTTTGGTATAATGATATCGCTCAAGATGCTCTGCCGGCATTGGCTTGATGTTGATGAAAATTAAATAATAATCCTAAATAGTTATTTTTTGTTCGGGAGGTGGCGCAGCCTGGATTAGCGCACTTGAATGGGGTTCAAGGGGTCGCGGGTTCGAATCCCGCTCTCCCGACCAAATGAGACTATTAGCATTTTTTGGCTAACTTTATTGTAGCTATCTTTGTATTGTAGGATTCATCAGAACAGCTTCCTAAAATTCAAAATAAATCTGTTACCAGTAATACTCTACTTTTCTTATCTAAATTTTTCTTATTTCGTAATTGGGCATAGAGTTCTATTGACAAAGGGTCAATATTATGGTACATAGGGTTAAGAGAGTTAATATAAGTTAATATACGTTAATATAAGGAATAAATGAAAGAAGTTCCTGTTTTAACCACGCAAGAATTGTCTAAGTATCTCAAGTTAAATGAAAAAACTATCCTAAAAATGGCTCAAACAAGGGCATTACCGGGATTTAAAATAGCTAATCAGTGGCGTTTTTATCTTTCAGCGATTGATGAGTATTTACAGGACAGGATAGTTAAATCTCCAAACTACGATTTTAGTAAGCTCTATACTACCAGCGATATTATGCCATTGTCGCGGTTGGTTGATAAATCATACATAAATGTAGATCTGAAGTCAAGCAATCGAGATGATGTTCTTTTTGAATTAGCAAATATTGCTCGGGACTCCGGATTAACTAATTCATCCGAGGAGTTATTTAAACAGTTGCAAAAAAGGGAGTTAATGCTAAGTACAGCGGTGGGGAACGGTTTAGCTATTCCTCATCCACGTAATCCTAGCGATGAATTATTTAGCCAGCCAGGAATAATTATTGCTCGCTCAATAAACGGGATAGAATTCTCGTCCCCTGATCAGAAAAAGATACATTTATTCTTTATGGTTTGTGCTCCTGATGTGGTTTTGCATTTAAAGCTGTTATCAAAGATAGCTAAGTTGTTTAAGCGTAAAGATGTGTCTAGAAAGCTCATGAAAGCAGAGTCAAAAGATGAAGTAATAAAAATATTACTGGAAGATGAAAGGTTTAGCCTAAGGATAGCCGAATAAATATTTATTTGGAAAAAGGAGGATTAAAGATGAAAATTGCCGATTATCTTAAAAAAAGTCAAATAAACCTAGATTTGATAGCTTGCAACAAGGAGGAGGCTATTAAAAAAATGATAGGGTTATTAAAGAATGCAGAAGAAATAACGGACCATAATAAATTTATGGATGATATCTTCGAGAGAGAGTCATTGGGTACTACAGGCATTGGCCACGATATTGCTATTCCGCATGCTCGTAGCGATGCTGTGAATGATTTTGTTATTGTTTTTGGTAGAGTTACTTGTGGCTTAGAGTTTGACGCGCTTGATAAAAAACCGGTTAAACTAATATTCTTAATGGGAACCCCGAAAGAGAAAAGGCTAAGTGGTTATTTAGAAATTTTATCTTCTCTTAATAGGCGGCTAAATAAAGAATCTTTCAGAAACCAGCTATTAAGCGCCTCGGCTGCAGAAGAAATTATTGAAATATTTAAAAAAGTAGAACACTAATTGTAAGGGTCATTGCACTATGGAAATTTTATTTTTTGTTGGATTAATGATTGGCGGCGGGTTTATAGGGGGAAAGATAAGCAATTATCTAAAATTTCCTTCTGTTGTTGGGTATCTTATTGCTGGGCTATTCATGGGTCCTTCTTTTCTTAATATTTTTAATGCTGAGTTATTAGGGAACATGGATACATTTAATGATCTGGCCATGAGTATTGTTGCTTTTATTATTGGTAGCGAAATGCGCTTAGGTGCATTGCGAAAAATGGGCAAAAGTATTGTAATTATTATTTTTTCTGAATCTTTTGGAGCTTTTATAATGGTATTTTGTGGGGTTTACTTGTTAACTCGTAAGTTGTATTTAGCGTTAATATTTGGAGCCATGGCTCCGGCGAGTGCTCCTGCAGGAACGGCGATAGTTTTGCAAGAGTATAAGGCAAAAGGGCCATTGACTAATGCCTTATATGCGGTGGTAGGCTTAGATGATGGGTTAGCAATCATGATTTATGCTTTTGCTGCAGCATTGGCTAAGATATCGATAACCGGATCTAGCGAATCATTTTTACACATAATAAAAGGACCAGTAATTGAAATTATGGGGGCTATTATACTGGGGGGATTATTTGGTCTTATCTTAGGTTATGTTACAAAAAAAATACATAACAAAAAAGAGATATTAGCGATTTCCTTGTCTGCAGTTATGATTTGCTCAGGGCTATCAAATCATTTTCATTTTTCTCTTATTTTGGCTAATTTAAGCCTGGGAATAGTATTTGCTAATCTTTATTTGTATGCTAATCGTAGATCAATGGAGGCAGTTAATTTCATTACGCTACCAATATACACTATTTTTTTTGTTATTGCTGGCGCGCATTTACGAATTTCTCTTCTTCCGGCTATGGGATTGTTAGGTATAATATATATTATCTGTCGTAGTGTAGGATTAATAGGTGGTTCTTTTTTTGGTGCTGTAGTTTCAAAATCAAATCCTGTTTTGAGGAAATATTTAGGATTGGGAATATTATCTCAAGCTGGCGTAGCCGTAGGCTTAGCTATTATGGCTACACGTGATTTTTCAATGTTAGGCCAGGTTGGAAGAGATTTATCCGTTTTAGTAATAAATACTATTGCAGCAACCACAATAGTATTTGAAATAATTGGTCCTCTAGCGACTAAATTCGCGATTAATAAGGCAGGAGAAATTGGAAAAGCAAAATAATATTTGGCTATTTAAGAGGAGGGAAAAATGAATTTTTTAGTTATTATTCTTAATAAAGAAGAATATTTTGAAAAAATAACGTCTTTACTTGCAGAAGCAGGCATCGGCGGAGCTACTATTATAAACAGTGAATGTATTGGTCATTATCTAGCGTATGAAGTTCCTATATTTGCTGGATTAAGGCAATTAGTAGGAGAAGGCAAGGCTACCAATAAAACTATATTGGCGGCACTAGATAGCGATAAAGTTTTTATTAAATTTAAGGAACTGCTTGTCGAAGAGGACATAGATTTTACTAAGCCAGGAGTAGGCGCAATAGTTGTAATTCCAGCAAACGAAGTTATAAAATCAAAAGAAGAAAGTGAATAAATTTATAGCTTAATGTGTGTGATGATATTTTCGAATCCTTTCTGATTAATCTTTATAGCAAATATTATAGTGGATATAAGCAAAATAATGCTACATCAAAGATGGCTATTGCTTGGAAAATGTTTGACAGCATCCTAAAAGATGGTATATTTTTTCCAGAAAAGGTAAGAGAGGTAATTAAATTATTGGCGTTTAAAAGAGAACTGATAAATTTTAATGGTTTGTAAAAAATAAGAAGGAGAAGAATAATGGAAGAGAAAGATGTTCAGACGTATGAGTACAAGGCAGAAATGAAGCAATTGCTTAACTTGATTGTGCACTCTCTTTATACACATCCCGAAATATTTTTAAGAGAGTTGATATCCAATGCTTCGGATGCGTTGAATAAAGTTCGCTATCAGCAGTTAACAGATGATAATGTCCTTGATAAGGATAGCAAACTGGAGATTAAAATTGATGTGGAGGAAAAGGAAAAAACTTTTTCTATTGAAGATAATGGCATTGGAATGACAAAGGAAGATTTAACAGAAAGTATCGGTATAGTAGCTCGCTCTGGAACGCTTGAATTCTTGCAGAAGCTAAAAGAAGAAGAGAAAAGTGCGGGAGATTTAATTGGGCAATTTGGAGTTGGTTTTTATTCTGTATTTATGGTAGCAGATAAAGTTACTATTGAAACGCGTCAAGCCAGCAAAGACTCTAAAGGTTATAGGTGGGTTTCTTCAGGAGAAGGAAGCTATACAATCGAAGAAATCGATAAACAAAAACGCGGCACTAAAATAAGTTTTGTATTCAAAGACAGCGCCAAGGAATTTTCCGAAGAATCTCGGATTAAACAAATTATTAAAAAATATTCTAATTTTGCTGATTTTCCGATTATTGTTGGCAAAGATAAGGTAAATATCGTTGAGGCGCTATGGCGTAAGCGTGAAGGTGAGGTTACGGGTGTTCAGCGTAATGAATTTTACAAATTTATTACTAATGATTATGAAGATCCGTTAAGCTATCTTCATTTATCTATTGAAGGAGCCGAAGTTGATTTTAAGGCGTTATTGTTTATTCCGCGTAAGGCTCCCTTTGATTTAATACGCGCGCAGCAGCATAAGACGCTACAATTATACTCTAACAAAATAATGATAATGGATGATTGTAAAGATTTACTGCCTGAATATCTTCAATTTATCCGCGGTGTTGTTGATACGAGCGATTTACCTCTTAATGTGTCTCGAGAGATGGTCCAATCATCTTCTGTTACAACAAAAATTAAAGGAATGCTAACCGCGAAGATTATCCAATGGCTAGAAAAAATGGCGGATAAAGAACAAGATAATTACTTGTCTTTCTATAAAGCTTTTGGTCCTTTATTTAAAATGGGTCTAAACAGTGATTTTTCTAACCGCGAAAAATTGATCGAATTGCTAAGATTTGAAACATCGCTTATGGAATCCGGGACAATGTCCTCGTTAAAGGATTATGTCGGGCGGATGAGAGAGAATCAAAAAGAAATTTATTATCTTGCTGGTGATGGTCGAAAGCAAGTTGAACTAAATCCGAATTTAGAGTATTTTCAAAAAAATAGTATTGAAGTGCTTCTTTTACTTGAGCCTATAGATGTATTCATTGTTCCTTCGATAAATGAATATGAAAAAAAGCCTCTAAAAGCTATTGATAAGGGTGATATTAACTTAGAGTCATCAGACAGCAAAAGCGATAAAGGGGACGATAATCTTTCTAAATCGCTTATTGGGTTGTTTAGAGATGTCTTGAAGGACCAGGTTGAAGATGTAAAAGTTTCTAAGCGTTTAGTTAATTCCGCCGTTACCTTAGTAACTGGCGATAAAGGGGTTGACCGTCAAACAGAACGTTTAATGAAAATGATGGGTCAAAATTCTCCTGAATCTAAAAGAATAATGGAGGTGAATATTGATCATCCAGTTATTAAGAATTTGTCTAGGCGGTATTTGGCAAGCCCGTCTGATACTTTTATAAGTAAGTGTGTTACTCAGCTTTATGAAAGTGCCGAGCTTATTGACGGTGAGCTTCATTCAAAGACCGATTATGTTAAGCGGATGATGGAGATTATGGAAGAAGCGACGAAATAAAAGAAGAAACATAGTGTTAATTATAATTTAAAAAAGAGTTGGGGCATGGTATAATATTTTGGATTTATAAGTTGAATCTTAAAATATACGGTGCTTAACCAAAATTTATTTTATGCATAATTAGCTAGGAGGAATAATGGTAAAGGGTAGCCTAGAGCGCAGACGTTATTCAAGGTTAAAAGGCAATTTTATTGTGAGCTATCGGATTAAGGAATTGCCTGGCAATTACGATCTTTCCCAAACAAAGGATGTTAATCAGGGTGGAATGATGCTGACTACAAACCAGATATTCGAAAATGGTACCTGCTTGATGATGATTATTAGATTGCCTTTCGTTTCTAAAAAAATAGAAGTTCTTGGCGAAGTTGTTAGTTCTAAGAAGGTAGTAAGAAATTTAATTTATGAAACTAGAATAAAATTTTTAAATTTAAATAAAGATTTTTTTAAAAAATTAGGGAAGTTTATCGAGGATAATCTGTAATGAGTATTAAGAAAATAGGGATAATTGGGTTGGGAACTGTGGGGGAGGCGGTTGTAGAATTGCTAAGAAAGCATTCTTCGCTAGTTAATAAACGGTCCGCTGTTAAAATTGCTATAAAAAAAGTTTGTGATTTGAACAAAGCAAAACGAAAGATTGCTGATCGTTTTTCTTTATCGTTTACGTCTGACCCTGACCAGATTATAAATGATCCAGATATTGATATTGTTGTTGAGTTAATTGGCGGATTGAATCCAGCGTATAATCTTATTAGTCGGTCCTTAAAAAATGGAAAAAGTGTAGTAACAGCGAATAAAGCTTTGTTAGCGCATTGTGGCAGTAAGATTTTTTCTTTAGCTGAAGAAAAAAATAAATTTATCGGCTTCGAAGCATCTGTTTGTGGAGCGATACCGTTGATAAAAAGCATATCTCAAGGGTTAGTTGGCTGTGATGTAAAGAAGATTTATGGCATACTTAACGGCACGACTAACTATATTCTTTATAAGATGCATAAAGAAAAACTTGATTTTTCTTCTGTTTTAAAAGAGGCACAGAAGAGGGGCTTAGCTGAAAAAAATCCTCGATTGGATATTGAAGGTATTGATGCATTACATAAACTATGTATTTTGAGTTATTTATGTTATGGAGTCTGGCCTTCGTTGGATAAAGTCTATAGTGAGGGGATATCTAAAATTTCTTTATTGGACATTTTGTATGCTGAAGAATTGAATTACCGGATTAAACTTCTAAGTATTGCCAGGAAGAAAGAGAATTATCTTGACTTAAGGGTACATCCAGTATTAGTTCCGGTTGAACATCCTTTAGCACAAGTTTCTTTGGCTTATAATGCTGTGCATTTAGATACTTATCCTGCCGGAGAGCTTCTTTTCTATGGAGAAGGAGCAGGAGGAGTTCCTACTTCTTCTTCGGTGTTGTCTGACATAGTTAGCATTGCTTCTGGCATTGGAGGAACTATAAGGAAAAAAGAAAATATGGCCACAGGAAATATAAATGACATTAAAGTAAGATATTATATAAGGTTTATGGCGCAGGATGCTTCAGGCGTATTAGCGAAAATTGCAAAAATTCTTGCTTTTTTTAATATTAGTATTGCTTCAGTGACTCAAAAGCAAATAAAGAAAGGAAGATTTGTTCCGATTGTTATGATCACTCACAAAGCAAAAGAAGAAGATGTCAAAAAGGCACTTAAAGATATTGATAAGTCAAGGTTAATTAAAAGTCCAACTCAGTTAATAAGGATTGAAGACCTATGAAATATGAAGGGGTAATAAGGCGGTATAAACAATATTTACCGGTAAGTAGTAAAACTCCGATAATTTCCTTAAATGAGGGCAATACCCCGTTGATATTTTCTCCGAAAGTGTCTGAATGTTTAGGAAAAAACTTTAGAGTTTATCTTAAATATGAGGGCTTGAATCCTACAGGATCATTTAAGGACCGAGGAATGACTCTGGCTATATCTAAGGCTAAGGAAGAAGGAATGCGTGCGGTTATTTGTGCTTCTACTGGGAATACTTCTGCTTCTGCTTCTGCTTTTTCGGCAAGGGCAGGTTTAAAATGTATAGTGGTGATACCTGAAGGAGCAATTGCTTTGGGAAAGTTAGCGCAAGCATTGATTCATAATGCCAAAGTGATAGCTGTAAAAGGAAATTTTGATGATGCCTTGAACGTGGTTAGGGAAATATCCGCTCATTATCAGGTAAGGCTGGTGAATTCTGTTAATCCCCACAGGATTGAAGGGCAAAAAACAGCAGCTTTTGAAATTTGCGATTTTTTAACAGTAGCACCTGATTTTCATTGTTTGCCAGTGGGGAATGCCGGCAATATTACTGCATATTGGAAAGGATATAAAGAGTATTATGCTTATAAAAAAATAAAAAAGCTTCCGGTTATGCTCGGTTTTCAAGCTAAAGGATCTTCGCCGATTGTTAAAGGCTATCCTATCAAAAACCCGAAAACAATCGCGACAGCGATTAAGATCGGAAATCCTGCTAGCTGGCAGCAGGCTTTAGAGGCCGAAGATGAATCTTGCGGATTGATTGATGCAGTTTCTGATAGCCAAATAATTTCTGCCTATAAGTTTTTAGCTAAAGAAGAAGGAGTATTTGTTGAACCGGCATCTGCAGCATCAGTTGCCGGATTATTTCTCTTAAAAAAACAAGATTTTTTTAAGCGGCTTAAGGATAAAACAACTATAGTCTGCACACTTACTGGTCATGGCCTTAAAGATCCTCAAATTGCAATTAGCAATATAAAATCTCCGCCGGTTGTTCAACCAACAGTTAAAGCAGTCCTAAGAGCGTCAGGAATTTCATAATAAAATGAAAAGTTTTTACAGCAAAGTTGCTGGCGTATTAGAAAATGTAATCAATGATAATTACAAGTTGGACATTGATTATCCTTTGTGGGAGGTTCCGTCAAAGCAATCATTTGGTGACTTATCTTCAATGGTTGCCTTAAAAATTGCTTCCAAACTAAAAAGAGATCCTTTAGAAATAGCTAATGAGATTAAAAGAATCTTAGAGAAGAAAATAGAGGGTGATTTTGATAAAATTGAGATCCTAAGGCCGGGGTTTATAAATATTTTTATTGCGCAGAAGATACTAGTTGATTCGCTGAATGATATTATTCGTGATAAAGATAAATTTTTTTCCGGAAATATTGGGCAAAAAATATTAATTGAATTCCTTAGTGCTAACCCTACGGGGCCTCTTTCGATAGCTCATGGGCGGCAGGCAGTAGTTGGAGACGTGATTGCGAATATTTTAGAGTTTTGTGGTAGCGATGTTACCCGTGAATATTATGTCAATGATGCTGGCAGGCAGTTAGAGCTATTTGGTGTTTCGGTTGAAGCAGCTGTGGAGTCGCTAAATAATAATACAGAGTTTTTACCTCCAGAAGGTGGATATAAGGGCGGATACATAAAAGATATTGCACAAGAATACATTGATAAAAAAAAGAATATTGACATCAAAACTTTTTCGGTTAACAAGATGCTTTTATCGATCAAGGATGATTTAGCACTTTTGGATATAAAATTTGATAATTGGGTCAGCCAGGAAGAGATTATTGCCAGGAAAGAGGTTGAGGGGGCAATTAAATTCTTGGAGGACAAAAAGCTAATTTACAAGAAAGAAGGAGCCCTTTGGTTTGCAGCGAGTAATTTCGGTGATGATAAAGACAGGGTAATAAAAAAAGTTGATGGAGAACTAACTTATTTTGCTTCAGATATTGCTTATCATCAAAAAAAATGTAAAGGCGAATATGATAAACTAATTAATTTATGGGGGCCGGATCATCACGGATATATTAAAAGAGTTGAGTCAGCTATTGCGGCTTTAGGGTATAACCAAACAATACTTAAAATAATTATTATTCAGCTAGTTACTTTAAAGACTAAGGAGCGAATGTCTAAGCGGGCGGGGAATATATTTCGTCTTTCTGATTTGGTCAATGATGTCGGAAAAGATACAGCAAGATTTTATTACTTGACCCGAAAAAACTCGTCTCATTTAGAGTTTGACATTGATTTAGCTAAGAAAGCTTCGTTTGATAATCCGTTGTACTATATTCAATATGTTTGCGCGCGAATTGAAAGTATTTTTAAAAAAACAGAGATTACAGCATTCAACCAGGAATATAGCAAATTTTTAATTGAAGAAGAAGAAACAGACTTATTAAGAATAATGTTACAATTTAGCCATTACATAGAAAAAGCTTATCATTCTTTAGAACCGGTGTTTATTGTTGAGTTTCTAAAGAGCCTGGCCGCTGGTTTCCATAAATTTTATGAGAAAAAAAGAGTGTTGGTTGAGGAAGATAAAAATGTTACTCAGGCAAGAATTAATCTTTTAGCAGGCGTGAGGATAATTTGCCATTGCGCTTTGCGTCTTTTGGGTATTACTCCTGTCGAGAAAATGTAAAATTTAAAAAACTGTTGTATGCCAGGGCTTAGTTTCTGCCTTAGAGAAGATAAGAATGAAAAAAAATAATTGGAATATTAAACCGTTAGATCTTCAGGCTAAAGAATTGGCACAGAAACATGCTATTTCTGTTTTTCTAGTGCAAATTCTTATAAATCGAGGTATCAAAGAAGAAGACTTTAATGATTTTTTGGATGCTGATTTATCAAAGCTGCATGATCCTTTTCTGTTGCCGGATTTGGATAAGGCTGTTAGAAGGATATTCCAGGCGATAGAGAAAAAAGAAAAAGTACTGGTATTTGGAGATTATGATGTTGATGGAATTATTTCTTTGGCAATATTTAATGAGTTCGCTCGAGATTTTCCAAATATTTTTTCTTTTCATATTCCTCATCGTGTGAATGAAGGATATGGATTAAATAAAGAGGCGGTAACTAGGGCCAAGGAAAAAGGAGAAAGTTTAATTATTGCCTTTGATTGCGGAACAAACGCAGAAGAAGAGATAAAATTGACTAATTTGTTTAACATCGATTTAGTCGTGATTGACCATCATCATTGTCAAAGTAGCAATTGCTTGCCATTTGCCTTGGTTAATCCGAAAAGGGAAGATTCTGCTTATCCGTTTTCAGAATTAACTGCGGGCGCTCTTTCATTTAAGTTGCTCCAAGTATTAAAAAATGATGATTGTTTTCAAGCTTTGGATTTATTAGCTTTATCTTTAGTTTGCGATGTCGCGTTGCTCAAAGGCGAAAATAGGTTATTACTCAAAGAGGGCCTTAAGATAATACGTCAGAGTAAACGTCTCTCCATAAAGGCGCTTTGTGAAACAGGGTCGTTAAGACAAGAACAAATTGATGTATTTCATATCGGTTATATTATTGGCCCGAGAATTAATGCGTCAGGAAGAGTTGCTGATCCTTATCATTCGTTTGAGCTTTTTTTAACTGATGACTGGGAAAAGGCGAGACTACTGTCTTGTAGATTAACTGAATATAATCGGTTGCGGAAGAGTATTGAAGGGAAGATTTTAAAAAAAGCCGAAACAATAATTCAGGGCAACACGAATAACGATCACGCTATCGTTGTTTTTGGTGAGAATTGGCATCCAGGTGTGTTGGGTATTGTTGCTTCGCGCTTAGCAGATAAATATTGTCGTCCGTCTTTTGTTATTTCTTTGAATGGTGATATCGGAAAGGGGTCAGCACGTTCTGCATGCAATGTCAACTTAATAGATATTTTAGATGAATGCGCGAGCTCGCTTTTGGTGTATGGTGGCCACAGTAAGGCAGCTGGTGTTCAAATTGCCAAGCAAGAGTTAACCAATTTTAAAAATAAAGTTAATTCAATTGTGGAATCTGAGTTAACCCTGAAAGCTTTTGTTCCAGTGAGCGAAATAGACGCAGAGTTAACTTTTTCGGATATTACTATCGACTTTTTAAATAGTTTGGAGAAGCTAAAGCCTTATGGAGAAGGTAATGCTTGCCCGGTTTTTATTGCGCGTAATATTTTTAAAAAAACTTTTCCCAAAAAAATAAGAACGCGGTTTTCAATTTGGCTTAGCGACAAAAGTATGACTCTCGAGGGGCTTATTGCAGATAAAGATATCTTAGGAATTATTAATGATACGGTAAGTTTCGATTTAATTTTCTCTGTAGAGAAAAATTTTTATTATAATATTCCAAGATTAATCATTAAGGGGTGCAGGCTTTCTTGATGGTGCAGGAAGTTTTCCTTTTTTAAGGCATTTAGCACAAATCAACACTTTTTTTATTTTTCCCTCGATCACTGCTTTTTTAGGTTGAAGATTGGGTAAAAATTTCCGTTTAGTAATACCGGTTGTTTTTTTACCTACTCCGCCTTTTTTCTTGGCTAATCCTTTTCTTGCGATCGAGGATCCGGTAATTGATTTTTTTCCACAAAATTCACAACGTCTACTCATTATGTATTCTTAGTTTATAGTGTTAGTATATTATTAGGTACGACAACTGTTTAGTGTTCTAATATACTTCTAAATTTTATATTGTCAAGGAAAATATAAAATATTACGCAATTGTTAGAGGGCATTATCTTAATTTTGCTTAGTTTTTGTTAATGTCAGAAGGATAACAGCATTTATTTATTTTATTTTATTTTTTACCTTGAAATTTAATGAGATATATGTTATAGGAATATAAGGTCTATTCGTGAAAAACCGCTTTTATTAAGAAAATATGCACAGAAGCTCGAAAAAGGAAAAAAAGAGCTTTGTTAATTATTGATTCCCATAGGCTTAGTATGGGTTGTATAGAGGGGTATAGAAAAGCAATAATTTGTAGAAAAGGAGGATATGAATGTACAAGGCATCTTTGGTTCTATTGCTAGCGATTGGTTTTTTAGCTGTTAGCGTCAATGGTTACGCTGAAGAGAAAGCAACACCAGTGACTAAATTAGTTAGAGGTCTTTCTAACCAAATTACATCGTGGATTGAAGTTCCTAAACAAGTTTATAAGGTATCTACTGAAAGAGAACCGATTACCGGATTACTTTTTGGGTCGATTAAGGGTGTTTGTTATGGTGTAATACGTGCTGCGGAGGGAGTGTATGATATGGTGTCATTTTTAGTTCCACCTTATGACAAGCCATTAATGACTCCGGAGTTTGTTTCTGAAGGTTGGGATGATATTTCTGATTAATTAAAAGTAAGATAATTAATAGTTGGCTATGAAAGGAGAATAACTATCAAACGTTATTCTCCTTTCATATTTTGAAGGACAGTTTCTATTTTTTTCAAAAATGCCGTATTATCATTTTTTTGGCAAAGATCTTCAGCTTCTTTAAGGTATTTTAATGCTTGTTTGGCTTTTCCTGTTGCTATATAAGTCATGCTAATGTTGTATGGTATTTTAGGATTTTGATGGTCAAGCTTAGCAGCTTTAACGAATGCTTTTAAAGCCAAGTTGTATTTTTTTGATTTTCCGTAAACACTGCCTAGGTTTAAATAAGCTTTGGCCATTTGTGGATCAAGTTTTAAAGCATTCTTAAAGCATTCTTCTGCTTTTAAAAATTGTACTTGCCGGTCATATATTACACCTAAGCGATAGTAGGCTTCGGGGTTATCTGGCTTTAGAGAAATACTCTTTTTAATCAAAAGTATTGCCTTGTCGTTATCTTTATTAAATTTCTGCGAGCCTTCTTTTAAAAACTTATTAGCCATATTCAATGATTCTTTATCTGTAGGTATTTTTGGGGAACCTTTAGCCTTTGGCGGTAGCTGTTTTTTATTGCTATTTTTTGATGTGTCTTTATTTTTTTCTTTTATATTCTTCGAGCTCATTGCTAATCCGTGTTTTGCGTTGTCAAACGATGGCTTAGTTTCAAGAGCTAAAGAGAAATATTCAATGGCTTGTTGATAATTTTCTTTAATGTGTGAACATATTCCTAGATTATAGAAAATAATGCTCTTGTTTGCTTGTTTGTTAAGTAATAATTTTTCTGCTCTCTTGAGTAGTCTTTCTGCTTCATCAATGTTGCCTTGGTGAATGTTAATTATTCCTAGATATAAATAAGCCTCAGGCATATTTGGCAAAAATCCTTGAGCTTTTTTAAACCATGTAGCTGCTTTTGGATATTGGTTTTGATTTAAAAGAACTAACCCTTCAGAGACATACTGTTCGTAGCGATTAACCATTGAGGGATTCTCTGAGGGGGGAGTATAAATAATGTTTTTAGCGCAATAGGCGATAGGATTTTGGGTGAAGGAAAGTAAGCAGATTAGTGAAATAAATAGCAACCTTGTTGTTCTCATTATTTTCTCCTTTTTGTAATATTTTGCTAGCTTACATAATGATAAATGAATTATCTATCTATTTTATGATTTTTATTTTAAGGTTTTTGACGTAATTGTTTTTCAGCGTCGATAATACCCCGATTTACTTTTTTTAAACAATTTATTATTTTTATTTTGAGAGAACTATTTATTTCGTTTGACGAACTAAGTTCTCTAAATACTTGGATACTCATTCTAAAATATCTAACGATTTCACCTTCGTCAATATTTGATATTTTACTAAGATGTAAAAAGTTAAAACCGTTAAACCAGGCTTCCGCTACATAGCTTAAATGGAAAAACATTTTTTTACTTGCAGGAAAAATTCGAAAATCTTTTTCTTTTCGGTGGATATTACGGGAAAAACGATTTGCTTCTTTTACGATTAATTTTATTTTTTTATTCAATTTCGGTCGTCGCTCTCCTTTTCGTGGTTCATAGACTAAGGCAGTTATTAGCGTAAACAAGCTGAGCTCGTCAAGACTGTCTAGGTATCCGTTTTCAAACATTTCACCGATTGATAATTCAAAACTATATACTTTAGCGGCAAGTCGGGCTTTTGTGCTTATACCTTGGCTGGTTATATAGTTTAAGTCTTTAAGTAATGATATCTTTCGTTTAAGTAGGTTTAGGGTTTCTTTCTTTTCCCAATTTTTACTTTGGTGGGAATGAAATGATTTAGGGTAGATATTGTAAATTGTTTCACCCATTATTTTATACAGATTCAAAATTGTTGCGTAACAAGAATTTAATTGGCTTTTAATTGGTTCGTATTTTCCGCAAATAATGTCTTCTAGAGAAGGAAGATCAATGTGTGAAGGGTTTATGCGAGTAAATACGAATCCTTCTTTGTCAATGCTGCGACGTCCGGCTCTTCCAGCCATTTGGTAAAAGTCTCGAGTTTTTAAGTATCCGTGATATTTCCCGTAAAATTTGCTTAGTGTATCAAAAACAACTGCTTTTGCTGGCATATTTATTCCGAGAGCAAATGTTTCTGTTGTGAATATTAGCTTTATTAATCCGGTAGCAAACAATCTTTCAATTATTTCTTTTACTGTAGGTAGAAGTCCGGCATGGTGATAAGCAATGCCTCTTTTTATAAGGGGAAACAAAAAGCTAGCATGTTGGGAGTCGGAGATATCAAATTTTTTTGCTAATGCCTGTAATATTTTAATGATTGCTGTTTGTTCCTCGGAAGTAAGGAGGCTAAGGTGACTTGTTTCGTTTGCCATTTCCTCACAACGGCGTCGAGAAAAAGAAAAGTAAACACAAGGATGAGCGTTTAGTTTTTTAATATCATTTAACAGATCTTTTACACGGTTAGGTTGAGAAAGAAAATATTTTTCTTGATAAGATGGCTTTTCTAATTTTCTGGAAAGAAAAGATGAATGCCTAAGGGCATCAAAATCAGGGAATAATGAATTATTACATTGAAAGAAAAAATGCAATGGCACGGGGCGTATTTTTTCAATTACTATTTTTACCGGAAAAGAGTGGACCGTGTTTAACCATCCGGCAAACTCATGGATATTGGATATAGTCGCGCTTAATGCTAATATCTTGATTTGGGGAGGTAAGAGTATTATTGTTTCTTCCCAAACTGTGCCCCTTTCAATATCGTCAAGGTAATGAATTTCGTCGAAAATTACCCATTGACGATCTTCAAATTCTTGAGGGTTAACCAAAATAGCATTACGGAATATTTCTGTAGTCATAATTAGTATTTTAGCATTTCTGTTTATACTGACGTCTCCAGTGAGTATTCCTGTTTGGGAGGGATATTTTTTGCAAAAATCACGGAATTTTTGGTTACTTAAAGCTTTAATTGGAGCAGTGTAGATGATTCCTTTATTAGCTTTAATGGAACTTTCGATTATATGTTCAGCGATTAATGTCTTTCCGGCTCCGGTGGGTGCACTAACGATTACCGAATTATTATTACGGGCGTGGAAAATTGCTTCTTTTTGAAATGGGTCAAGATTAATTTTTTTCATGGATAAATAGATGATGCCGGAGGAGGGAGTTGAACCCTCACCTCCTTGCGGAGACTGGATTTTGAGTCCAGCGCGTCTGCCAATTCCACCACTCCGGCTTAAAAATGAATAAAAAATGATAACACTACTAATTTTCTTTGTCAATTGACAATTTCTAATGCGGATGCTATATTTAAATGTTTCAAGTTAGTCAAATAGGGTTTTGTGTTTATTTGTTATGTGTAAAAAATAGCAAAAGCTATATTGGGCTTATGAACAATTAACAAGGAATTATGTCTAGGACAAATTATTACTTTATTTAAGGCGTCCCAGGGCTATATCTTTGAGTATTTAGGAAAATAAAGAATAATATTGAGTATACTTGTTTAATGGGGCCGTAGTTCAGCTGGGAGAACGCTACGCTGGCAGCGTAGAGGTCGAGGGTTCAAATCCCTCCGGCTCCACAGTTTTCTATAAGGTGTAAAGTTATCAGTGGAAGCAGAAGGGATAAACTTGTGATAAAAGTTATTTGGATACAACGATAAAGTCTGACTTATCTCTGCCTTCGGCAGAGGTTGTATGCAAATCCCTCCGGCTCCACAGTTTTCTATAAGGTGTAAAGTTATCAGTGGAAGCAGAAGGGAGGAGGGTTACGTTGCTAAAACTAGGGGTTCATGTGTCAATCGCCGGGCATATTTATAATGCTGTAGACAGGGCTAAGGACCTAGAGTGTAATACTATGCAGATTTTTTCACGTAATCCTCGCCAGCGAAGAAAAACAGAATTAAGCTTAGAAGATATTGTATTGTTTAAGCAGAAAGTAAGCGCTGCAAAAATTAATCCGGTGATTATTCATATCCCGTATGTTTTGAATTTAGCTTCGGCAAGTAAGAGTTTTTACAAGGTTACAGTAAGAGAATTTATCTCCGACCTTATCGAGGCTGATAAGCTAGGCGTTCGATATTTAGTAACTCACATGGGTTCGTTTAAAGGTGGGACAGAAATAGGGGGCCTTAAACGCGTGACGAATGCTCTTAACAAGATTATTAAAGAAACTGTGGGAGTAAAGACGATAGTGTTGTTAGAAAATACTGCAGGAAGCGGAAGTTGGCTAGGGTATAATTTTGCTCAAATAAAATTTGTTTTTGAGGGGCTGAATTCTCCTCAGCGAACAGGAGTATGCTTAGACACTGCACATGCTTGGGCAGCAGGATACAAAATAGATTACCGGAAAGGAGTGGATAGTTTAGTTGAAGAAATAGACCGGGAAATAGGTGTGGAACGTTTAATGGCAGTCCATCTCAACGATACACTTGAAGATTTTAATTCTCGACGTGATCGTCATTTTGCGATTGGTGAAGGTAAAATCGGAAGAAGAGGTCTCAAAGCCATCTTGTGTCACCCAAAATTAAAAAATTTGCCGTTTATCTTAGAGACGCCAAAATTAGACGAGAATGATGATCTAAAAAATTTAAAAACAGCAAGAAAACTATACAAAGATGGAATACTCAAAAAAAATTGACACTAAGTGGCAAAATTATTGGGATGAACAGGGCTTATTTAAAGTAAATATAAAGCAGGATTCTTCTCGTAAATATTATTGCTTAGTCATGTTTCCTTATCCTTCTAGCGAGTTGCATGTTGGGCATGCACGCAATTATGTTATTGGTGATGCTGTGGCTCGCTACAAAAAGATGCAAGGGTTTTCTGTTCTAAATCCTATGGGTTGGGATGCTTTTGGGCTTCCGGCAGAAAATCAAGCCATTAAACATAAAATTCACCCTCGAGATTGGACGTTAAAAAACATTATACGGATAAAAGAACAGCTTAAAAGCTGGGGGATTAGCTACGATTGGGCAAAAGAAATTACTACTTGTTTACCTGATTATTACCGGTGGACTCAATGGATTTTTTTAAAGCTATACAAGAAAAAACTTGCTTATCGTCGTCTTGCTCCGGTTAATTGGTGTGAGTCTTGCAAAACTGTTTTAGCTAACGAACAGGTTATTGATGGTGAATGTGAAAGATGTTCAACTGCGGTTGTGCAAAAAAATTTAAAGCAGTGGTTTTTTAAAATAACTGATTATGCTGAAAGGCTTCTGGATGATTTAAAATTATTAAGAGAATGGCCAGAGAGAGTCTGTTTAATGCAAGACAATTGGATTGGTAAATCAGAAGGAGTTGAGATTAATTTTCCTGTAGATGATTCTGATTACTTATTAAGTTGTTTTACTACTCGTGTGGACACTATTTTTGGTGCGACATTTATTGCTTTAAATTGGAGCCATCCTTTTGTGGATAATATTATTAATAGTGGTTTTGCTGGTCCGGAAATAAGAGAATTTATTAGCAAAGTAAAAGGGCAGTCATTGTCACCTCGAATCTTGGGCGACATTCAAAAAGAAGGAGTATTCACTGGTAAATTTGCAATAAATCCGATGACTAAAGAGAAAATACCAATTTGGCTTGCTAATTATGTGCTTACTGGTTATGGTACAGGGGCAATCATGTGTGTTCCTGCCCATGACAAGCGTGATTTTGATTTTGCTTTGAAATATGGATTATCAGTCAAGCAGGTAGTTAAGCCGATCAATGATGACCAGCGACTTGGCCATAGTTTAGAGAAAGTGTTTGAAAATGAAGGAGTATTAATTGATTCTGAGCAATTTTCCGGATTCACTTCTCAAGAAGCAAAAAAGGATATTGCTGTTTTTATGGAAGAAGAGGGCATTGGGAAGATGAGGGTCAATTACAAACTGCGTGATTGGCTAGTGTCTCGACAGCGTTACTGGGGAGCGCCAATACCTGTTGTATATTGTAAACAATGCGGAGAGCAGGCTGTTCCTGAAGAACAGTTACCGGTTTTACTTCCGGAAGTAGAAGAATTTTTACCTACAGGGCAGTCGCCACTAACGCACAGTCAAGAGTTCATGAAGGCTATATGCCCTTGCTGTGGCCGAGAAGCTCAACGGGAAACAGATACTATGGATACTTTTGTTGATTCTAGCTGGTATTATCTTCGCTATATATCTTCTGACAATCAGAATGTTCCTTTTGTCCGTGAGGATGTTGATAAATGGCTTCCTGTAGATCAATATGTTGGCGGGGTGGAGCATGCGATACTACATTTAATGTATTCTCGATTTATCAATAAATTCTTGATGGATGAAGGATTACTAAGTTTTTCTGAACCATTTAAACGTTTGTTTACACAAGGAATGATTATTAAAGACGGAGCAAAAATGTCTAAGTCTAAAGGAAACGTAATTGCCCCGGACTATATTATTGATAAGTGTGGTGCGGATGTCATGAGGCTTTATATATTGTTTATGGGCCCGGCTCAAAAAGACGCCGAATGGCAAGATGAGGGGCTGCAAGGTTGCCGGAGATTTATTCAACGAGCTTTACGTTTAGTAGATATTTTAAAGGAATATGATTCATCTGGCGCTCAAACGCTGGATTCGTCTAAGAAGGATGATTCGCGAATAAATGATCTTCTGAAAAAAATGCACTTGACAATTAAAGATGTAACAGATGATCTGGAAGGAGATTTCCAATTTAATACAGCAATAAGCAAGATTATGGAATTAGTAAATCAAACTTATAAGTGTTTAAGCGGGGGCAATATTGAGCAACAAGTATTAAAAAATGTGGTTGATGTTGTTTTTTTACTTCTTGCCCCGTTTACCCCACATATCAGTGAGGAAGTAAATCAGATTATTGGCAATGATGTTTCCATATTTGTTAGAAGTTGGCCAGAATCAGACCAAGATTATTTACGTGAAGAGACAATAGAGATTCCAGTATTAGTTAATGGTCGGGTCAGAGATAGAATTGTTATAAATGCCAGTTGGCCAGAGAGTCTAGTCAAAGAAGCAGCTCTTGCTTCTGAAAAGATTAAGAAAAACTTCACAGAAACGCCCCCAAAAAAGGTTATCTACGTTGACAAAAAAATAGTTAATATCGTTCTTTAAGGAAAAACGATGTTTTATCTTACCCATCAAGAAAGAAAGATTCTTCTTTTAATCGGAGCGTTGATTTTTATTGGAGCGGTTATCCGTTTTGCTTATTTTAAAGATGCTTTTGTCCAACAGCCAGTTAAGAACAATGTGGTGAGCAACCAAGATGGTGTTTTATCTGGTGATAATTTCTCACAATCAATCATAAATATAAATAAAGCATCTCGACAGAGGCTGGAAAGTATTCCGGGAGTAGGAAAAGTAATCGCACAAAGGATTGTTGACTATCGTAATGACAATGGGTCGTTTAATAGCGAGGAAGATTTAATGAAAGTTAAGGGAATTGGTTTAAAAAAAATAAAGATTATCCAAACGTATATTTCATTTTAAGTTGTGAATAAGCTAAATCTGGGAAGCGTTTTAAGCTTTTTTTTGTTCATTGCGTTTTTTTTGGGAGTTGTTGCTGCTTATTTTATTTCTGCATTTATACTTTTTTCTATTTTAGTTTTATTGTGCTTATTTTTTGTCTATTTTACTTATCGAAAAAATAGTTTGGTGGCATCTGATTTATGGATTTTAATGCTTTTTTTTGCATTGGGAGGAATATGGAATATTTCTTTTTTTGTCCAAAAATCAGGTATACTTTTGAACAAAGAGAGCGAAGTGATTTTACACGTTTTGTCGATTCCTCAAGAGAACAAGCGTAGCAATACATTTTTTGGAGAAGTAAGCGCAATTGACGTGCCAAAAAATAGCTCAAGGGTGAAAGTCCGTGATTATACCCGCTCCTTAAAATATCTAGATACTTATAAAGTTAGAGGACGAGTTACTAAACGGGTTTATCATAACCGTTTTTTTTATTATTTTTGGATTAAATCTAGAGCAAAGCCGTTAAAATTATCTTCGGGTGTTTTGAATAATATTTCTCAGAAAATTACCAATTACGTATTAAGGGTGTTTAAAGAAAATTGCTCAGATCAGGCGTACAGATTTTTAGGTGCGGTATTTTTAGGCAGAAGGGAGCTGATTAAGAACGAAAAAGGATATTTTTCTGATGCTGGCGTTTCACATCTGTTGGCGATAAGTGGTTTGCATATTGGGCTTACCTCATTAATATTATTTTTTCTTCTAAGATTTTTCAGTCTTAATTTTCGAGCCTGTCTATTTGTGTCGATGATTTTTTTATTTGTGTATACTTTTCTAACCGGAGCAACTTCTTCTACCGTAAGAGCAGCGATTATGTATTCGGTATTTGCTGTTGGTTTTTTCTTGCAAACGAGAGTTGATCCATTGAATTCCTTAGGAATAGCCGGGCTAATTATTTTATTATGTAATCCTTTAGATGTGCTAAGCGTTGGATTTCAATTATCTTTTTCTTCGGTATTTGCGATTATTTTTGGATATCGGATTTTTAAATTTAAATTTGCAAGAAATAAGGTTCTAAATTATTTACAGCAGATTATTGTTTGTTCTTTTCTAGTATCGTTATTTATAACACCTTTAGTTTCCTATTATTTCCATAAAATCTATATTTTGAGTATAGTTTATAATCTTTTCCTGATTCCTCTATTTACATTCATCCTAATGGCCAATTTTTTATTGGTGATATTTTCGCCAGCTATATTTGTTGCTAAATCTTTAGGGTGCGTGCTATCGTTGGTAATTGATTGGTTTATTAATCTTGTCCATGTTTTTGGGTCTTTTGAATTATCATTTGTTAATTATGCTTTTTCGTTCAAACAAATTGTTATCTATTATCTTTTTTTAGGTTTAGGGATAGTCGGATACTACTTTCGAAATAATAAGCTAGCTGTAAAATAAGCATTAATCGAGTATTGTTTTAACGATTGACAGCCAAGTTTTTTGTACATATACTAAATTGGCAATACAACAAAAAGAGGAGAATAAGCATGGGTGTTAAAAAGAACCACAAGCTGAGTGTTTTTGTACTAGCAATGATGAACGTTGCAATTATCATGAATCTTCGAGGATTACCAATGATGGCCAAGGAAGGATTGGCAATGATTTTCTTTCTTCTTTTTGCGACTTTTATATTTTTATTGCCGACATCTTTGGTTTCTGCAGAGCTAGCTACAGGGTGGCCTACTGGTGGTGGGGTTTATCGTTGGGTAAAAGAAGCCTTTGGTGGGCGTTTAGGTTTTGTGGCTATTTGGCTTCAGTGGATTCAAAATGTTATTTGGTATCCGACGATATTGGGATTTGCTGCTGGCGCGTTAGCCTATCTTTTTTTTAATCCGGCATTGGCAAATAACAAATTATTTAATGTTGTGGTAATTCTAAGTGTCTATTGGGGGGCAACGTTAGTTAATTTTCGGGGCATGAAAACTTCCGGATGGATAACTACTTCTGGGGTTATTGCTGGAACAATATTTCCGGCACTTCTAGCGATTGGTTTAGGAATTGCCTGGTGGGTCAAAGGTGATGTGTTGGAGTTTACTCTTACTTCACATAGTATTTTTCCTGATTTTAGTAATTTTAGTAATATTTCCTTTTTAGCTGGTGTAGTCCTTTTATTTGCGGGCATGGAAGTCTCAGCAGTTCATGCTCTAGAAGTAGACAATCCAAAACGTAATTATCCTAGAGCAATTTTTTTAGCCGGAGCGGTTATTGTAATAATCTTTACATTAAGTTCTTTGTCGATTGCTGCGGTGTTACCTGCAGATAATATTAGCCTTACTGCCGGGGTTATGCAGGGATTTAAGGACCAGCTCAAAGTATTCAATTTAGATTGGTTACTTCCGATTATTGGGGCTCTTGTGGCGTTTGGAGGAATAGGTGCGGTTACTGCTTGGATAATCGGTCCTAGTAAAGGGCTTTTGGCTACGGCTAAAGACGGAGATCTTCCACCATTCTTGGCTTACACTAATAATAATGGGGTTGCAACGCGAATATTATTTATTCAAGGGCTAATAGTGACGGCGGTTACGCTTGTTTATTTATTGATGCCTAATGTTAGCAGTGCGTTTTTTTTGTTAACAGCTTTAACGGCTATTCTATATTTAATAATGTATATCATTCTATTTAGTGCAGCGATAAGGTTGCGTTATTCTCAACCTTTAGTCCATAGAGCGTATAAAGTACCCGGAGGGAAAATAGGTATGTGGATAGTTTCTGGCATCGGAATTATCGGTGCTTTATTTGCGATAACAGTGGGATTTTTTCCTCCAGCACAATTAAAAACAGGAAATTTTACTTTTTATATAATTTTTTTAATTGTCGGGGTAACTATTTTCATTAGCGCTCCTTTAGTTATTAATAGTTTAAAACGTCCGGAGTGGGTTGTGAAAAATAGCACAGAGTAAGTTTTTCAAATTTTGATTAATTATCCGGCAAAATAAAACGAGGATAGCGGAAAGATCATAAGGCAATAATCCGCAAAATTATTAGACAAAAGGAGTATTTATGTTGCACAAAAAAGTTGATTTAAACAAGTTAGAGGATAGAGAAAAAGTTGTTATGCCAACATATGGAGCGCGAGAGTTAAATGTGGATGTGCCTAAATATGAGATGCCTTGCGATTCGATGCTACCAAAAACAGCGTATACTATTGTTCATGATGAACTAATGCTTGATGGTAACTCTCGTCTTAATCTTGCGACTTTTGTAACGACATGGATGGAGCCGGAAGCAAGACAGTTAATGTCAGAGACTTTTGATAAAAATATGATTGATAAAGATGAATATCCTCAGACAGCTGAGCTAGAAATGCGTTGTGTAAATATGTTGTCGCGATTATATAATTCTCCTGAAGGCCAAGGGTGCGGATGCTCTACAATTGGCTCTTCAGAAGCAGTTATGCTTGGCGGAATGGCTTTAAAATGGAAATGGCGCCAACGGATGAAAGATAAAGGAAAGCTTACAGATAAACCAAATATTGTATTAGGGGTAGATGTCCAAGTTTGTTGGGATAAATTTTGTAAATATTGGGATGTTGAACCTCGGTTTATTCCTATGGAGGGTAGTCGCTATGGAATAAACGCCGAAGAAGTTATTAAGCGTGCTGACGAGAATACAATAGGAGTAGCGGTAATAATGGGCACTACATTCACTGGGCAGTATGAACCGGTCAAAGAGATCAATGATGCCCTAGATAAGCTCAACGCAAAAACTGGATGGGATATTCCTATGCATGTGGATGCAGCTTCCGGAGGGTTTGTTGCTCCATTTATTCAGCCTGATTTGGAATGGGACTTTCGTTTAAAATGGGTAAAATCAATAAATGTTTCCGGGCATAAGTATGGATTAGTTTATCCTGGAGTGGGATGGATTATTTGGCGGGATAAGACGGAATTACCTGATGATTTAGTATTTAAAGTTAATTACTTAGGGGGAGAAATGCCGACGTTTGCTATTAATTTTTCGCGCCCGGGAAATCAAATAGTTGCTCAATATTATAATTTTATTCGTTTAGGTAAGAGTGGATATAAAAAAATTATGCAGTCTCTTCAAGATATTGCTTTGTATCTTTCAGGAGAGATAGCCAAGATTGGTCCTTTTGAACTGCTAACTGATGGTAGTGATATTCCGGTACTTGCTTTTAAAATTAAAGGAAAAGAAAATTATACAGTATTTGATATTTCAGAGATGGTTCGCGACAGGGGATGGCTAATACCGGCTTATACACTTCCACCTAACGATGAATCTTTAGCTGTGTTAAGAATTGTAGTTAAGGAAGGATTTAGCCGGGACATGGCTAACTTGCTTATTCAAGATTTAAAAAGAATACTAAATCACTTTAGAGAACATCCTGAACGTAAGCCTAAGCAGAGAAAAATTTTAGGGAGAACGAGAACCCATTGCTGATTAAGAAAATTTAATTTATCTTTTTTTGAGCTTTTTTATTTAGAATGGTGAAATATATAATAGTCGAATTTAATTTACTATTGACATAAAAGTAAGCAGTTTATTATTTTACGAATGTCGACGGCAGTTGACAAATAATCTTGATTTTGGTATAGTTTTTGCGTGAAAAAAGTACTTATTTTTTTAATTCTTCTTGCTGTTCCATTTAATGCCTATTCGTTTTGGATTTGGTCCCCTAAAACTCAAAAATGGAAAAATCCTAAATATTCAGCATTGGCTACTCCTTATCTTCAATATAAAGAATCATTAAAATTTTTTGACCAGGAAATGTATCAAGATGCTTATCGTGGATTTAAAAAGATTCTAATTAACTATCCTGATGCCAAGGAAGCTGCCGAGGCACAATATTATGTGGCGCGGTGTTTGGAAAAAATTAACAAACCTTACGATGCTTTTTTAGAGTATCAAAAACTTATTGATAGTTATCCAAATAGCCAGAAAATTAACGAAACAGTAGAGAGAGAGTACAGCATTGGTGAATATTTTCTTAATAGAGAACATAAAAAATGGCTGGGTGTCTCTTTTTATGATTTTGTTGAGCATCCATCGATTGAGATTTTTAAGGGAATTGTTGATAAAGTTCCTTATTCTGATTATGCTCCTCGGGCGCAGTATAAATTGGGGAGCATTTTTATGAAACTAAGGCGTTATGATGAGGCTCGAGATGCTTTTCAGAAAGTTATTGATAATTATTCAGAAAGTGAATGGTCGACCCCAGCTAAGTATCAGTTAGCAATAGCAACTTCTAAAGTGTTTTCCGGAGCTGATTATGATTCATCTTATTTAGAAGAAGCCGTTAACAGATTAGATGAGTTTATTAAGGAGCATCCAGAAGCTCAGATTTCTGTTGAGGCTGAAGAGCAATTGACAGACTTAAGAAA
Organism: uncultured Planctomycetia bacterium; assembly: GCA_964489445.1. Classification (GTDB taxonomy): domain Bacteria; phylum Omnitrophota; class Gorgyraeia; order Duberdicusellales; family 4484-171; genus CAZAYU01. The sequence goes on from CAZAYU010000002.1 coordinate 218,834, forward strand.
TCGCGAAGCGAAAAAAAATTTTGATATTGCTCAATTTTACGAAAACCAAAATCAATATAAAAGTGCCATAATATACTACAACAAAGTAGCCAGCCAATATCCAAACAGTAATTACTTTGATAGTTCTTCAAAAAAAATTAAGGAATTACAAGAGCTAGTAGAAGGAGGTATCACTAAAAAGGAATTAAGAATAAAGGAAAAAAAAGAATTATTAGAAACTAAAAAGCTAAAAAAAATAGTTTTGAAAAAAGAAAAATTAATAAAAAAACAAGCGATTAGAGAAGAAAGGAAAAAGAGTAAACAAGAAGCTTTAAACGCAAAAAAAGAAAATAAGCTGTTATTAAAGGAAAGTAAAGCGAAAAAAATAAATGAGCGTAAGCTTAAAAAACAAAGTATTCACCAGGAGAAACTAGATAAGAAGAAAGAGCTCGTAGAAAAGAAGAAGAAATTAAAGGAACAAAAACGCCAGGAAAAACTAGATAAGAAGAAAGAGCTCATAGCAAAGAAAAAGAGATTGAAAGAACAAAAACGCCAGGAAAAATTACAAAGAGTCGAAGAACGTAGGCTACAAAAGGAAATTATCCGTCAAAAAAAGTTAGAAATAAAGGCGCGGTTAAAAAAGGAAAAAGACCAGGCGTGTATTGTTAAAGTAGAAAAGCGGCAATTGGCAAAAAAAGAAGCTGATTATCGAGAGGAGAGGAGAAGGGAGGAGGAAATATCAAAGAAAACGCAAAAGAAAGTATTGCTTCAGGGGAAGGCTGAGAGGCAGCAAAGAATTTTAGAAATAAAAAAAGACCTAGCGCTGAAAGAAAAAGAGTATAAAATTCAGCGAAAACAAGCTAAGTTAAAAAGAGCTAATGAGCGTAAGCTTAAAAAACAAAGTATTCACCAGGAAAAACTAGATAAGAAGAAAGAGCTCACAGAAAAGAAAAAGAAATTGAAAGAGCAAAAACGTCAGGAAAAGTTACAAAGCGTCGAAGAACGTAGGCTACAAAAGGAAATTATCCGTCAAAAAAAGTTAGAAAAAAAGCAGAAAAACAAAGAATATATTTTAAAAAAAAAAGCAATAGCTTACGATGCTACTCTTAAAAAAGAGAGCATTGGCCAAAAGAAAGATGAAAGCTTATTAGAGTCATTTGGCTATTTAATGGAAGACTAATATGAAAAATGTTTTATTTATTTTATTGTTTATTATTTCTGGCTGTGGCTACACTACTAGCGGGTGTAGATATGTCGGAGAGAAGATAATAATAAAGCCGGTAACAAACAGTATTGATATAACTTCAGAGAGTAGAAAATATTCCACTTATGAAAGTTATCCGATTTTAATCGAGAATAGATTAACTAATAAATTGGTTAGAAAATTTAATATCGACGGGAGTCTTAAGGTAGTTAATTATAGTCCTCAGGCGCTAGAGTTGGTTTGTAATATTACTGATTACAAAAAAGAAGCTTTGCGTTATTCAGATGATGATGATGTTCGAGAGCAAAGATTAAGGCTATATGTTAAAATGAAATTTACTAATCCTGCTGGGGAAATTTTAGAAGAAAGAAATGTGATGGGGGAAACTACATATTTTCTCACAGGGATTACTCTTACTGATGGCACATCTATCCGGCCTAAAAGCGAAACTGCTGCACAGGCAGATTTAATTGACGATACAGCAAGAAGAATCTCCGAAGCAGTTTTAGAAGAATGGTGATTTAAAATCTCAAAAGTTGGTTTCTAGGTTTTCGTAGTTACTTAAAAAATAATTAGTTTATGTAAAGACCATTGTCAGCAATGAATTTAAGGGAAAGACTGTTTTTAATTAGTGGGAATGACTCAGTAAAACGCCGACAGGCAGAAACGGGCATTAAGCAGAAAATATTGGAAGGAAAAGATTGCAGGATAAATACTATTACGCTGTATGTTGATGAATTAGGAAAAGAAACTATCCCGGAAGATATTGCGAACAATTATTTTGGTGCAAATAACCTCATTATTCTTAAAAATTTTTTGACTATAAGTTCTTTGTTTAAAAGTTTTATTCTTTCAAATTTAAAAAAAATAATTAAAGATAGTTTTATAATATTCGAAACAGATGATAGCTTATATCATATTCAGAGAGAGAAAAAAATAGCTTCTGATGAGTTATTTAAACTTGTGTTGAATTCTGCTGTTCGTTTCAGCGCTGATTCGTTTAACAGAGTGGTGTCGATAAATCTTTTTTTGAATAGTCTTAATAAAAATAATATACGTACTTCTATGGATGTATTGGAAAGATTATTCAAGGATAATCCAAATACTAGGATTGGCCCACAAGTTTTAGGCATGCTGGTTAAAAAAATTTCTTACATATCTAAGGATAGCCATTATTCTTGGATAAATGAAGGGCTTACTAAGTATGACTGTTTGCAGTATTTATATCAAGCTGATCGGCAGATAAAAGAAAAAGGGCTAAACGACCGCTTAGTAATTGAAACTTTGTTAGGAAAGATATTCAAACTCCAAAGATAGCAATGCCGATTTATTTTACTTAGGTGAGAGTATTTTTCGATTAGTTATTATGCTTTGAAGAGGATTTTTGAGCTAACTTAGAAAATCGACTTTTTTGTCTGGAGGCTTTATTTGGATGAATAATTTTTTTAGCAGCAGTTTTATCAAGAGTCTTTTGCAGTGTCTTAAGGGTGTCTTTTACAGAAGCCGTTTCCGGGCTTTTTAAGGCTTTCTTAAATTTCTTAACGGCTAGCTTTAGTGCTTGTTTTTTAGGTAAATTTTCTTGTCGCCGTTTTTTATTTTTTCTTAATTCTTTCTTAGCTGTTCTTCTCTGTGGCATAATTCTCCTTTTGAGTTTAGGCTTGATTGTATAGGAACCATTAGGTAATGTCAAGTATTTTTTCTTATTTTGAGGATTTTTTAAAAATAGAATGCCAATATGTTTTGGCGAAAATTTCTTTGCTACTGTTGAAGGGTGACTAATAAAAAGATAATGCCAGATTACACGATGGGTTTTGTGTCTTTTGAGGCCAAAGGCAATTATGTTTAAAAAAGTAATAAAAAATACAACTTTGTTGGGTGCTGGAACTTTAGCTTCTCGGGTTTTAGGCTTTATCCGTGATATTCTAATTGCTAATTATTTTGGTACTTCTGGGGTTCTTGAAGCGTTTATTGTTTCCTTTCGTTTGCCGAATATATTCCGAAGTGTACTCGCTGAAGGGTTTTCAGAATCAGTGGCAGTTCCTGTCCTTTCTGGATATCAAGGAAATAAGCAGAAAATATTCCAAACTGGAAATAATTTGTTTTCTCTTTTTTTAGTCATTCTTTTATTGTTTACAACTATCGGAGTTATTTTTCCTCGATTTTTTGTAATGGCTATTGCTCCGGGATTTATTTCTGAAATAGATAAATTTCAAATGGCAGTATCATTCACCAGGATAACTTTTATTTATCTTTTTTTAATAGGCTTATCAGTTAATATTTCTTCAATCCTTTACTCACTAAAAGTTTTTTTTGTTCCGGCAATAAATCCTATATTTTTAAATATTTCTTTTATAGTGGGGTTGTTATTCTTCAGTCGGTCTTTTAACAATTATACTTTAGTTGTTTGTGTATTGGTGGGCGGGATACTACAAGTTATTTTTCCGCTTATTTTTTTAAAGAAACAGAGATTTATTTTTAGATTTAATTTTTTAGAATCGATAAAAGATAAAACAATTAGGAAGATGTTCAAGTTATTTATACCTCGAATTTGGTCAAGTGTTGTCTATCATTTAAGTGTTTTTGTAGACACAGCATTTTCTTCTCTAGGGCTAATAGTAGGAGAAGGAGCCATAGCCTCGGTGTATTATGCTAATAGATTGATACAGCTTCCATTTGCACTAATTGCTCTTTCTGTATCGCGGGTAGCTATCGTTGATTTATCTGCCTATCATTACCGACAGGATACCGAAGGCTTTAAGAAGTTACTGGTATTTTCATTCCAAAACATATTCTTTTTTATTATTCCGCTTTCAGCTGTTTTTTTGTTTATTTCTCGAGATATCATTGATGTTGTTTTTGTGAGAGGAGAATTTACGAAAAGCTCATTAGTTATGACTTCTTCGGTTTTGTTTTTTTATTCTTTTGGACTTTTCTTCTTCTGTGGCATAAAATTATTAGTAAATGCTTTTTATTCTTTAGAAGATACAGGGGTCCCTGCTAAAATAGCAACTATTTCCTTAGTGTTTAACATCGTAGTAAGTGCCGTTTTAATGTTTCCCCTGCGTGTTGGTGGGGTAGCTTTAGGTAGCAGTTTAGCCGCGATGCTTAATTTCGGCCTTCTTTATTATTGTCTTGTAAAAAAAATCGGTAAAATAAACTGGCAAAACGCTATAGGTGAATTTTTAAAAATATTGTTAGTAAGCATAATTATTGGTGTTCTTTCTCTTTATTTGATGCGTATTCTAAATTTTAACAAATACTTTAGATTATTACTTGTGTTATTTATTGATCTGTGTATATTTTTGGGCAGCGGATATTTATTTCGGTTTAAACAAATTGTATATTTAAAAAAATGGATATTAAAGAAAGGATAAAAAAACTTCCGCTAAGCAGCGGTGTGTATATTATGAAGTCTCAACATAACGAAGTACTTTATATTGGAAAAGCATCATCGCTAAGAAAAAGGGTGAAAAGCCATTTTGTTTTGCGCAAGGGGATGCAAACCCATTCATTTTTAAATAAAGTAGCAGAAGTATCTTTTATCACTTGTGATACCCCTCAACAAGCATTGATTTTAGAAGCAGCCCTTATTAAAGAAAAGAAGCCCAAACATAACATTGCCTTGAGAGATAGTAAAAGCTATCCGTATATTGAAATTACTAATGAAGATTTTCCTCGGGTGTTTATTTCTCGGCCGAAGAAAAATAGCAAAAATTTTATATTTGGTCCTTATCCACAAACGAAAGTATTAAAATCAGCATTACTCTTGATGCGTAATATCTTTCCTTATCGTTCTTGTAAGAATATGGGAAAAACTTCTTGTTTATTTTTTCATCTTAATATGTGCCTTGGTCCTTGTGTAGGGAAGGTATCTGTTATTGAGTATAGACAAAATATTAAAAATATCCGAGAAATATTAACTGGTCGAAGAAAACAAGTCATTGAAGGATTAAAGATAAAAATGAGACGTGCAGCAAAAAATCTTCAGTTTGAACAGGCTAAAAATTTTAGAGATAAACTATTAGCCGTGGACATTCTTTATAAAGGAAAACCCAGAACTCATGAAATTATTTTCTTAAAAGAAGCTTTGAAATTACCTTCTTTTCCTTTGGTGATTGAGGCAGTAGATATCTCTTCTCTGGGACGAGATAATTCTGTAGGGTCTGTAGTTGTGTTTAACGAAGGACTTCCGGATAAAAGTAGTTATCGTCGTTTTCGCATAAAAAAGGCAAACAGCCAGGATGATTATGCCATGATTGCCGAGGTGTTAAAGAGGCGGTATCTACGAATGTCTCAAGAGAAAAGAGTTTTTCCGGATTTATTAATTATTGATGGCGGGAGAGGGCATTTGTCTACAGCATTAAAGGTGCTTAATTCTTTGGGGGTGAGTGTACCGGTTATTAGCATTGCCAAAGAAAACGAAGAGATCTGGCTACCTCAATGCAAGTGCCCACTAGTTTTTTCACGCAGCAATTCAAGCCTGCATTTAATTCAAAGGATTCGCGATGAAGCGCATCGATTTGCTGGCCAATATCAAAAGTTTCTTCATGAAAAGAAATTATTACCCAGGTAAAAGATAAGGATATAAGGTTTCCGGACGTGGACGAAGAATTTGACAATGAGAACAAAAGATCAAGGGCAGGATAAAAGCATCATTTTTGAAAGTAATGACGGTGTTTGAAAAGAAAGTTTTGCGTATTATTTCTAAGATTCCTTTAGGTGAAGTTCGTAGCTATAAGTGGGTAGCCCAAAAGGCAGGAAAGCCAAATGCTTATCGTGCAGTAGCTAATGCGTTAAGTAAAAATAAATACCCTTTATTTATTCCTTGTCATAGGGTAATATATTCATCTGGTGAGATAGGAGGATATTTCCTGGGAAAACCATTAAAGGAGAAGTTAATAAAATTAGAACAAAAGATAAAAAGCATGATAAAATAAAATGTTTCTTATTTTTTTAGGCATTATAAAAAGAAATAATTTTTTAGGAGGTAGATATGAAGTCTGAAGATATTTTTAATATTATGATTGAAAAAGACATATCAGATATTTTTATCAGAGTCAAGAGTCCACTAAAGGGAAGAATTTATTCCAATCTGGAAATTATTCGCGATGAACTATTTAGCATAGATGATGTTAAGGAAATTATTGGTAATATAACAAAAGAGATAGACAGAAAGAATTTAGAAGCTAAAAGAGGGTGTGAGTTTACCTGTTGGTATAAAGAATCTTGGCGTTTCCGTGTGGGGATATTTTATCAACGTAATACGCCCGCGTTAGTTATTCGTAAGATCGATTTACGTATTCCGGATTTTAAAGGGTTAAATCTACCAGATAAAGTGCTAAGAGGCTTTTCTTTAGAAAAGAGAGGAATAGTTCTTCTTACTGGAATAACTGGAAGCGGTAAATCAACAACTATTGCTAGCATGATAGACTATATTAATAGTTGTGCCGGACGGCATATTTTAACTATTGAAGAGCCCATAGAGTTTACATTTAAAGATAAAATGTCTGTAATTAATCAACGGGAAATTGGTATTGATGTTGGGAGTTACCAGAGTGCCTTAAAGCAGTTTGCTTTGCATTCCCCGGATGTTATTTATATCGGGAATATTCGTGATTCCGAGACTTGCCATGCTGCTCTAACTGCTGCAGAAACCGGTGCATTGGTTTTGTCTACTATTCATACAGTTAACGCGACATCTACTGTAGAGAGGATTATTAATTTTTTTCCTTCTCACCAGCACAATTTTATTCTTCATCAATTATCTTTTCTTTTGAAAGGAGTTTTATCGCAACGGCTTATTCCGCGTTGTGATTCTCGGGGGTTTATTCCGGCCTATGAATCGATGGTGTTGAGTCCTTCCATATCTCGGCTTATAAGAGAAAATAAATTCTGGGAAATACCTAAGTATATTTCTTCTGGAGAAGTTTATGGTATGAAAAGTTTTCACCAGTGTTTGTTGGGTCTTGTGGAGGAAGGCAAAATAACTCCGGAATCTGCTTTAGACTATGCGGATAAAAGGCAAGAATTGGAAATGGAATTTCGTAATAAGAGACTGATGTAGCTCCAAAAAGACTTTCAAGACCAGCTTTTCTTACCGCCTGGGCAAACCAACGGTTTGATAGATTATTTTAAAAATTATATTTTATGTTCCTGGAAATTTACAATAAAAATATATGATAGGGGAAATAAAAAAACAAATAAGTGGAATACAGAAGAGCATCGACAGTTTGAAGCTGTTATTAGGTGTTAGCGAAAAGGAAAAGATTATGGAAGGACTGCAGCTAAAAATGTCTGAGCCTGATTTTTGGAATGATTCAAAGTCTGCGTCTAAATTTGTAAATGAGCTTAAAAATGCTAAACGTGATGTTGATACTTGGAAAACACTTAGTGAGAGGCTAGGGGAATTGGAAGAATTGTATGCACTTTTCGATGAAACCTTGGAGGCGGACATTTTAAAAGAGATAAAACATTTACAAGATGAATGCAGCAAGGCTGAGCTATGTGTTTTGTTTTCAGGAAAATTTGACAATTCAAACGCTATAATTGAAATAAATTCTGGAGCCGGGGGCACAGAAGCTTGTGACTGGGCCGCTATGCTGTTTAGAATGTATTTTAGATGGGCAGAAGATAAAAAATTTAAACTTAAAGTATTTCGTGAAGAGAGGGGAGATGAGGCAGGAGTAAAGAGTATTACATTCTTTATCCAGGGCTTAAGAGCTTATGGTCTGCTAAAGGCAGAAAGAGGTGTTCACCGGTTGGTAAGGATTTCTCCCTTTGATTCTAACAAACGTCGGCACACTTCCTTTGCTTCTGTTTTAGTACTTCCGGAAATAAAAGAAGATATTGAAATTGAAATAAAGCCAGATGACTTAAGAGTTGATACATTTCGTTCTTCTGGTGCAGGAGGACAACATGTTAATGTTACTGATTCAGCAGTAAGGATTACTTATTTGCCGCTGGGAATTGTTGTTTGCTGCCAAAACGAGCGCTCTCAACATCAGAATAGGCAGGTTGCTTTAAAAATATTAAAAGCAAAACTATACGAACGCAAACAAGCAGAAAGTAAAAAAGAGCTAAGTAGCGAAGGAAAAGATAAGCAAAAAATTGAATGGGGATCTCAAATTCGTTCCTATGTTTTGCATCCTTATCTTTTAGTAAAAGATCACCGGACTAATACTGAAATACATGATGCTTGGAGTGTTCTAGACGGCAAGATAGATGATTTTATCTATGCGTTTTTAAATGCTTTTTATTTGCATAAAAAAGAAGAAAGGAAATAATATTATGTTAAAAAAAATAATTCTTAAGAAATCTCAGAGAAATATAAGTAAATTCAAGCCAATGGTAAATATTGTTTTAAACAGCGAAATGCCTACCCCTTCGATTAAAGAAGCAGCATGCTTGTCTTCTATTGTCAGTAAAGTTAATTCATTTGAAGTAGAAGTTGAAAATAAACCAGATTCTTTTTTTAGGGATAAAACAACAGAATTTAAGGAAATGATTGATAGTCGCATTGACAAAGTTTCTTTAGACAAGCAGAAAGAAACTATTGAACAAGTCCTTAACGAAATGCTTCCGTTTTATTTTGCAATGGTTAGAGAAGCTGCGAAAAGAGCCTTAAGAATGCGTCATTTTGATGTTCAAATTTTAGGCGGAATAATTCTCCATAAAAATCGGATAGCGGAAATGGTTACCGGAGAAGGGAAAACATTAGTTGCCACGCTAGCCGCTTCTCTAAACGCTCTTGCCGGGAAAGGAGTTCATATTGTTACAGTTAACGATTATTTAGCCAAGAGAGATCAGGAGTGGATGAAACCGGTTTATAATTTTTTAGGTTTATCTTGTGGAGTTATTCAGCAAAATATGGGTAGCCAGTTAAGAAAAAATGCTTATGCTTGCGATATTGTATATGGAACTAACAACGAGCTTGGTTTTGACTATTTGAGAGATAATATGGTAACGGATGCCCAAAGTATGGTTCAGGGTGAACATTTTTATGCGATAGTTGATGAGGTTGACTCTATATTGATAGATGAAGCAAGAACTCCTCTAATAATTTCTGGCCCAGCCGAAAGCTACATTGATAAGTATTATTTGGCCGATAAAGTAATTAGGCAAATCAAAACAAAAAAGATTATCCAAAGTTTTGACAATAAAGATGGAACGGTCACTATAAAAAATATTGATGGCAGTGAAATGAAAATTGAGCCACAGGAATTAGAAGATAAGTACGAGGCGATTGTTGAAGAAAAGACACAAAATGCCTATTTTACTCATAGCGGAGAAAAAAAATGCGAAAAGTTATTAGGTATCGACAATATTTCTGAAGAATCTCCGGATAAGCTTTCTAATCCTTGGAATCATTATCTTACCCAAAGCCTAAGAGCTTGGCAATTTTTCCGTACAGATCGAGAGTATATAGTGAAAGAAGGAAGAGTGGTGATAGTTGATGAATTTACCGGAAGATTAATGGCGGGAAGACGATGGGCAGATGGTTTGCATCAGGCGGTAGAGGCAAAAGAAGGGCTTAAGATACAAGAAGAAAGTCAGACTCTAGCAACTATTACACTTCAGAATTATTTTAGAATGTATACTAAACTTGCTGGCATGACCGGTACAGCTTATACTGAAGCGAACGAATTTAAGCATATTTATGGATTAGATGTGACAGCAATCCCTACTAATCGGCCTTTAGCCAGAATTAATTATCCGGATAGAATATACAAGAATAAAGAAGGTAAGTTCAATGCGGTAATTGATGAAATTAAAGAGTGTTATACGATAAAAAAGCCAGTTTTAGTGGGGACCACTTCGATTGAGGATTCGGAATATCTCTCTTTTCTTCTTGGAAAAAAAGGTATTCCACATAATGTGCTTAACGCTAAGCATCACGAGCAAGAAGCTTCTGTAGTAGCTCAAGCAGGAAGACTATCCCAAATAACCATTGCAACTAATATGGCTGGTAGAGGTACGGATATACTTTTGGGTGGCAACATTGATTATTTCATTAAGAATATTTTAAGCAGAAACAATATTCATATTGGAGATCCTGATTATTATCAAGAATACGATAGTCTGCATTTAAAACACAATAGTAAATTTCAGCATGATCATGATAAAGTTATTGAATTGGGAGGAATGCATATTATTTGCACCCAACGTCATGAGGCAAGAAGAATTGACAACCAGCTCAGAGGTCGTTCTGGCCGACAAGGAGATCCCGGGTCTTCACGCTTTTATGTTTCGCTTGAAGACGACTTAATGCGTCTTTTTGGATCGGAAAGAATTTATAAAATGATGGAGGCATTTGGATTTCCTGAAGACCAGCCCATAGAGCATTCGTTAATTAACCATTCACTGGCTGTTGCTCAAAAAAGAGTTGAAGGGCATAATTTTGAAATAAGAAAACAGCTTCTCGAATATGATAATGTCATGAATAAACAGAGGGAAGTTGTGTATCGACAAAGGAGAATGATATTAGAGAGCCAAGACATTAAGGAAGAAGTTATTGCCATGGCCGATGATGTCATTGAAAAAGGTTTACCGGTTTATTTTCAAGAGGAAACAGATGTTTTAGGTGTTATGCATTGGGTAAGGTCAAAATTTAATTTTGAAATTTCTGAACAAAATATCAGAAAATTAAATTTAAAAGAAACAATAAATTTTCTTAAACAAGAAGTAAAAAGAATTTACCAGGATAAAGAAGCAAAAGCTGGTATAGATGCTATGCGGCGCATGGAAAAAGCGGTAAGCTTATGGGTAGTGGATTCTCGGTGGAAAGAACATTTGCTTACCATAGATCATCTAAGAGAGGGCATTCATCTTCGGGCGCATGCCCACGTAGAGCCTTTAGTAGAATATCAGAGAGAAACTTATTTTGCTTTTCAGGAAATGATTAACTTAATTAAGGAAGGAGTCGTTGATCTATTTTTTAAAACAAGTATAAAACCTGCCGAGAAGACAGGCGTATTCAGCGAGTCTCCCAAAAAGTTTGTTCATTCTCAATATACTCCCTTGGCTAAAGATAATAAAAATAGCGTGGCTGTGCTTCCTGAGCAGGAAAGTAATAAAGTTGGACGTAATGAACTTTGTCCGTGTGGAAGCGGAAAAAAGTATAAAAAATGTTGCGGTAAGTGAAAATGTATCGTAAAACTGCCACACTTGGCAGATGGTTTTCTAAATTTTTATTATCTGCTTTAAGCGGTATATTGACCGGCCTAGCTTTTAATTTTCCTAAATTTTCTATTATTATTTGGTTTTCTTTAATTCCGCTTATTTATGTTTTAAGCCAAGACGGGGAAAAAACAATTGTTTGGCCGGCAATAATTTTTTCTTTCTTTTATTATGGTACTGCTATTTTCTGGATAACAAATGTTACAAATCTAGGATTTATTCTTCTCCTTCTTTATCTTTCTGTTTTTTCTGTATTATTTTTTTTGTTAGGGAGGTATTTTTTAAATAAGCCATACTTGATAGTTTCCTTACCAGCTTTATGGGTGGTACTAGAATTTTTAAAGGAAAATATTTGGTGTGGCTTTAGCTGGGCAAATTTAGGTTATTCTCAGTATCAAAGTATTAAATTTATTCAGATAGCCGACATTGGAGGAGTAAAAGCTATTACCTTCTTGATAGTTGTCTGCAATGTTTTGATCTGGGAATTATTTTTTTGTTGTCGTAAATATTCTAGAAAAAAACAAGCTGTAAAAACAGTTTTATTTGCTTTGGTTATTTTAGGATGTTTTATGTATTCTGCTTATTCTTTGCATAAGTTTGGCAGACAGGATAAAATTAAAGAAAAATTTCTGAAATTTTCGTTAATTCAGCCAAATATTCCTCAGGAACTAAAATGGAACATTAATTTATCAGGGAAAATAGTAGATCACTTAGCGGAATTAACTAAGACTTCTAATGTAGATAGTCTAGTAATTTTTCCAGAAGCTGCGTGGCCATTTCTAATCACGGAGAATAATAGGGGCTTGTTAAGTCAATTTGTTAAAAATTCAAAACGGGATGTATTGATTGGGGCGCCTGTTGAAGAAAGCGGAAAATTTTATAATGAGGCAATGTTTATTAATAAAGATGGCAGAATGGTTGGTAGCTATCAGAAAATTAAAATTGTTCCCTTTGGTGAGTACATTCCATTTAGAAAATTCTTAGGCTTTATTAGCGTTGTGAATTCTATTGGTGACATGAGCAGGGGTAAGATAGTAAAGAAATTCACATATGATAGTGTGAATTTTTCGGTACTAATTTGTTTTGAAGATATTTTTTCTAATCATGTGGCAGAATTTTCAAAAGGTAATGATTTTTTAATAAATATTACAAATGACGCATGGTTTGATGGAGAGCCTCAAGCTAGCCAGCATTTTGCGATTATGACTTTGCGGGCTATTGAAAATCGAATACCGATTATTCGTAGTTCTAATACGGGAATAAGTGGTTGGGTTTCTGCAAGCGGAAAACCAGAAACAATGAATCAGAATGGCAAAGAAGTATTTTTTTCTGGCACGGGTAACTTTGAAATAATGTTAGATAGGCAAAAGAGTTTTTATACTAAATATGGGGAATTATTTTTACTTATTTGTTGTTTCTTTGCGCTAGGCATAGCAGTATTACATAGGAACAAGTATTAATTAGTGACAGAAAAGGAGGATAAATGGAGCTTAAAGCTGTAAAAGTGGAAAAGCCGGAAGGGTTGAACGTAATTATTGGGCAGGCGCACTTCATAAAGACTGTTGAAGATATCTATGAAGCGCTCATTGAAAGCTCACCTTCAATAAAATTTGGATTGGCATTTTGTGAAGCTTCTGGAAAATGTTTGGTGCGGGTTGAAGGTAATGATCAAAAGCTTAGAAATATTGCCTTGAAAAACGCTTTAAGCATTGGGTGCGGTCATTTGTTTTTTATCGCTATAGAAGAAGCTTATCCAGTGAATATTTTAAACCGTATTAAAAATACTTCAGAGGTTTGCAGTGTTTTTTGTGCATCAGCTAATCCTTTAGAGTTAATTATTGCCCAAACGAGTCAAGGAAGATCTTGTTTGGGCGCTGTGGACGGTTTTTCGCCAAAAGGGGTTGAAGAACAAGATGATGTTCTATGGCGAAAAACAATATTGAGAGATATTAAGTATAAATTATGAGCATACATTTTTATTTTATTTTTAGCTTTAAAACATTGACTCTAAAAAACAGCATAAGAAAAATTTAAATAAAAGACTGAGAGTGAATTTATATTCGTGTGTAGATATGACGTGTGTGGGAAAAAATAGTTGTTATTTTGTTTGAAATCAAAAAAAATACTATATAATATACACAAAGCATGTAATTTTTTTAAACTAATAAATAAAATAAAATGTTAGACTGCAGTGAGTAAAAAATATAAAAAAATTGTTGGCAGATGTGTTAGTTGGTGGGCTATAAAGCTGTTCACCTCTCTAAGCGGAGCACTTTCCTTAAAGGTTAATTATTTTTTAGGAAAGGTCTTGGGGGACATTGCGTATGCAATAGTTGCCCGTCACAGGAAATATGCTTTTCAAAATTTAGCTATTGCTTTTCCAGAAAAAATGCCTAAAGAGATAAAAAGAATAACACGTGATTTTTTTATATTTATGGCACAGGGTTCTTTTGAGCTGTTGCATTTTTTAAAAAATCCTTCTCAACTTTCTCGTATATATATTGAAGGTAAGCATTGCCTTGACAATGCTTTAAGTAAAAATAAAGGTGTAATCATTCTTACTGCTCATTTAGGCAATTTTCCTTTAATGAGCTTGAAATTAGCAAAAATGGGGTATTCCATCAATATCGTTGCTCGTCCCATGCGTGACGAGCGTGCCGGGCAATATATTCATAGTTTACGATCCGCATCGGGTGTAAAGACTATTTTTTCGTATCCCCGCCGTGATTGTGTGAGTGGGATTGTAAAGGCTCTAAGAAATAATGAATTAGTAGTAATTCAAATGGACCAGAATTTTGGGACAGGGGGCGTATGGGTCAAATTTTTTGGAAAGTTAGCAGCTACACCTGTAGGCCCGATTACTCTTGCGTTAAGAACAGATGCGGTTATTTTGCCTGGTTATATTTTTCGTAAGTGTGATACTGAACATGTTCTAAAATTTTTTCCAGAAGAAAAACTAATATTGGGCAATTGCAAGGAAGAAACAATCTTACTTAATGCTGTAAAATTTACCCGGATGATCGAATCTTGGATTAGGAATGTTTCCTCGCAATGGGTTTGGATTCACAGGCGCTGGAAATCACGACCTTCAGAAAAAATAAAAAAAATGAAATTCAAGATTGAACAATAAAAAATATTTTCAAGAAAGGGCTTTACAGGAAAAACTCAAATGATATAATTGATCAAAAGGGAGGCAATAATGGATAAAACAAAAATAATTCCTATAGTTTTTTTAGTGATTATCTTAGGTGTCGGGTTTGTTGCGTTTACCTTTTACGGTGAAAAGCAAAAGCTAATTGTTTATAATGGAGAGATTAAAGAAAAAAATGCGAAGCTGGAAAAAGAAAATGATAGTTTAAGCTACAAGTATAAAAAAGTTGAAAGGGAAAAAGGTAATTTGGAAAAAAAAGTATCAATGTTTGAACAAGAGCTCGTTCAACTAAGACAAGCGAAAACAGAGTTAAATGGTAAGATTAGAAACCTTTCTCAAGAAAGGGATATGTTAGTAGAAAAGATAGAAGAAGCTAGAAATTCTATCTCTGCGCGGCAACCAGTTGTCGCTAACGTTGTTTCTCAGGAGCAATCTAATGTTTCTTCTGAGGACCATTGGGCCGATATTGTAAGAAGCAAAGCATCTTTACAGGCAAAAGTGAGTATTCTTAACGAGAAGCTCATTGAAACAAAAGAAAAAGCTATTATTTTAGAGAACGAGAATAAAAAACTATCATTAGTGATAGATCAATTAACTAAGCAAAAAGAAAGTGTAGCAGATGATATAAAGTTTAAGAAAAGAACCCTTCAAGTGATGAGTATGGATTTGGTCAACGAGAGGGAAAAACGCAATTCTGCAGTTAAAGAGTTGAAAAATGTAAGAAGAGAAAATGCCAGGTTAAAGCGAGAAGTGATTTTATCTAGCAAAGAGAAGATTGACTTGCAGAATAACCTTAAAGAAACTATTGGGCGTAAGGAATCATTCGAAAACAGAATATTAAGTGCTGAACAAATGCTAAAAGAAAAAACTTTAGTGCTTGAAGACCTAAGGCAAGAATTAAGCGGAATGGTTACTGGCGAGGAAGAAGGATTGTCGGAATCAGTGTCAGTCGAGTTGCCCCCAATTGTTGTTAAACCTAAAGGGACGCTAGGGACAAGAGAATTGAAAGGAGAAGTTATTGCGGTAAATCCTGTGGATAAGTTTGTAGTTGTGAATGTAGGTAATTCTTCTAATGTAAGAATTGGTGATCTTCTGAAAATCATGCGCAGTGGGCGGGAAATTGGTACTGTTGAGGTCATTGAAACAAGAAGCGAGATTTCTGCTGCGGATATAATAAATATTGCTGACAGGGCGGTTATTAAAGAAGGCGATGTAGTTCTTTTGGACCGTTAATCCTTCCCCGAATTTTGTTTTACAGTTTATTTAATTTAAAGAAGTGTCTTCATCTAAAATCACCATAAAAGAGGTAGCAAAGCAGGCAGGGGTATCTATTGCTACAGTTTCACGCTTCCTTAATAATTTTTCCTTAAAAAAAATAAATAAGCAGAATGTTGAGAATGCAATAGCCAAGCTCAACTATCATCCGTTTATTTATGCGCGACGTTTAGCTGGGGGGCAGATGGGAGTTTTTGGATTGATAATTCCTGGCTATGAAGGCGTTTTTTATTCCTTTTATGCTATTGAAATAATTAGGGAGGTTGCTCTTGCTTTAAATGAACAAGATACGGATTTACATTTAAGTGTTTTCTGGAATCGGGATACTTTTAAAACATCTATAGTTGATGGAATAATTATGGCGGATATTCTAGGGAATCAGCAGCAATTTAAACGCTTTTTAAAGGAGAAAATTCCGTTAGTAGTAATAAATAGAAATATTGGAGAAGAGAATGTTAATTCTGTAGCGATTGATAATTTTAAAGGAGCATATGATGCTACAGAATTTTTAATTAATCACGGACATAAACAAATTATGCATTTTGCTGGAGATTTACGTGTGCAATGTGCGAGTGAACGGTTAATGGGATTTCAGTCGGCTTTGGAAAAAAATAATATAAAAGCGTCTAAACAGCAAGTTAAGTATACAAATTTTTCTCGCAGGCAAACACGTCTTATATTGGAAGAGCTTTTTTCTTCAGGGGATATTCCAACAGCAATATTCTGTTGTAGTGATGAAGTTGCTAGCGAAGTTTTAAATTTTGCTGAAGAAAAAAGAATAAACATTCCTAAAAAATTAAGCGTTATTGGCTTTGACGATAATCCGCACTGTTTAAATGATCATCTAATGCTTACTACTGTAAGACAACCTTTAAAAAAGATGGTTCAGCAGGCAGTAAAGATTCTAAGTGACAATGTTAATGGTAAAAAAATACAACAAAAAATAGTTTTAGAACCAGAATTTATTATTAGGGATACTGTAAGTTTTTGCTGATTTTGTAAGTATTTTCTTCAAAATTATTTATTAGTTCCGTGAACATGATTAGTCTATATTTTGCCAGCGATAAAAGACGATGCTAATTGCTTTATAAATCAATATTTTGTGTGTTGGATAAGATTAATATACGATATATGGTATATCTTGACATATAATAAAATAGTGTATAAAATTAGTTAAGTTAAAAATAAAGTAAAACTTACCATATAAAAGGAGGGTTATGAAATCAGGATTTAGTTTTTCGTCCAATGCTATTATTGTTTTAAAAAAACGTTATCTTAAAAAGAATGATAAAGGAGAAGTTATTGAGTCGCCGGAAGAATTATTGAAAAGAGTAGCCTGCGCTATTGCGAAAGTGGAAAAGAAATATGGAGCTAGCCCTGAAGAAACAAAATCAATAGAAAGTATGTTTTTAAATGCTATGAAGAAATTGGAATTCATGCCTAATTCTCCTACGTTGATGAATGCTGGTAAGGAACTGGGGCAGCTTTCAGCTTGTTTTGTTGTACCTATAGAGGATTCAATGGAATCAATTTTTAATGCAATAAAATCAACCGCGCTTATTCATAAGACAGGTGGTGGAACTGGTTTTAGTTTTTCAAGGCTTCGTCCAAAAAGTAGTGTAGTTAAGTCTACAGGAGGAATTGCTTCAGGGCCTATTTCTTTTATGAAAGTCTTTGATGCAGCTACGCAAGCTATAAAACAAGGTGGAACCCGGCGTGGAGCTAATATGGGAATATTAAGGGTAGATCATCCTGATATTCTAGAATTTATAAAATGTAAGGAGACCGAAGGAGCAATATCTAATTTTAATATTTCAATAGCGCTTACCGATGATTTTATGGAAAAGGTTTTAGCCAAGCAAGACTATCAACTAATTGACCCTCATAGCAATGAGGTGGTAGGAAAGTTGAATGCTTATGGAGTATTTAGTTTAATCGCTGAGTATGCACATAAAAATGGAGAGCCAGGGATTGTGTTTATTGATAAAATGAATAAAGATAATCCTACTCCCAATTTAGGAGATATCGAGAGTACAAATCCTTGTGGGGAGCAGCCGCTTTTGTCTTTTGAGTCATGTAATCTTGGATCAATTAACCTATCAAGGATGATGAAAAAGATTGGTAATGATTTTAAAATTGATTGGGATAATTTAGAAAAAGTTTCTCGTTTAGCCGTAAGGTTTTTAGACAATGTCATTGATGCCAATAAGTTTCCGATTCCAAAAATAGAAGAAAATACTCTAAAAACAAGAAAAATCGGCTTAGGCGTCATGGGGTGGGCTACTGTCTTAGGATTTCTAGAGATACCTTACGATAGTGATGAAGGCGTTGAGTTAGGACGTAAAGTGATGAAATTCATTCGGAGTATTGCTGAAAATGAATCGATAAATTTAGCCAAGAAAAGAGGAGTTTTTCCTGCTTGGGAAGGGAGCACGTGGCAAAAAAAAGGAATAAAAATCAGGAATGCAACACTAACGACTATTGCTCCCACAGGTACGATAAGCATTATTGCCGGACCGACGTCATCTGGCGTAGAGCCTAATTTTTCTCTTTGTTATTTTCGTAATGTTTTGGATGGTGAAAAACTTTTAGAGTCAGATATGGCTTTCGAATGGGCAGCTAAAAAAGAGGGATTTTATTCTCATGAATTAATGTCGCAGGTTGCTGCTGGAGAGGATATCCAGAACATGGAAGAAGTACCGGATAAAACAAAAAGAGTATTTAAAACAGCGATGAATATTTCCTCTTTTTGGCATATAAAAATGCAGGCAGCATTTCAGGAATTTACGGATAATGCTGTATCAAAAACTATTAATTTGCCAAATAATTCTACCATTGAAGATGTAAAAGAAACATATCTGCTTTCTTATAAATTAGGATGTAAAGGTATTACTGTTTATCGAGACGGTAGTAGGAATGTCCAGGTGCTAACTGTTGATAAAAAAGAAAAGAATTTTGTCGATGAGCCATTGCATTGCTTGGCTCATCCAAAGCCTCGTCCTGAGGTTATTTTGGGCACTACAACCAAAGTTACCACTGGTTGCGGTAATCTTTATATCACTATTAACCAGGATGAAAAAGGAAATTTTTTCGAGGTTTTTACTCAAATGGGTAAGGCTGGTGGTTGTGCTGCTTCGCAGCTTGAGGCAATTGGCCGTTTAGTCTCATTATCTCTAAGAGGAAAAATTGATGTAAAGGTAGTTGTTGAACAGCTTAAGGGAATAAGATGTCCTTCTCCTTCTTGGGATAAAGGGAAAAAGATTTTTTCTTGCGCAGATGCTATTGCGCGAGTTTTGGAAAAAAGAATGATTGATCAAAAGAATATAGTTGGTATAAAAAAGTCAGAGCCAGAAGAAACAGAAAGAAAATCAGTTAATGTTGTTATTAAAAGGAATAATTCTGGTAATGTTGTTGGTGTCTGCATTGAATGTGGCTTTGCCTTACGTCATCAGGAAGGTTGTCTAGTTTGTGATGCTTGCGGATATTCAAAATGTTAACTATTATTTTTGGTGTTAAAATTGTTATTTATCTTACAAGAATAACAGTTAGGATGAATAGAAAAGAAAGGGAGTGAAAAATGATCAAGCTAGTGCTAATAAGGCATGGTGAGAGTGTTTGGAATTTAGAAAATAAATTTACTGGTTGGACCGACGTTGCTTTAACTGAGAAAGGAATCAAAGAAGCTCACTCAGCTGCAGCATGGCTTAAAAAAGAAGGATTTATATTTGATGTCGCTTATACTTCAGTGTTAAAAAGAGCAATTTCTACTCTTTGGATATTATTAGAAGATATGGATTTAATGTGGATCCCAGTTTGTAGAACGTGGCGTCTCAATGAGCGTCATTATGGTGCGTTACAAGGGTTGAATAAACTGGAAACTGTTGAAAAATATGGCGACGAACAAGTACTTAAGTGGAGAAGAAGTTATGATATTCGTCCTCCTGCCTTAACCGAAGAAGACAATCGTTATCCAGGCAATGATGTGAGGTATAAAAAATTAAGCAAAGAAAATATTCCGTTAGCTGAATGCCTAGAAGATACTGTAGATAGGTTTCTTCCTTTTTGGCGTGAGACTATTGTTTCGTCGTTAGAAAAGGGGGAGCGAGTAATTATTGCTGCTCATGGTAATAGTTTGCGTGCTTTAGTGAAGCATTTAGATAATATTTCGAATGAGGAAATACTCAAGCTTAATATTCCTACCGGCATTCCCCTTGTATATGAATTAAGCGATGAACTTAAACCGATAAAGCATTATTACCTAGGAGATCCGGAAACAATTAAAAAATCAGTTGAATCTGTGGCTAAACAAACCCAAAAGTAACGCATTCCTTTCTATTTGAAAATAATATTTTGACAGAAAACCGTATATGTAATTAGAGCTATGATTAAATATGATTTAATTGTTGTTGGTGCTGGTCATGCCGGGATCGAAGCAAGTTATGTTGCAGCAAGGATGGGTTGTTCAGTCCTTTTACTAACTATTGATATCGATGGGATAGGAAAACTTTCTTGTAATCCAGCGATGGGAGGAGTTTCAAAAGGCAATTTAATAAGAGAAGTTGATGCCTTCGGAGGGGCGATTGGAAGATTGACTGATCAATCTGCATTAGGTTACCGAATCTTAAACAAGAGTAAAGGCAAAGCTGTTTGGTCAACAAGAGCACAGGTAGATATGTATTTGTATCCTAAAAAGGCAAGGGCATTATTGGAGAATACCAAAGGCATAGCAATCTTACAAGCAAAAGTAACTGATATTTTAGTCAAGAATAGTAAAGTTTATGGAGTAAAAACAAATTTTGGTGAGATTTTTAAAGGAAAATCTGTAATAATTTGTGCAGGTACTTTTTTGAAGGGTAAGATCCATATTGGATTAAATAATTTTCCGGGAGGAAGAATACATGAAGAATGCAGTAGCTGCCTGTTTAAAAGTATTAAGGGTTTAGGCATTAAAACAAAATTTTTTAAAACTGGAACTTGCGCAAGGATAGACAAACGAACAGTCAATTTTTCTAAAATGGTGGAACAAAAACCGGATGAAGACGCGTTGCCTTTTTCTTCTTTAAATAAGCAAAAGGCAAAAGAAACGCTAAGTTGTTTTATAACTTATACCAACAGAAAGACACATAAGGTTATCTTGTCCAACTTGAAGTACTCTCCTTTATATACAGGAAAGATAAAATCAACAGGTGTGCGTTATTGCCCATCTTTAGAAGATAAAGTTGTTAAGTTCTCAGATCGTCCTCGTCACCAAGTATTCATAGAACCACAAGGGAAAAATTCGATTGAAGTTTACCCCAATGGCATTTCTACATCTTTGC
Organism: uncultured Planctomycetia bacterium; assembly: GCA_964489445.1. Classification (GTDB taxonomy): domain Bacteria; phylum Omnitrophota; class Gorgyraeia; order Duberdicusellales; family 4484-171; genus CAZAYU01. The sequence continues at coordinate 239,937 of CAZAYU010000002.1, forward strand.
CTTTTGCTGCACAGGTGGAGTTTATTCATACTATCGAGGGGTTAGAAAAAGCATCTATTTTGCGACCGGGTTACGGTATAGAATATGGTTTAATTTATTCGCAATCACTTGATCATACGTTACGAGTTAAATCCATAGGAGGGCTTTATTTTGCGGGGCAGGTTAATGGAACAACTGGATATGAAGAGGCTGCTGCTCAGGGATTAATTGCCGGGATAAATGCTGCTTTAGAAGTGCGCAGAAAAAAACGATTTATTTTAAGCAGAAGTAATGCTTTTATTGGCGTGTTAATTGATGATTTAGTTACCAAGGGGGTTGATGAACCATATCGGATGTTTACTGCTCGAAGTGAACATCGTCTTTCATTAAGGGAGACTAATGTGAGATCTCGAATTTCGTCTTTTGCGCGTAGCTTACATTTAATTTGTCAGGATGAATTAGAAAGTGTTTCTAAAAACGAAAAATTTATTGAAACAGAAATAAAAAAGCTTAAAAATTGTAAAGGGGTGATTAACAATAAAAAAACTAATTTATTTGATGCGCTAAAAAGGCCTGAGGTAACTTATAATGATGTTGCTAAAAAGTTGGATAGTAGGTGCAAAGATGAAAGAACTAAACGGGAAATAGAAATTAGAGTGAAGTATGACGGTTTTTTGCGCAGGGAAAAAGCTTGGCTGAGGCAATTAAACAATATTGACAAGATTAAATTACCAAAGATAGATTTTTGTTTAGTGCCTTCTTTGCCTCGGGAAGCAATAGAAAAATTAAATAAATTTAAACCGAAAAATTTAAAAGAAGCTTTACAGATAAGCGGAATTACTCCGGCAGCAATATTGAATATTTATAACTTTGTCCAAAGGAATAAATAGCTATGTAGGCTTGTGTAAATAATTTATTAGGAAATCAGCAAATTTGCTTATAGAATCGTAAGGCTCTAGTAAATTTGTTATTTTTGAGAAATCATTTTTTATTTTTTCATATTTATCGGGATTATTTAAGTAACTTAAAGATAATGATGCTATTTTTTTAGGAGTAGCATCATTTTGTAGCAGTTCTTCAACTATTTTTTGTTTGCCGAGGATATTAACAATTCCGATAAATTCTACATTGACTATTCTTTTTAATATCTCCCAGGTAAGAAAATTTAGCTTATAAATTAAAATATAGGGTATTTTAAGAATTGCTAACTCTAACGTGGCAGTGCCAGAAGAAGCAATAACAAATTTTGATTTTTGAACTAAACAATAAGAATGGTTAACAATAGTCATATCAGAAAATTCTTTGTAGAATGTTTGTTCTATATTTTGTGGCTTGATAATTTGGAATTGCCAGTTTTTTGATTCCTTTTCTAAAATTTTTTTGACTTTTTGCATGATCGGCAAGTGGCGTTTTATTTCACTTTTTCGTGATCCAGGGAGGAAGGAGATCGTGTTATTTGTTTTAGTTTCTCCTTTTTTAATAATATCTAGCAATGGATGACCGAAGTAAAGTACATCTATTTTCTCTTTTTCGTAGAATTCTTTTTCAAATTTGAATAAAACAATCATCTTGTCAATGTACTTTTTTATTAGCTTGATTCTTCCTTTTCTCCAGGCCCATATTTGAGGGCTTACGTAATAAAAGATTGGAAATTGTTTTTGGAGTTTTTTTGCTAGACGTAAATTAAAGTCTGGAAAATCTATAAGAATTATTAAATCAGGATTAATTCTTTTTATTTCTTTAATGCTTTTTTTAAAAACAGATAATATCTTTTTTAAATGAGAGAAAACTTCAATTATTCCAGATACAGAATGTTCAAGTAGATTTATTGTTTGGAAAGAGTGTTTAGCGCAGTGATTTCCGGCAAAAGAAAATATTTTTAAGGAGTGATCTTTTTCGGATAATTTTTTAGCTAACAGACCTCCGTATAAATCTCCTGAAGAATCTCCAGCAACAAGTATAATCTTTTTCATTAACACATTTTTGATTTATGGTTTATAAGAGGGCATTACTGACGTTCTATATTTTTCTGAATCCTTAAAGCAAGCTTTAGAGCGTCTTTTGATTTTTCTGCATATTCTGCTTCGAAATTACCTTTTTTGACTAGATTTATAAAACAGGATATTTCCTTTTTTAATGGTTCTTCTTTGTTTATTCGCAATGTAGTTTTAATTATTTTTTTTCCCTTTTTCCGGTAAATGTCTACTAATTGGAGAGCGTAGTCTAAGGAAATATAGCAGTTAGACATAAATATTCGAATTTTTCTTTCGCGTTTTGCGGAAATACGAGAAGCAGTTATATTTGCAACGCACCCATCGTTAAAAGTTATACGTGCATTAGCAATATCTTCAGAAGGAGAAAGTACTTTTACTCCTTTTGTGTCTATACTTTTGATGCCCTTTTTTACTATGTCAATAATGATATCTAAATCGTGGATCATTAGATCGAGCACAACACTGACATCTAGTGATCGATAAGGATATGGGCTTAACCGATGGCATTCAATGAAAAGGGGGTTAACAATAAGCTTTTTAGCTCTTAAGTAAGCGTTGTTGTATCTTTCTACGTGTCCAACGAAAAGAAGAGTTTTGTTTTTTTTCGATATCTTAATCAACTCTTGAGCTTCTTTTACGCTTTCGGTAAGCGGTTTCTCAACTAAGACGGGTATTTTATTTTGAAGGAAAAACTTAGCAATTTTGAAGTGTACAATTGTGGGGGTAGCGATGCTTACAAGGTCAACATGCTCTTTTAACTTTTTATAGTCAGTGAAACAACAGTGATCTTTATAGTTTTGAAGTTTTTGTGGGTCACAATCAGCAAGATAAAGCTTTGAAGCGCTTTTTAATTCATTATAGATCCTTAGATGGATGCTTCCCAGTTTTCCTATTCCGACTATTCCGACTTTCATTGTATGTTATTTTATTAAATGTGTATTTAAGTTTATTTATCTAATGAGAAAGTAAGACCATCTTGGTAATGTTGATTGTATCAAATCTCTTGTGGAAAGTCAATTGATGTGGTAAAATTCTTCCACATAATTGTCCTTTTATCCGTTAACCCATTACTCTTTTAATGAAATGGCTATAGGCCACGGTATCTGAAAAACATACATAGTGAAATGAAGACATATTTGAAAGAATACTTTAAATTATTAGCGTTTGCTAAGTCGTACAAAGGAATGCTGGGGTTGGCTATATTTTGTATGGCAATTTCAACTATCTTTGAAGGGGCAAGCTTAGGGATGATTGTTCCCTTGTCTGATCGAGTACTTACTAATAAGAAGATTGTTATACCTGGAAAATTACCACAATTTCTTTCTTCGCTTATTGAAAAATTTAATGAGATAGATCCTTTAGTATTTCTTCAATTTATGATAATTTTTATGATTGTTTTATTTTTTTTCAAAGCAGTGCTCATTTTTATCCAGAATTATCTCATGAATATTATTGGTCAGGGGGTGGTGAGGGAAGTTAGAAATAGGCTGTATGCTAAATTCCATGAGTTGTCTATGGAGTTTTATGGAAAAAAACGTGCAGGTGAATTAATGTCTAGGGTAACTAATGATGTAGGGGTAATTACTAACTCTATTTCTTATGCGCTAAAAGATTTGATTTTTGAATCAATGAAAGTAGTGTTATTCACATTTTTGGCGTTTTATTTAGGCTTTAAGATATCTTGGAAATTGCCACTTGTTGCTTTTGTTATTTTTCCGGCAATTATGTTTCCAGTGATTAGAATCGGAAAAAGAATTAAGAAATTTACAGTAGGAATGCAGAAAAAAATGGCAGATCTTAATTCAATAATGTCAGAAACGATACAAGGCGCTTACATTGTGAAAGCTTTTTGTCGGGAAGACTATGAGTTAGAACGATTTAAAAAAATCAATCAGCAGTATTACAAATTTACCTTAAAAAGTGCCAAGCGGACGTTAGTCTTATCTCCATTAACTGAATTTGTCGGGGTTGTAGGGGCGGCGATCGTGTTGTGGATTATCGGGAAGGAAGTGGTTGCTGGTAGGCTTTCCTTCGGTGTTTTTGGAGCATTCTTAGCTTTTTTAATGTCAATGATTAGCCCACTTAAAAAATTGTCTAATGTGCATGCAATAAATCAACAAGCATTAGGCGCTTCGGCAAGGATTTACGATGTTTTAGAAGAAGAAGTTAAGGTGAAGGATAGTGATAAAGCTCACGATATCAATCAGTTTAATGAAAGTATCCGATTTTGTGGAGTTTGGTTTAAATATAATGAAACGGATAATCATGCTTTACAGGAAATTGATTTAGAGGTTAAAAAAGGAGAAGTAGTTGCTTTGGTGGGGCATTCCGGAGCCGGAAAAACCACGTTAGTTGGGTTACTTCCTAGATTTTATGATCCGCAAAAAGGAAAAATTACCGTTGATAATGTAGATTTAAAAAATTTTACCTTAAAATCATTGCGTAGGTCTATTTCCATAGTTTCTCAAGAGATGATTTTGTTTAATTCAACAATCAGAGATAATATTGCTTACGGAAAAGAAAATGCGGAAGAAGGTGAAATTATTGAGGCAGCGAAAAAGGCACACGCGTATGAGTTTATCGTTAATTTTCCTAAAAAGTTTGATACAGTTATTGGAGACAGGGGTGTTCGGCTTTCCGGAGGTGAAAAACAAAGGTTAGCAATTGCCCGGGCAATACTAAAAAATGCCCCAATTTTAGTTTTAGATGAAGCTACAAGTCATCTTGATTCAGTTTCTGAAAAATTAATCCAGGATGCCTTATCTGGCCTGATGAAAGGAAAAACAGCGTTTGTTATTGCTCATCGGTTGTCAACAGTGCAAAATTCGGATAAGATCATTGTGTTGGATCAAGGCAAAATAGTAGAGTCAGGAAATCATTGTACTCTTTTAAAAGAGGGAGTTTCTTATAAAAAATTGTATAATCTACAATTTAATGGATGATGCTGGGAAAGTGTAAGCCAGAATTTAAGGGGGGGGATGGTAATGATGGCATGAAATTTAAGATAATAAGGATAATATTGAAAATATAAATAAATATGATATACTTTGATACTAAAAGGAGGCAGAGTCAATATGGCATTACCGGAAATTATTAAGGAATTATTGGAAAATGGGGTTCATTTTGGACATTTAAGCAAACACTGGAACCCCAAAATGAAACAATTTATTTTTGGGAAAAAGAAAAATATCTATATTATCGACTTAGAAAAAACAGCAGAGAAAATAGCAGAAGCAAAAGATTTTGTTAAGCAAGTCGCTCTTTCTGGAGAAAAAATATTGTTTGTTGCGACGAAGAAGCAGTTGCGTGACTTAGTGAAAGAATTGGCTGTGTCTTGTAATATGCCTTATGTAGTAGAAAGGTGGGTTGGAGGATTGCTCACTAATTTTTCAACAATTAGAGGCAGGGTCAATAGATATGTAGAATTACTTCAGCAGAGAGAAAGCGGTGAATTTGAGAAAATTTCCAAGAAAGAAGCAATACGATTTAATCGGGAAATAGAACGAATGGAAAAAAAATATAGTGGAGTAGCTGCTTTAGAGAGTTTACCGGGGTGTGTTATTATCGTTGACCCTAAAAAAGAATTTGCTTGCGCAAGAGAGGTAAATAAATTAGGATTACCGATTGTTGCCCTGATTGATACAGATGCTAATCCTGAAATAATCAGCTATCCGATACCCGGGAATGATGACTCTATTAAATCAGTAAAATATATTATTTCTTGTTTAGTGGAGGCAATTAATTCTGGGTTAAAAGATGACGCTAAAGGGCTAGAAGAAGATAAAACCGAAGTTGAAAATTTAGAGACGAATAATGTAGATTCCGAGGTTCCCTTGGAAAACAAGGAGTAATTTAAAACTTACATTAGAAGGAGAAAAGAATGGGTTTAGACAGTATCAAAAAATTAAGAAAGTTAACTTCGTTAGGAGTAAATGATTGTCGAGAAGCGCTTAATAAATCTCAAGGAAATTTTGAACAGGCGTTAAAGATTTTAAAAAGTCGAGGGATTGACATGCTGAGCAAGAAATCTTCTCGGGCAACTTGCCAGGGCCTTATAGATTCTTATGTGCATTTTGGTGGTAATTTAGGTGTGATAGTTGAGGTGAATTGCGAAACTGATTTTGTTGCACGTACTGACGTATTTAAGAAATTTGTCAAGGATATTGCTATGCAAGTGGCTGCTGCTGCTCCTGAGTACATAAAAAAAGATTGCATCCCCGAAGAGGTGTTATCGGGAGTAAAAAATCCGGAAGAGTACGTAAAAAAATATTGCCTACTAGAACAATCATTCATAAAAAATAGTAAACTTTCAGTGCAAGATTATTTACATGATGTTGTTTCCCAAACCGGAGAGAACATAGCAATAAAAAGATTTGTGCGTTTTTCTTTAGGCGAAGATAATGAAATCTAAGTACAAAAGAGTTCTTCTAAAATTAAGCGGAGAAGCTTTCTTAGGCGAGAGATCTCACGGAATTGATGTTTCAGTTTGCGTGCACTTAGCGAAGCAGATTAAAGAAGTGGTTGATTTAGGGGTGGAAATTGCATTAGTTGTCGGGGGAGGTAATATATTCCGTGGCGTTCCCAAATCTAAAGAATTTCAAATGCAAAGAACTGTTGCTGATTATATGGGAATGTTGGCAACGGTATTAAATGGTCTTGCCCTACAGAATGCTTTAGAGCACCAGGGGGTATCTACAAGAGTTATGACAGCTATCCAAATGCATCAGATAGCAGAGCCTTACATCCGTCGCCGGGCGATAAGGCATTTAGAAAGAAAACGTGTAATTATTTTTGTTTCTGGCACGGGTAATCCTTATTTTACTACAGACACTGCAGCTGCTTTAAGAAGCATTGAGATAGGTGTAGATATATTGTTGAAAGGAACGAAAGTTGACGGTGTATATTCTGGCGATCCTTTCAAAAAGAAGAATGCCAAGATGTTCTCCCAGTTAAATTACATGGAAGTTATAAACAAAAAATTAAAAATAATGGATACAACGGCGATTACTTTATGTATGGAAAATAAATTGCCAATAATGGTATTCAATTTTATGAAGCAAGGAAATTTAAAAAAAGCAATATGTGGACAAAGTATTGGAACTCGTATAAATAATAATTATTAATGTCTACACCTAAGAGATTATATTAGGAGGATAAATGGTTGTTAAAGAAGTACTAAGAGAGATAGAGGAAAACATGGATAAGGTTATTAATGCCACTAAAAGAGAACTAGCAGAGCTTCGTTCTGGAAGGGCAAACCCAAAGATGGTGGAGGGAATAAGAGTAAATTATTATGGAGCTCCTACCTTGCTTAAAGAAATTGCGACGATTGGCATTCCAGAAGCGCGGATGATAGTCGTTAATCCTTACGACCCAACCTCTTTAAAGGAGATTGAAAAATCAATTTTGCAATCGGATTTGGGTATTACACCAATAAATGACGGAAAAATAATCAGATTAATAGTTCCTGCACTATCAGAGGAAAGGCGAGGTGAATTAATTAAGATAGTTAAAAAGATAATTGAAGAAGGGAAAATATCAATAAGGACCGTCAGGAGGGATGGCAAGGAAAAGATAAAAGGGTTAGAAAAAAATAAAAATATTTCTGAAGACGATCGTTATCAAGCTGAAGAGAATCTGCAAAAATTAACTGATAAGCATATTGCTGGTATCGATAAGATATTAAACGATAAAGAAAAAGAGTTGACAGAATTTTGATAAATATGGGCCGCTAGCTCAGTTGGTAGAGCACCGCCCTTTTAAGGCGGGTGTCCCGAGTTCGACCCTCGGGCGGCTCATAAATATTTTGTAGCAATAGTTACTGGAAAAACAAGAAGCTAAAAAAGAAGGTTATTGTTGCTGTATGCTAAGAAGCAATTAGCCATATACCGTTTAGCGGACGTGGCGGAATTGGCAGACGCGCATGGCTTAGGACCATGTCTCGTAAGAGGTGGGAGTTCAACTCTCCCCGTCCGCATAGGTATGTTCTTTGAATAAATTAGTAATTGCTAGCTTAAGATGTGCAAGAAGAAGAGTTTTTTTGCACTTATCAAAAATCCGATGATAATTTCTATTGTTTCTAAATAAAGCAAATTTCTATATGAGTTTAGCGTGTTAAGAGGTGAGGGCGAATAAGAATATATCCTTTTTTAGCGGGCGTAGCTCAATCGGCTAGAGCGTCACGTTGCCAACGTGAAGGTTTGAGGGTTCGATTCCCTTCGCCCGCTCCACAAATGTGATATAATATAAAGTATGTAAAAGTAGTAAAAGTTTGTTTATAACAAAAAAAGTGTCCGGGGAGTGGTATTAAAAATTAAAAAAAATATTATAAACTATTTGAAGGTTAGCAGGTATAAAATATGGCATTAAATATCTTTACGTACTTAGACAGGCAATCAATCATTTTTGGGCTAAAGCAAAAGAAGAAAAAAAGCGTTATCGCTGCTATTATTGAACAGCTTGTCCAGAAAAAGAAGCTTTCCGAAAAAGATAGTAAATCGGTTTTAAAGGTTATTTTACAGAGAGAAGAAATGGGCTCTACGGCTATTGGAAATCATATTGCTTTTCCACATGCACGGGTTGAATCAATAAAAGGAATTATAATTAGTATTTGTATTTTTAAAGAGGGCATAGATTTTGATTCATTAGACCAGGAAGAAGTGAATATCGTGGTTTTGCTTCTTTCTAATCAAAAAGAAGTAGGGTTGCACCTTAAAATGCTTGCGCTTTTAGCTAAAATGCTTAGGGACAAATATCTAGTACAGCGGCTGAAAAAAAGCACTGACGCAAATGAAGTTCTTGAGCTGCTTTCTAAACAACAGCAAGCAGTGGTATAGAAATATTTAAAATTATTCTTTAAAGGATTGGTTATCTAATATGGGGCGTGTAGAAGTAAAAGCAGAAGTTAATAAATCTCACGGATTGCATGCTAGACCTGCTACTATCTTTGTGCAGCTAGCTAATAAATTCAGTTCTTCGGTTCGAGTAGTAAAAAATGACGAGATAATTGATGGTAAGTCAATAATTGCGATTTTAAGTCTAGGGGTAAATAAGGGCATATATGTAAAAATAATTACTGAAGGTGAAGATGCTCAAGAAGCAGCGGACAGCTTAAAGGAATTTTTAGAAACTAATGATGGTTAAATTAAAAGGAATAGGCGTTTCTGGAGGAATAGGGATAGGAAAAGCCTTAATTTTGGGAAAAGATGATTTATCTATTCCTCAAAGAAAGATTTCTCACGATGAAATTTCTCGAGAGATATACCGTTTAGAAGAAGCACTAATCTCTACACGCCGAGAAATCTCAGATCTTCAAAAAAAAATTTCCGAAGAAATTGGGTTTGATCATGGTCGCATATTTGAAGCTCATTTCCTTGTCTTAGAAGACCGAGTTTTGATAGAAGACGTAATCCAGCAGATTAAGAATAGGAAAGTGAATGTAGAATATGCTTTCTCACAAAGTGTGAAAAAGTATGTTGATGCGTTATTGCGATTAAATGATGAGTATCTGCGCGAACGGGTTGCTGATATCGAGGATATTTCACGCAGGGTTTTACGGAAAATGCTTAAAGAAAATGTTTCCTCTTTAGGTAATTTATCTGAAAAAGTGGTTATAGTTTCACATGATTTAGCGCCGTCACAAACAGCTTCTTTGCCCAAAGAGAATATTCTTGGGCTAGTAACTGACATTGGAGGAAGAACTTCGCATACAGCAATTATTGCCCGTAGTTTGAGAATTCCAGCGGTAGTTGGTGTGGAAGTAGCGACTGTAAATATAAGATCCGGAGACAATATTATTGTTGACGGATCATTAGACTGCGTGATAGTAAGGCCCACAGAAAAAGTACTAAATAAATATCACCTTAAAGCAGAAGCTTATAATCGGGAAATAAAAGCAATACAAATTCCCAAGAGTATTAAAGCAACTACTAAAGATGGAAAAAATATAGTAGTTTCTGCTAATATTGAGCTTCCTGAGGAGCTATCCCTGGTAAAAAAATATACTGCTGACGGTATTGGGCTTTATCGAACAGAGTATGTTTTTTTAGGTGCCAATGAAATGCCTTCGGAGGAAATGCAGTATAAAACTTATTCTAAGGTAGCAAAAATGGTTTCCCCTGGTTCGGTTGTTTTTCGAACTATTGATATTGGTGGAGATAAATTTTTATCTCAGCCTCGAGTTCCTAAGGAGATTAGTCCCTTTTTGGGATGGAGAGCCATAAGGTTTTGCTTGGCTATGCCAGAAATATTTAAAGCTCAGCTTAGGGCTATACTTCGGGCTTCTGCTGTCAAGAATGTAAGTGTTATGTTTCCGATGATTTCCGGCATTGAGGAACTAAGGAAAGCTAAAGGCTTGCTAAGAGAATGCATGGATGAGTTAAGAAGAGAGAAAAAGAGCTTTGACGAGAATATTTCTGTTGGAGTAATGATTGAAGTTCCTTCAGCGGCGTTAATTGCTGACGTTTTAGCTAAAGAATGCGATTTTTTTAGTATCGGCACTAATGATTTAATCCAATATTCGTTGGCTGTAGATAGAGGTAACGAAAAGGTTGCTTATCTGTATGAACCTAGCCATTTAGCTGTTTTACGGTTGATAAAAAATGTTATTGAGATTGCGCATAAATATAATATTGGGGTTGGGTTGTGTGGAGAAATGTCTGGCGATCCCATTTTTACTTATTTTCTTTTAGGTACCGGGCTTGATAGTTTTAGTATGTCTCCTCCTCAAGTTCCTAAAATAAAGGAATTAATTAATAGTATTTCTTTTGGTGAGGCGAAAAAAATCGCGTCTAAGGCGCTTGATTTTTCTACTCCTAAAGAGACAGAAAAGTATCTTCACTCTGAGTTAAAAAGGATTTTAGGGGAAGATTCTTATCATATTTTAACAATGTAAGAATGTGATAAGATAGTAGTTTTTTGGAAGAATTAGTCGATTTTACAACAAAAAGGCCGATCATGAATGTAGTAATTCTTGCCGCCGGTTATGGAACACGGTTGTATCCCTTAACGTTAAAAATAGCTAAACCTCTGATTTTGGTCGGTGATACTCCGATAATTAATTTTTTAATCAAAAAAATTGACAATCTAAAAAAATATTTCTCGATCAAAGAAGTAAGAATTGTAGTTAATGATAAATTCTATAAAAGTTTTTTATCCTGGAAAAAGAAGTATAAGGTAGATGCAAAGATCATCAATGATGGATCTTTTCATCCGGATAATAGGTTAGGTGCGATAAAGGATATGAAGATTGGTATTAATCGATCTGGTTCTGACTTCTTAGTCCTTGGCGGAGACAATTTGTTTAAAGATGAGTTAGTTAAATTTATTGATTTTTCTGTTAAAAAAAGACCTTACCCATCGATTGGCACTTATGATGTACAAGATAAAGAAACTGCGAAGCGTTTTGGAATTGTAATTTTAAATAGTCAGAAAAGAGTAGTGCGATTGGATGAGAAGCCGAATAATCCGCTTTCTACGCTTGCGGCATCTTGTGTTTATTTTTTTCCTAAGGAATCTTTAAAGTTCATTAATCTTTTTATTAAACAAAACAAGAATGTTGATGCTTCGGGTAAGTATATTTCTTGGTTGGCTAAAGAATGTCAAGTGTATGGATACCCGTTAAAGGGTGCTTGGGTTGATGTTGGGCATTTTACTTCTTTAAAGGAAGCAAAAAAAATATTTAAACAGTAGTTATTCTTTTGCAAGGAGGGTTATGAAGTTAGAGCAGTTAAGGGCTAAGATTGATAGGATAGATGAGAAGATTCTTGCACTTTTGAATCAACGGGCAAAAGAGGCTGCGAAAATTAGTAAGGTGAAAAAAGGCAAGAAGCTTACTACTTATTCACCGGAGAGGGAATCCAGTTTGTTTAGGCATCTGAAGAAAATCAATAAGGGGCCTTTCAAGGCAGAAGATGTGGAAAATGTGTTCCGAGAGATACTTTCGGTGTGTCGGGCTCAAAGAACAACTTTATCTGTAGCATATCTTGGGCCGCAGGGAACTTTTACTTATTCTGCTGCGGTAAAAAAATTTGGGAAAAAACCAAAATATATTTCTAGTGTAACCATCGCTGAAGTATTTGAACGGGTAGAGAAAAATGAGGCTGATTACGGAGTTATTCCAATAGAGAATTCTACGGAAGGAGTTATTAATCATACTTTAGATATGTTTCTTGTGTCTGATCTTCAAATTTGCGCAGAGGTTATTCTAGATATATCTCATTTTTTAATAGGTAACTCTTTTAAAGATATAAAAAGAATTTATTCAAATTCTCAAGTGTTTCCTCAGTGTCGTCAATGGTTGTCAAAAAACTTACCAATGGCTGATTTTATACCAGTTTCTTCTACTGCCAGCGCTGCTTTGGAAGTACAAAAAGATTTAAAAGGTGCCTGTATAGGCAATAAAGAGCTCGCTAACATTTATGGGCTTAATATTTTATCTAGCGGGATTGAAGATTCATCTTGCAATTGTACACGATTTTTGGTGATATCTAAAAATGGTAGCTTGGTATCTGGAAAAGATAAAACATCAGTTTTGTTTTCTGTGAAGGATAAGGTTGGGGCGCTTTATGATGTGCTTTCTTATTTTAAGAGTTCTGGTGCAAATCTTACTAAGATTGAATCTCGCCCCTCAAAACGAAAGCCCTGGGAGTATTATTTTTTTGTGGATGTTGAAGGACACAAAAGTTCTTCTTTGGTCCAGAAGGCGTTAGAAAAGCTAGAAAGTAAATGTATTTTCGTTAAAGTCCTTGGTTCTTATCCGCGAGAAAATTAATGGATGCTACATCTTTCTGCTAAAAAATTAAGTATCAAATAATAAGTTATGCGTTGTCGAAAAGAGTTAGAAAAAATAAAAGGGTATCAACCGGGTAAGCCTATCGAGGAAGTGAAAAGAATGCTAAAGCTGGATGAAGTCTACAAGCTTGCTTCAAACGAGATTCCTTTTTCTCCAAGCTATATTCGTAAAGTTGTTACCTCGGAAATAAAGAATATAAATCGTTATCCAGAGTCTGGAAGCTTTTATTTGAGGAAAGCGTTAGCGTCTAAGCTTAAAGTAAAGGAAGATCAGCTAATTTTTGGCAACGGATCCGATGAGTTGATAACATTAAGCTTGCGAGCCTTTGTTAATCCTGGCGAAGAAGTAGTAGTTGCTTATCCTACATTTTTAATTTACGAAATGCAAGCAAAAATCCAAGGTGCGAGAATAAGGAGAGTTCCTTTAAAAAAATGTTGTTACTGCTTAGACGATATGGCTAAAAAGGTTAATAAAAAAACAAAAATAATTTTTATTGCTAACCCCGATAATCCTACGGGAACATATTTAACGCACAGTGAAGTCAAGGATTTTTTGAAAAAAATTCCCGATACAGTGTTAGTTTTCTTTGATGAAGCGTATTTTGAATTTGCGCCTGATGATCGAGCCAGAACATTGGATTTATTAAAGCTGAGAAAAAATATTTTAATAACCCGTACATTTTCTAAAGCATATGGATTAGCCGGGTTACGTATTGGCTATGGGGTTGCTAATATACAAATAGCGTTGATTTTGAATAAAATTAGGGAACCTTTCAATATTAATCGCTTTGCTCAAGTAGCGGCTGTTGAGGCTTTAAAAAATAAACTTTTTTTACAAAAAGTTATCAAGCATGCTGATAAAGAAAAAAAATATTTGTATTGTCAATTAAAAAAGCTGGGAATTTATTTTACGAAAAGTGCAACTAATTTTATTCTCGTGGATTTTAAAACAGAAACATCATTTCTCTGTGATTATTTGCTAAAGAATGGCATTATTATTCGAGAATTAAAAGGGTGGGGGCTAACTAACTTTTTTAGAGTAACTGTTGGTTATCATAATGAAAATAAAAAATTTATTAAGCATTTAGAAAGATATCTTGCTCAAAAAGGAGGCAGCCAATGATTGTTGTGTTTAAAAAAGAAGCTACTGATAAGCAAATCAATATTCTCATTAAAAGGGTAAAAGAGCTGGGCTTGAAACCAATGGTTTCCAAGGGCTCTGAGAGAACTATTGTGGGGGTAATCGGCCCAGAAGATATTGTCCGCTTGCATCCTTTGGATGTTTTTGAAGGTGTTGATAATGTGATGCCGGTGTTAGCACCGTACAAATTAGTATCTAGGGAATTTAAAAAACAAGGAAGTGTTATTTCTGTAAATAAAAATATAAAAATTGGTACCAAAAAGATAATAGTTATAGCTGGTCCTTGCTCTATTGAAACAAAAAAGCAATTAAAAGAAATCGCTGTTAAAGTTAAGAAGTCAGGTGCGTCGATTTTAAGAGGTGGCGCTTTTAAACCAAGGACTTCTCCGTATGCTTTTCAGGGGTTAGGAGAAGAAGGCTTGAAAATACTTAAAGGTGTATCTGAAGATACTGGTTTAGCTACAGTTACAGAAGTTATGGATACACGTGATGTTCATCTGGTGGCTAAGTATGCGGATGTTTTTCAAGTAGGTGCGCGCAATATGCAGAATTTTAGTTTGTTAAAGGAAATAGGCCAGACAAAAAAACCGGTTATTTTGAAAAGAGGATTAAGCGCTACAATAAAGGAATTATTAATGAGCGCTGAATATATTTTATCCGAAGGTAATTTTAATGTAATACTTTGTGAAAGAGGAATACGGACTTTTGAGGATTTTACACGTAATACATTGGATGTTAGTGCTGTTCCGGTTATTAAAATGTTGTCTCATCTTCCGGTTGTCGTTGATCCGTCGCATGCTGCTGGGAAATGGGGGCTAGTTAATCCTTTAAGCAAAGCGGCAGTGGCTTGTGGCTGTGATGGGCTTTTAGTAGAAGTACATTCTAATCCTTGCCGGTCTTTAAGTGATGGATCGCAACAGCTTTTGCCGGAAAATTTTACTCGCCTAATGAAGGAGATAAAAAAAGTGGCGGAGGCTATCGGCAGAGATATCTAAATTATGGATATTAAAAAAATAAAAACAATCGGCATTCTAGGCGTTGGATTTATGGGGGGGTCTTTGGCTTTGGCTTTAAAAGAAATGAACCCTTCTTTACATATACGCGGTTATGCTAGAAGTAAAAAATCATACGATAAATTAAGTAAACTAAAAATCCTAGATAGTTTAACAAGTAGCCTAAAAGAGTTTATTAGAGATCTAGACATTGTTGTGTTAGCTTTACCTGTGGGTGAGATTATTAATTTTTTTAAAAAAATATCTCTTTTCTTAGATAAAAAAATTATTATTTGTGATTTAGGTAGCAGCAAGAAGCTCATTGAAATAGCAGCAAATCGTTATCTACCAAAAAAAGTTTCTTTTGTTGGCTGCCATCCTTTATGCGGAGGAGAAAAAAGTGGAGCAGAGTTTAGCTGTCCGGATCTTTATCGAGGGTCTTTTTGTGTAATTACTTCTTCTCCTCGCAAAAAAGATGTTCAAACAATTAAGCTAATCTGGGAGAACCTCGGCGCTCAAGTATTATTTTTTAGTCCAGACTCTCATGATCGGATTTTGTCGGCAATATCACACCTTCCGCATATTATCTCTTTCTCCCTTACTAATTATATTCCGAATCAGCATTCAAAATTAGGTTTAGGGAGTTTGAGGGATTTAACCAGGATATCCGAATCTTCTGCTTCGGTATGGGCAGATATATTTTTGTCTAACAAAGTAAATATTTTAAATGATTTAGATAAGTTCATAAAAGTTCTAATGCAATTCTCTTTGTTGATAAAACAAAATAAAAAAGATCAAATCCTTGATTTAATTACTAGCGCCAATAAAAAGAAAAGGAAAATTACATGATTGTTGCTATAGATGGCCCTGCTGGTTCTGGAAAGACCACAATTGCCCGCATATTATCCGAAAAGATCAACTTTTCTTATTTAAATACCGGGGCTACTTATCGAGCATTAGTATACAAAGCGTTAAACGAAAGCGCAGATTTATCAAACTCTAACAATCTAGAAGCTTTGGCTAAACATTTAGAAGTCAATATAGTTAAAGATAAAATTTTTCTTGATGGAAATGATATTAGCTTAGAAATAAGGTCTCCTTATGTTGATAAGAATATATCTTTGGTTGTATCATACCCGGCGGTTCGGAAAATAATGGTTAAACTGCAAAAAAAAATTGCCGAAAAAGGGGATTATGTTGTTGAGGGTAGAGATATTACTACGGTAGTTTTTCCTGATGCTAAATTTAAATTTTATCTCGATGCTTCTCCACAGATACGGGCGGAGAGAAGATTTAAAGAGTTACAGGGTAATGGCTTGAGGATATCTTTTGTTGAGGTAAAAGAAGATCTAGAAAAGCGAGATTACGCTGATAAAAACAGAAAAGTTAGTCCTTTAAAAATTAGTAGTGATGCTTTGTACATTGACACAACGGGTTTGACTATTACTGAGTCAGCAGAAAGAATTATTTCTTGCATTAAAATATAAAAAATAACCGCAAAGAATATTTTTAGAGATCTGCTTTCCGATTGGTAATTGCTATTGTCAGGATAATTTTAAAAATATAAATAGAATATAGTATATTTTATTATGGCGAGGGTAGGTGTTATTAAATTGCATGTTTGTTAATAGTTGACATTTTAAATTGAGTTTATGGAAAGTAAGAAAAAAATAAGAAATTTTTGCATCATTGCACATATTGATCATGGTAAGTCTACCTTGGCCGACCGTTTTTTAGAAATGGGTGGCGTTATGAGTAGAAATAAGAAAGAAACACAGGTTCTTGACAATATGGAACTGGAACGAGAAAGAGGAATCACTATTAAAGCAAAGGCGGTAAGACTTAAGCTAAAATACCAGGAAGAAGATTATATTTTAAATCTTATTGATACTCCTGGGCATGTAGATTTTTCTTATGAGGTAGCGAAATCGTTGAAGGGTTGTGAAGGGGCTATTTTATTAGTAGATGCTTCGCAGGGAGTAGAGGCTCAGACTGTAGCAAATTTTTATTTAGCGTTAGAGAATGATTTAAAAATTATTCCGGTACTTAATAAAATAGATCTTCCGGGGTCTGATGTACAAAGAAGTTTAGACCAGCTTTTAGATGTGTTTGGTTTCAGGAAAGAAGAAGTTTCTTTAATATCAGCGAAAGAAGGAAAAGGGATAATTGCTCTTTTTAACAGGGTGGTAGAAGAGGTTCCTCCTCCTTCTGGTGCAAAGAGTGGCTCTTTAAAAGCAATTTTATTTGATTCTGCATATGATTCCTACAGAGGGGTTATACTTTTTTTAAGGATTTTTGACGGAGTAATCGTTCTAGGCGATAATATTTTGCTTATGCATCAAAATAGAAATTATCGTGTAGAAGAAATCGGAGTATTCTTGCCTCAACCAGAAAAAAAGGAATGTTTAGAATGTGGGGAGGTTGGTTATATTTGCTGCAATATAAAAAATCCCCAAGAAATAGATGTGGGAGACACAATTACCTCAATATCTAATCCAACATCTCGACCTTTCGGTAGGTTCTCTAAGATGTCTCCCATGGTGTTTTGCGGAATATTCCCCACGTCTCCCAAGGATTATCCAGCCTTGAGGCAGGCCATTGAAAAACTAAAATTATCAGATCCATCATTTAGCTACGAACCGGATAACTTAGGAAGTTTAGGCCATGGTTTTCGTTGTGGGTTTTTAGGGTTACTGCACATGGAAGTTGTCCAAGAACGTTTAGAACGTGAATATGGGCTCAACCTTGTTCTTACGTCACCGAATGTCATGTATCAGATAAAAGAGAAAGGCAATAGTGACATTAAAAATATTGAGAGTCCTCATCAGTTTCCCGATCCTTCGATAATTGAAGAAAGCTATGAGCCGTTTGTGAGTGCTAGAGTAGTCTCACCTATTGAAGGGTTGGATCCGTTGTGTGATTTAGCAAAGTCAAGGCGAGGTTTGTTTGTTAAAATGGATTATTTAGGAAAAGACCGATTAAGCATTGTTTTTGAACTTCCGTTAGCGGAAATAATTGTTGATTTTTACAATAAGATTAAATCATTGACTAAAGGGTATGCATCTTTTGATTATGAACTTATGGGGTACCGCAAAGCGGAGATTTCTAAGATTGATATTCTTTTTAATAAAAAGAAAATGGAAGCATTCTCAATACTTGTGAATAAATCAAGAGCTGAGTCAAAAGCAAGACAGGTTGTAAATAAATTACGAGAATTAATTCCGCGACAAATGTATGAAGTAAATATTCAGGCAGCTATTGGGTCAAAAATATTTGCTTCTGCTAAAATTTCTGCGCTGAAGAAAAATGTTACTGCTAAATGTTATGGAGGAGATATCACCCGTAAAAGAAAATTATGGGAAAAACAAAAAAAAGGAAAAAAGAAAATGAAGCAAATGGGTAATGTGAGCGTTCCCCAGAACGCATTTCTAGAGGTTCTAAGAATGTAAATATGAAGTAGAATTTAAGGAGTGAAGTAAATGACCGAACTTAATAAAAAAAGTCAGTTAAGAGAATGGACGGAGGCGATTGTTACGGCAGCTGTCTTAACAATATTTTTAAGGACTTTTTTCTTCCAAATGTATAAAATACCCACAACGTCAATGGTTCCTACCTTAATGCCTGGTGATAAAATTTTTGTCAGTAAACTTGTTTATGGGCCCAAGATACCGTTTACTAGTCATCGCATTCTTGGTTTTGGAAAACCAACAAGAGGAGATGTCGTGGTTTTTATTCCTCCTCATGACCGCAAGAAGGCTTACATTAAGAGGTTAATTGGATTACCAGGAGATAATTTGATGCTCAAAGAGGGAAATGTTTATATTAACGGAAAAATAATAGTTGATCCAGAGATAGCCAGAAATTTTTATTACTCAAAAGGAGAATATGGGCAAGAAAATGAAAGTATTGTAATCCCAGAAAATAAGTATTTTTTCCTTGGTGATAATAGTATATCGTCTTTAGATAGTCGGTTTTGGGGATTTTGCGAAGAAAAGGATATTGCCGGAAAAGCAATATTTATTTGGTGGCCCCCAAGGCGAATAAGTATGATTGAATAAATATCTTTTATGGTTTATAATCAGTAGTAGTGGAGGGTATAAGGAGTCTTTATTCAAAGTAATGTTAGAATCAAGGAGAGGGAAATGAAAAAATACTTAATGGTTTCTTTTTTTGTTTTAGTAATTATGGGAGGATGCACTACTGTTCAAAAAGGTGCGGGTATAGGTGCAGTGGGTGGTGGAGGATTAGGGGCGATTATCGGTCATCAATCTGGTCATACTGGTGAAGGGGCCTTAATCGGCGCCGGTGCTGGTGCTTTGGCTGGCGCGCTTATCGGTGATGCGATGGAGCAAAATAAATCTGTAGTAAAGTTTTGTCCGAAATGTGGTAGACGGTTCAAAGATACTAACATGACTTATTGTCCTTATGATGGGACAGAATTAAGATCAGCTGAAGAATAAAATATGCTTAAACAAATTAATGGTAAAAAGATGAGTTTTGCGGATAAGATTTCTTCTGTAAGGATTATTCTTATTCCGGTGTTTATTTCTTTACTTATTTATGCGCAGGCTAAACCATATTTGCGTTCTGTTGCTGTAGGAGTATTTATTCTTGCGATACTCAGCGATTTTTTTGATGGTTTGGTTGCAAGGATAAAGCAGGAGAAGTCGGAGTTGGGGCAGATTATTGATCCTTTAGCTGATAAACTCTTGATGCTTTCAGCGTTTATATCGCTTTATTTACTTGGTTATAAAATTTATTTATGGGTTGTACTAGTTGTAGTGAGTAGAGATTTAATTATTCTTTTTGGTGTAGTAATTTTACATTTTTTGAAGATCGAGATCGTCATTGCACCTTCTATATGGGGAAAGCTAACAACTTTTTTTCAGATGTTTACAATTTTGTGGGTTTTAATCGGTGTTCCCTATCACTTTTTCATTTGTTTTCTGGCTGTAGTGTTTACTTTAATTTCTGGATCTGATTATTTTTTTAGAGGGGCAAAAGAAATAAATGCTAAAATTAGTACTTCCGATAGCTAGCTACATCTGGGGTAGTGTTCCTTTTGGTTTTTTGATCGCTTATTGGGTAAAAGGAATAGATATCCGAAGCTTTGGCTCAGGTAATATTGGAGCTACAAACGTTTTTCGTGTGGTTGGTAGAAAATGGGGAATTATTGTTTTTATCCTTGACTTTTTAAAAGGGCTTATTCCGCCGTTTGTCGCTGCGGCACTCATTCCGGATGTTTCTGGCCGTTTGATTATTATAATCTCGCTATTGTCAGTTTGCGGACATAATTGGACTTTATTTTTAAAATTTAAAGGAGGTAAAGGTGTAGCAACAAGCTTAGGGGTTATGGTTTCCTTAAGTTTGTTTTTTCAAAATTTAGGGTTTATTTTGTTGGCGGCGTTAATTACTTGGGTAATAACATTTTTGATTTTTCGTTATGTTTCTTTAGCCTCTATTTTAGCAGGATTTATATTTGTTTTATTTTCATTATTATTTTCTCAAGAGCTAGATGTAAAGATTATATCTTCAGTTTTTTTTATATTTATTACTCTAAGGCATAAGAACAATATAAGAAGTCTTGTGGGTAAAAAAGAGTTACGCTTTTAGCTGGATTTATTTATGGCTAGTTTAAATATTTATCCTTATTGGCATGATCTAACAAAGGAAATTAAAAGTTATGCAAGTGTTTGTTTTTGTGTAAAGTAAAAAGGAGGCTATTATGATAAATGAAAAAAACACATTAGAAAATAAAAAAAAGGCCTTGGATTTAGCTCTTTCTCAGATAGAGAAACAATTTGGAAGAGGTGCGATTATGCGTATGGACGGAAGTGTAAAAATGGATGTTGAATCTTTACCTACAGGGATTATTTCATTGGACAAGGCGACAGGCGTAGGGGGTTTAGCGCGGGGAAGAGTAATCGAGCTTTTTGGTCCGGAATCTTCTGGTAAAACTACTCTAACTCTAAGCATTATTTCTCAAGCTCAAAATTCAGCTGGAGGAACAGCCGCGTTCATTGATGCTGAACATGCATTTGATCCAGCGTACGCTCGGTTGATGGGCATAAAGTTGGAAGAGTTATTAATATCACAGCCGGATACTGGAGAACAAGCTTTAGAAATAGTTGAGGCTTTAGTAAGGTCTAATGCCGTAGATTTAATTGTTATTGATTCTGTTGCGGCTTTAGTACCTAGGGCAGAAATAGAAGGGCAAATGGGTGACAGCCAAATTGCTCTTCAAGCACGCTTAATGAGTCAAGCTTTGCGTAAATTAACAGCGGCGATAAGCAAATCTAAGACATGTGTGGTTTTCATTAATCAAATTCGTGAGAAAATTGGGGTAATGTTTGGCTCTCCAGAAGTTACTCCTGGAGGAAGGGCGCTAAAATTTTACTCTTCAATGAGAATTGATTTGAGGAGAATTGCGACAATTACTACTCCCCAAGGAGCGGTAGGTATTAAGGTACGCGCTAAGATTGTTAAGAATAAAGTAGCTTCTCCATTTAAGGAAGCGATTTTTGAAATAATGTACGATGAAGGAGTTTCGCGGTCTGGGGCATTAATTGATGCGGCAATTGAAGAGGGAGTAATAAAAAAATCCGGCAGTTGGTTTTCGTATAAAGATAAAAATTTAGCACAAGGTAAAGAGCAATTAAGAAAATTAATCAGAGAAGATGATCTTTTGTGTCAAGAGTTAAAAAAATCTTTAAGCGGTGAAGATGCATCCGGAAAGAAATAAATCGGCACATCTTATTTTATTTTTAGGATTTAAAATATGAAAAATATTTTTATACTAAGTTTAATATCTTTGGTTATTTTTCTGCCGGTTAGCGTTGCTGCCCGTAATCTAGAAGAGTCAACGGTTAACATTATAGCTAAGTCAGCAAAATCTGTAGTCTGTTTAACTGGAGTAGCTACAGAAAAAGTACGGGAGGGGTTTCATTTGAATGTTCCTTTTGATAGCACTGACGAAGATATTTTCCAAACTTTTTTTAAAGACTACTTTGGGAGAATATCAAGACCAGATAATGCAGGGAGGGTTATTTTAGGAAGCGGAGTGATTGTTGACAAGCAAGGATATATCGTTACTAACATTGACGCAGTATCCAGGGGGACAGGCATTAAAGTTCATATTTTTGGCGGAAGAGAATTTAATGCAGAAATTAAGGTTCTTGATAAAGGAAGTGGCATCGCTGTGATTAAGATAGATACTGGAGAATTGGTGTCTGTAAAAATGGGTGATTCTGATAAGCTTAAAATAGGAGAGTGGGTTGTTGCCCTAGGTAGTCCCTTGAATGTTTACTCGGATGATTCTGGACCAATAGCTAGCGCAGGGATTGTAAGTGCTCTGCGTCGATATTTGCCTTTTCTAGAAGGACAAGGAGCTAGCTATGAAGATCTTATCCAAACTGATGCCGAAATTAATCCTGCTAACAGCGGAGGTCCTTTATTTGACTTGAATGGTAATGTTGTAGGGATCAATATTTTGGCTTTAAATCAAAGGAAAGTGTATGGTGGCTTAGGCTTTGCAATCCCGATTAATAAAGCTAAGGGTTTTTTGGATAAACTGATAAAAGGAGAAAAAGTAGTCTATGGTTGGTTAGGAGTGAATATTCATGATTTAAATGATGAGCTAAGGAATTATTTCGGGATAAAACAAAATGAAGGTGTAATTGTGCTTAAGGTATACAGGAACTCACCTGCGGAAAAAAGTGGATTTAAAGAGGGAGACTTGATCGTATCTTTTGATAATTCTCCGGTAATCTTAGCAAGAGATTTGATAAAAGCTGTTTCTTCGACGCAAGTTGGGAAGATTATTCCGTTTAAAATTATTCGTTCAGGAAAAGAATTAATGCTGAATACAGAGATTGGAACAGCATCAGAAGGAGTGAAGGATTCGGACGAAGAGATACAGATTATGTTTCGTGGCGTGACAGTTGATAATATAAATGATGAGTATAAAAAGAAATTTAATTTGAATATAGATGAAGGAATAGTTGTCGTAAGCGTTGAGAAGGAGCTACTAATTGAAAAAAATAGTCTTAGGCCAGGAGATGTTATATATGAAGTAGAGAATAGGAAAATTACCAGCAAAGACGAGTTTAGGGAGATTATTCTCAAAGCAAAAAAGAATTATTTATTAAAGACTAGCCAAGGGTATGTAGTTCTTAAAAATTCTGATTAATCTTAACTTTATTTAGTGGATAAATTCAATAAAGCTCTTAAATATTCATTCATACTTTTAAAATATAGGGCAAGAGCTAAAAAAGAAATTTTCACTCGCCTTAAACAGAAAGGTTATACTGAGTCATGTTCAAAGAATGTGGTAAAGTTTTTAGAAGGTAATAATTACCTAAACGATGAGATATTTGTTCGTCTTTTTACTGACGCGGCCTTAGAAAAAAATTGGGGTCCTTTAAAGATAGTGTGTAAGCTTAAAAGGCTGGGGATTTCTGAAAATTTGTGTAAAAGGCTTGGTAGACAAAATGGTGTTTTTAATGAAAAAATACGAGACATTATCAAGGAAAAATGGAGACATCATAAAGAGCAAAGTAAAAAAATATCAAAAACAACAATTCAGCAAAAAATTATTCAGTATCTTACATACAAAGGGTTTATGTATGATGATATCCATAGATGCCTTCAAGAGTTTTTCGAGAGCGGGGGAGAGGAATAGATGGTTTTAAAAACAAGTAGCCTAAGAACACTTTTCCTAGATTTTTTTAAAGGAAAGAAGCATGATCTTTTTTCTTCTGATACTTTAGTTCCGGATGATGCATCGGTATTTTTTACTTCGGCCGGAATGAACCAGTTTAAGCCCTATTTTTTGGGAGAGAAAGAAGGAACTAACAAAGCAGTTAGTTGTCAGAAGTGCTTACGTACTGGAGACTTAGAAAGGGTAGGTAAAACAGACTATCACCATACTTTTTTTGAAATGCTAGGTAATTTTTCTTTTGGTGATTATTTTAAGGAAGGGGCAATAACCCTAGCTTGGGAATTTCTTACAAAACAGCTAAATTTAAAAAAGGAAGACTTGTGGGTTTCTGTATATTCTAAAGATAAAGAAGCATACACTATTTGGAAGGAAAACATTGGGATTTCGGATCATCAAATTATTAAGTTAGGGGAAAGCAACAATTTTTGGCCGGCTGATGCCCCATCTTTAGGCCCGAATGGGCCTTGTGGACCATGCTCAGAAATATTTTTTGATCGAGGAGCAAATAAAGGTTGTCTAAATAAAACATGCAATCCAGATTGTGATTGTGGGCGATTTGTGGAAATTTGGAATTTAGTGTTCACACAATACGATCGTGTTGGTGACAATAAGTTAGAGCCATTACCGCAAAAAAATATTGATACTGGGATGGGGCTAGAAAGAATGGCGGCAGTGCTACAAGGTAAAAATTCAAATTTTCAAATAGATATTTTACAACCGATAGTCCAGAATGTAAGGGAGCATTTAAACGCGAATGAGAATAACTCGCAAGCAAATAGCTTGATTAACTCTATAGTCGATCATATAAGAGCAGCTACCTTTGCTATTGGTGATGGAGTTTATCCTTCCAACGAGGAGCGCGGGTATGTAGTGCGTAAGCTTATTCGCAAAGCTTCTTGGAGCGCATCGTTGGTGGGTAACCAAAAAGTATTTCTTTACAAGCTACCTTTCTTGTTTTCTGAATTAATGAGTGATTTTTATTCTGAACTGCGGCAAAAAAAAGAAATTATCTCTAAAGTCATAAAGGCTGAAGAAGAGCGATTTTGTTCAACACTTAACATTGGGAAAGAACATCTTCTAACGGAAATAAAAAAACTGAGAGCAAAAAATAAGAATTCTGTTGGTGCGGAAGAATTATTTCGTTTTTATGATACATATGGCTTTCCGGTTGAATTAAGTAAAGAAATAGCAAATCAGCATGGCTTGAGTGTTGATCGAAGCGGTTTTAAAAAATTAATTTTACAGCAGCAAGAACGTTCTCGGAAGAAAAGCATGTTTGATAATTGTATATTCAAAAAAGGTGATGTAGAAATCAGGGAAAATAGTCAGTTTTGTGGCTATGAAGTCAAGGAAACAAAGGCGAAAATTACAAGAATATTCTCAAGCTATGATCAGCTTTTAGCGGGTAGCGAAACAAATGCCTTGGGTTGCGGAGAAGAGGGATTTATAATTTTAGATAAAACACCTTTTTATCCAGAGTCTGGTGGGCAATTAGCGGATAAAGGGTTAATTTGTGTAGAAGAAGGCGGTTTTGTTGTAGATAGAGTGTTTAAAGTCAACCAAGCTATTATCCATAAGGGGAAGGTATCCAGAGCAAGTATACTTAAAGGGCAGCAGGCGGTAGCATCAATAGACCAAGATAGAAGAGGGGCTTTAGCGCGTGCGCATACAGTTACCCATCTACTACAAGCTGCTCTGCGCAGTGTTTTAGGAGAGCATGTTTGCCAGCAAGGTTCTTTGGTGGATGAGGACAAATTACGCTTTGATTTTACTCATTTTCAATCTTTGTCTCGGAAAGAGTTAGATAGTATTGAGAGCTTAGTTAATTCTTTTATTTTTCAAGGAGATGAAGTTAGTAAAAGATTTATCTCTCTAGAGGAGGCAAAAGCGGAAGGAGCTTTAGCTTTTTTTAAGGATAAATACGGGGAAAGTGTAAGATCTGTTACTATTAGCAATTACAGTAAGGAGTTATGCGCCGGAACGCATTTGAGTAATACCTTTCAAGCTGGAGAGTTTGTAATTATTTCTGAAGCGTCCATCAGTAGTGGCATTCGGCGGATAGAAGCTTTAACTGGTAAAAAAGCACATTATTATTTAAAAGATTTCCAAAATACAGTGATAGAGCTATCGAGTTTGTTTAAATGCGAATTTACTCAGGTAAATAACTCAGCTCATAGAATTTTAAAAGAAATAAAGGGTTGTCAGCAAAAAATGTCAGGATTGCTCAAAGAACGGATAGCTATTTTAGCCAAGGATGTCGCTTTAAAATGCAAAAAAAATATTGAAGGTGTTGCCTTTTTATTCTATACTTGGGATGATGCTGATAGTTTTTTAGCAGAAGATCCTTCTCTGGTAAAAAGTTTTATTGATTTTTTGCATGAAGAAATGAGCGGAGGGTTTGTTTTTGTTGTATATAATCATTCAGGAAAAAATAATTTTATTTTTTCCGCATGTGATGAAGTTGTCAAAGAAGGATTTGATTGCAAGGAATTCATCGAAATACTTAAAGAAAGTGTGTCTTTAAGAGGCGGGGGTAGAAAGACGTGCATACAAGGTGTTACCTTGAATATTCCAGTTGACTTTGAAGAGATCGTTATTCGATGTTTTTCTAAATTTGCAAAACAACTCAAAAGATAGTAGAATTATAAAATATTTTTCTAAAACGGATTTTAAAAAATAAATATTATTTAAAATGAGAGTGATAAGAAATTTAGAAAGTCTTAAAAAATCACTTGGTAAGTCAAGAATTTCTCGTGATAAGATTAAGGATAAAGTAGCAAGGATTATTAGTGGTGTAAGGGATGCCGGGGATAATTCTTTAATAGAGTATACGAAAAAATTTGATAAAGTAAAGATAAACCCACGAGAATTGCGAATAAGTGAATCAGAAGTAAGCGCGGCGTTTAATGAGTTAGATTCGTCTTTGATCTCTGCTTTTAAAGTGGCAATTGATAATGTAACCAGATTTTATAAAAGGCAAGTTCCTAAAACAACAAGAGTTAAAAGTGATAACGGTAAAGTGTTGCTTAATCGTTATGTGCCTTTGGAGAGAGTAGGTGTGTATGTTCCGGCGGGTACTGCCCCGCTAGTGTCTTCGGTGTATATGACAATCGTTCCTGCTTTAGTCGCTGGTGTCAAAGAGATAGTCTTAGTTTCTCCTCCTGGAAAAGATAAAAATATGAATCCTTTTATTTTAGCTATTGCTTCTTTGCTCAAAATAAAGGAAATATATCGGGTTGGCGGGGCGCAAGCAATTGCTGCATTAGCTTATGGTACAAAAACAATAAAAAAAGTTGATAAAATTATTGGACCAGGTAATGAATTTGTTACAGAGGCCAAACGTCAAGTGTTTGGTGTTGTAGATATCGATATGCTTGCCGGTCCTTCGGAAGTTGTAATTATTGCTTCAGGTACTTCAAATATTGAGTATATTATTGTTGATTTAGAGGCACAGGTAGAACATCATAATGGTTTAGGGATTGTTATCACTAATTCTCGCAAGGTAATTAGGGAGTTACGTAAAAGGAAAGTTAGCGGTTATGCCTTAAGAGTCAGAAATTTAGATAAAATTGCCGAGGCAGTTAACATGATTGCCCCAGAACATCTAGAAATTTTAACTAAGAAACCGCATACTGTGCTGAAGAAGATTAGGAATGTTGGTGCTATTTTTTTAGGAGAATATACACCGGTTGCACTAGGAGATTACACAGCAGGCCCTAGTCATGTTCTTCCTACAGGAGGTAGCAGTCGTTTTTTTTCCTGCCTTTCAGTAAAAGATTTTCTCAAAGAAGTTCATGTTATCAGCTATACGCGAAAAGCTTTGCAGGAAGAAGCTGCTACTTTGGAGAAAATTGCAAGGCTAGAAGGAATGGATAAACATATTGAAAGTGTTAAAAAAAGATTAATGTAGTAGTGTGTTTATAACCGGAGGGATTATGGTTCCTAAGAAAAATAAAATAAGAAAATCTATTATTAAACGAAAAACAAATGAAGTAGATATTAAAGGGAAATTTGTCATTGATGGAGCAGGAAAAGGGAAAATAGATAGTGGTTTCCAACCTCTTGACCATTTACTTGATTTATTTGCTTTTCATGGGTTTTTTGATCTAAACCTTTTTGCTAAAGGTGATTTGCAACATCATATAATAGAGGATATAGGTATTGCCATGGGCAAGGCATTTAAATCTGCGTTAGGTAGCATGTCCGGTATAAATAGATACGGGTCATTCTCCTTGGTAATGGATAAAGTAGTTGTGGAAACTAATATTGATATAAGTGGGAGACCTTCCTTACACTATGAAATAGCCACAGGTAATAAAACAAAAGTTCAATCTATCTTAAGCAGTGATAATTTTGACGGGATTAAATTTACATTCAAAGATGCGGAAGAGTTTTTAGAAGGTTTTGTTAATCATGCAAGTTTGAGTCTGGTCTATATTGTAAAATCTGCAGATGGCGATCTACATCATTTGCTAGAGGCGCTTTTTAAGTCTTTAGGAAAATCATTAGATCAAGCTAGCCAGATTAACCGTCGGAGGAAGGGCGTTCCTTCCACTAAAGGAATAATAGACTAGATAATTACGACTTAGTAATAAAATAATATATTATTTATGGTAGTTGTTGTTGATTATGGGATGGGTAATTTAGAAAGTGTCAAGAATTCTGCATTATTCTTAGGAGAAAAAGTATTGGTGAGTAATTCTGCAGAAACTATCCAAAAAGCCAAGAAGATTATTATTCCCGGTGTAGGACATTTTGCCAGTGCAGTAAAGGAATTAAAAAAAAATAATATTTTTGAGCTTCTAAAAGAAAGAATAAACTTACAAATACCGTTTTTAGGAATCTGTTTAGGAATGCAATTATTATTTGATAGCAGCCAAGAAGCACCAGGGGTAAAAGGGTTAGGAGTAATTAACGGTGAGGTAAAAAAGATTCGATCAAACAATTTAATTATTCCGCATATGGGGTGGAATAACGTATGTATAACAGAAAAAGCAAAGAGGAAAAAAAATAAATTACTACTTAATGGATTTAGAGATGGAAGTTTCTGCTATTTTGCGAATTCTTATTATTGTTGCCCTAAAACAAAAGAAGTGGTTTTGGCGAATACTGAATATGGTGGAATTAATTTTGCTTCCATCGTTAATAAAGAAAATGTTTGGGGTGTTCAGTTTCATCCCGAGAAAAGTCAGGAAAAGGGACTAAAAATTTTGAGTAATTTCTTGAAAAATAAATTTTAAAGCCAGCATGATAATAATTCCGGCAATTGATTTATGGAAAGGAGATGTAGTTCGCCTGTTAAAAGGTAATCCTTCCTTTTCTACTGTTTACAGTAAAGATCCGCTAAAGATAGTAGAAAAATGGAAAAAGCTTGGCGCAGATCTTATTCATCTAGTTGATTTATCTGCTGCTTTAGGTGAAGAAGATAATTCTTCGATTATTAAAGATATTTTAAAAAATGGAGACATTAAAATAGAAGTTGGCGGAGGTATTAGGTGTCAGAAAAAAGCTGAAGAGTTAATTACTTTGGGCGCTGAACGGGTAATAATAGGAACTAAAGCTGTGGAAAAAAATTTCCTAAAGAAATTAATTAGTTCCTTGGGCGCGGATAAGGTTGCTGTTGGGGTCGATGCTTTGGAATCACAAATTGCTGTTAAAGGATGGAAAGAAAAAACTAATTACTTAGTTTTAGATTTTATGCGAAATTTACAGGATATAGGGGTTAAATGGGTAATTTATACAGATATTTCTCGCGATGGGACGCTAAAAGGGGTAAATTTGGCTTCTTTAAAGTGTTTTTCTTTATTTGATAAAATGAACATTATTGTTTCCGGAGGTGTGTCTTCCCTGGAGGACATCATAAGAATAAAAGAGGAGATCCCTTTTGCCAGAGGAATAATTACTGGAAAAGCGATATACGAGGGAAAGATTGACTTATCTGAAGCTATTAATGTTGTTAGCTAATCAGCGAGGACATAGTTTGTTCTTTCTCGGGGTTGATTAAATGTTGACAATTTCTTGAAATGTGATATAAGAGTTTACGGAATAAGCGGAAATTTACAGGAGAATAATGAAAAAAACTAAATTTTTCAACAAAGAAGAAAGGAAATGGCTGGTTATTGATGCTAAAGATAAAATATTAGGTAGGCTGGCGAGCCGAATAGCAAAGATACTGCAAGGGAAAGATAAGGCAGTATATAGCCCTAATTTCCTTTGTGGAGACAGGATCCTAGTTATAAATGCAAAATACATTAGGTTTACGGGTAATAAGCTTAAGGATAAGGTTTATGATAAATATACTGGGTATCCTAGCGGACGAAAAGAAATGAAATTGGAAGTTTTGTTAGAAAAAAATTCAACTAAAGTTTTACAATCAGCTGTTAAAGGAATGCTACCTAAAAGTAACTTAGGTAGTCAGATGCTAAAGTCACTATATGTTTACCCAGAGGGGGAGCATAAGCAACAGGCCCAACAACCGATAAAAATAGAGGTTTAAATATGGATCAAAAAACAAATGAGTTATTTACAGCAACTGGCAGAAGGAAAAAAGCCGCAGCCTGTGTTAGAGTGCTATTGAAAGGAACCGGGAAAATTATCATTAACGGTAAAGAGTGTACAAAATACTTTTCGACTATCGATAATATTGTGGAAGTAAAAAAGCCTCTACAGGTTGCCGAGCTAGAGGGAAAAATAGATATTTTTGCTAACGTGAAAGGAGGAGGAACAAGCGGCCAGGCAGGAGCAGTAAGCTTAGGAATTTCGCGTTGCTTAGTTGATTGGAACCCTCAGATCCGGTTTGCTTTAAGAAGAGAAGAGTTGCTTACCCGCGATCCCCGCGCAAAAGAAAGAAAAAAATATGGCCGTAAAGGTGCACGCCGCAGATTCCAATGGACTAAACGTTAGTAAAAATCGAGTATAAAACTGCAACAGTCTGTGTATAAAAGCAGGTAAAAGGCTTGACAAATACATCTGCGTGCGTTAACGTATTTTACACTTGGAGGGATGATTATGTTTGGTTCTGTTGAAGAAATTATAAGGGAAATAAAAAATAAAAAACCGGTAATTGTCGTTGATGATGAGCAAAGAGAGAATGAGGGTGATTTAGTTATAGCTGCTCAGTATGCTACTCCAGAAATTATAAATTTTATGATTACCGAGGGTAAAGGGTTAGTCTGTGTTCCCTTGGCTAAAAAAAGAATACTTGAACTAGGTTTGGAGCCGATGCATCACAATGAGGGCAGTGATCCGTTTCAAACTGCATGGAAAGTATCCGTAGATGCAAAAATAGGCACAACTACCGGCATTTCTGCTTTTGATCGTGCTAGGACTATAGAAGTTTTAATCAATGCAAAAAGTAAGAATGATGACTTAATTAAGCCTGGTCATATTTTTCCTCTAGAGGCAAAGAACGGAGGAGTTTTGGTTAGGGCGGGGCACACAGAAGCCTCTGTAGATTTAGCAAGGCTATCCGGGTTGTATCCAGCAGGAGTAATCTGTGAGATTATTACAGAAGATGGTTCAATGGCTAGATTGCCGGATTTAGTAAAGTTTGCTGAAAAGCATAAATTAAAAATATGCAAGATATCTTCATTGATTGAATATCGAAGAAGAAAAGAAAAGTTAATTAAGCTTATTAGTAAGGTCAATCTACCTACTGACGATGGTTTGTTCCAATTATATCTTTATGAATCATTAGTTGACGGATGCCAACATTTAGCTTTAGTTAGTGGAAACATTGAGAAACAGCCAGTTGTTGTTCGGGTTCATTCAGAATGTTTAACAGGTGATGTATTTATGTCTCGCAGATGTGATTGTGGTAGCCAGCTTCGTAAAGCTTTAAAGATTATTGGAAAAGAGTCAGGGGTGTTACTTTATATGCGGCAAGAAGGAAGAGGAATAGGGCTTAAAAATAAAATCGATGCCTACAGCTTACAGGAGAAAGGAGCAGATACTGTAGAAGCTAATTTAATGTTAGGGTTTGCTCCAGACTTAAGAGATTATGGTATTGGAGCACAAATACTTATTGATTTAGGAGTAAGGAAACTTAAGCTTTTAACTAATAATCCTAAAAAAATTATTGGTTTAGAAGGATATGGGCTAGAAATTACTGAGCGTGTACCAATCAAAATAGATCCTTGCGCAGAAAATAGTTATTATATGGAGACGAAAAGAAAAAAAATGAATCATCTGCTTTAAACCTATATTATTAGGTACTAATAAAGATATTTGAAGAGTAGCAATAACGATAAAGAGTAATAATTGGTCATTAGTTAAAGAGAGTACAAGAAGGAGGCATTAGCAATGAAGGAAATTAGAGGTAATTTTTCTGGTCAGGGTAAAAGAATTGCTATATGTGTTTCACGATTTAACGAATTCATTAGCAATCAATTATTCCAAGGATGTATTGATACACTAAAGAAATCTGGTGTAGAAGATAAGGATATATTGGTTATTTGGACTCCTGGCGCTTTTGAAATACCACAAGTAATTAGTAAATTAAAAGCTAATAAATTTGATGCAGTTATTGCATTAGGTGCAATAATCAGAGGAGAGACACCTCATTTTGACTACATTGCTTCTGAAGTTTCTAAAGGTGTTTCTCGTTGTTCTCAAGAAAAGGCTATGCCGGTAGTTTTCGGAATTATTACTGCAGATACCTTAGACCAGGCTATTGAAAGATCTGGAATAAAACAGGGGAATAAAGGCAGAGATGCTGCGTTAACAGCTTTAGAAATGATTGCTATCTATATCCAACTTTAATTGTTTACGGAGTAGATTCAGAGAATATTCATCGCAGAATATTGATTTATTTTTAGGAAAACATCAATAAATTTCCACACAATGTTGTTTAAAATAAAAGCATGCGTCTAAGGACAAAAGCCCGGGAGATTGCCTTAGCCCTTCTTTATCAGGTAGAGCTTTCCCATGTCGATTATAATCTAGCCTTCCAGAATTATTTAAAAAATTATCCACAAAATCAAAAAATAGCTGATTTCTCTATTTTGCTGCTAGAGGGTGTGCTAAATAATATCGATAGTATTGATTCCTTGATAAAAGAATACGCGCAGAATTGGGATATCGGACGGATGGCAGTAGTTGACCGGAATATTCTAAGAATTGCTTCCCTTGAACTAATTTTTTTAAAAGACATTCCTCCCAAAGTATCGATTAATGAAGCTATAGAGATAGCTAAGCGTTTTGGCGATATCGATTCTCCGCGCTTTGTTAATGGTGTCTTAGATAAAATGTATAAAATGCAAACAAAACGTATCCATAATAAAACATAGAGAGAATTTTAAAAAATGGAAGAACAAAGATGTGACTTGCATATCCATTCTAATTTTTCAGACAGTGACGCTACTGTTGAAAGTATTTTTAGAGAAGCTTCCGAAAAAAAAATATTTTGTCTTTCAATAACTGATCATGATACTGTTGAGAATGTAAACCAGGCACGTACTTACAGTAAGGCTTACAACGTTGGACTAATTGAAGGAATAGAATTGAGTGCTCAGCATCAGGATACAGAAATACATATTTTAGGTTATTTTTCTGATGCGGAAAACAGTGATTTAAAAAAAGAATTAGTATTTTTAAAAAAGCTTAGAGAAGAAAGAATAATTTGTATGGCAGAAAAATTAAATTCCTTAGGAGTGTTTGTGGATGTAAAAGAATTATTTACAGATATGAGAGGCGCGATCCCTACTCGTCTGCATCTTGGTCTATATTTACTGAGAAAAAAGCACGTTTCTTCTTTAAGGCAAGCTTTTAGCAAGTATTTATCTCCAGGGAAACCAGCTTACAAATCACGGTTTAAATTTTCTGTAAGAGAGGCTATTGAATTTATTAAAAAATTTGGTGGGATATCATTTTTAGCTCATCCGCATATAATTCCTTATCAATCTTGGATAGAAGAATTTATTTCATTGGGCGTTAACGGTTTAGAGGTAGTTTATCATAATATGTCTCAAAGGAAAAAAATACTTTATGAAGGTATCGTCCAGAAAAATAAATTGTTAAGAAGTGGTGGTTCTGATGCACACGGGAGTTATAAAGAATTTACACAGATTGGTTCGGTAACCGTGCCTTATGATTGGGCTAACAAGATAAAGGAATGTCTAAAGACTCTTACTACATAAAAGAGACTTTTAAATTAGCTAGAAAAGGAGAAGGTTACACTTCGCCTAATCCGTTAGTTGGAGCAGTTATTGTCAAAGATAATAAAATTGTAGCCAAAGGATACCACAAATGTAGCGGGTTTCCTCATGCGGAGATAGAAGCGATTCGGAAAGCAAAAATAGACTTAAACGGTTCTATCTTGTATGTTAATTTAGAACCGTGCTGCCATTTTAACAAGACGCCTCCCTGTGTAGACGAAATCATTAAACAAAAGATTAAAAGAGTTGTTGTCTCTACTGTTGACCCAAATCCTCAGGTGAATGGCAAATCCATAAGAAAACTCAGAAAAGCAGGCATTGAAGTAAAGGTTGGAGTATTAGCCGAGGAAGCAAAAAAATTGAATGAAGTATTTTTTAAAAATATGCAGTTGGGCAGACCATTTGTTGTTGTTAAAGTAGCACAGAGCTTAGACGGAAAAATTGCAACATTTAAAGGACAGTCAAAATGGATCACCAGCGTTGCAAGCAGAGAATATAGTCGTTTATTACGTGATAAATATGATTGCGTGTTAGTTGGAGCAAATACTTTTAAACAAGATAATCCTTGTTTAAACGGCACCAAGAAGGTCCCCTATAAAGCAATTATTTCTACTAAATTAAAAATTCCCGCTGATTCTCATATATTAAAAAAGACTCCGGAAAAATTAATTATCTTTACTTCATCGCAAAACAAAGAAATACTAAATAGCGTTTCTTCTCCAAGCTTTCTATTTTTTTTAAAAGAAAATCGAGGAGAGCTGTCTTTAAAGCGCATTCTAAAGCTTCTTTATAAGATGGGAATATGTTCTGTATTTATTGAAGGAGGATCAAGCGTTGTCGGAAGCTTTTTTTCAAGCAAGTTAGTAGACAAAGTTTATTTTTTTATTGCACCTAAAATTATTGGTGGTGATCATGCTTTAAGCTCGGTCGGAGGTAGAGGATCCCCACATTTAAAGTTATGTTCAAGTATAAAAAAAATGGAAATTAAATTTATCGATGATGATATTTTAATTGTTGGTGATTTTTGTTCTTCTTCGCGATGAACTTTTAAATAGGAGTAAAATTGCTATAAATAAGGATGGCTATTCTTATGAGGCAGCTAAGATATTTTTTTAGTGTTAAATATACAATTTTGAAAATATCTCACAATAAGTAATTGTCTTTTAATTTTTCCATAATCTTCAAAAATAAATTCCTTAGTATCCAGTGAATAAGAAAGAAGATAACTATCTCAATGAGCTTTTGCAATCGGTTGTGGTAGAGGCTTCGGCTGGTTCAGGAAAGACTTATATCTTAGCCCGGCGCTATGTCCAGCTTCTTTTGTATGCTTTTGTGAATCGTGAACAGCATTGCCTGAGGAGTATCTTAGCCATTACTTTTACCAACAAAGCAGCTTTTGAAATGAAGAGTAGGATTTTAGAGCTTTTAAAATCATTGGCTTTGTGTCTTCCTTCTGACGATGATAAAAGAATAAATCTCTCATTAGCTTTAAACAGCAACCCGGATATTCTTAAGAAGCATGCAAGATGTATCGTTGATGAAATAATTAGAAACTATAATTTTTTCCAAGTGAAAACAATAGATAGTTTTATCAATGCTCTCCTTGCAGGCTCTGTTTTAAGCATAAAACGCTCAGCTAATTTTCATATAAAAAGAGACTATCGGCAACAACTTAAGTTTTGCTTGGATTTAGTTATTGATAAGGCAGCAGAAGATGCTGATGTATTTAATTTTTTCCAGGAATTTTTAAAGCATTATCTTTTTGTTGAAAATAGGACAGGCTGGTTTCCTAAGGAAGACATTTTAGGGTTTCTTAGTCTTTTATTTATGTTGAGTAATATATATGGCGAATCATTTGGAGTTTATGATGGCAATGGCGGTGAAGTAATAGCTACAAAAAAAGATATTTATATGCAGATCAATAAAATTGCCGAGCAGTTACCCGAGGGAATAAATGCTAATGCAAGAAAAAGTATAATTTTATTTCTTAATAATAACGGTCCGATATTTGATATAGCTAATTTACCTTCTGTTTTTAAAAAAACTATAATTCCGATTAATAAAAATAAATATTATTCTCCTTCTTTTGCAAAATTATGGAAAAGCGTTAGCCAGCAATTAGTTCAGCTAGTTGAGTTGGAGTCAGTAGTTGTTTGCAATCCGTATATTAATGTGTTCCGGGAAGTTACCAAATTTTTTCAGCATGTTTCTCAGGACTA
The DNA here is from genome assembly GCA_964489445.1 of uncultured Planctomycetia bacterium. Lineage (GTDB taxonomy): Bacteria > Omnitrophota > Gorgyraeia > Duberdicusellales > 4484-171 > CAZAYU01. The sequence continues at coordinate 275,926 of CAZAYU010000002.1, forward strand.
TAATTTATTATTTTTAGAGGAGCTTAATAAGCAGGCCAGATTTATTTTTAGCAGCGAAGATATAACTGTTGCGGATATTTATTATCGTTTGGCGGGACGCTTTCGTCACTATTTAATTGATGAATTTCAAGACACAAGCATTCTTCAATGGCGTAATTTAGAGGTAATAGTTGAAGATGCTTTATCCTGCGGTGGCACTCTTTTCTGCGTAGGTGATCGTAAGCAAGCAATTTATCGGTTTAGGGGAGGAGACGCACGGCTATTTGATACCGTAAGAAAACAGTTTTCCCATTTTAGCTTAGAGTCAAAATCATTGACTAAAAATTGGCGTAGCCAGAAAGAAATAGTTAAATTTAATAATTGTGTTTTTTCTCAGGAGAATCTTGTCAATGCCTTTCGGTCTTGGGAAATTCCTGGAGAATTAGCGGGCAGTTTAGATTTTGAAAAGGATATTATTAAGACATTTGAAGGTGCTGTCCAGGAATACAAGGAAGAAAATTGTTATGGTTATGTGGAGGTAGAAAGGCTTGAGGAAAAAAATCAGACAGAGAGAAATTCCATGGCTAAAGGAAAAGTTTTGAATTTAGTTAAGGATTTAAGCAAGCGGTTTTGTCTTCAAGATATTGCTATTCTTGCGCGTGATAATAATGAAGTTGAGCTGTTTACTTCCTGGTGTTTGTCGGAAGGATACTCTGTTGATTCAGAAAAAACATTAAATGTTTTGGAGAATTATTTAATAAAAGGAATCATTTCTTTCCTGGAATCTTTATATTCTCCCTTAAATGATCTGCATTTTGCTTTATTTCTACTGTCTGATTTTTTTATTCAGGCATCTGAGATATCTTTTGAAAGAATTAGCGATTTTATTTTTGATTGTAATGAGAAAAGGAAGAGGACGAAGGATACTCCATTGTATCGACTGTTTCAGGAGTCTTTTCCTTGGCATTGGAAACAATATATAAATGAATTCTCCAATATTGTTGGAGTAGTTCCTCCATATGAGTTGGTAGTTAGCATCTATCGACAGTTTGCGGTATCTAAAAAATTTAAAGATAACCAGGTATTTTTTATGAAGTTTCTGGAGTTAATTAAAACTAAGGAAGATGAATTTATTGGATTAGGGGATTTATTGCTGTACTTTAAAAATGCTTCCGGGGAAGAATTATATGTTGATTCTGGTCGAAGTGATTCGATTAAAATTTTAACCGTTCATAAATCTAAAGGGCTTGAGTTTCCGGTAGTAATTATTCCTTTTCTGCGCTTAGATGTTAATGCGGCCATAGGAGGCAAAGGCAGTAACTTTTATTTATTTGAAATGAGTAATAAAAAATTAGGTCTTTTAAAGATTACAAAAAAATATTTAGCGTATTCGAAAAAACTAAGGAATATATATGCCAGGTACTATAAACTTGCTTGTATTGATGAGCTTAATAGCATGTATGTTGCGTTAACCAGAAGTCAACTAGAGTTGTATATTTTTATTCCTAAAAAAAGTGCTTCTAGCAAAAATAAAGCTTGTTTTATTATACCAGAGGGGACACCTAGTAAAGGCAGAAAAAGATGTTACCCCGAAGGAAAAAAAATCATTCAACCGTTTAAGGAAATCGTTCCATTGCGTACACAAGATTGGGTACTTTTGATTAAGGAAGAATTTAAGAAAGCAGAGCAGAAAATTCAAAGCCAGCAAGTAATTGATGGGTTAATTCTGCATGGATTATTTTCTCGGATTGGCAATTGTGTTGGTGAGGATATCGATGTTATTATTAATTCCGCGTTTGATTATGTTAAGCCTTATTTTTTATTTCCTCAGCCGATAGAATTCTATAAAAATAAGGTAAGAGAAACACTAGAAAACAAAAGATTCGCGGATATTTTTTATGTTTTCGATGGGGATGTGTACTGTGAGCAAGAAGTAGTTAACAGGTATGGGGACTTAAAAAGAATCGATCGGGTTGTTGTTCGAAATAAACAAATTGTAGGTATTGAATATAAGACTTCTTATGAAAAAAAAGAACAACACACAAAGCAAATAACTGAATACCAAAACATCCTAAAGGAGTTGTATCCTGCGCGGGAAGTTAAAGCGTGCATTATTTACTTGGATACAATGCAATTAGAGGCGGTAGCATAGGTATGGATAAAATAATCTTTTTAGATATGGCAGATAATTTTATTGAGAAAATTGCAATAATATTAAGAGATAGTTTTCTGGAGAATAATAATGATTTGAGCAAGATTGCTTGCGTATTTGGCGGTAGGCGCCCGGCATTATTTTTAAGACGGTCTTTATCTAAAATTATTCAAAATAGTTTTTTACCGCCGCGGATATTCTCAATGGATGATTTTATTAGTTATATTAGTGAAGATTTTCAACAGCATAAAACTAACGATCTAGACAACAGCTTTTTAATTTATAGTCTTGTTAAAAAATATGTTCCTAGCTTGTTGAATGGAAGAGAACAGTTTAGCGAGTTTTTATCCTGGAGCAAGGAAATTATTTCATTCATCGAACAATTAGATATTGAAGGAATAAACAACCAATCTTTAGAGAGTATTCAAAAGAGTGCTATCATTGGATATGAAGTTCCAAATAGTATTAATACTCTTTTAAAAAATATAATTATTTTACGAAATGCTTACCATGATAATCTTGCAACTAAAGGAATTTATTCCCGGAGTGCACGGTATATGTATGCTTTAAATTGCTTAAAAGAGAAAAGGGGGGAAATAAAATTCAAGAAAGTTATATTTTGTAATTTCTTTTATCTCAATAATTGCGAGAAGCAAATAATAAAAGAAATCTATTTAAGTGGAAAAGGAGTGTGTGTTTTTCAAGGGTTGGCAAAAGAATGGACAGTCTTGAGGGAAAATCTGCGGTTTTTTAATGTAACCTCAAAGTTAGATGAGTCGAATCATTCAAAACCATTAATTTCATTTTATCGGGGTTTTGATATGCATTCTCAGGCCGGGTTAGTACAAGAGGTTTTTAAAAGTATTCAAGATAAGGATGATACTGTTATTGTCCTGCCGCGCTCAGAGGTTTTATTGCCATTAATTAGTGAAGTGTCTCCATTGATTAAGGAATTTAATATTTCTATGGGCTACCCCTTGAAAAGAAGTTCTGCTTATGCTTTGTTGGAGGCAGTAAAGAAAGCACAGGAGAGTAAGCAGAAAAATAAGTATTATACAAATGATTATTTAGCGCTTTTGCGTCATCCGTTAGTAAGAAATTTTCACGTTGGAGATAATATTGTTATTGTTCAAGTGATTATCCAAAAAATAGAAGAATCTCTGACTGGAGAGAAAGAAACATCAATAGGGGGGAGTATTTTTTTAGGGTTAGATGAGATTGAAAAAGAAAAAAATATTTGGTTATCTGCATCTAAAATTCTCAAACGAATGAAAATAGATGTGTCATATTCTCAATGCCTGGATATTTTGGTTAAAATTCATAATTTATTTTTTCGGAATTGGGAATGTTTTACGAATTTTCAAGAATTCTCCATTTCTTTAGATGATTTTGTTAGTGTCATATTTAATAAGAGCGTTACTCAGAGCTTGCCTTTTGAATTCAAGGTAGCTAATAGAATAGTAGCTATAAAAGAAGAATTTGAGAATGTTTCTTTTGGAAAAGAAAATTTTCCCCGAAAAGATATTTGGAGCATTTTTCAACAAAAGCTACAAGGCGAAAAGATTTCTTTTAGTGGGTCGCCTTTGCGTGGTACCCAGATTTTAGGTTTTTTTGAGACTCGCTCTCTCACTTTTAAGAATGTCATTATTATGGATGTTAATGAATCGATTCTTCCTCGGTTGAAGATTTACGAATCACTAATACCCCGTGAAGTAATGTTGAGTCTTGGGCTTAAACGTTTAGAAAAAGAAGAAGAGATCCAGAGATATCAGTTTATGCGCTTAGTAAGTTCTGCAGAAAATGTGCATCTCATTTACGAAGAGAATAAAGAGAAGGAGAGAAGTAGATTTGTTGAAGAGTTAATTTGGGAGAAACAAAAGGAAACCGGGAAACTTCATCCAGTAGATATTCCTCGATCGGTTTTTTCTTTTCGGGTATCAAATCGCAAGGTAAGTATTAAAAAAACACCCAAAACACTTCAGTTGTTGAAAAAAGCAGTTTATTCAGCAAGTCGCGTGAATGTTTATCTCAAGTGTCCACTAAGATTTTATTACCAGTATGTACTAGGACTTAAAGAGAAAGAAGATTTACTTGTTGACCCACTTCCTAAACATATTGGCACTTTTATTCATCAATTGCTAGAGGAGGCATTCAAAATATTTGTTGGAAGAAAACCGATTATCAACCGGGAATTTCGGCAGATGTTTTTAAAGATGCTTGATGAAAAATTTGAAAAAAATTTAAGCCCCAGAATGAGAGCAGATGTTTTTTTGTTAAAACAAATTATTATTAATCGGCTAGAAAATTTTTTAAACCACGAGGCTAAACGTAAAGTAAAAAAAATAATCTGTTTAGAAAAGGAAATGCATGGAGAGGTTAAATTGAGTAGCGGATTGGTTTTGTTTCGTTACACGATAGACCGGATTGATCAAGTAGAGGAAAATGAGTGGCTGGTTATTGACTATAAGACAGGAAGTAACAATTCTGTTCCAAGGAATCTTAAAGCACTTTTGTCCATGGAGTATAATCGGCAATCTATAAAAGAAATTTTGCGGTCTTTTCAGCTACCGCTTTATTATTATTTTGTTGCTCAAGAATTTCCAAAAGTTTCCCTTAATGCTGTATTATATAATATTCGGACTTTAAAGAGTACTCCGTTTATTGCAAAGGAAGATATTAATCACAGAAAGAAAATTACAGGAATTTGTTTGGAAGCGCTTAATTGTATTTTTGCAGAAATTTTAAATCCGAATATTGACTTTTTCCCGGATAAAGAGGAACGTAACTGTGTTCATTGTCCTTTTCGTCAAGCTTGTTGATAGTGCTAAAAATAAAATCTATTGTTTTTTCTTCTTGACTCTTCTTTTTTGAGAAGGCTTTGTATAGTATTGTCGTTCACGAAATTTTTTTACAATTCCTTCACGCTTGCATTGAACTTTAAAGCCGCGTAAAGCTTTTTCAAAGTCTTCGTTAGTATTAATTCTTACTTCTGCCATGCTGCCTCCTGGTATTTCCAATTATTAATTCTTTATTGTATTTTAAATTAAATGTATCTATGAAGCAATTATTGATTTTTATGATAATTTACAAGTATATATTTATACCATATTTTAGTCTTTTTTCAAGATAAATTACTCTTTATTCCTAATTATAATTGTGGTATGATTTTTAAGTCATGAAAGGCAATTATAAGCTTAAAACTTGGGATATTTTTTGTATTGCATTCGGGGCAATGGTCTCTTCAGGTCTGTTTGTTTTATTCGGCACGAAAGATGAACGTAATTTTCATTTACGAAGCTTAATGGCTATAGCACAGATAGTCAGGGGATGTAATTTTTATGATAATTGGATGAGAATGAAAGATCCGAAATCGTTGAAGATGTTGGTACTATCTTCTACAAGAAAGAGGAATTGATATGGCAAAAACAAAAATCATTGCGACGCTAGGGCCTTCAAGCAGTTCAGAAACAATAATTCGGAAAATGATTAGCAGGGGGCTAGATATAGTGCGGCTTAATTTCTCTCACGGAACATCTGATAGTCATATTCAAAGAATAAAGATTGTCCGTAAATTAAATAAGAACATGAGGCGGGCGGTTAAAATTATGCAGGATCTAGAGGGTCATCGCATTAGAATCGGAGAGTTAAGGCGTCCAATAATTCTTAAGAAGAATAAAGAATTTTATTTCACTCAAGAGGCAGTTAAAGGTACTGGTGAGGAAATACATTTTGATTATAAAGGGTCGTTAAAAAGAATAAGCAAAGGTACTTTGATCTATATTGATGACGGGAAAATAGTATTATCGGTAAAGTTGGTCGGCAAAAAAAGGTTAAGAGTCAAGGTTGTAATCCCTGGAGTTTTGAATGGGAATAAGGGGGTTAATATACCTGGAATTCATTTAGACTTTGATTGCTTGAGTAACAAAGATAAAAGAGATCTTGAGTCTGTTTTGCCGTACAAGTTAGATTATGTAGCTCAGTCATTTGTGAGAAATACGCAGGATTTAGTAGCGCTTAAAAGCATTATAAAACATAAGCATCCTCAATGTCGGATTTTTTCTAAGATAGAAAATAGAGAAGCACTGGTGAACCTAGATTCAATTATTGAAGAATCTGACGGAATTATTGTGGCGAGAGGTGATCTGGGTGTTTGTTTGCCGATTTATAAAGTGCCTGTCATCCAAAAAGAAATCGTTAAAAGGTGTATTTTAAAGAAAAAAGAAGTAGTTGTTGCTACACAAATGCTGGAGAGTATGACGGTTAATGACCTTCCCACTAGAGCAGAAGCAAGTGATGTGGCGAATGCTATTTTAGATGGAGCAACACATTTGTTGCTTTCAGGAGAGACTGCTGTAGGCAGACATCCGGATAAAGTCATAGACATGATGAATAAACTGATTATTAATACTGAAAACTACAAGCAGGAATTAGAAGATTTATTGAAATGAATGTCGCAATGGGATTATTAAAGTGATTTTGGGTTAAAGGGGTTATTCGTAGAATTAATTTCCAAGATAAAGTAGCTGATAATTATTATTAGATTTCAGTTCGATGTAGCTTAATCTATAGTACTTAATTTAAAAATTGTATGAATATTTTAATTACTGCAGGGGCAACTTGGGTGAAGATTGATGATGTGAGGGTAATTACGAATATTTTTAGTGGTCGGACAGGATTATTCTTGGCAAAATCGTTTGCAAGCGCTGGCCATTCAGTGACTCTATTAATTAATCCTCATTGTGTTAATCGAAGATTAAATGGTGTGGAAACTGTGTATTATCATTACTTTGAAGAGTTCAAATCACTCATCTATAAACTGCTGAACAATAATAAGTATAGTGCTATTATTCATAGCGCGGCAGTTAGTGATTATAGGTTGGAAAACTATGTTTCAGGTAAAATGTCTTCAGGGAAAGATAGACTTAAATTAGAGTTGATACCGACGGAAAAAATAATAAAAGAAATGAGGACATTGGCTAAAAAGTCTTTGATTGTTCAGTTTAAATTAGAAGCTTCCTCTGATAACTTAATAAATTTAGCATATGAAAGCCTGCAAGAGAATAATAGCGATTTGGTAGTTGCTAATTGTCTGAGAGACGTGCAGTCTAGGTATAAAGGATTCCTAATCAACAAGAACAAGGAAGTATTAGCGGTAAGTTCAAAAAGTTGCTTATTTTTAGCATTAGAAAGAAGAATTATGTTTGCCTAGAAGTTGATTATTGTAAATTCCTTATTTTAATGTTTACATTTAGTGTTTATTAAAATAGAATAAAGTCTATTTATGAGACCAAATAAGAAAGATAAGAATATTGTATTGGGAGTGTGTGGGGGGATATCAGCTTATAAAAGTTGCGAGCTGGTTCGCTTGCTTGTTAAAAATGGTTATTCTGTTAGGGTGGTAATGACGGAAGCTGCAGAAAAGTTTGTTTCACCTTTAGTATTTCAAACTCTTTCTAAGAATCCAGTATCTACAGGGATGTTTAACTTATCTTGTGTGATTAATCCTTGGCCTAGTCTAGAGGCGCATGATTTTACAGGTAAGGATATTCCTCGAGTATTGGAATCTAAAAAGTCAAAAATTTTAAAAAGAAAATTCTTGCTTAAAGAAGAAGTTAAGCATGTAAGCCTTGCACAATGGGCAAGCACTTGTGTGATTGCCCCGCTTTCAGCAAATACTTTATCAAAGATTGCCTTAGGTCTTTGCGATAATTTACTCACTACAGTAGTGGCTGCCTTAAGTAGCGATGTTAATGTTGTGTGTGTGCCGGCGATGAATGAGAATATGTGGAAAAATCCATTGCTGCAAAAGAATGTTAAAAAAATAAAAAGTATAAAAAAGTATCTAATAGTATCTCCGAGAACAGGTGAATTAGCTTGTGGTGATTATGGGGAAGGAAGAATGGCGGAGCCAAAAGAAATATTAAAGGTGATACTTGAAGGTTGAGCCTATGGTTTTGGTTCATCCCTGGCAATCAATGGAAAAAACCAAGATTAGAGTTATCCCCAGAGCAAAAAAAGAAAGAATAGAAATAGTCCAGGATGGATTAAAAGTTTATCTTGCTGCACCGGCCATTTCTGGTAGAGCTAATAAAAGGTTAGTTGAGGTTTTAGCCAAATATTACAACACCAAGAAGTATAATATTTCAATATGTAGCGGCGAAAAATCTCGCAATAAAACAATTAGAATAACAAGTAGTAAATAATTTATTGTGCTTATGAATTGCAAGCAAACACCGTTTTATAGGAAGCATACGGAAAATGAAGGGAAAATAATTAATTTTAACGGATGGGCTCTTCCTGTAGAATACAAAAGCATGTTACGGGAATCAAAGAGTGTGAGAAACTATTGCGGTTTGTTTGACGTATCTCATATGGGAGAAATAATTTTAAAGGGGCCGGCGCGTTTTAACTTTTTTCAGAATCTAACTACTAATGATTTTGCATTAATTAAGCCCGGAGAAATGCAGTATAATTTGGTCCTTAACAACCAAGGCGGTGTTATTGATGACCTAATGGCATATAATTTAAAAGAGAGTATTTTTTGTGTAGTGAATGCCTCAAATAAAGACAAGATGTTAAATTGGTTTATAGATCATTTGGCTGATGGTGTAGAGATTATCGATAAAAGCGATGAAGTAGCGTTAGTTGCTCTTCAAGGTCCTAATTCTTCTAAAGTCATGGAAAAGGTTTTTGGCAAAATAATCAATGATTTGGGATACATGCAGTCAGTCGAGATGTGTATAGGTAAGGAAGATATTTTAATTTCTCGCAGTGGCTACACTGGAGAAGATGGATTTGAGATATACATGTCGTGGAACAACGCTGAATTTTGGTGGGATAAAATAGTAGAAGCTGGATTATCTTTTAATCTTTCCGTGTGTGGTTTAGGTTCTCGGGATATTTTACGTATTGAAGCTGGATACCCTTTGCATGGTTGTGAAATATCTAAAGGCATAAATCCGTACGAGGCTAGTTTAGGCTGGGCAGTAAAGTTAGGTAAAAGTTTTATTGGTAAAGACGCATTGTTAAGGATAAAAGATACTGGTATCTTGCGTAAAAGAGTCGGCTTCTGCATGCAAGAAAAGTCTGTTCCCCGTCATGGATATTTGGTTTACGACAATGGTAGGACTATTGGTCAGGTATCTAGCGGAACATATTCTCCCAATGCTGAGAAGTTTATCGGCATGGCAAGCGTAGAGAGTGATAGTTTTTATATAAACAAGGATATAGATATTGAAGTCAGGGGTAAGTTGCAGAAGGCAAAGATAGTCAATTTTCCATTTGTGGCGATTAGGACCAGGCGAGAAAAAACAGTTCAAAATAAATAGAGTAAAAAAATTATTTATTTCTGGATCCATAACCAAGCTAAAGGAGGATAAGACATGATTGAATTGAGATTTACAAAATCACATGAATGGATAAAAGTCGAATCCCAAGTAGCTACTGTTGGTATAACCAACTATGCGCAAAAACAATTAGGAGATATTGTATTTGTTGAGATGCCTGATGTTGGAACAAAAATTAAACAATTAGCACAGTTTGGAACTGTGGAATCTACTAAAGCAGCAAGTGAATTATATTCGCCGTTAAGCGGGGAAATTTTGGAAGTTAATAATAAGTTAGTAGATAATCCCCAGTGGATAAATGAATCTCCGCTTGATGATGGATGGATACTAAAAATAAAATTAGAAAATTCAGCCGAGTTGGAGAATCTTATGGATGAGGCCGCTTACAAAGAATTTGTGGCCCAAGAAGAAGCTTAGAGTTAATTAGTGGGAAAAGTTGTTAGCTGTAAATGTTAGCTTAACGAATAAATAGGCAAGAAGAATCAACATAGTCGTCAAAATATAAACAATAATATTTTGTTGTCGTCTAAACCAAAGTAAATGGAAAAATTATAAATTATGCCTTATATTTTAAATACTCCCGAAGACGTGGCCCTGATGCTAAAGGAGATAGGGGCTGAAGATATCGAGGATCTCTATAAGCAAGTTTTATCGTCGTTACGGATTGAAGGTCAGTTAAAACTTGCTGATGGTTTTAGCGAATTTAGAGTAAAATGTCTGCTAGAGGGTCTTTCGAAAAAAAATCATACGATAGACGAGTTTAATGCTTTTTTGGGGGTAGGCATGTATGATCATTATGTACCGGCAGCACTGTCCCATATTCTTACTAACTCGCAATTTTTAACAGCGTATACTCCGTATCAAGCTGAATGTTCTCAAGGGATTCTGCAGGCGATTTATGAGTATCAAAGCTATATCTGCCTTTTGACTGGAATGGAAGTTTCCAACGCTTCTCTTTTAGATGGTGCTTCTGCTTTTGCCGAGGCAGCATTAATGGCTTTAAGAATAACCAAACGGAAGAAGATTATTTTGGCCGGGATGATCCACCCCGAGTATATACAAACGCTAGAAACGTATTTATCTGGATTAGATTTCTCTATTCAAAGTATTCCACCCAATAAACATGGAGTGCTAAATTGGCAATCGCTAAGGTTGCATGTGGATTCTGATGTTGCTTGTTGCTGTGTCCAGAGTCCTAATTTTTTTGGTTTAATTGAAGATATAGCCGATTTATCAGAAATAGTAAGAAAAACAGGAGCACTAACTGTTATGTTGACCAACCCTTTGTCTTTAGCAGTTTTGAAAGAGCCAGAATTAATGGGGGTCGATATTGTTTGTGGAGACGGTCAAGCGTTAGGAGGTAGTTTAAACATGGGAGGCCCGTCTTTTGGTTTTTTAGCCTCAAAAAAAAACTATGTCAGACAACTTCCAGGCAGAATTGTCGGAAAAACTGTAGATAATCAAAAGAATACTGCTTATTGCTTAACTTTGCAAGCTCGAGAGCAGCATATCAGAAGGGAAAAGGCAACTAGCAATATTTGTTCCAATCACTCTTTTAATGCAATCATTGCTTCTGTGTATTTATCGTTGATGGGGGCTGAAGGATTAAGGAGAGTCGCTGTCAGTTCTTTTAGCAATTCCCAGTATCTTTATCGACGCCTTAAAGAGATAAGAGGGGTAATCTTTCCTTTTTCTTCCTGTTTTTTTAATGAGTTTTATTGGGAGGTTAATAATTCTCAGGTTGTGTTTGATAAATTACGAGAAAAAAAAATTATTCCCGGATATCTATTAAAAGATAAACTACCAGAGCATCAAAATGGAATCTTAAGTTGCTGTACCGAAAAAAAGAGTAAGAACGAAATTGATAGTTTTGTTAATTGCTTAGCTGAGGTATTACATGGGTAAAAAAACAATCTTTGACAAATGTAGGAAGAATAAAGAATCTAGCTATGTAGATTGTGAACTTGGCTCGCTTGATGAGTTAAAAGCTGTGATTCCAAGTAATTTCCTAAGAGATGATTTGCCCTTGCCGAACTTAGGAGAATTGGATGTTGTCAGACATTATACGCACTTAGGAAGTTTGAATTTTTCAGTTGATACTAATTTTTATCCACTTGGTTCATGCACAATGAAATATAATCCTAAGATTAATGAAGCAATTGCGCACCTAAAAGGATTTACTGATATTCATCCTTATCAAAGCGAAAAAGATATCCAAGGGGCGTTAGAGCTAATGTATTGTTTGGAAGAAGCGCTTTGTGAAATTACCGGAATGAAAAGATTTTCTTTTCAGCCCTCTAGTGGTGCACAAGGAGAATTAGCTGGCATGTTGATGGTGCGTAAGTTTCATCAAGTTCACGGGAATAAAAAAACCAAAGTGATAGTTCCGGATACTGCTCACGGAACAAACCCTGCTACCGCGGCAATGTCTGGGTATGCAATTCAGGTTATTGAAAGTAGCCCTGAAGGTTTAATTGATATCAAGCGGTTACGGAATCTTGTAGATGAGGAGACTGCGGCTATTATGCTTACTAACCCGAATACTCTAGGGTTATTTGAGGAGAGGATACTAGAGATCAGTGATATTGTTCATCAAAAAGGGGGATTGCTTTATTATGATGGAGCTAATTTCAATCCCCTTTTAGGGATTACTAATCCGCTATTGATGGGGTTTGACATTGTTCATCTAAACCTGCATAAGACTTTTTCTACGCCGCATGGCTGTGGCGGCCCGGGGGCTGGAGTTGTGGGGGTTAGTGATAGATTAATCGATTTCTTGCCTGCTCCATTGGTTGAAAAAAATAATGGAAAATTCTATTTCAACTACAACCTAAAACACTCTATTGGAAGAATACGTAGTTTTTATGGTAATTTTAGTGTTTTAGTAAGAACTTACGCGTATATTTTAAGATTAGGAAGAAACGGGCTGATTAAAGCGGCGCAGAATGCAGTATTAAATGCAAATTATCTTAAAGAAAAACTAAAAGAAAATTTTGAGGTTGCCTACCTAAAAGAATGCATGCATGAAGTAATTTTTACCTGCCAACAGCAAAAAGAAAAAGGAGTGGCTGTCTTTGACATTGCAAAAAGGCTAATAGATTACGAGATACATCCTCCAACAATATACTTTCCGTTAATAGTGAAGGAGGCCTTGATGGTTGAACCTACTGAAACAGAAAGTAAAGAAACAATAGATTATTTTATTGAAAGTATGACAAAAATTAACAATGAAATAAAAGAAAACCCACAGATAGTTAAAAATTCTCCGCATACTACACCTATCAAAAGAGTTGATGAAACGAAAGCTGCAAGATGTCTTGATTTGAGATGGAAAAAAACTGGCGATTGATTTTAGATCAAAAAGACAAAGGATATTGTAATATGGCCAAAGATGAAGCTATATTGCGGATGTACCCTTATCAAAAAATTCCTACTTTAAGAATATATGGGTGGAGTAATCCATGGGTATCTTTAGGGTGTAATCAGAAAATAGAGGATGTCTTAAAAATGCCAACAGATGTTCCTTTTGTTCGAAGGATAACAGGAGGTGCGGCAATTTTGCATGATCAAGAAGTTACTTATAGTATTTCTTGTTCGCAGAGTGATCTGAATTTACCCAGTAGCGTTAAAGAGGCGTATAGAATTATTTGTTCCTTTTTAAAATTTTTTTATTGTCAGTTGGGGTTAAAGGCAGAATTCGCTGTTGATTTTCTTAAAAGAGGAAACAATCTGTATTCTTTAGGAGAAAATTCTATTTTTGGTGGTAACCATTCGATTTCAAAATCAGAGGTTTTGGGTGGTGGGGAGAAAACCGCTGATTTTGGTTCGAGAGGTTTTACCTTAGACAGACAAGAAATTTTTTGTTTTTCTGCATGGCAAAAGTTTGATTTATTAGTTAATGGAAAGAAAATAGGTGGCAATGCACAACGTCGCACAAAAGATGCAATCTTTCAACATGGAAGTATACCTCAAAAAATAGATTTTTCTAAGGTTAAAAAAACAATAAAAAAATCCTTTGATTCGTTTAAAAGGGCAGGATTTTTAGATTATTTTTTGAAAAAAACAACAGATTTTTCTTCTTTGGCTTGCTATCTAAAAGATGCTTTTCAGATGACGTTCAAGATAAAGCTTATTGAGGGAAAGTTAACCGTTCAAGAAGAACATGTTTGCCAAAATTTAATTGATGAGAAGTATAGCAAAGAGGACTGGAATGTTGGCAGAAACAAAACCAAGATGGCTGAATAAAAAAATTATTCATTCTGCATGCCGAGACACAAGAAAGCTTTTAAGGGGTTTAGGTCTACGTACAGTATGTGAAGAGTCCTTGTGCCCTAATATCTCTGAATGCTTTGGGAAAAAAGTAGCAACTTTTATGATCTTAGGGGTGGTTTGCACCCGTGGTTGTGCTTTTTGCGGTGTAACTAAAGATAAACGTCCAAAGGAAGTTGACTTGAATGAACCACTTAAGATTAAAGAAGCTGTTCAAAAGCTAAGGCTAAACTACATAGTTATTACTTCACCGACTCGTGACGATCTGTTTGATGGGGGTGCAAGTGCTTTTTGTCGTACGGTTAAGGAAATTAAGAGCATTAGCTTGCAGAAAAGAGTAGAATTGTTAATCCCTGATTTTAAAGAAAATCTTAGCTCAATAGAAAAGGTAGTGTTTTCGGGGGCAGAAGTGATAGCCCATAACGTAGAAACTGTTCCTTCTCTATATATAAAGGTAAGAAGGGGAGCAGATTATAGGCGATCTCTGAATGTGTTGAGCCGAATAAAAGGCAGCAATAGCAAATTGTTTGTTAAATCAGGCATAATGCTGGGATTGGGGGAAAAGGAAAAAGAAGTGAAAAATGTTTTAGAAGATCTAAAATCGGTTGGCTGTGATTTTGTTACCATAGGTCAATATTTACCACCATCCTTGGAACACACACCTTTGAAAGAGTATGTAGCTCCGGAAGTATTTAATCATTTCAAGGAATATGCTTTTAGTCTTGGTTTTATGGATGTTAAAAGTGCACCTTATGTCCGCTCTTCTTATCTTGCCCATTCCTTCTTCTGTGAATAAAGTTAGTTTAAAATATACTATATATAGTATATTATGAAAGAGTATACTATATATAGCAATAAGGTAAAAAAAGATGCTATATTATTCTTGACATATAACAGGATAAGTAATTTAATGTAAACATAACGCAAATATAAGATAAGTAAACATATAATACATAATGAAACAAAAACGAATTCCACGTCTGATGAATGTTGATGAATTGGCCAGTTATCTGGGGCTTCAAAAACAAACAATCTATAACTGGTTGCATAATAAAAAAATATCTGGAATAAAAATTGGTAAAGTTTGGCGTTTTGATCGTAAAGATATTGATTCCTGGCTAAAGAAATGTAGTCAAAGCTAATATTATGTTTAATTTAAGTAGTTTAAATTTTTTAAAAAGCATGACCCGGAAAAAAGAAAAACGGGTAGGTATATATTTGGGAGATACGGTTGTGAGTGCGGCGGTTGTCGAAGGGCGTGATATCGTGGATGTTACGAGTTTTGGACTTTCCGATCCAGGAGATCTTGACGGTGGAGCCCTAGGTGAAGGATTAGAATGGGAAGCGCTAATTAATAAATCACTCAGGGAGGTAGGGGCTGATACTAATAAAGTTTATGTTGCGTTAGCGGACCGAGATTTTATTTTTAGACCTCTAGAAATGCCTCTAATGAATCGCAGTGAAATAGAATCTTCACTATTGTACGAAATTGAAAAGTATATTCCGTTTAAAATCGATAAACTAGTCTGGGATTATGGATATAATACTTCTTATAAAGATAAAAAGGTAAATCTTACTTTTGTAGGCATTAAAAGTAGTAATATTCAAAAAATAAAAGAAACATTAGCTCGCTTGCAAATTGACGAGATAGTGGTTGAGCCTTCCTGCTTATCACTAGTAAGGATTTTAAAATCTTTGAAAAGATTTTTAAAAATTAGTGATTTTTCTTTATTAGATTTAAGTAAAGCAGAGGCAAATCTTACTTTCTTTAAAAAAGGTTTACCGGTGTTTAATCGCTACCTAAATATTCCTAAAACAAACGAGAACGTGGATGTTGAGAAGTTTATTGAAGCGGTAAACATATCTTTTCAGTATTTTCGTAGTGAATTTAAAACTCAGGATATAGGGCAACTAATTGTAATAAATGATAGTCAGAGCAATGAGCTAACTGCTTCCTTGGAAAATAATTTAGGAACGGTTGTGGAATCAGTTTTTGTAGATGAACTTATTGGACGTCCGGAGGCGGGTATAGAAGGTGTAAAAGCTATTGGGGTAGCTGGAAGGGATTCTTATCCTTATGATTTTAAGCCTATACTAAAAGGAACCAAAGATTTCATTGAAAAGTCAGAAAATCCTGTATTTTCTTCGTTAAAATTAGCACCGCTATCTTTTTTTGTTGGAGTATTAGCCGTCATCTTAGTAGTTATTTTCTTTTTTTTAAACGGAAAGATTTCTGTGGAAGAAAGTAAAATTAAGAAAGATGAGAAAAACATAGCAATTCCCACAAGTCTTAAAAAGCTATCTTGGGCGGGGATGGAGAAAGTTATCGAAAATAAAAAAAAGGAAAACTTATTGCTAAGGAGTAACAGTGAAGAGCAGCTGAGAGTTGCATTGTTTTTTAACTTAATGAGCAGTAATTCAGTGCTATCTGATGGAATATGGTTTGATGATTTTGAATTTGGAAAATTTAAAGGTATTGCTTTTGTTACTATTAAGGGGTCTATTTTTCTTAATGATGAATATACAGAAAGAATGGCAGTTGATAAGTTTGTCGGTAACCTCAGAAAAAATCAAGATATTTCGACAATGTTTCGTCGCGTAGAACTTGAGTCATCAGATCGAAGAAATACTGAAGGATTTTTTATTACTCAGTTTGTCATTAGATTAAGTAATTGATTTTTTATTGTTGTTAACTATGAAGAATATTTTACAATTTGACATCAAGAATGATTTGGATGTATCAAAATACAGCAATTCGTTTGTTGTGGCAGCACTTATTATAGTATTTATTTTGATAGCTAGAGGGTTGCTTTCTAATTATTCTGTTCAGCAAAAAAGGATAACGCAAGAAATTAAAAGAATAGAAGAAAAGAAAGATTTAGTAAAAAAATGGGAGGCGGTTGCGAAGGAATATAAGGTATTGAGCGATGATTTTGTACAAAATGATCCATCACTTCTTAAAAAAATATTAGAACAAAGCGCTCGCAAGGCTAATATCCGTATTACTTCTTTTCGGTCTTCGCGAAAAGACGCAGATCCTTTCATTGTGGTAATGCTAAGACTAAAAGCGGATAGTTCTTATGAGAATTTAGTTAAATTTTTGCAGCTGGTTGAAGACAAAGGTATTGAAGTTGACAGCGCTAAACTATCTCGGAAAGATAATAAGATGACGATAGAAGAGCTTGTGCTTAAAGGATATATTCTTAAAAAATGATAGTACGGGTAATGGTTATTATTACAGTAGCTTTAATTATGCCTTTAGGTGTTTATTCTGAAAATGGTGGCATGTATCGTGATCCTTTTTCTCCTGTACTTCCGCCGATAGAACAAATTGGGGATAATTCGGCATTAATTGAGAAATTTACTACACCAGTTAAAGAGGAAATACCAGTGCAGTTACCCCCTTTAGTTGTTCAGGGTCTACTCTATGGGTCAAAAATACCACAAGCTATAATTGACGGAGAAGTTTATAAAGCAGGAGATGAGCTTCGCAACATTAATGGAAAAGTGTCAAGAGTTGAAAAAAACTCAGTATTTATTTTATATCAGGGAAAAACACACGAAGTTAAGGTCAAAAAACGGGAGGGAAAATGAGAAGAATTATTATTATGCTTTTTTTAATGATGACGATTTCTGTAGGATTCGCTATAGCGAAGGATAATATTTACGGTGGTTATCTTTTAATGGATTCCGAGAGTCCGGTTTCTTTGGATTTAGAAGGTGCTAATTTGATAGATGTGTTAAAAATGTTTTCACAGCAAACAGGACTTAATTTTATATCCACAGAGGCAGTTAAAGATAGGCAACTGACTCTGTATATGAATGAGGTTCCTTTGGAGAAAGCAATGGACACTATCTTTAGTGCCAATAATTTAGCGTATGATTATTTTCCAGAATCAAATGTATTTATTGTTAAGGAAATGGGTAAACCAACGATTGAATTATTAACAAAAGTTTATCCTTTAAAATATGCATGTGTTTCTGATTCACGCATTGCTAAGGGATTTAGCACTGATGTTAGTTCAAGCGACGACAGTGGAGGGGGAATCGATGAGGCAGACGGTGTAGGAACGAATATTTCATCTATAGTGGAGAAAATTATTTCGGAAAACGGTTCAGTTTCTGAAGAACCTAGGATTAACGCACTCATTGTAACTGATGTTCCTTCTCAATTTCCGGCAATTGACAAGGTGATAGCAGAATTAGATAAACCTGTTCTTAAGGTGATGATTGAGGTAGAAGTCTTAGATATTTCGAAAGGAGATTTAAAGGAATTTGGCATGATGGTTAATTATAAGGGGCACAGCCAGAGCAAGAAACATTTTTCGTTTATGGATACCGAGACAACTCCGCTAAATAACTTTTTTGGTACTATAGCACAAGGACTCAATGGAGGGTCAGTTGGTACGCTAGCTTTAAATGAATTTAATATGATGATGACTTTTTTAGAACAGAAATCGAGCACTCGGCTATTGGCTCAACCCAAATTGCTAGTGCTTTCGCATCAAGAAGCGATAATCCATGTAGGAAATGAAATATGGAGTAAAGATACTGAACATTTTGAAGGGGGCGATTCTTCAACAGCCATTGGAGATAAGAAGACTCAAACCGGAGTTCAGCTTCAAATTATTCCACAAGTTAATTCAGAATTATCCGAAGATATTACTTTGGTGGTGAGCATTGAGATTAGTGATGCGTTTGCAGAAATTACCGGAGATGATTTTTATACTAAGCCTACCCGAAGCGTGAATACTATTACTCGTGTAGGAGAAGGTGAAACGTTATTGCTTGGTGGTCTTATTCGAAAAGACACTGACGTTGGAAAAGAAAAGATTCCTTTTCTAGGGGATATTCCTTTTCTAGGGGCTTTTTTTAGAAGCAAGTCTAATGACAAAGATGAGCGAGAATTGATAGTGTTTATTACTCCTCGCATTGTTGAGGGGCAGTCGTATACGGCTAAAAAATCACAAAGTTTTCATTTGGGAAAAATAGATCCTTCTCGCAGGCAATCTGTAAGATTTGCTTTGGATAGGTTCTGTCGTTAAGCTGATGTTCGAATAATTATTTCCATGATTAAATATTAAATGAGAACTGCTATTTTTAATAAATAAAACAATGGGACGTTATAAAAAATTAGGTGATATACTAGTTTCCGAAGGAATTATAACTGAGGAACAAATTAAAAATGGAATAGCTATACAGGAAAATGAAGGTGGGAAGCTTGGTGAGGTTTTAGTCAAAATAGGATATGTAAATCAAGAACAAATAGTTATTGCTTTAAGCAAGCAGTTAGGGATTCCTTACATTTCTTTAGCTTCTGGAAAATTAAAACCAGTTCCTGGTCAAAATTTAGACGAAGTTATTTCTCAAAATTTTGCTCTTCGAAATATCGTTTTACCTCTTTCACGTCATCTTAATTCATTAACTATTGTGATGTTCGATCCGTTAGATTTAATTTTAATTGACAATATAAAGAAAATAACCGGGTGCGAAATAAGTCCGGTTGTTTCGACAAAAACTGACATCATAAAAGCGATAGAAACTTTTTATGGTAAGGATAAGATATTTCGTGATGCAATTCTTGCAGTAGATGGCGATGGGGAAGGTGACATTAAGGAGATATCTTCCGAGGAAACAGATTTAAGTCTAGACAAATTGATCGCTCAAGCTGAAGAAGCACCGGTTATTAAATTGGTAGATTTATTGATTAGACAGGCGATTGATGAAGGAGCTTCGGATGTGCACATTGAGCCTCATTATGGTAAGCTGATCTTGAGATATAGAATTGATGGTGTATTATACAACATGCCTTCTCCTTCCGTTGCTCTGTATCTTCCGATTATTTCCCGGATAAAGATTCTTTCCAAAATGGATATTGCTGAAAAAAGGCTTCCTCAGGATGGTGGGTTAATGGTGAGGATTGGGAAACGTTTGATAGATTTAAGAGTTTCAACATTACCGACTATTTATGGTGAGAAGATAGTAATGAGAATCCTAGATAAGTCAAGAATAGTTCTAAATTTCTCCGGTTTGGGCTTTTTACCTCAGGAATTAGATCTAATCCGTAAGGGGGTAAATGCTTCTTATGGGTTAGTGTTGCTTACCGGACCGACTGGAAGTGGAAAATCAACTACTTTATATGCTGCGTTGAATGAAGTTAAAAGTTCAGCAAAAAATATTCTTACTGTTGAAGATCCTGTTGAATATCGTCTCGATGAGATAAATCAGGTGCAGGTTAAGCCGGAGATTGGGTTAACTTTTTCCAATGCACTAAGGTGCTTCTTAAGGCAGGATCCCGATATTATATTAGTAGGAGAGGTAAGAGACTTAGAAACTGCGGAAATGACTATTCGCGCTGCGTTAACCGGTCATTTGGTTTTCTCGACTTTTCATACCAACGATGCTCCGTCTACTATAACCAGATTAGTTGATATTGGAATTCCTAGTTATTTAGTTACTGCTTCTTTGCGCTTGATTATAGCACAAAGATTAGTAAGAAAATTATGTGTTCATTGCCGTCAACCTCACGAAATTAAAAAAGAAGAACTTCCTCGAGGAATATCTTTAGCGTCGCCGGTAATATATAAGGCACAGGGATGTGAGAAGTGTAATTCTATCGGTTACAAAGGAAGAATGCTGATTGCCGAGGTTATTCTAGTGGACGAAGACATTAGGAATGCTATTCATAAGGGGGCGACAAATAGCGAAATTATGGAATTGGCACGCGGAAAAGGAACACTTAATCTTTTAGAAAGTGGGATTAAAAAGGTCGAAGAAGGGCTTACTTCACTTGAGGAGATTTTTTCTGTGGCTTTGGTCAGTTAGTTTTAATATATTCGTTTTCAAGAAAAGTGATTAAACAAGTTATATAAGGTAGGTTGTATGGCTAAGTATGAATATAGCGCAAAAACAAAAGATTCAAAGACTATAAAAGAGACAGGAGTTTTTTCTTCTAAACAAGAGGTGATTACCCATTTGAAATCTAAAGGTTTATTTATAATCTCAATAAAAGAAGTTGGCGGGCGCGCACGGGAAATAAAAAAGGCAAGGATTACAAGAAGTAAAGGAAAACATAATTCGGTAAAATTAGCTGACTTGACTGATTTTGCTCGCAATTTAGCGATTACTCTTTCCAGCGGCGTTACTTTGTTAAGGAGTTTAGAAGTAATTGCTTCTCAAAATGCAAGTGTAAAATTGGAGAAAATCTTAAAGACTTGTTGCCAAGATATTCGTAATGGGTTATCTTTATGTGAATCGCTAGCTAAACACCCGAATGTTTTTTCTCCGCTTTGGATTGGCATCATCCGTGTTGGGGAAGCATCGGGCAATCTTCCTTTTGTGTTGGATAAGCTAACTGAGTATTTAGAATTAAAAATGGAATTCGAAAGAAAGGTTATTGGGGCATTATTTTATCCGGCGATTCTTATGTTTGTGGCCGTGGGTGCGGTATTTATATTTTTAAAATTTATTTTTCCTAAATTTTCCGGATTATTTATGCAGTTTAATATTGAATTGCCGGCAATAACTAAATTTGTGTTTGGGGCGAGTGATTTTTTAGCGAGAAACTTTATGATTTTCATGATAATAGGTGCAGGAGCCATAGCCGCTATTGTGGTTTTAAGAAAAAATCCTGAGGTAATGAAAATGTGGGATGTTGTTAGTTTAAAGATTCCTTTGTTGGGGAGTCTACTGTCTCTTATCTATATTGAGAGGATAACTTCTACTATCTATATTTTGCTAGATAGCGGGTTGCCGATTGTTTATACTCTGGAAACTACAGCACAAAGCGTAGGCAACTCTGTCTTTGAAAAAAAAATAACATTTATTGGGCAACGAGTTCGATCTGGCAATCCGTTGTCGGATGAATTTAATCGTCAGGGTATTTTTCCTCCGCTAGTTTCGGAAATGGCTCGGATTGGAGAAGAATCTGGCACAATGCCTAATGTTTTTGAGAAGATATCCAAGCATTTTCGCCGGGATTTAACAACACGTGTGGAAAGGTTAATTACTTTGTTTGAGCCGGTTATGATTGTGGTGATGGGGGCAGTCATTGGTGCTTTAGTTGTTGCTTTGTTTTTGCCATTGTTCAAAATGTCGGCAATGGCTGGGTGATTTTGTTTTCGGAGAATGATAAAGTAATTGACATAAAGTATTAATGTGTGGTATAAAAAAGACAGGATGGGAAAGATAACATATCTAAAAAAGGAGGGAGAGATGAGAAAAGGGTTTACGTTGATTGAGTTGATAATTGTTGTAATTATCGTGGGTATACTGGCCACATTTGCTATTCCACAGTATACTCGGGCAGTTGAACGAACTATGGGCGGGAAAGCGAGACATTCCTTAGGTTTGATAGCTCAAGGAGAAAAAATGTTTCGGGCAGAAAACGATACGTACGTTGTTGTAGAAGTTGATAATGCAAATGATGAAAATGGAATAGGGGGCTATGTTGAGCTTGCAGAATTAGATGCAGAATCTGATTGGAATTATGCAGTTAGTGGGCCTACTACCACTACGTTTACTGCCATAGCAACTAGAGAGGGTGGCCCTAACAATGGTGAAACGATTTCGATAACCCAAGATGGTGTTTGGGATCTTACAGGCTGGACTCCGTAAATTTAAGTAAAGTATTTTAGTTTTAATGTTTAAAAAGAAAATGAGAAACCACAATAAGAAACCCAAGGCATTAACAATGATTGAGTTACTTATTGTGGTTGTAATTATTGGAGTAATTGCTACCTTTGCTATGCCTGCTTACAAGAAAGCTAAAGAAAAGGCAGTAGATAAGGAAGCACAGACATTACTAAGATTAATTAAGGCTGCTGAAGATATGTATCGTTTGGAATCTACTGAATATAAGGGTTGTGGGGATACTGCAGGGTGTAATACATTATTAAGCTTGGATTTACCAGTGGGCCCAAACTGGGTTTACAAAGTTGATTCTTCTACTGCTACAACATTTACCGGAACAGCTACAGGTGACAAAGGTTCTCAAGGGGCAGCTGGAACGTGGACGATGGATCAGAACGGAGACACTTCTCCAGCTTTTTGAAAATTTTATTGTTGAGCAACAATAAAAAATATAAGTAGTTTATTAGCATGGAAAAGAAAGCGTTCACTTTAACAGAAATAATTGTTGGACTTGTGATTCTGAGCATCGTATTCGGCGGGTTATTAGCTGCGTTTACTGCTGCACGTAAGTATGTGCTAAGAGCTAACCGACGACTTGTAGCGGCTAACTTAAGTCGTAGTGCTTTAGAAAGGCTGCATAAAGAAGTACGTGAAGATCTTTGGGATGATATTTTAGGCGCTTATCCACTGCAACCTGGAGGTCATTCTTTAAGTCTTCTTAGGAATCCACCCCTTGATGATGTTGCTATTCGTGACATAGGCGGGGAAGAGTATAGTGGGTCTTATGATGTATATGCAACTAGCCATGATTACCGGGAAGTGATAGTAACAGTTGTTGCAGAAGGGCGTTAGTTAGCAAATTTTATTATTAAAATTACGTGTAAACAAAAAAATGAAAAAAACAGTTACATTAGTTGAGTTAATAATTGCAATTGTATTAATGGGGATAGTAGTGCTTGGGGCAATTTCTTTTGATCTTGCTAGTCGAACTTTTTTTAAGTCTTCTGAGCGGAAAGTTAACGTAGTTAATGATTTAACATTTGTGCTAGAACATTTGCAGAAGAACATTATGAATGGTAAAGGAACGGTAGATAATCCTGCTTTAGTATGGGATGGAGCAACAGTGCTTACTATTTCCCAAGATGATGGAACAGGAACGTTGACAGGATTAAAAACGGTAACTTATACATTTAATAAGACTGCTGGTGTAAACCAAGTTATTTTTACTGACACTTCTCCACAGGTACTTACGAGGAGGCTAGAAGATTTTAACGGTTTTGACGTTAACGATTTTGGGTTTTACATGAAGGATATGACTTTCCTTGATAATCCTGCTGAAGAGGAGGATGTCCGAGAGAATCCAAGTGTAGCAGTGAGAGAGCAGTATTTTTTTCCTCTTATCCAATCCTGCACTTAATTATTTGAGCTTATTTCTTGCAGTCTAGACTTGCCTGTTTAATAATTAGCATATATTAATTGTGTACAATTCAGAGCATATCATTGCTTGAATGATTTTTTGTATTCCAATTGTATTCAAATAATGATACAATTATACATAATCTAACTCGGTGATATATGGAATAGCTGGTGTAAGTAGTTATCCTGAAAAATTATTTTGGTTTTTTATAGAAAAAAAATGGAAGTATTTTTAAATTTATTTGTGCATCATGCAAAATCTAAGGAGGAGCAAAATCATGAAAAAAAGTTTTACCTTAGTTGAATTAATAATTGTTGTAATAATAGTTATGATATTAGCAAGTTTTGCTATTCCGCAGTTTATTCAATCTGTAGAAAGGGCTAAGGGTGGTAAGGCAAAACGGGCTTTAGGCTTGATTGCGCAGGCGGAAAAAATATATCGGATTGATAATGAACATTATATTGACGCACAAAGCCCTAACCTTGAATCGGCTTTAAGTAATGACATTGATTTAGATGCCATCGATAAGGATGCAAGCTTAGATTGGCAGTATGTAGTTGAAGCGACACCGAATACGTTTATTGTTACAGCTACCAGGCTAGATGGTTCTTTCAAGGATCAAACTATAACATTAAATCAATCTGGCGTTTGGACAAACGAGAGGTATCCTTAGTAAGATAAGCAATACTACTTGTATGTCGATTATATTATCTGGCAAGCCTTTAATTTTAAGCCTGAAAAAATTTCTTAGTTTAATAATTCCTTGTGTGTGGTTGTGTGTATCCAATGTCTATGGGGCTCCTTGCTATGGCACAAGGTTGCCAGAGGGTAAAAAATTTATAGGAGGATTCCAGAGCTATACAATATTTAAGCGCGAGCTAAAAAATAATTATGGTAAGCTAAAGTCTCTTCAGCACTTTTTTCAACTTTCTTATGGTGTCTACAATTGGCTATCCATTGATTTAAAAGGCGGCGCAGGTAACATCAAACAATATCCTAACCTTGGTGATGAAGCAGATTATTCTAATTCATTTGCCGGAGGCTATGGATTCCGGATTAGAGCCTATAACCATGAAAATTTAAAAATAGTACTCGGTTTTCAACATATAAGCGTACATCCTCAATCAGTTCATTTAGGTAATGTGAAGAATAAAGCAATTTTAGATGACTGGCAGGGGTCTCTTCTAGCTTCTTATAAATTGTCAGTAGTTACGCCTTATTTAGGGGTTAAATGGTCCAGGGTTGATTACATTCACTGGATTGGTGAAGAAAGAAAAAGAAAGATGTCTGACACAACTAAGTCTGTAGGATTAATTTGTGGTTTTGATTTTCCTTTGAATGCAAAAGCTTGGGTTAATTTAGAAGGGCAGTTTTTTGATTCAGAGGCATTAGCTGTAAGTGTTAATTTTGAATTTTAATGAGTTCTACATATTTTTTACTAAAAAGGTAGAAATATATGGCTAAGGTATTATTTTGAGCACTTTTTGACATGATTTCAAATAATAAGCCTGAATATTTGCAAAATTACTTAGATGATACATCTAATTTTCATGGTAAAGCTTCCGCTTTATATATTCCTCAGTCACAAGATGAAGCATTAATACTCGTCAATAATCTTTTAAAAGAAAATCAACCATTTACTGTTTCTGCAGGGCGTACTGGAACAACTGGAGGGTGTGTTCCTGTAGAAGGGGTGATTATTTCTCTGGAAAAGTTAAATAAAATAATAAGCATTGACGTTGATCAGCAGAACATGCATTTAGAGGCGGGGGTGACATTGGAACAGTTAGAATTAGAAGCTAATAAACATAAATTGACCCTGAGAGCTCAGCCGACAGAATCACTAGCATTTATTGGTGGTGCAGTTTCTACTGCTGCTTCTGGGGTTAGGGGGTTTGGCTATGGATCAATAAGAAACTATGTTCTAGGCATTAAAGTTATTCTTTCTAGCGGGAAAATTATTGATATTAAAAGAGGAGATATATATGCTGATAAAAGATCATTCAACTTTGTATCTTCTGGTGAAAAATATAGTTTTAGATTACCATCCTACAAAATGCCAAAAAGTAAAACTCAAGCTGGATATTATGTGTGTGACAATATGGATTTAATAGATTTATTTATCGGGAGTGAAGGTACTTTGGGTATGATTGTTTCTTGCTCACTAAAGTTGCAAAGTATTCCCTTTGGTATTTTTGACGGTTTAGTATTTTTTAAAGATGAAAACAAGGCTTTCAATTTCATTAATGATGCAAGAATAATGAAGGAAAAGGGAGCCCTTAAGATAGCCTCTTTAGAATTTTTTGATAATAATTCACTAAATATGCTTAAAAAATATTATACTTTTATACCAGAATCTGACAGTGCGGTATATTTTGAACAAGAGGTTAAGGATGAAAAAGATTATGACTTGTTTTTAGAAAAATGGGGGCAATTAATGGAAAAAAATAGTGGCTCGAAGGAAAGCATCATTGCTGATACTATCCAGGAGCGTAAGCGGGTTTTTGAGTTTAGACATAAGCTACCCCAGATTATTAATGAGTATTTACGTCAAACCGGGCAAGTAAAAGTGGCAGGAGATATTGCTGTTCCTCAAAATAATTTTAAGGAAATGTATGCTTGCTACAAGCGTAAGGTCAAAGATGAAAAAATAGATTATGTTAATTTTGGTCATATCGGGGAATCTCATTTGCATTTTAATTTTCTTCCTCAAAATGATAAGGAAGGAAATTTTGCTAGAGAATGTCTTACGAGTTTTTGTCAGGAAGCAGTAGCATTGGGGGGAACTGTTTCTGCTGAGCATGGAATCGGAAAGATTAAAAAATCTTATTTAAAAATTATGTATTCTGACAGAGAAATTAAAGAAATGGCCGAACTAAAAAGATATTTTGATCCTAGTTGTCTTATTGGTTTAGATAATATTTTTGATAAGAAATTGCTTAAAAAACTATGAAGAAAAATATCGATGTGGCGGCGGCTTTTATTACAGAAGGTAATAAATTCTTGCTATCTCAAAGAAAGAAAGAGGATACTTATGGACTGTTATGGGAGTTTCCCGGTGGAGTAGTTGAAAATAATGAATCTCCAAAAGCTGCAGTTGTCCGGGAAATAAAGGAAGAACTGGGTGTTGGTATAAAAGCAGTTAGTTTAATAGGCAAGTTTTTTGATGAAGACGACCGGTTAAAAATAAATATTTCTTTATTTAAGTGTTCTATTATTGATGGTAAGCCTAAAGCAATAGATTGTCACCGATTTTCTTTTTTTAATACTAAGGAAGTAGATAGCTTAGATTTAGCTCCTGCTGATAAAAAAATATTTGCAGAAATTAGACATATTTATGAATAGAAGTATGTTTAAGTTCTGTTCTCGTCGAAATAATCAAGATCAGTCAAAGGGAGAATAACTGAGGTGGCGATATTTGTAAGGTGAGAGGCAATTCGCTTAAAATATCTGGCCATTAAAGTAAAACAGACTGCTTTGTTTGCGGGTAGTTGGCTTTTTGCCAAACTTTTAATAATATTATCGCATTTCTGGGAAATTTCCTTTTTATAATTCCATGATTCGGCAGCTTTATCCTCATCGGACTCAATGAATGCTTGTTTAGTTTCTTGGAATAATTGTGAGATGTCTTTCTCAATATTGTTAAATAATTGTATGTATTCTTCCTTATCTATTGGGCTGCTTAATAGTCCGTTTACTTCAAATAAGTTTTTAGCGAAATCTCCTACGCGTTCAGCATCTTTTACTACACTCATTAAAAGCAGAGAGGTGGGGATATCTACTGTAGGTTGAATCGAAAGATGCTCAATGACTCGTTTTCTGATATTTTTTTGCAAAGTATTCACTTTTTTATCAAGCTTGTATATGTTGTTTTTTAGACCTGGTTCATCCTGGTTGTCAATTAATTTTCGGCAAACAGAAGTAAACATTTTTTCAGTATCATCAAGCATATCCTTAAATTCCTTTAGTACCAAGCTCAGAAAATCTTTTCCTTTCCAAAAATTCATTAAATTTTTAAACATTGTTCTCTCCTTTATAGCACTGCAATATCTTTTTAGGGTATGCCAAAAATTATATCCACAAAAATGAATGTTTGCAAGGGTTTTATTTTTCGGTATAATTAATAAAGCTTATATCTTATAAATATCAATGGTGATTAAAAGGTTTGTAAGGTTAAAATACTATATGTCTAACGGAGGATTTTTATGAAGGAAAAACAACAGTTGCTTTCCTTGATCAAGAAAGAAGCATTATTTAAGAAAAAAATAATACTTTCTTCAGGAAAAACCAGTAATTATTATGTTGATGTGCGAAAAGTAAGTTTAAGCCCTGAAGGAGTATATTTAATATCTCGTCTTATTTTCAAAGAAATAAATGATTATTCTATTCAAGCTATCGGAGGGCCGACTTTGGGTGCTGATCCAATAGTTAGTGGAGTTTGTTTATTGGCCTACAAGGATAAGAGAAGATTAAAAGGGTTTTTGATTAGAAAATCACCCAAAAAATATGGTCGTCAAAAGTTAGTTGAAGGACAGCTGCTTTTACCAGGTGATCGCGTGGTGATCGTTGATGATGTTGCAACTAGTGGTTCTTCTTTAATTAAGGCGATAGATGTGTTAAAGAAAGAAAGTATAGAAGTTGTTTGCGCAATTGTTGTAGTGGACAGAGAAGAAGGCGCAGCTAAAGCATTAGCCCTGCAGGGGTGCCCTTTAATCTCCCTTTTTACTAAAGGTGATTTACTTTAGCCTTGTCGATAAGGCCAGATTAGTAACCGTTGATGTTTGTAACTTTCTTTATTCGTAATTGCCAATTAGTTTTTAATTTTATTTTGCCTTCTTTTTTTTCTATATTTTTTTTATTTTCTATAATGTTTTTAAATGGGTGCTTTACTACTGAGTATAATGTGGGGACAAGGAAGCAAGATGTTTATTTCTATTCTTCCGAGAGAGAAATTAGCATGGGGCAAAATATTGCTAAAAGCATTGCTCGTGAATTTAAAATTTCTAATAATCCGGATGACATTAAAAGAGTGTCGGAAATTGGTAAAAAAATAGCAAATGTTGTTGATCGCCAGGGGATAAGTTATTATTTCTATATTATTGAGGAGGATAAAAATGGAAAAGGGCAAGTGAATGCTTTTAGTCTTCCTGGAGGGTATATTTATATTTTTAAGGATCTTTTAGAATTATTGGATAATGATGATCAGTTGGCGTTTATCCTTGCTCATGAAGCAGGGCATGTTGTTAGTCGACATCACATTAAGCGGCTTCAGGCGGCAATGGGGTATAACTTGGTGGTAATTGCTTCTATGCAAGTTCCTGCAGATAGGAATTTTGCTAGTGGTGTTTCTTTTGCTCTTGCCCAACTGTTTACTGCATATTCTCGACAGGATGAGTTTAACGCTGATGAGTTGGCAGTAAAATATTGTGAAGCTGTTGGCTACAATTCCTCTGCTGGCATACAAGTGTTGGAGAAGCTTTACCTAGAAAGTAAAAAAGAAATACGGCCGCTATCTTACTTTAAAACTCATCCTTATTCTGCTCAAAGGATACGACACATTAAAGAAACTTTACAACTTCCGTTAGTGGTTGATGATTATTTGAGTTTTTAGCCTGTTTGTCTAGAGAAGCCTTACCAGGTTTTTCTAGACAAAATTTTGGCGGAGAGGCAGGGATTTGAACCCTGGGATCACTAAAAAGTAACCACCGGTTTTCGAGACCGGCACTTTAAACCAGACTCAGCCACCTCTCCAATGAAAAAAGTATTCATCCAGGGTTATTATTTGTTATAATATACAAAATTAACTTGGTGCCCCCGAGAGGATTTGAACCTCCATTCTCTTACGAGAACTAGCTCCTGAAGCTAGCGTGTCTGCCAATTTCACCACAGGGGCTTTTAGGATTGATATAATTATACCAAATTTACCCTGTTAAACAAGAGTATGCGGTGATTTATTGTCTTGTTAACCAATTATCGTATGCTATAATCACAAATATGATAAAAGCAGTAGCAACAAACAGAAAAGCAAGGCATAATTATCAAATTTCCGAGACTATTGAGGCCGGAATAGAGCTTAAGGGCAATGAAGTTAAGTCTTTGCGGACAAGTAACTGTTCGCTTGGAGAAAGCTTTGCTCGCGTTGAAGGAAATCAATTATTTCTATATAATATGCATATTCCGGAATTTGAGAAAAGTTCTTTCTTTAAAACTGATCCGAAGAGAATTAGAAAATTACTTGTTCGTAAGCAAGAAATAAGGAAGCTAATTAGTTCTGTAGTTCAAAAAGGGTTTACAATTATTCCTTTGAGAGTTTATTTTAATGTAAGAGGTTTTGCTAAGATGGAGATTGGTTTAGCAAAAGGCAAACATGTTTTTGATAAACGGAAAAAACTTAAAGATGATGCTATTCGAAAAGAAACTCAACAGATTTTAAAAAAATATCGCGGCAGAATTTAATAGCTAGCTTTATACGGGAGGGTTAAGAATGAAAGAAATTGTAGATACGGCGATAGAGGCTGCAAAAGAAGCAGGGGCCTTTTTATGGGATAACTTTGGAAAAATTACGCGGATCGAAAAGAAAGGTGATCGCAATTTTGCTACTAACCTAGATAAAGAAGCAGAAGAATTAATCATTGACAGGGTGAAGGCAAAATTTTCTAATCACGGAATTATTGCTGAAGAAAGTGGCTTTGATAATGCTGAACGTGATTTTCTCTGGATTATTGATCCTCTTGATGGCACACATAATTTTATGCGTAACATTGATATATTTGGGGTATCAATAGGGGTGTTGTATAAACAGGAGTTTGTGGCTGGAGTTATTTATATGCCTAAAGATGACGAATTGTATGTGGGGGAGAAAAAAAATGGTGCATATAAAAATGGAGAAAATATTAAAGTATCTTCTTTATCTGACTTAAATGATTGTTCAATATCTTTTGATTCTAGTATTCGCCATAATTCAAAAATTATGCTGGAAGTTTTAGATGAACTGGCTAAAAAAGTATTTAATGTTCGCATGCTTGGCTCTTCAGTGCGTCAACTTTCCTATATTGCAGAAGGAAAGCTTGATTTTGGCGTAGAATTTCATGATCGTCCTTGGGATTTCGCCGGTGGAGTATCAATTATTGAAGAAGCCGGGGGCCGGCTAAGCAGTCTTAGCGGTGACCTGCTTTCTTACAAAACTGTCGGGTATATTGCTTCTAATCCAAATGTCTACCAACAAGTACAGGAGATATTACATCGACATTTAGAAAGTGCACGAATAGACAAGAAAAATAAAGAAGAATGAAGCCGACCGGATAGAAGACTTTATTAATTTGGACTCTTAGTTAAAAATAATTTTAAAAGTGTTGTGTATCCTTAAAATTGCAAAGCGTGATGTTTTTTAGTTGTTTACAAAAGAGCTTTACAGCGCTGAGAAAATACGTATAATAAGTTAAATAAATCTGGGGTTTTAAACTAATTTACTTTGAATATTTACTTATAGTGCTGAGAAAATAATAAGTAGCTTTGCAGATAGTATTTTTTTCGGGAGGTAGCGTAGCCTGGTTCAACGCACTTGCTTTGGGAGCAAGGGATCGTGAGTTCGAATCTCACCCTCCCGACCATATAAGTTAAATCAAAATTTTTGTGCCCGTAGCTCAATCGGATAGAGCACCTGCCTTCTAAGTAGGGGGTTGCAGGTTCGATTCCTGCCGGGCACGTAGTTTTTTTTAAAATAACATACTTTATTGATAATTATTTGGTAGTAAACCGAGTATATTAAAAAAGATTAAGTAGCTATAAGATATCCAAAGCAGTATTTAACGAGGGAGAAACAATGAAGAAAATTTCGATTTTTGTTGCTATCGTATTGGTAATATTGATTTTAATTTATGGGGCTATCTTTGTATTTGCTAATGCCCAGGGAAAAGATTTACTTATTTCTGCCATCCGGGACAATTTTGGTATCCAGGCAAACATAAAAGAATTTTCTTTTCGGTTTCCGTTTAGTGTAAGAGTTAAGGAATTTGAATGTGAAGATTTATCCCTTAAGACAGCCAGCGTGTCTTTAGGGTTCTACAATCCATTTACTTATCATTTAAGCCTAAGGGCGGTTCGCCTAGAAGGTCTTCGCTTGAAGATAGTCAAAGACGAAAAAGGAGTTTGCTTATCTCCTTTTACTGCAGATACGAATCTTAAAAGCAGAACAATTGCTACCTCGAACTTTGATAGCGATGGTTCTAATCACGGCCAGAAAGCTCGTTTAGCTAACGATTCTTCAGTTGCAGATAATACAAAGAGTATTTCTGTAACAATAAATGATTTTTACCTCCAGGATTCTTCAATTGAAGTTACCAACAAAGACAGGCGTTTTATGCAAATTATTCTAGGAGATATTTCTTTACACGTTAGAGGTTTTACCTATCCTAGATTTTCTAAATTTAAGCTTAAAGGTAGTACATCTGTATTCTCGACTTTTGATTCAGAAAAAGTAGCCGGAAGAGTTCGCTTAGACGGATGGGTAAATTATCAGAAAAAAAACATGGATTTAAATTTAAAAATTGATAACTTTGATTACTCTATGTTCAATAGCTATTATCCGCTTAGTTGCCGGGTGGATAATATTGGAATAAGAGAGGCGTCATTTTCTTTAAGCTCTAATTTAGTTTCAGAAGATAATGATCTTACCATTGATTCTACTTTATCTTTGGATAAGATAGAGTATATGCGTAAAGAAGAAGCAGGGGACAGCGCTTACTCTAAAGCAGGAACTATTAGAACGGTAGTTGCGTGTTTTAGAAATAATCAGGGGAAAACAGCAATTAATTTCCAGATAAAAACAAAAATGGATTCACCTAATCTTGATTTTTCTTCGCTTAAAAACAAAATTAGCGGAGCCTTTAATATAAATCCGTTTACTATACTTAAAACACTAACTGGTGGCACTAAAGATGGGGTTGTTAAGGGTGCGGGAAAAATGGAGGATTTAACGATAGGCACAATGATTGATACGTTTAAGAATATAGGGGATAATTTTACTGACATATTTAAAAATAAAGAAAAATCTTCTTCAGAATAAAGCAGCAGCGTTTTAAATAACATGAAGAAAAATTACGATTTAAGAATATGATTGTTCTAATTGGTTTATTCTAGCAAAGTTATTCCATCGCTGGTAAAAAAAATAAGTAATAAATTTGTATAATTTTTGGTGGGTGTAGCTCAGTTTGGTAGAGTGCTTGACTGTGGCTCAAGTTGTCGCGAGTTCAAATCTCGTCACCCACCCCAGAATTTAGGAAGTAAATTTGGCAATAAGAGGATGGAGCACGGAAATGGCAGAGCGACGCAAACGGCTTGTTAAAAAACCGGATGAGATATTGGAAAATGTTTTTGTAGGTCATAGCGAAGCACTACTTAGCGGTAGTGAGAACGGAAAGCGATATTTACTGAATTTTCTTGAAAAGTTTAACTCGATCCCTAATGCGGTGAAGTTTTTTATCTATGACCTTTTGGCAGAAGACGCCTATCAAGTTGACGATTTTCTTTTATGTCGACAAGCGGTAGAGCGTGCCGGCGAATATCTAGAGGAGGCGCAGGCGAAAAATAGTTCTCAATTAGCCAAATACCTGCCGGCGCTGCGCTTTGTTGAAAGGGGGATATCGATCATGGTAGACGCAGGTGAATTTGAAACGGCTATTTCCTTTTGTGATCTAGCCATTGTAATCGGTTTGGACAAATCGTACGCTGCCAAAAAAGCTTCTATAGAAAAAATGCTGTAAAAGGGCAACAGACACCTTTTTACGTCTTACTTTCAAGCCGGCTTTTCTTTTTTTCAGGAAGTGGTATAATTGTGAAAAAGGAGGGGCTTAAGTAAGGAAACAGGTCGAACCTGCTTCATCCAGCCACCCCAGTTTTGACGCTTGGTGAACAGTTCTCTTTCGAGCTGTTCGTTTTTTTTCTGGGGAACGATATTTTTGGACAATGTGCAGGAGAGAGAGCAATGGTACGCAAATAAACAATGTACTTCGCAGGATTTGTCCACTTTTCCATACTGGGCAAGCGGTTGCTCTTTATCTCCTAAATAATTACGCTACTCTTAGCTAAAAAATACCGGACAAAATAGGACACGTCTATGTGGTAATTATCTTTCAGTAATGGAATTTTCTTGCTAATAGCGTATAATTCTAATATAATAAGGTCCTGTAAATAAAGAGAGGTTTTCCTAGTTGTAGCAAGTAAGGAAACCCAAAATAATTCGCATAAACTTATTTTGTACCTTTTCACCAAATTAGCTGTAACTGTATGATCGCAGGTAATAAGTATGTCTAAACTAAAGCCATTAATGATCGGAGATTTAAGAGTAGAAGTGCCAATCATCCAAGGTGGCATGGGGGTTAAGGTATCCATGGCACCTTTAGTTGCCGCAGTTGCTAATTGTGGTGGAGCTGGAACAATTGCTAGTGTTGGACTTGCTTATGGTATTCCTGAGAATGAATCCGACTATCTGCATGCCTCAAGAGAGGCTCTTCGAAATGAAATTTCAAAGGCGAGAGAATTATCTTCCGGTATTATTGGGGTGAATATAATGGTAGCTCTCACTAATTATCAAGAACTGGTACAAGTTGCTATGGAAGAAAAAGCAGATTTTATAATTTCGGGAGCAGGCTTACCGATAAAATTGCCGAAATTTACTGAAAAATCTCCCATAAAACTAATTCCCATTGTTTCTTCAGCTAAGGCTGCCAAGATTATTATAAAAGCATGGAGCAACCGTTATCAGCGGTTTCCTGATGCAATTATTGTTGAAGGCCCTCAAGCTGGAGGCCACTTAGGATTTAAATTTGAGGATTTAAATGAAAATTCAGGCAATAGCCTAGAAAATATAGTAAGTGATGTCTTGAAAATAGTTGGCGAATATGAAAAGGATTCAAATATATCTATACCGGTTATTGCCGCTGGAGGCATATTTGATGGTAAAGATATAGCTAAATTTATTAAATTGGGTGCAAAAGGTGTACAAATGGGGACCCGGTTTGTTGCTACCGATGAGTGTTCCGTGGCTGATGAATTCAAACAGTTGTATCTTAAAGCTCAAGCTGACGATGTGGTTGTTATAAAAAGTCCTGTTGGTTTACCGGGAAGAGCAATAAGAACTGCCTTCATTGAGAGAATAATGCGGGGAGAAAAAGATTATTTTAACTGTGTTTATAAATGTCTTATAACTTGCGATCCTGCTACAGCACCTTATTGCATAGCGAAAGCTTTGTGTAACGCTTCAATCGGTGACTTGGATAATGCTGTTGTATTTGCCGGAAGTAATGTCACAAAAGTAAAAAAGATCTTACCAGTAAAGCAACTAATCGATGAGCTTTTTGATGAGGCAGCTAAAGAGATGGGTACAAGCTACTAGCCGAAACTTGCCTGGACTTTTTTTAATAACTTTTTTAACAGATGTTCATAACAAACAAGGTTCAATAATTGGTTTGTTGTTAGCAAAGTAGTTCTAGTTTTGTTTAATAGATGACCCCATTCTTTTTATCAAAGGATAAAAAGAATGCCTTAAGCAAAGGACTTTAATTGAGTTGCTATTTTGATTATGCCTTAGTATGTGTATATAATTCTGGCGATGGCTGTCGTTATACAGTTATCGTTACCCTGTAAAATTAATCCACTCAGAAGAAAAGCCAACTAAATTTGCAGCTTTAAAAAGAGAGAGTTGTATAAAAAAACTTACTCGCAAAAACAAGTTGAAGATAGTCGGATAATCTTTTTTTAACTTATGATATTTTACTTATTTTATTGAGATTGTTTCTGCTAGAATAAGCTATAATCTAGAGGTGGGGAAATAAAGTTTGTTCTGTTGACTATTTTATGCTTTGTTTTGTTACTTACTTTTATTGCAATTTCATCAATTGGCGCTAAAATCAGCTAATGACAATTAAAAATAGAGTATACGATGTGGCGATAATTGGAGCAGGTGCGGCTGGATGTATGGCAGCGATTAGAGCTGGTCAATCTAAGCAAATGGTAATTTTAATTGAACGTAATAAGATTATTGGCCGCAAGATTCTCATTACTAGCAATGGTCGCTGCAATCTAACTAATACAGCACTCCTAGAGGTTTTCTTAAAAAAATTTAGTCCGAATCCGGAATTCTACCGAACTGCTTTTTTTAAATTTTTTAGCAATGATCTAAAAGAATTTTTTAAGGCCAAAGGCTTAAGGTTAAAAGTAGAAAATCGGGGGAGAATTTTACCGATAACTAATAAAGCAAAATCAGTGAATGTAGTTTTAGAAAATTATTTAAAGGAAAATAATGTAACAATGGTTTTTAGTAAACGTGTCGTAAGTGTTGCCAGTCATAGTGATTATTTTTCGCTAAGTTGCAAGAATAATTATTATTTTAAGGCCAAGAAGGTTATTATCGCAACAGGTGGAGTAACTTACCAAGCTACTGGCTCAACTGGTGATGGATTTGTTATGGCAAGACAATTGGGTCACAAAATAACTAATCTTAGTCCGGGCCTTGTGCCGTTAGTAGTGGAAGAAAGCTTTATCAAGGAATTACAAGGGCTTTCCTTTGATAATGTGCAGATAACTGTTAAGTGTGATAATAGAAAAACGGTTTCTTCAGTTGGTGAAATGATATTTACCCACTTTGGTTTGTCTGGGCCATTGGTTTTAGATGCTAGTGGTGATATTTTGCCAATGCTTATCAAATTTAAGAAAGTAAAAATTACACTTGATTTTTGTCCTGATTATAAAAAGGAAGAATTAGAAAGTGCTTTTATAAAAAAGATGAATACTTGTGGCAAAGCCAAGATTAAAAGCCTTTTAGGAAATTTATTACCTAAAAGAATGGTGGAAGTCTTTTTATCCTTATTAATGGTACAGACTGGAAAAACAATAAGTCAAACATCTAAACAGGAGCGCTTAGATATAATAACTAATCTTAAAAATTTTCCTTTGACAATTATTGGTAGTTTGTCTTTTGATGAAGCAATGGTAACCTGTGGTGGTGTGTCTATAAAAGAAATAAATCCCCGAACTATGGAATCAAATATTTTACCTGGTGTTTATTTTGCCGGCGAAATAATAGAATCTACCGGAAAAAGTGGAGGGTATAATCTTCAGCAGGCTTTTTCTACAGGGTATTTAGCGGGAAGTATTCATTGCAAGGATAAAACGAGGGGTTCTTAATTCCATTTGAATCTTCAAGCGTACTTAGTAGTTAGTCAATAAGGAAAGTATATCCATTTTATTATTAGCGTGCATGCTTTTTGAATGTTAAGAAAGAGCATTTTAAGTGTGAGATGGTAATTGTCAAAAGAGGCTAAGCATAACAGAGAGGAGAAGTTTTTGAGGGAGCGGTCTTGCAATAGCTGTGATTTTTCTTGTTTCCTCTTATATTATAGCTTATAATACAGGCCTACTAAGTAAAAATTTGATGTAGTATATAGATAAAATAATAGGGTTTTCGAAGTATAAATTCTAGCAATGGTTATTTTCGTTAATGTGGAGTAAATACTCTCAAAATAATGCAAAAGCTTAGAGAGCAAGTCAATAATTGTAATAAATGTTTATTAGGGAGCATGCGCATTAATCCTGTTTTTGGAGAAGGTAACTCTTCGGCGAAGGTTATGTTTGTTGGGGAGGCACCGGGGGCCAATGAAGATGCAACCGGAAAACCGTTTTGTGGTAAAGCTGGAAAAGTGTTGGATGAACTATTGCTAATTGCTGGTTTAACTAGAGAGAAAATTTTTATTTGTAATGTTTTAAAATGTCGTCCTCCAAAAAATCGTAATCCGCAAAATTTAGAAATAGAGGCTTGCACGCCTTATTTAAATTGTCAGATTAATTTTATAAAACCGGCAATTATTTGTTGCTTAGGCAATTTTGCTACCGCATACATTATGAATAAATTCAACATTAAATCTAAGATTCAGGGGATCAGTAAAATTCATGGAACGATATTTATTGCTGAAGCTTTTTACGGAAAAATCAAAATTATTCCGTTGTTTCATCCTGCTGTACTTACCTATGATTCGCGTAAGAAACCAATATTGGATCTTGACTTTCAACAATTAAAATATGTACCAAGGTAGCAAAAGCTGTTGCATAATGGAATGTTTACGTTTTTTGCCTTATTAGAATAAGTATTTCTATAAAATTAAAATTGACCTTTTTTGAATGTTAAGGTATTATTTTGCAAAGGCAGGAGTATAGTTTTTATGTTTGTAAGGCGTTTAGAAGATTGCCAACAGTTTATTGCCGGGGATTGCTCTTTGTTGCGGGAATTCTTTCATCCGGATAAAGAACAACTAAATATCGGGTATAGCTTGGCGCACGCAGAAGTATTGCCGGGTGAAACAACCTGTTGTCATCGGATTAAACAATCATCAGAAGTGTATTATATTATTGATGGAGAAGGATTAATGCATATTAACAATCAACAATTTTCAGTTGAAAAAGGCTGTGCTATTTATATTCCAGAAGGAGCGAATCAATATATTAAGAATGTTGGCAAGAATATTTTGAAATTTTTATGTATTGTTAGCCCGCCTTGGCAGGCAGACAATGAAGAAGTAGAAAAGAAGGAAAAGGGTAGCAGTTAATGAAAGTTTATTTAGCCGGATACAATATTGATGCAGAAGTCTTAGAAGAGCTTAAATCAAAATCAGAGCCACGGGATGATGTTACTCCAGAAGTAATATCAGCGGCTTACGCTCGGATAAGTCGTGATCCACGCCCAGTAAATGAGCTACGAAAGGATGCCCGTAGTGAGGTGGAAAAAACTCGTAAGTCAAACAAAACGATTATTTTTAAGATGGGTCACCATTCAGTTGCTGAACATGCGGTATTTAACTTGGATATTCTAGGAGTTTCCCGTTTAAGCATGGAGGAGATAGAAAAATTCCGACTTTGTTCCTACACTGAAAAATCGCAAAGATATATTACACTAGATAAAGGATTTGTGGTGCCACAAGAGGTTAAAGGCACTAGGCTTGAAGATGAATTTGTTAAGATTATCCAAAAACAGAATCAGGCCTACACATATTTATTTAAACAGTTAAAGGAGCATGAGTTTAAGAAACATTCCCAATTAGCTAACGATCCTAAAAACCATAGTTTATTGGAAGGATGGGCGAAGGAAGATGCTCGTTATGTTACTGGGTTATCTACGGAATCGCAAGTTGGGCTAACTGTTAATGCTCGGAATTTAGAATTAATGCTGCGGCGGTTTGCTTCTCACCATTTGTTGGAGGTTAATAATCTAGGTAAGGCTATTTATGATCAAATAAAGGCAGTAGCCCCGTCTATTCTTATTTTTTATGAGGCTAATGCACGTGATAAAAATACATATCCTGAATTAAAAAAAACGAGTGATGAGGTTGTCAAAAAGGTAAACGTTAGTGGCTACCAAAATTTAACAAATGATGTTCAATTGTCAGAATTTACAGAAAACGGCGATAATGTCATTGTTGCCGCGTTATTGCATTCTTCCACAAGCTTACCTTATGGGCAGTGTAAAAAAATAGTTGAATGTTATTCCTCAGCAGAAAAGGAAAATATTTTCAAAGCGGCTTGGCGAAATTTACAATTTTATGATTCCTTGCCTAGAGAATTTGAATATGTTAATTTAACGTTTGACATAGAATTGTCAGCAGCATGTTTTGGGCAATTAAAAAGGCACCGGATGTCAACAATTACTACTCAAGGTTATGATCCGCTATTGGGAGTTATTATTCCGGAGTCAATTAATGAAATTGGGCAAGCCGGTTATTTCCAAGAAATTATTGAGCAAACGAATAGATTACATGATGAGCTAAAAAAAGAAATTCCGCAAGTTGCTTCTTATATTTTGACTAATGCTCATAAAAGAAGAGCGTTGATTAGAGTAAATGCTCGTGAACTTTATCATATATCACGGTTAAGAGAAGACTCTCATGCTCAATGGGATATTCAAAATATTTCTCATGCAATGACTGAACAAGCTAAAAAAGTAATGCCGCTTGTGTTTAGACTAATCGGGGGTAAAGATCAGTACAACCAGACGTATAAAGCTGTTTTTAAAAAGCTGCCTAAAGTAATTCAAGCAGTCTTACCTGAAGCAAGAAAGATAAAGTAAAAATAATGCTTACAGCAAGGTAAATAATACTTGAGTAGAAATGGTATTTACGAAAGATTATAATTAGGTGGTATTTTTAGTAAACAGATGGTATTTTTTTGGCAAAAATAAGGATTTTATATTCTTGCGCTGTCAACAAAAAGTGCTAAAATATTGCTGTTTGGAGCAATAGGTAAGATAGACCATAAGGGTATTAGTACTAAAAATGAAATTTTTAGAAGAATACGAAAAGATAAGAACTTTTTTTAAAGGAGTTGTTTCCGAACCGACAGACAGAAAATTTGATCTTTCGGTTCTTGGTGAAATAGCTAAAGCAATTTCATACACTTCAGAGCATCAGTTGCTATTAAAATTGATAATGTCAGAATTATCAAAGATTATCGAGTATGATCTTTGTGCAGCATTATTTTTTGAGTCTGATACGGTGAATATCATTTTTAAGCCACTTAATTTGCAAGCTTTAAACTATAAGCATGTTATAAGGAAAAGTCTTGTTGAGTCTGCTAGTTTGTTAACTGGAGAAGATATCCAGGAAAAAGAAATAAAGGAAATACTGATTCCTTTTGATGAAAATAATTGTGGTACCGTTCAGAAAGGCTGCGAAGAACTTCGTTCTTTTTTTAATGTTCCGTTTTCTATGTATGGGCGAATTGTCGGAATGATTAACCTTGCTAGCTGCAAAAATAATGCATTTAGTGAAGGTGACGTAAAAGGAATTTATA
Source organism: uncultured Planctomycetia bacterium (assembly GCA_964489445.1). GTDB lineage: Bacteria > Omnitrophota > Gorgyraeia > Duberdicusellales > 4484-171 > CAZAYU01. The sequence continues at coordinate 316,553 of CAZAYU010000002.1, forward strand.
CTATTATAAATCAAACGTCTAATGCTATTGGTAGATTGCAGAAAGCAGTTACTGCCGAAAAAACAAGAATGGAGTCAATGGTCAAAAGTATCCCCGAAGGGGTGATCATGCTTGATCAAAAGGATGAAGTGGTTGTTTTTAATCCACAAGCAAGAATGATGCTCGGTTTTGGACTAAATATTTCGGTGACTAGTAAGGTTTTAAATGAGAAACTAAGATTATTTGGGCTCGACAAGATGTTTAAGGAGTCACATCGTGAGATGCGCTCAATTGTTCGAGAAATTAATATTGTTCAGAAAAACAAGAGCGTGGTGTTTCGTAGCAGTATATCTCCGGTAAAAGACATAGAAGGAAAGATTATCGGGATAGTAGCCATCTTAAGAGATATTACCCGGGAAAAAGAAATGGACAGGATGAAAACAGAATTCATCTCTATTGTTTCCCATGAATTGCGTACTCCATTGACCACAATGAAGGAATTTACGGCAATTATTGCTGATGAAATACCCGGAAAATTAACTGAAGGGCAGAGAGAGTATGTTAATATTATACAAGGAAATATTGACCGCTTGGCTCGGTTAATTGGCAATCTTTTAAATATTTCAAAAATAGAATCAGGGACTACAGAGCTAAAAAAAGAATTAGTAGATGTTGTAAAGATAGTAGAAAGTGTGGTGCTTACGCTTAGGCCGGGAATTAACGAGAAAAAGATAAATCTTAGGATTGTGCCTTATTCTCCGCAAATAGCTATTTATGCTGACTCTGATAGTGTATTCCAAATATTTACCAATCTAATTAATAACGCTATTAAATTTACGCCGGATAGTGGAGAGATTATCGTTAAAATGGTTGATAAACATAAAGAAGTCGAATTTATTGTTAAGGATACAGGAATCGGTATTGCTTCAGAAAGCATTGATAAAGTTTTTGATCGTTTTCAGCAGTTTGGGCGAACAACTGGTTCGGGTGAGAAGGGGACAGGATTAGGCTTAGCGATAACCAAAGAGTTAATCAAAGAGCACCAAGGTAAAATATGGGTAAAATCAGAATTAGAAGAAGGAACTAAATTCTACTTTCTTTTACCAAAATATGATCCTAAGTCGTTATTGAAATCCTTACTGAAAGAGTGTATCTGTTCTGGAGAAGATAAAGCGTCTGGCCAATTAACAAAGGTTAGTTTAGTTAAAATGTCTTTAGTTGATCCGGAAAGATTAAGGCAAGAGTTATCTGGTGGTTTGCTTGATTCAGCGCTAAGAGGTATGGAAGATGTTCTGCGAGATAGTTTGCGTAGCAGTGAAGAGGGAGATACAGTAATTAATGTGTCTATGGGTTCAGTAGTTGTTTTAGCTGATTGTGATAAGCAAGGCATGCTAAAAGTAAAAAAGAGGTTAAATAGCGCGTTGGATAGTTATTTAGTCAGAAGAAAGCTATCTGACAAAATAGAATTTTATTTTGATTGCTTGACTTATCCTGATGATGTGCAATCTGCAGAAGATATGATTAGCAAGGTAGATATTTCATGAATGTATAATAAGCGTATCTAACAAGAAAATAACTTAAAAATGTCAAAAAAACGAATATTAGTAGTTGAAGATGAGCAAGAATTAATTAAAGCTGTTCAAATTAGGCTTAAATACTCTGGCTATGAAGTATTATCTGCTTGTAATGGCCGAGAAGGTTTAGAAGTAGCGCGCAAGGAAAAACCGGATTTGATTTTGTTAGATATGATGATGCCGGAGATGGATGGTTTAACAATGCTTTCTCGTTTAAAGAACTCTTCTGATATCAAACATATACCAGTTATTATGCTTACCGCAAAAGCACAAAGTGACGATATTGCTCAGGCTAGCAAGCTTGGGGCTTTTGACTATGTTGTTAAGCCGTTTACTTCGCAAATATTATTAGAAAAAATTAGAAAAGCTATTTCTTAAAATAATTTTTTCTAGATTAACTGAGTGTAACATTTTATGGATAAGAAAAGAATATTAGTAATTGAAGATGAGCAACAGCTTGTCAAGGCGATTAAAATCAGGCTTGAATATTCAGGTTATGAAGTGTTAATTGCTGGTGATGGCCAAGAGGGATTGGATAAAGTTTGCCAGGAGAATCCGGATTTAATTTTGTTAGACGCAATGATGCCTAAAATGGATGGATATCATGTCTGTGGTTCGCTCAAAGCTGATTCTCGATATAACAAAATTCCGATAATTATGCTTACCGCTAAAGCTCAGGAAGAAGATAAGATGTTGGGTGAGAAAGTTGGCGCTGATGCCTACATTGCTAAGCCGTTTGATCACAAGATATTGCTGGGTAAGATAAAAAAGCTGTTAACAGCATAATTTATTTATCTATAGAATGATAATCCCACCTGAAGTAGCCTTGTCATATTTTTTTAATTAAGAGATAATATTCATAGTAAATCAAAAAAAAGGAGGCAAAATGTGTAAGGGTGCAAAAACAATTTTTATATTGATGCTATTGTTATTTACTCTGCTTAGTGGGTACGGAAAAGACAATCTAAACAATAGTAGTTGTCAGACAAAAACTGTTGAAGGAAGAGTGGTAGAGACAGACTGGGTTAGCTCAGCGTTAGTGATAGAATCTTTGGGTAATAATTATACATTCAAGGTGCCTAAGAGTGCTAAAATTATTAATGGTAGCGAGACGGTCAATTTTAGTGATGTGGAAGCAAGTGATCCAGTTTCTGTTGAATACTATGAAGATAATAATGGGAGCTTGATTGTAAAAAATATTACTTTGAAGAATGTTCTAGGATATGATTGGTAAACATATTCCTTTAGACTATTCAAAAGGAGAAATATGAAGGTAGAGAGAGCAAGGGCATTCATTGGTAGGTTTAAAGCTAACTCGGATCTTTTGTTGTCATTGACTGATTTTTGCCGGGAAGAGGGTATATCGCTAGGAGTGTTCTCGATCATTGGTGCGGTAATTGGAGTAAAACTAGGCTATTATAATCAGGATGAGAAGCAGTATGCCGAATGTTTTAGCTTGGATAAAAAATTAGAAATATCTTTTTGTAGTGGCAACATATCATTAAGCAATTCTGCAGTGTTTGTTCATGCCCATATTAGCCTAGCTGACCATCAAGGCCAGACTTATGGAGGGCACTTAATGCCCGGTTCAATAGTATTTGCCGCTGAGTATTATATCCAGGAGCTTTCCGGTGCAAAACTAGAGCGCCGCTACGATTCAGAGACTGGACTTAATCTATGGTAGCTTAAAAATACGTAGGAATGATTCACGAGTCAGCATTAAATGCAATTTTCATAAATTCTCTTAGCCTAACAAAGGATGAGTCTTGCCTTATTGTTACTGATACAATCAAAGAAAGCCTTGGGCAAAATTTATTTTCCTACGCTAAAACAATAAGCTCAAAAACTAAGATTATCGTTGTTGATGTTTCTCGAGAGCATGCTCTGAGAGCCATCTCCAGAAGTTGGGAATATGATGCTCAACTATGATGTCTTAGTTCTGGCAACTAATAAATCACTAACACATACCCAAGCTAGAATAAATGCTACTTTACATGGCGCTCGGATAGCCACAATGCCTTCGGTTACTGAAGAGATTATTAATCGTTGCCTTGATGTTGACTATCTAAAACTGAGACAAAATTCAGAGAATATTTACAATCTGTTTAAAGAGTCCCAGATGGTGCGTATTACTACTAAATTAGGCACTAGCATTTCGTTTACAGTGGGAAACAGCAAATTTTTTGGACGTAATGGTGGAATTCTTAATTATTCTGGTGCTTATGGTAATTTACCAGAAGGAGAAGTGTCTTTTTCCCCTAGTTCTTCGGAAGGAACGTATGTTGTAGATGTTTCTTTTCCAAATTTAGGAATTTTAAATTCCCCGTTAATTTTTCGTGTTAAAGGTGGAATAGTTTGTGATATTCAAGGAGAGCAGTCTCTGGTAGTAAAAAAACGTCTTTCCCAAGCAGGCAAAAATGCTTATAAAGTAGCAGAACTAGGTATTGGCCTTAACCCAAAAGCAAAGTTTTCTGGTAATGTTTTAGAAGATGAAAAGGTTATTGGAAGTGTACATATTGCTACGGGAAATAATCTTTCGTATGGCGGAACAAATAATATCCAGTTACATTTAGACGGAGTTATTAGCCAGCCGAGCATTTATGTTGACAGACATAAAATTATGGATAACGGAATATTCTGTGATTCCTTGATTGTCTGAATATCCAGTTTTTAAATTTTTAGAAATGTTAACAGCAGATTATTTAACATTTAGCTGTTTATCTAGCTGGGAAATTTTAAATACCTTTTTTGTGTAAGAGCAAGCACCAACTATTAGGAAGTTTTCCGGTTTTACTTTCTTTGATGCCTGAAGACAAATTCGTAAGAATCCTGAAGCAATATAGTTTACTTTTTCAAGATTAAATACAACTGGTGTTCCCGCTTCTGCTATTTTTTCTAAAAGATTTTCTTCCCATTTTATACAATTGGTGCTGTCTAGTCTTCCTGAAAAGGAACAAATCAATTTTTCTTTTTCTTCGGTAAATTTGACCATGAGCCTCCTTTTTTTTGTTAATTAAGTGTAGAACAATTTTATCATTCAAGCTGTAAAAGTCAAAATAAAACAAATAGTATTTTTGAGATGGCATTTATAAGCTTGAATTAGCCTAAAAATAATAAAAATGCAATGAATAACCTAAAAAGGCTTACAAAATAAAAACTTAAAATTTAAGTTCATAAAAGGTTAACCAGATATGTTTGTGGTATTTATTTCATAGTGCTATAATAAACAAAACTCAAAAAGATACATATAACAGATTAAAGATCAGGAGGCAGGTAAGGCATGGAATTTGTAACAGTAGTGTTGTTAGGAATAATTGGATTATTAATAATTCTTATATTAATATTTTTTTTTAAAAAACCAGTTGTAGATATTTCTGCAAAAATTGATGCTTCTCTGCGTGAGCAATTTATTAATTTTCAGTCTTCAATACATAAAGAGATAGATACTGCCCGCCAGGAGATTGGTCGTTCGAAGGATTTAATTTCTGATCATACAGTAAAAACAATCGATACAATAAAAGACATGGGTGCGGCTATGCATAAGATTGTTCAACAGCAGGAAGAGGCTCAACAATTGGGGCGGTCGTTAAAAGATTTATTGCAGGTTCCCAAACTCAGAGGAAACTATGGAGAGGCAATACTGGAAGAAATGCTAGAAAGGGTATTGCCTAAAGGAATTTGGGAACGTCAATACTTAATCGAAGGACGTGAACAGGTTGACGCGGTAGTAAAAATAAAAGATGTAATTATTCCTATTGATGCAAAGTTTCCTCGTGATGACTATCAAAAGTATTTAGAAGCGCCTTCTTTAGAAGAAAAAAATAAATATTGGAAAAGCTATGAAAATGCTTTAAAAATTCAAATTAAAAGCATTAATAATAAGTATGTTAAACCGGAAAAAGGAACTGCAGACTTTGCATTAATGTTTATTCCTTCCGAAGCAATATATTATGAGACTATTGCCGAGAAAAATTATCTTAACCAGCCTTCGCGGATATATGAGTATGCCCAGAATAATAAAGTTATACCAGTCAGCCCAAATACATTTTATGCTTTTTTACAGATTATTATAATTAGCGTGCGTAATTTAGAAGTTGTTAAAAATGCGAAGAAATTTCAATCTGGTTTATTAAGCTTGGAGAAGTCATTTGATTTCTTTTATCGTAAACATGAAGAAGCCGGCAAGTTAATAGAGAAGGCTGCAGAAGCTTACCGACTTAGTGGAGGGCATGTTGCTAGGTATAAGCGCCAATTGGAGCGAACACTTGAGATAGACGGATTCCAAGGGACGACAGCTAATCACTTAGAAAGTGAAATGACTGAAAATAATGGGTCTTAAATTGGTGCATGTCTTAATAAAAGACTAGTTGTGTTTTTTTGCTGCAGTTGAGCGGCTAAGCTCGAAACGATCCAAGAACTTTTCTTGAAATTCTTGCATATAGAGAAATATCCCCGGAGTAACAAACAGAGTTATTACTTGCGCAAAGGCTAATCCGCCGACAATAATTAAACCTAAAGGTTGACGCGAGGCACCGTCAGCGCCAAAGCCAAGAGCAATGGGGATTGCTCCCATTATTGTGGACATGCCGGTCATTAAGATTGGCCGAAAACGGGTAAGGCAGGCATTGTGTATAGCTTCAAAGCTAGAAGTTGTTCCTTCTGCTAAGTTCTGGTTAGCAAAATCAACCATCATAATCCCATTTTTAGAAACTATACCTAATAGCATGAACATTCCAATATACGCGTACATAGACAATTCTGATCCTAAAATCAGAAGGGTAGCTAAGCCACCAAAAGCGGCTACTGGTAGAGTGGTTAATACAGTAAGCGGATGGATATAGCTTTCATAAAGGATGCCCAAAATAACATACATCAAAAATACAGAAACTAGCAGCAGAATTCCCATGCTGGCTACAGCTTCTTCAAACTCTTGTGCTTCTCCTTGGAATGTTCCACTGATGCCTGGCTCCAAAATATCTTTAGCAGCATTGGCTAATGCTTTAGTGGCTGTGCCTAAAGCAATATTTGTTTCTAGGTTAAAAGAAATGGTTGCGGAGTTAAGTTGATCGAAATGGGGCACATTTTGAGGTCCCACTTCTTCTTTCCACTGGGCTAAGGAGTCCAGAGGGATGAGCTTGTTAGTTATTCCTGAACGGACGTATATTTGGGATAAGTTTTGAGGAATTTTTTGATAATTTTTATTAAGCTCGACAATAACGTCGTATTGGTCAACATCTGTTTTGTAAGTGGTTACTTTTCCTCCGGCATAAGCAAGGCTTAAGGCATATTCTATATCTTTGGCAGTGATTCCCAAAGTAGAGGCACGGTCTCTAAATATTTTTATTTTTAACTGAGGCATATTAAGTTTTACGCTATTTTGAATTCCGGTAAAACCGGGAAGAATCTTCATTTCTTTTTCTAACTTTAAGGCACAGCGGTAAAGTTGATCACGATTTTCGCCGTTGATAGTATACGAGTACTTGCTTCCTGTAGCTGTGCTTTCACCGCCGGTGCTTAAGTTAAGCGCGGGCATTGCTTGGACATAAGTAAAACCTAAAGGAATACTTGCCAAACTTACTCTTAGCTCTTGAACTACTTTTTGAATGATTTTTCTTTTGTTGGGTGGTTTTAAAATTGCAATAACTGGCCCTGTGCTTTGGTCAGCACCTGGTTGTGCTCCAGTTACGGTTAAAATTTGTTCTACTGCCGGATTTGCTTTTAATGTTTGGTTTATTTTGTTTTGGAATTGTCTAATTTTTTCAGTAGATGTTCCCTGAGCTGTAACCATTTGGCCCATTATTGCTCCGCTGTCTCCTTCGGGAATAAATGTTTTAGGGAGAACTATAAATAGCCAAAACGTTCCCAAAAGACAGATTGCCCATAATAAAATAGAGATAAAGCGGTGTTCAAGGACCCATCTTAAAGCGGTTCCGTATTGGTTAGTAAGTATATTAACAAATCTATTAATAAAAATTTCTAATTTTGTTTTTTGAGACTTTGTTCCTTTTAGCATTCGAGCACACATCATGGGAGTTAAGGTAAGAGCCATTAACGTTGAAAAAGCTATTGCGATTATAACTGTCAATGCAAATTCTTTAAAATTTCGGCCAACAATCCCTCCCATGAACACTAAAGGGATAAACACAATCATTAAAGAGACGCTTGTAGAGATGACTGTTCCGGTAATTTCCTTCATGCTGTTTATGGCTGCGTTTAGTGGTTTTTTTCCGGCAGCAATATGACGGTCGCTATTTTCTAAAACTACGATAGCATCATCTACTAAAAATCCTACTGAAAGAGTGAGAGCCATCAAGGAGAGAGTGTCTAGACTAAAACCACAAGCGAGCATAATTGCAAATGTTCCGACAAGTGTTAGAGGGAGAACTGTTGCCGGAATGATTGTATCTGCGAATCGCCCGATAAATAAAAATATTACTAGAATAACGAGAAGCAGCGCTAGAACAATTGTGCCTTTTACGTCGTTTACTGATTCAATTATTTTGACGGATTTATCATAGAAAATATCTAAATTTACTGAAGCTGGTATTTGGATTCTAAGTTCTTCGATGGTTTTTCTAATTTTTGCACTCAACGCAACAGTATTAGCTCCGGCGGCTCTGCGAATAGCCAGGCATACTCCTCCGGCACGGATTTTCCCTTGAGCATGTCCATACATTACACGAACTACGTCATTTTGGAGACTATCAATACAGTTTGCTACATCTTTAAGTTTTATCGGGGCATTATTGCGGTAGGCAATAATAAGCTTTTGGTAGTCTTGAGCGCTAGTTAACTGACCCTCAGGTTCAAGAGAAAAAGTGTGTGCTTGACCATTTAAGCTTCCAGCGGGTATTGTAACAGTACCCGCTTTGACTGCTTGTGCAACTTCATCAATTCCAATTTCTAATGAAGCAAGTTTACCAGGATCAACTTGGATGCGGATAGCAGTTTTCGCTCCCCATACTTGGACTTGGGACACTCCTTCAACCATGCTTATTTTTTGCCCAATTGTTCGATTGCCAAAGTCGTATAGCTGTCCGGGGGTGAGAGTATCTGAAGTTACCATTAAATAGAATATTGGAGAATCAGAAGGATTGTTCTTGGAATATATTGGCTGTTGAGGTAGATCGCTGGGAAGATTTGGCATTGCTCGGGAAATGGCTGCTTGGACATCCGGAGCAGCTAAATCTACATTACGGTTTAAATCAAAAGTTAACGTAATTGAAGTTTGGCCTTCAGTATTATCAGAAATGACACTTTGCAGGCCGGGAATTTGCATACATTCATTTTCTAAAGGGGAAGCCACAGTAGAAGCCATAGTTGCTGGGCTTGCTCCGGGGTAATTTGCGGTAATTGTTATAACTGGGCAATCGACTACAGGCAGATCGCTTACTGGTAGTTTAAAATAAGAGGAAATGCCGAATAAAAGTGTACACACCATACACAGGCAGGTCATTATTGGTTTTTTGATGAAAATTTCAGAAAAATTCATAGCATCTACGAACCTTATTAATTAATATAATAAAAATATTAGGTATATACTGGTCTGCTTTTATTGCTTAACAGGATTATTTTGTTTTTGCTGGTCGATATTGATAACGAAAACTTGTGGGCTTAAACCCATTTGTCCAGCGGTTACTATTGTTTCTTTTGGCCCTACTCCTTTGGTAATTTCAATTGTATCGTTATACTTTTGGCCGGTTTCTACCTGATGCAATTCTGCTTGGTTATTTTTGTTAACCGTAAATAAGTAAGGTCCGTTTTGTCCGAATTGAATAGCTTCGTAAGGAACTAAAACAGCATTTTCGGTAATTCCTAGAATCAAACGTACAGAGACAAATTGTCCGGGCCAGAGGGCATCTTGTTTGTTAGAAACAATAGCAGTTAAACCGATAGTTCCGCTGGAGACATCAACAGTGTTATCCAGAAAAGATAACTCACCAAAGTAGGGGCTGTTTTTGTCTTCATCAATATAGATGTTTACTTTTAGCTTGGCCTTGGCCATTGCTGTACGTAATTTTGGTAAATATCGTTCTGATATAGTAAAATCAACATTTAGGCTGTCAGTTGTTTTTATGTTGACTAATGCCGGTCCATTATTTGCTGGAACGATATTGCCAGGATCAATTAGTAATTTTCCAGTTACCCCGTTGATTGGGGAACATATATAGCAATATTTCAGAATTATTTCTTCGAGAATAAATACTGCTTTATCTAAATGGACCTTTGACTGGGCTATTTCAACATCAGTCTTATATTTTTCGAATTCTTGTTCGGAAATATATTCATTAGCAATAAGGCTTTTATTTCTTTTAAGAGTATCTTTTTTAAATTCTAAATCAGCGTTATCCTGGTTGAGTGCTGCTTTGGCTTTATTAAGATTTGTTTTAAATTCTTCAGGCCCTACTGTAAACAACAAATCTCCCTTTGACACTTTATCTCCCTCTTTAAAATGGACTTCTTTTATCTTTCCGGTAACTTGCGATTTAATATCAACGTTGTCTAAAGACGAAAGAGTTCCGAATGTTTCAATATAGACCGGAATATTTTTTTGAATCGAAAGTGCTGTTTGTACTGGACGGGGAGATATTGTAGAGTTTAGTGTCTTTTTATTTCGATCTTTTAGATGAATTGCAAATAGTAGAAAAAAAGTAATTAGGCAGATGATTCCTATAAGTTTTTTGAAACGGGATAATACTTTATTTTTGTGACTCATTGTTAATGCTTTTTTAATGTGTACTATTTTCTTTTAACATAGTTAATAATTTAATAGTGTTGTGCTGAGTTCTTTTTTCCTTTTGGTGATTGATCCGGTAGCATGGGCTAAATTAGCTAAGCTGATGAATAAATTATTTTCGGATTGGATCAAGTTGCTGCTTGCTTCTGACAGTTGGCTTTTAGTCTTAATTAAGTCCAGAATATCTTTTAATCCAGCCTGGTAATTTTCTGAAATTGAATTGTATATTGCTTTTGCATTGTTAAAAGAAGCTTTGGCGGATGTGTATTCTTTACGGGCTGTTTTAAATGCGTAATAGTTGGTCCATATGTTTAGGCTAGCTGTGAGTTCTGCCTGACTTAATTTTTGGTATTCTGCTTCTAGAGTGGCTTCTTGAGCTTGTTTTTTATTAAGATTGTAAAAACCATCAAAAATGTTCCAGGTGACATTCAGATATCCGGCGTATTCGGAATCGTTATTATATTCTTTTTGTAAATTGTAGTATTTGTACCAATTCTTCGCGGCTGATCCGCCAATAGTAATTTCTGGCCATAAATCAGAGCTAGCTGCTTTTACAGCTTCCTTTTGTGCTTGTAAAGTTTTTTTTAAGGACATAATGTTTGGTTTGCTTGTCAGGGAGGTTTTGATGAGTTGATGGATGTCTTGAGAGCTTATGTCTGTTGGTATTTCTCTTAATGGGGTAGTAACCTCTAAATTGATGTTTGGCGGGAACCCTAAAACTTGAGCTAGGTTTGCTTTTGCAATTTTAATATTGCTGCTTGCTTTTTGAAAATTGTAAGCTGAATTATCATAGTTATACTGAGCCTCCAGGATATTAAGCTTAGATACCAGGCCAGCTTGAAATTTTTGTTGAGCAGCATTAAGAAGCAATCTTGTTTCTTTTAAATTAATGCGAGCCGCTTTTAATTCTGATTGGTTGCTATAGAGTACATAGTATGATTTTTCTACTTCTAAAAGCAAATCTTGAATTGATTGGTTAAATTGAAAATTAGCTGCTAATAGCCTTAACGATGCTTCTTCGACATCTGCTTTTCGGCCTCCGAAATCAAGAAGCAAGTATGTTATTTGTGAGGCTGGTCCGTATTTAAAATCGTTGATATCAGCTGTAGGTTGGTTTGCCTCGGCTTTTTCTCTTTGAGCAGAAGCGCTAATAGTTAGTTGTGGATAGAATTTGCTTTTAGCTTGGTATATTTCGGCTTCTTTTACTCGAGTTGCTTCCCAGGCTAAATGAGTAGATGGACTGTTGAATAAGGCGATATCAATGAGTTCAATTAAGTTGAGGGGTTTTGAAATAGTAATTTTTTTTTCTTGAAGATAATCCCAGATTTGGTTTTTTGTCTCGGAGTTTTTGCTAAACTTTGACGATTTCCAGTTTTCGGAATAATTTAAAGGAGCTTTAGGAGTGGAGCAACTCACTAACATTGGTACCAATAGAATAAATAATGCAGACGATATCAACTGAACTACTACTAATCTAAACCTTGCAGATACAATGCTCATAAATTCTAGTTTCTAACTCAGACATGCCTAGAGGAAAAATAAGTTAAGAGATAGTCTATACTCTCAAAATATATTACAATATTATACCATAGATGGTAAATAAATAAGAAAAGAAATATTTTATTGGCAGAATCTATCAGAGATTATTTCTAATAATAAGCTTGAGAATATAATAAAATATTGTAAAATATATTTACTATGGGATTAAGGGCAAAAAAACGAAAAATTCGGGCAATGGAAAGGGAAAATAATAATTTAGGGGGGGCATTTCCTAAGCTATTTGTAGTTATTGTTATTTTGCTGTTTGTTGTCTTTCGTCTTTACGATGTATTTATTTATCCCAATGTTAGTATTATCTCTGGTGAAATTTTACTTAGTCTAGCTTTAGGGTTGATGGGTTATTTATTAGTTCGGGAGGTCAAAGATAATCGAAAGCTTCAGCTATTGAATAAGAATCTTGCAAATATTTATGCGAAGCTGGAACGCGCGGAAATTGATACAATAACCGTTTTAATCCGAACTGAGGAAGCAAAAGACCCTTATGTTCGTGGCCATTCAAAGCGGGTAGCTAAGTATTCTTTGGCTATCGCTAAAGACATGAAGCTTGCTCGCAGGGAACAAAGGGTTATTGAACGTGCAGCAATACTTCACGATCTAGGTAAACTTGGTGTAATGGATGAAATATTAAAGAAGCCGGGTAAGCTTGATGACGAGGAGCAAAAAATAATGCGCAAGCATCCACGGGATGGAGTAGAGATACTTAAACCTCTAGACTTTTTATCACGCGAAAAAGATATTATTCTTTATCATCATGAGTGGTATAACGGAGAAGGATATCCGGATGGCCTTCAGGGTGAAAAGATACCCTTAGGATCAAGGATTATCTCGGTTGCCGACGCATTTGACGCTATGAATTCCGAGCGTTCGTATCGCAAGTGTTTACCACGAAGAGCAATAATTACTGAATTAAAAAAATCATCCGGAACTCAATTAGATCCTCAAATTGTAAAGGTATTTCTAAAATTAATCAAAGATAACCCTTCCTACTGGGAAAGAGGACAAGAATAAATTAGGATTATTTTCTTAGAAGTGATAAATAGTAATTTTAGTGTACTTCGTAAATACTTACCAGAGAATTTCGAAATTATAGTCTAACAATACCGTTAACACCTAAGCTAATAATATTTTATGGAAAAGGTAAATATTGCAGTTATTGGATCGGGGGTTGTAGGGTTAGCTTGTGCGTATGAACTTTCTAAAAAATATTCTGATATTTTAATTCTAGAGAAACATCTTTCATTTGGGCAAGAAACAAGCTCTAGGAACAGTGAAGTAATTCATGCCGGAATTTACTACCCGCAAGATTCATTAAAAACAAAAACTTGTATTGAGGGAAGAAAATTAGTATATGAGTATTGCCGAAAAAATAATGTTGGATGTGTACAAACTACTAAAGTTATTGTTGCTAAAGATAGCCAAGAAATGGAGGAGCTAGAAAATATTTTTAAAACAGGCTTGAATAATGGAATCAGTGACATAAAGCTTATCTCCAAAAATGAGTTATTACGAATGGAACCTCGTGTTAATGCTGTCGGTGCTATTTATTCTCCTTCGACTGGAATTATAGATTCACACGGGCTAATGAAAAAATTATCATTTGTATCAACATCACAAGGTGTTGATATTGTTTATGATAGTAAAGTAGTTGCTATTGATAAGATTAAAGATGGGTTTAAGATTTGGGTAACTGATAGGCGGGGAGAGTGTTTTGAGTTTAAAACAAGAATTGTAGTTAATTCTGCCGGTCTTTATGCAGATAAAGTCGCAGAGATGGTCGGAATAAAAAATAATGGGTACCGCATAAGATATTCAAAAGGTGATTATTTTCGTGTGGGAAATAATAAAGGGAAAATGATTAATAGATTGGTATATCCAGTTCCTGACAATAAAGGTTCAGGATTAGGGATACATGCTACATTAGATTTATGTAGTGGTTTACGGTTGGGCCCTGACGATCAGTATGTGGACGATGTTGACTACCAAATAGATGAATCTAAAAAGGATATCTTTTTTAATAATGTAAAAACATTCTTACCGTTTATTGACCTTGGTGATTTAAGCCCGGATACTTCTGGAATTCGTCCAAAACTTAGTTCTCCAATGCAAGAATTTCGAGATTTTATCATTAAAGAAGAAAGCGGTGAAGGTTTTCCGGGGTTTATTAATCTTATCGGTATTGAATCTCCGGGTTTAACTAGTTCTTTGGCGATTGCTAAAATGGTTAAAAAAATGGTTGATCAAATGAAGTAAATATTTTTTTGGAAAATATAATAGCAACAAAAAAATATTATTCTGAAAAAACTAACACCATGGTTGATAAACAAATGAATTTTTCTAATTGAATGTTTAGAGTGAAATAATCTAAACATAATTGATTAGTATTAATATTTGCAAATTAGTGGATAAAGTATAAAATACCTAATAGAATTACAACCTAACTGTTAATTTCTGTATAAAAGATAATGAGATAAAATAAATAGTAAAATACGCGAGGTAGATAATATGCTGGAATATCAAAAAGTAAACTTAAAAGCTGAAAAGTTTAAGCCTCAGATTACAATGATGATTCCCGAAGATGTGGCTCGTAAATACAAGGCAATTGCTGTAAAAATTGACGGTGACAGCTTATGTGTGGCATTGCCGGATCCCTCTAATTTACCGGTTGTTGATGAATTATGCTTGTTGACTGGTTGTGCTGTGAAACCCCTAAAAGCATCAGAAAAAGATATTACGGAGGCAATTGATAAGTGCTATAAGGTTGCTGATACTAGCAAACAGGCGTTGGTTGATATGCGGCTAGAAAAACTTAAAGTTACTGCTGACAAGATAGAGGAGTCTGAGGCAGAACAAACGCGTAACATTGAAGAGATACCCATTGTTAAATTGGTCAACGATCTTATCGGTGGTGGAATTATCGCAAAAGCCAGCGATATTCATATTGAGCCTCAAGAGCCGGAGATGGTTGTTCGTTATAGAATTGACGGGGCACTTCATGATATTATGAATATTCCTAAACATATCAAGCCGGCAGTGGTTTCGCGAATTAAAATTTTATCAAACATGGATATTACTGAACGTCGACGGCCGCAGGATGGGCATATAGTGTTAAAAAAAGAAGGAAAAGAATATGACATTCGAGTTTCGTCAATGCTGACAATTTGTGGAGAAAAAATTGTAATGAGGGTTTTTGATAAGACAGCGATGCTTATTAGCTTAGAGAAATTAGGCTTTACTAAGGAAGATGAGTTGAGATTTAAAGAACTAGCTAAAAAACCTCATGGTATGATGCTAATCACTGGACCCACAGGAAGTGGTAAGACAACAACGCTTTATGCTTTACTAAAACAGCTTAGCTCACAAGAAAAAAATATTATTACCATTGAAAACCCGGTTGAGTATAAGTTGGATAGGATTAATCAAATTCAGGTTGATGAAGGGATCAATATGACATTTGCTACTAGCCTAAGAACTATTCTTCGTCAGGATCCGGATATTGTAATGGTTGGGGAAATACGTGATAAAGAAACAGCAGAAATTGCTATTCAAGCCGCGCTAACAGGGCATTTGGTGCTAAGCACTTTACATACTAATGATGCTCCCAGTGCGATTACTCGTTTGGTGGATATGGGTGTCGAACCGTTTTTGATTGCTTCTACGATTATCGGTTGCATAGCCCAAAGATTAGCACGGAGAATTTGTTCGGAATGTAAAGGTAGAGGTTGTGATAGTTGCTATAATACGGGGTATAAAGGAAGAACAGGTATTTGCGAGCTAATGATTGTGAGCGAGAACATTCAGAAGTTAATTTTAGAAAAAAAACCGGCTTCGGAAATTAAAAAAGTAGCTATTAAAGAAGGAATGAGTACGCTTCAGGAAAATGGAAGAAAGAAAATTTCCGAAGGTATTTCTACTGCAGAAGAAATAGGAAAAGTTATTTTCGAAGGAGTTTAATGGCCCGTTACGCTTATCTAGCTAAAGATGCTGATGGTAAATCATACAAGGGAAGCATTGAAGCTTACAATGAAGCAGAATTAACCGAAAAGTTAAAAGATATGGGATTTTATCCTACTTCTGTTAAGCGGGAAAAAGGGCTGATTATCTTTGGTGCTAAACGTGTTTCTCCCCAGGAATTAGTTGTTTTTTCTCGTCAGCTTTCAACAATGGTTGGTGCCGGGTTGACTTTAAATAAATCTTTAGAAGCATTAGAGAAGCAAACAGATAGCTCTTATCTAAAAATAATTATTTCTGAAATAAGGATAAATATAGAAGGCGGCGTGTCTTTATCTAAGGCTATGGAAAAGCATAAGGCAGTATTTAGTGATTTCTTTGTAGGGATGGTTGAGGCCGGAGAAAGCGGAGGAGTATTAAAAAAAGTTTTAGAACGACTTGCTGACCATTTGGAAAAACAAGAGGCGCTAAAGCGTAGCGTAAGAGGAGCATTTGCCTATCCGGTAGTTGTGGGAACATTAGCTGTTTTAGTTGTTGGTTTTCTAGTGATATTTATTGTCCCGGTTTTTAAAAGTGTTTACGATCGGATGCATTTATCGCTTCCTTTGCCTACTTTATTGCTAATTGGTGCTAGTAATTGTGCCCGAAAATTTTGGTGGTTAATTATAATCTTGCTGAGCGGCTTAGGATTTTTTTATAAAACAATAAATAAGACAGTAAAATTTCGTAATTATTTTGATAAATCTAAGATGAATATACCAATTTTTGGAAAATTAGTTTGTAAGGCGACTGTTGCCCGTTTTATCCGGACTTTTGGTGATATGGTTACCAGTGGGGTAGGAGTAATTGATTCTTTAAAGATTGCAGATAAAGTAGCTGAAAATAGTGTTATCTCTAAAATAACAAACGCAATGATAGATAGTGTTCGTCGTGGTGGCCTAATATCTGAACCATTACAAAAACAAAATATTTTTCCTGCCGGAGTAGTGCAAATGATATCGACCGGAGAAGAATCCGGGAAATTAGGGTATATGTTAGAAAAATCTGCTGAAGGGCTAGACCAGGAAGTGGATGATGTAGTTAAACGGCTGGTAGTTAAAATTGAACCTTTGCTGACATTCCTGATGGCTTTTCTAGTGGGAACAATTGCAGTGGCAATATATTTACCGATATTTGATGTAATAAAGGAAATGTCTGCAAGGTAGCAATATGATCTAAATAGTATCTTGTTCATGGCTGATAAACACAAACAACATTAAACAATAATATTGTAAAAGAAGTTTTTCGTGTTAAACTAATCTTCACAAGTACTAATAACATAGTTTATAGGAGGTAAATATGAAGAAAATGTTAGAAAGAAGAAAAGGGTTTACTTTAATTGAAATTTTGTTTGTGGTTATTGTAATTGCTATTATTGCTGCCATTGCTTTAGGTCGAATTACCACAACTACAGCCACTGCTAAAATTAATGCTTGCAAAGCAAACCAAGCCACCATGAATACAATGATCGAACAATATCATCTAGATGCTGGAGATTGGCCTTCAGTATTAACTGATGTTAGCAACAATACTACTTATTATCCAGATGGTGCGCCTACATGTCCCAGTGGTACGTTTGCTAATTATTCAATGAATGGAACAACATACAGAGTTAGCTGTAATACTTCTGGGCATTAATAATTGTTAATATTCTGAAAAAATACTTCTGTTTTATTAAGTGTAAATGGGCAAGCCAAGTTATACTTTAATTGAGCTTCTCTTTGTTGTTGTTGTTTTAGGAGTGCTAAGCGCAATTGCCATTCCACGTTTCAGTGGAGAACTAATCACTAAAATGCGTGTAAAAACTGCTGCGCGTAAACTTATTTCTGATTTGCGGCTTACGCGACGTCTTTCTGTGACTGATAATGAAAATTATCGATTAAGTGTTAATTCTTCATCCAACCAGTATGCCATATATAATTCTTCTAGCAGTCAAATTGGCCACACAAGAGATATTGATTCTAATATAGGCATAAATTCAGATAAGGATTTTATTTTTGAATCGTTAGGAAATCTTTCATTATCTAGTGATACAGGTGTTTCACTTTCCGCAGATGAAAACCGAGCAGACATTAGTGTAGTTATTCCTACTGGGTCAAGTAGTCTGGAGGGACCATGATCAAGCATAAATCTTTTACATTGATTGAGGTGTTAGCAGCAATTATTTTGATTGCTGTCGCTCTTACTCCTTTAATGTATATTTTAGCTCAAAGTTTACGGCTAAGTGTTAAAGAAGAGAGACTAACCAAAGTAATATTTCTAGGAACCAGAAAAATGGAAGATGTATTTAGTGGTGTAGTGTATAATTTTACGCCGAGTGTTGATCAAGGTCCTGTAGAATTTAGTGATTACCTTGGATATAAATATATTGTGAATGATGACGAGAATGCAACTATTAAAACTATTGCGGTTACAACTTGGTACGATGAAAATAATAATGATTCAGTTGATAGCGATGAGGAGTCAGTAACTCTTGATACAAAAATCTGCAACCGAAGTTAAAGGGTTCACCCTAATTGAAGCATTGTTTGTTATTGCTTTGCTATCTGTATTATTAGCAGCGGTTTATCCTCATTTACGGATGGCGCATACTGGATGGCAGACAGCTGATCGACGAGCAGATATTATTCAAAACGTTCGAGTTGGAATGGATAAAATGGTAAGGATGCTCAGAGAAGCGAGTAGCTTTACAAGTGTAACTAGTAGTGGAGATATTGATGGTAGAATAGTTTTTCTGGATAAAGACAGCAATACAAAGGAATTTAAGAAATATAATGATGGATCGAATGAAATGCTAGGATATGTTTCCGGCGGGAGCACCTATATGTTAGCCGGACCAATTACAAGTTTAAAATTTACCGGCTACGAAGAAGATGGTGTTACAGAAATTACTGTAGCCGGAGATATCAAGTCAGTAGAGGTGGAAATAATTGTTTCTGACGAGGAAGAAGAAATTGCTAGCCAGACTGTAACTTCTCGGATTTTTCATCGTAACGATTAATGGTAATTATTTATTTTCGCGGTACAATGAATAAGGTTGATTTTTGATGAAGAAAAAAGGTATAGTGTTGCTTTTAGCATCGTTTGTTATTTTAATTACGTCTATTTTTTTAATTGGGTATCTAAACATCGCTTCTAGCGAAACAGAAATTATGCGTAACCATCGTTTTTCTACTCAAGCTTTTTATATCGGCGAGGCAGGTTTACAATCTGGTATACGTTATGTTTTAGATAATTTAAGCTCTGATTCTGACTGGAGCGATAATGAAGGAGAAATTTATTCTAATGTTTCCTTTGGTGATGGGGAATACAGTGTTCAGCTAATAGATGGAACAACTAGCACTATTAATGTTCAAGCTGAGAGCGAAATGAACGGATTCATCCGAACGATTACACAAACGCTCACTAAAATTAGTTCTGCTTGTGCGGCATTTTCTTATGCTTGTCATACTAATGCGAATATCAATCTTAGAGATGCTTCCGAAGGGACAATTACCGGAGACATCAGCGTTGGTGGCAGTGCTAATACTCGAAATATGGAAATGGATATTGATGGTGAAATTACTGAAAGCTCAGAAATTAGTTTACCAGAAGTCGATTATGCTAGCTACCAGGCAATTGCTGACTATGTAATTTCTGGCAATTATACTTTTGAAGAAGGAGAAACTTATACCGGAGTATACTATATTACTGGTAATGCTAACTTTGAAGACGATGTAACTTTAAACGGGACAGTGATAGTACCGTCCTCGAATAAGAAAATTAAAATGAATGATCGTGACAGTGTAACCATTACTCCCAGCGGAAATAATCCAGCTTTGGTGTCTGCTGGAGGCATTACAATGAAAGAGACAGATTCGATAAATATAACCGGATTAATTTATTCTGAGAAAGCAATTGATTTAAGGGAAGCAGTGAATTCGGTGTTTAATGGCACATTGATATGCGGCGATAAATTAAATTTGAGAGAAATTTGGCGTGTAGATATTACATATAACGAAGAAATACTTTCTGATCCGCCGCCATATTTTTCTTCTGATGCACTAATGGAAGGTGTTGAGCTAAGTAGTTGGCAGGAAAACTAATGAAAAGTAAGTTTTTTAAACCAAAATTAGAAAAAAATGAAATTGTAAGTTTGATAATAACTTCACAAAAGATAAATATTATAAGCGGAGATAAATCATTGTTTGTCGATACTCCAAAGGATGCTTTTTCGGAAGGAGTTATTATCAAAACTCATGAAGTTGCACAAGCAATTAAGAATTTACTTATATTAAATAAAGTTAAAAACAGAAATACAATTGCTTCGATAGGAGTTGATGGTGTACTATTGCGTTTGCTCAACGTGCCTTTTCTTAAGCCAGAGGCAATCAAGGATATAGTTTGCAAGGAGGTATCTAAATATATTGCGTTTTCTGGTGAAGAACTGGAGACAGATTTTTATCCGCTAGGAGATGTAAGTGAGTCCGGAATTCGAAAACTGAGAGTTTTGGCTGTAGCGGTAAAAAAAGAAATTATCGACTCGTATATCAAAACTATTAAATTAGCTGGGTTAAATGTGCAGGTAATTGATTTAAATTGTTTAGCAATTATTCGGGCAACTATTTCTCGAACATCTACGCCTAAAGATATTACTATTTTAGTTTCAGTGGAAAATGATGTGGCAATAGCTTTTATTTTTAAGGATTCTCAGATTTATTATCTCCATAAGTTAGATAGCACTAATCAGCTTCAGGCAGGATTAGACTCGATTAACAAATATTGTCAGAGTGAATTTGGAAAAGATGCTAAGATTCACACAATAATTTCTTCGGAAATAAATGGTTTAACTTTGGCCGAAGGACTCAGCTTGAGAGATTCAAAAGAGAGTGCATTTTTGGTTAAAATAAATCTTCTTCCTCTGGAAGAGCTAAAAACAAAAGAGTTTGATAAGCAGATAGTGTTATTTCTCACAACAACAATATCAGTGATTGCTGTTTTGCTATTTGTGTTTTTTTGTTTGCTAGTTGCAACGTGGTTTAATTCTAAACAAGCAGC
>CAZAYU010000002.1:337526-344024 GCA_964489445.1 uncultured Planctomycetia bacterium
AATTCTTTGAAAAGCTCTGATTATTTTACAGATGTTAAGTTAGTAGAATCTAAGGATAAGGAAAACCAAAATAATGTCACTGCTTACTTTATGATAAAGTGTCAGATTGCGGCGATTGATTAAGAATATTAAAGAGTAATCCATGAAATTAAACGTAAAAGCTGCCTACAATTTGAATAATCGTGAAAAAATAATAATCGCAGTAACGATTATATCTGCTGTTGGGTATATAATTTATCAAGTGTTGATTCCTGGGGTTATTATCCAGTATCAATCAGCTCGGAGGCAATTTTTATCTCAACGAACACTGATTAAGTCTAAACAGGAAAAAACAAATTATTTGTTAAAGCTGGAAAAGAAATTTGATGATTTACAAAGTAAAATAACTAAGCAACAAGATTTATTTTTTAATGAACAGGAACTAACCGGGTTTTTGAATGATTTGGAAAAAGAAGCTTTGGCCACTGACAATGATATTAAAACGATAAGACCGTTAAAGACAGAAACAATGCATAGCTTTTTCCCGGATTCAAATACGGAGCTTATTTATAAGAAAGATGTTATTTTAGTGAAAATCCAAGGTAGATATAATAATCTTTTGAGTTATTTCAAAAAGCTTAAAAGCTATCAAAGGCTATTAGGGATAAATAAATTAGACGTTGAGTATGCAGAAAAAGGAACGTTAAAGCTTGAAGCACGTTTCCAATTAGATGTTTATTATGTTGTTGGTGTGTCGCAAGATAATTAAATTATGAATAAGCTTGTTTTTCTATCTGTGTTTATTATGGTGTTAATTTATGGCTGCACTCAGGAAGAGAATAAAGACAGTGATGCTATAGCTATCACAACTTTATTTGATCAAAAAGTAGCGGAATTAAAAGAAGCGGATGGCTCAGAAAAGTTGAATTCGGAAAAGGTGTATTTGCTTTCTAATATTTATGGACGCGATGATCCGTTTGATTATTCAATAACTAGTAATTTTAATGAGACGAAATCTCAATCACAAGATTCTGGATTAAGCGGAATAATGTGGAGTCCAAAAAATCCAATTGCAATCGTTAATAATAAAATAGTTAAAGTCGGAGATAAGACTTCTTTAGGGAATGTAATAGCGATTAAAAAAGAAATAGTTATTTTTGAAGACGAAACTGGTCTTCATGAGATTAGGCTAGGAAGATAGATTAACGAGTGTTTATTTTTTCAAGATTTAGAGTTGCTTCTTTATGGTAAGGTTTGATTTGTAAAGTCCTAAGCCAACATTCAATCGCTAAATCTTTCTTACCTGTCGCGTTATAGATAACTCCCAGATTATTCAAAGCAAACGATGAGTTGGGATTAATATCTAAAATTTTCTTAAAATGCTTTAATGATTGATTTAGCTTGCCTTGTTGATATAAGATAACGGCTAATTTTCCTCTTGCTTCTTGCGAATCGGAGTTCAGAGAAAGCACTTTTTTATACTGGCTAGCTGCTTTTTTCTGTTCATTAATTTTTTGATAAGTTGTAGCCAGGTTTAAACGGGCATTGATGTATTCAGGATTGGCAACAATTGCTTTTTTAAATTCAGAGATTGCCTTCTTTGTTATATTTTTTCGGGCGTAAACCGAACCAAGGTTATTATGCGCTTCG
This sequence comes from uncultured Planctomycetia bacterium, assembly GCA_964489445.1. Classification (GTDB taxonomy): domain Bacteria; phylum Omnitrophota; class Gorgyraeia; order Duberdicusellales; family 4484-171; genus CAZAYU01. The sequence continues at coordinate 339,156 of CAZAYU010000002.1, forward strand.
GCATAATTAGGAGAAATTCTGATTGCTTTGGAAAATTCTTGTTCTGCTTGAGAATATAATTTTTGTTGGTGATAAACAATGCCAATACTGTTGTGGATCAGAGAAGTTTGAACATTTGCACCAAGAGCTTTTCGGAATTCATTTATTGCTTCATTGCTGGAGCCGATAATTCTTAAGAATTCACCCTTTTTAAAAGTTGTAAATGGGAAAATTCCAGTTATTATTTTTTGATCAGGTGTGTTATTCAATAGCTCAGACAGGGGAGAGTATTTTTTGATTATTTTTTGGTTGCTTAAGGAATCCTTAATAAATAAGGCAGATATTTCGTCAAAATAAATAAGTTTCCAGTGGTTATTTTGGTAGATATAATTCAAGAAGGGATCGGTTGCCGTGTATATTCGGGTTAAGAGAATTAAGTTAATGTTAAATTCTTCGGAAATTGCATCAAAACTTTGTGGGTTTGCAAATAGCCGAACATATTGTTGGTAAAATTGCGGCCCATATACTTCAGTTCTTCCGTCAATAAATACTTTTCTTTGCGGAAACATTTTCCAGATTAAGTAGCCACCGCTTTCATAAGTGTTAAAAAGATTTCCGGAGATATTGTTATTTTTGATGAAATCAACCGCTGATTCCGGATACTTAGGATGAATAATGCCGAATCCGAAGTTTCGGATAACTTTATTCCGGAATAGATATTGTGGGGCAGTTGCTTTGAAAATACAGGTTATAATTGTTGCTAAAAGAATAATTTGTAATAATAATAGTGAGAATTGTTTTATCTTTGGAGATAAAGATAAAATTTTTTGAATATTTGCTTGTTTAATGTTAAAAATGCTTATTGGGATTGCTAAAAGAGCAAAGGTAGGAATGTTGCGGTTGGCAATTAAGGAGAATGCTAGAAAAATAAAATAAATTGTAAATCGAGTAACATTTAAACGTCTGAAATTAATGATGAACGTTCCTAGGGACAAGAGGACTAGTAATCTATAGTAAGGGTATGGCTGAATTTTAAATAAGGTGTATAAATTAATGGGAGGTTGTAACTCAGCAATATATTTCATAATTACATCTTGGTAGCCGCTTTTGTTTAGTTCAGTTAAAGTTAGAAATGGGTAGAATGCACCAGTTAATCCGTTGGGATTGATTAAACCGGAGAACATGCACAGCGCGGCAACTATTAATAAAATATAGTATTTTTTTTCTTTAATAGCCTTTTTTTCGTTCCATTGAAAGGGTAATTTTAATTTCCAGGTTATTAATTCTCCGATGAGGTATGTGCAAATTAAAATTATTCCAATTAAAGAGCCTCCGTGTAAGTTGTTCCAGATGATTTGGAAAAATGGTAACAGAAAAATTAATTTTTTGCGTTGATTATATTTATAGGCGTTTAGAATATAGAAATAAATAATCACAAACAGAAAATTAAAAATAAAAGGACGAAGCAGAAATCGATGCCCGGAAGCTAAAACAGCGAGAAATATAAAGGAAATTGACAGTAAATATATTTTTTTCTGATAAACTATTTTAAATAAAATGAGAAAGGTGACTCCCAATACTATAACTTTTAGTAGTATTAGTCCGCTGATGCCAAAACAATTAAATATTGAGAAAAGTAAAACATCAGATAACCATTGGTGATTAACCCATGTATGCATAGGGACAGTGTAGGAAAATATGTCAAATTGAGGGATGAATCCATTATTAATTATGTATTCTCCGGTTTTTAAGTGCCACCAGATGTCAAAACTTCTTATCTTTTGGATGATAATTGAGCCAATAAATAGAAATAAACTTAGGATAATCAGGGTTTTCAATAGTTTGTTTAGGTGAAAGATAATGAGGGGAATCTGTTTTTTCTCTTGCATTTGTTGAGTATAACATGGTGGATAGAGAGGTTCAATGTAATTATTACAAGAGTAAAATAGGCTTAAATGCTGGGGACTGAAGAAGCCGTTGGTAAAATGATGGTGTTATTTTTGTGTTGGGTTATTCTATCAAATAGTGATATAATATATCAATTATTAAAAAGGAGTAGGAAATGAAGTATCAAATAATTTTGCTTTTTTTATTGCTAAGCGGATGCTTTTGTTTTTCAGATGAACTGTTCGCGTTTTCTGGGGAATATTCTCAATTCGTAAAACGAGATGAAAAAATTAATGAATTTTTAGATGAAAATGAAGATAATTTGAATGGTGGCCAAATATGTCAGCCGGGAAAGTTAGTGGAAAATTTTCCCTTTTATATTTATCAGGATGCTGATTACCCGGGTAATCATTATTTTCCCAGTGGTTATATGGGTGATTATGTTGACATAAAATTTGATCTTTTTTGTAAGGATAATCCTTATTCCGGATCAACTTGCATTAAAATGACATATAGCGGCAAAGCTTATCAAGGTGGAAAATGGGCTGGTCTTTATTGGCAGAGCCAAACTAGCGATTGGGGAAAAGAGCTCGGAGGCTATAATCTAGAGAAGGCGACAAAATTTACTTTTTGGGCTAGAGGCCAAAGAGGTGGTGAAATGATAACTGTATTTAAGATAGGCGGCATTGTCGGTGAGTATGGAGATTTTTCTAGTAAAACTATTGGGCCTGCAGTGCTAACTAAGAAATGGAAGAAATATACTATTGATCTAAAACATATGGATTTGCAGATGAAGGAATCTTGTCCAAATTCAAATCCGTTAAGTAGGGTTGTTGGCGGCTTTGCCTGGGTTACGAATATTGATGTAAATCAGGGAGGAATTGTTTTTTATCTAGACGAGATGAAATATGAAGTCGAGTAAAGTTGTTGGTTTATTCTTGTTAGCTATTGTTGGCTGTTCGCCTTTGGAGACGGCAAGGATTATGGGCTTAGGGACTAAGCCGTTTAAAGAACAGGGAAAATTGTACACAAAAGTCATTAATTGTGATTTTTTTTCTTGCTATGAGATAATTTATCAGCAATTTCAAGAAATCGGAGCACATTATTACCGAGGAAACAGGCAAAAAAGTTTTTTGGTGTTTACCAACCTAAACTCAGCGTTTAAGCAATGTAGTGAATCTACTGAAGTGGCTGTTTTTTTTAAGGATTTAGCCCCGTTAAAAACAGAGGTACAAATTTCTTCTCTGAATTATTCTTTAGCCGAATTTGTGGCAGAAAAAATATTTCAAGCAATAAAAAATGATAATTAGGATAATTCGCTAGGCTGTACGACAAAATAGAATTAACGGATGATATTATATGGAAGAAATTCAGTTTTAGAAAGATTACAATATAATTCTTCAAGTATTAACGAAATATTATTCCAAGAGAGTTTTAATGATCTTGCGATTTCTAAGCTAGTAAAAAAGCATAGGATTAAAGTAAAAACTGTTTCTCAGAAAAGACTAAATAAAATAAAACCTGGTGATTCCTGGGGAGGGGTTGTTGCTTATGTCCAGGAATATCAATATGCTGATTTTGATGAATTACTGAGAACAGAGGTAAAGCATAATCTATCATTTATTTTTTTAGATCGGGTGTTTGATCCGCAAAATCTAGGGGCAATCATCAGAAGTTTAGCCTGTTTTGGCGGATTTAGCCTAGTAATTCCTAAACATCAGTCTTGTAAAATAACCGAAAGTGTAATCCATGTGGCCTCAGGCGGCGAAAATTTTGTTCCGGTGTCTATTGTTTCAAATCTTACCAATGCGTTATTAAAATTGAAGAAAAAAGATTACTGGGTAGCGGGTGCAGTTACTGAAGGTGGCCAAGAGCTGGGAAAGGTTAATTTACCATTTCCGTTAGCTCTTGTTTTGGGTTCGGAGGGGGAAGGTATTCGTTATGGAGTTGAAAAGCATTTAGATCTAAAATTGAGCATCCCTATGATTGGCGCTTCTCTTTCTCTCAATGTAGCTTCGTCATGTAGTGTTTTTTGCTATGAGATATCCCGGCAAATAAAAAAGATAAGTAAACATTAATTTAAGGTTAATAAATATAAAGTTATATTTTATCGATTGTGTTGCAAAAATTAATATTTATAAGACAATGTACATTGTCCTGTAAGGATGATAGTCGTTGGATGCTTTATGAAGAATTTAAAAGATGAGATAAAGAAAACGTAATTCATGGGAGGTGAAAAATGAAAGGAGATAAGAAGCAGTTAACAAACGTTCTCATTGTAACGCTTATCTTAATAAATGTTGCATTTTTTGGATATTTTGGGTTCAAAGCAATGCAGAGTTCTTACGATATGGTTACTTTAAGACCTAAAAATGTGTTTACTGTGAAAATTATCGACATCAACCAAGATTTAGACCCTGTAGTAATAATTGCGCAAAGAAAGGCAGTAGACGGCGGAGATAATATTAATTTAACAGTAGGCTATCCCTGTGACTTTTATAATTCAGATTATGAATCAACAAGCATTAATGATTTCAAGTTTGGCGACACAATAAAAGCAAGGTATGAGCTTATCGATAAAGAAATGGTGGCGTTTAGTATTACAAAATTTGATCCCAGCACAATAGATAAAGAAGCTTTTCCTGACCAGACACTCCAAAGTAGCTTTAATGTAAAGATTATTTATATACATGATAGACATGATAGTGCTCCACCTACCATGACTGTTCAGAAGGAAAAAACAAGCATTGAAGACAGTGTTAATTTAACAATAGATCCGGATTGTAATTTTTATGATTCTGACAATAATCCAATAACTATAGATTCTTTAAAAGCTGGAGATATATTAAAGATAACAGATAGTTCAAGTGATGGAGAGGTAGCATTTAGTATTGCAAGGCTTGATCTTAGTGCTGTAGACCAAGGAGCCTTTTTAACAAATGAGGATTCTGACCAGACACTCCAAAGTAGCTTTAATGTAAAGATTATTTATATACATGATAG
>CAZAYU010000002.1:344124-431423 GCA_964489445.1 uncultured Planctomycetia bacterium
GATATATTAAAGATAACAGATAGTTCAAGTGATGGAGAGGTAGCATTTAGTATTGTAAAGTTGGAGGATGATAATAATTGACGTATGCCTGTTATGCTATCAAGAATGAAGGAATTAGCGAAATATAGGAGGAAAAATGAAAGGTAGAAAAAGAAGTAAAAAACTATGGAAGATAAATCGTAATTTATGGTTAGTTGATTCGTTATTAATCATAAGTATTTTGTTTACATCATTTATTTTTTATGCGTTAAGACTAGTGTTAACTGAACTTCCTGCTTTTGCCGCCTTGCATTTTGATCTTATCCTTATCTCGATGGGGTTTGTGGGGGTTCTTACTTTTTTTATCATTATTTTTTTAATTATTATGCACCGAAGTTTAGAACCAATTATCCAAATCGAGAAGGTGATAGATGGAGTCTTGGAAGGAAAAAGGTCTTTGCGAATTAAACTACGGAAAAAAGATCTACTTCATTCATTGGTAAAAAAGCTAAATAGAGTGTTAGACTTATTGGGAACGAATGACAGAAAATTAGATTAGCCATATTTATATAACAGATGGTAATAATTGTTTTTTATTGGGAAGATATCGTAGAAAGATTATTGGATTGTTTAGAGTGCGTTTAAATTCTGCCGAGTCCTGCCTTAGGGCACTACCAATTATTAAAAATTACATGTTGATGTGGATAAATATGTTAGTTGCATGTCTGTGATAAACTAGGATATATCATGCGTTGGATTGATCCAATAAAAAAAATCTATCATTGCAGAGGGGCTTTATGGGATATGGCTTTGAAGAATTTTAAAGCTAAATATTCCGGTTCTGTCTTAGGCATATGGTGGGCGGTGGTTAATCCTTTTATCTTGGCATTGAGTATTAATTTTGTATTTGTAAATGTTTTTTGTGTTGACGTTGATAACTTTACTATGCTTGTTTTTGCAGGCATTATTCCTTGGTTATTTTTTGCTAATACTTTATTTGATGTGTCTAATTCTTTTATTGATCATTCTCAAGTATTACATCAGACAATATTGCCCAGAGAGATTATTCCAATTTCTTGTATAGTTTCTAACATGTTAACTTTTTTTGCTAATTTTTTTATTTTACTTCTCTTTTCCCTTTTATTAAAATGGCAAATAATATGGCTGTCTCCTTTTCTTTTAATTGCATTGTTAATATTTTTTTTATTCATTATAGGTTTAGGCTTGTTTCTTTCTGTGCTAAACGTATTTTTTAAAGATTTAACTCATTTTCTTTCAGTAGGAATAATGATTTGGTTTTGGGCTACTCCGGTATTTTATTCTTTAGACATGGTCAGGATGCCTTATCGATGGATTTGTTTAGCAAACCCAGTTACTTATTTTGTTGTATTATTTAAAAGTATTTTAGCTCGTGGTGTTTTACCTCCATTAGAAATTATTGGGGGGGCCTTGTTTTTCTCGATTATTTTCTTTGTAGGAGGGGCTAATTTTTTTATTAAATATGAAGATAAATTGTTGAAAAAAATATGAAAGTTATTAGGCTTAGTGGTGTTTGTGAGAAATATAAAATAAAATTTATTCGAAATAGAAATGTTTCTTGGGAAGAAATATCTGCACTCAAAGATATTAATTTTGAAGTTAACCAAGGAGAAGTTTTAGGGATTATCGGGCAAAATGGAGCAGGCAAGACTACACTATTACGGTTGATAGCCGGAATGCTTCGTCCGGATGAAGGAGAAGTTAAAGTTAATGGAAGAGTTTCGGTAATAATGGAGCTAGGTGCCGGTTTTAACCGTGAATTTACAGGAAGAGAGAATATTCGTATTAATGCGCAAGCTTATGGATTAGATAAGGCAAAGATAAATAAGGACATGGAAAGTATAATTGAATTTGCTAATTTAGGAAAGTTTATCGATGCTCCGGTAAAATACTATTCTCAAGGAATGTATATGCGGTTAACTTTTGCTTTGGCAATATCTGTTGATCCAGATATTTTATTAATTGATGATATATTGGCGGTGGGAGACCAGCAGGCTCAACAGAAATGTGTGGATAAAATTTATGAATTAAAGAAATCCGGAAAAACTATTATTGTCGTCAGCCACGATATGAATATGGTTAGGCAATTATGTAGCCGGGTAATTTTTCTAAACAAAGGAAGAATAGTGCAAAAGGGGTCAATATATGAAGTAATTCCTAAATATATCGAAACTACCGGAAATAGAGAAGGAATTGCTGACATAGAAAATTCAAATTTAAAAGTAATTTTTAATAATGGGAAATTAATTATTAAATACAATGGTATGGCGATTACAAAGGGTTCGGGAGGGCATGTGGCCTGGTTGGTTCCCAGCTTTAATAAGCCAATTCATTCTTTTAGTCTTCATTGGACAGTCAATATGTCTACTCCAAAAAAAATTGTTGCAGAAAATTTTGATAAAGATGGAAATTTATTTCAATGCTGGATGATTGAGATAAAAGATGGTTATTTGGAGTGGAGGGTTAATGTAAAAAAGGATTTTCTTGGTCAAAGGTATTACTTAAATTTGTGCTTGTTATCTGGATATAAGCATTGGATGAGCTTATCAAAACAGGGAGATTTTGGGAAATTTATCCATGAAACTGAGTGGCAGACCGTAGATTCAGGAGATAAGGATGACAATTTAATATTGGTTAAAGGGGATAAGGTCGATAATTATTTTCCAGTGTTGATGATAAGATCTGGGCTAGGTGATAATTTTATTATTTTTAATAGTGGGTATACCCAGGAAGAACGTATCATCAGCTTTTTATCCTCTAGTAGTGATCAGATGTTATTGAGAATTAGATTGTGGCCAGAACAGAAAGAGGCAGAAAATTATTTAAGTAGGATGCAAGAAAGGCTTTTTAGAAAAAAACAAGAAAAAGCAAAAGAACTAGAAAATAAAAAAAATGAGAATAAAGAAATAAGGCGCAATAGTAATATTATATCTTTAAACGATATGAGCGTGTTGGTTGATTCTGAATTTAAGGCGCTAAAACTCTACTATAAAAACAATGAAATCACCAGTGGAGCTGGCTTGCATAGTGATTTTAATGTTTACAATGGCGTTGTTTGGCTTCCTTCACAAAATATATCTTGGAAGATTGTAAAAAAGTCGAAAGAAGAAATAATATTATTTTGTGATTATAAAGAGGTAGATTTATGCCAGGTATGGGAGATAAAGTTTAGTAGTTTGGGTGTTTTAGATATAGAGATATATATTGAAGTTAATGAAACAGTGCGGCTTGCTAATTACGATTTAGGTTTGGAAATCCAAGATGAATTTAATGAATGGAAGACTGTTTATGAGCAGGGAGTTTTTCCACGGTCGCAATCTTTAAGTGGAGTTATTCCTGTAAGGCTAGAGAATAGCCGGATTTCAATGGTAAAATTAAAAGCAATTGATAAATATGTGTATCCTGACATATCTATTATCTCTTCTTTGGGTAATGAAAACTTGAATATGGGTATTTGTAAAAAAATTGACTGTCGTGGTGACAATCGGATATGTGTTAATTCATCTTTTGTTGTGTTGGGCAAAGAAAGGTTATTTAAACCAGGTAGGTATAAGCTTTTTAAAGGGAAAATTGTTTTTGGTGGTAATATTAAATTAGAACAAAATATTTCTCAGGAATCGACAGCAAAAATCGGCAAAGGTAACTTGAATTGCATATTCAATAATGGACGCGGGAATGTGTTTTGGAAAAATAAAAAATTGACTTCGGGATTGGGTTTATATACATCATTGCGTCATTCTGGAGTTTGGAATGATTCTGGGCAAGCGATTTGGAAGATTAAATTTGTTGATGACTGTAAAATTATAGCTGTTAGTGATTGGGTGCACATTCCGGTTTCGCAAATTTGGGAGATAGAAATTATAGACGATAATAAGATTACCTGGAAGATAAGCGAAGAGATTTATGAGATGACAAATATTGAAATTGAGCAGGCCAATATTATGTTATCTAACGAATATAGAAATTGGAATAGCTTAAAGTTAGCTAAGGGGAAGTTTTTGGATGATTATACAAAGCAGTATGACATTTTGCCATTTAGATATTGGTCTGGAAAGTCTGGAGGAATAAGTGTTTCAGCTAATGGTTTGCCAAATGTTACCTTTAAAAATATTTTAAATGAAGAAGAACATTCTTTGATTATTGAAAATAGCGATGATTTGTATAAAGCAAGGATCCTTCAGTATCAAAGAGCTGGAGGGTTAAATATCGCTCCGGGAAAATATTTATATTTTCAAGGAGAGGTAGTCATTAGTAAGAACTGGTCATTTATCTGATAAATGATAAAAAAGAGAAAAATGGATTTTTTGTTTAAACCGACAGAGAAAATTTTTTGCACTCTGGCAAATTCAGCGAAGGATACCGGCAGTGTACTAGATTCTGTGTTTATGCAGAGTGGGCTAAGACTATTGGTCTGTAGCAATGGAATAAAAATATTATGGCAGGACAAAGAGATCACTTCTGATATCGGATTAAATGTTGAGGTAGATACGTTAGGTATCTGGAATGATTCCACTCAAGCTGATTGGAAAATTATTCAAAAAAAGGATAACTTTTTAATAATTAATGTTGTTTTTTATGGTCTTCCAATTGTGCAAACTTGGAAGATAGTAACGCAGAATGATTTTGAATTTTATTGGCAAATAAGTATGGAAGTATGTGAGTGGATGTGCATTAATCAGTCAAGAATGATGTGTAGCATTAATCCTGGATATAAAAGTTGGGTTTGTGGCGACAGGTGTGGAGATTTCCCAGACTTTAATAATTATCAGCATGAACTTTACGTTAATGATCCTTCTTACGATTATATTGTAGCTAGAGATTTTGACAATAGTTGCTATGTTATGCCTTCTTTAGCAATTAAAGTAAGGAATGTAAAAAATAGAGTAGTTCCGGTTTTTCAAAATTCTTCTATCGCGAACAGCATACGGAGCTTAGGGTTTTGTCAATCTAATTCAGGTGAAGATGCCTATTTTTTACCCGGAAAATATTACTTACCGGAGATAAGTATGAGTATTATTAAAGATACTATCTTTGTTGGCAAAAAAAGTAAAGGCTTAAAGCAAGATAATAGTAAAGTAAACAATAATTTAACGGGGGAAGTAGTTAAAACATTGCATAGGGGCAAAAAAATTTTATTAGCGAATTTACCGTGGCAGCATGATAATATGTGGGGAGTGAGAGCTGGTTCTCGTTGGCCGCATATGAAAAATGTTAATGAAGACGGATATCTTCCGTTTCCGTTTTTTCTCGCCCACTCTGTTTCTCTATTAAAAAAATATGGGTTTGATGCCGAGATTATTGATGCACTAGCAGAAAGAATATCTGAAAAAAAATTTATTGAAAAAATGTTAACAGTTAATCCAGATTATTTAGTGGCTGAAACATCAGTTCCGTCATTTAGTAAAGATTTAGTGCTGTTAGAAAAATTATCAGCTTTAGGCATTAAAATAATTCTTTGTGGTCCTAATTCATTGGTCTATGGCAGAGATTTTTTAGAAACCCATCGGTTTATTGATTTTATTTTATGTGGAGAGTATGAGTTTATTCTGTTAAATTTAATTAAAGCTATTGAAAATAAAAATGGTTTTTCAAGGATCAAAGGGCTTATTTATCGTGATGGTAAACAAATTTTTAAAAACGATTTACAGGAATTATGTAATATTAATGCTCTTCCCTGGCCGCATCGGGATAGCTTACCTATGAGTCGGTATTTAGATGCGCCAGGAGAGATGCTCGTCCCCAGCGTGCAGATGATAGCCTCTCGAGGATGTCCGTTTGGATGTCAGTTTTGTCTTTGGCCTCAGGTTATGTATCAAGGGCGTAATTATCGCACTAGAGATATTTATGATGTTGTTAATGAAATGGAGTATTTAGTCCGAGAAAAAAATTTTAAATCAATATATTTTGATGATGATACTTTTAATATTGGAAAGCAAAGAATGCTTAATATTTGTGCGGAAATTATAAAGCGCAGGTTGGATAAAACTCAATGGGCGATAATGGCACGGCCCGATTTAATGGATAAAGATATTCTTCATGCAATGAAAAAAGCTGGTTTATGGGCAGTGAAGTATGGCGTTGAATCTGCTGAACAGAGTTTAGTTGATAAAATTGGCAAGGATATGGATTTAAGGAAGGCAAAACAAATGATTGAGCTTACTAATAAATTAGGAATCAAAACCCACCTTACATTTACTTTTGGCCTTCCTGGGGAAACAAGAAATACTATAAAAAAGAGTATTAATTTGTCTAAAAAATTAAATCCATTTTCTGTGCAATTTTCTATTGCTACTCCTTTTCCGGGAACTAAATATTATAATGTCTTAAATGAAAAGGGTGCGATTGTCTCGCAAGATTTTTCATCTTATGACGGTAATTTTAAAAGTGTGATAGAATTTAAGAATCTTTCTTCTCGAGATTTGGCAATAGCCAAGGTTAAAGCAGATAGAGTGTGGAGGGACTATTTAAGGAAAAGACGGGGCTTAGTAGGAAATTTACAAAGGTTTACACAAAACATAAGGGTAAAAGGTGTAGGTTATTCGCTTGTCAAAGTGTCTAACTATTTAAGGTATTTAATGTTTAACAGAAATGAGTACTTAAAAGTTGTTAATCCAGATTGTGAGAAGACTCCGGTAACTTCTTATTCTTTAGTAGGGTTATGTCGTAAGTATTTGATGGGTGTGAAAAAAAATATTAGGTTTTCAAGAGGTAAAAGAAAAAATGAGAAAGATTTTAAAGTCCGGGATTTAAAAATATTGATAATCCAGTCTTCTCCTTGGGATGTGACAACAGTGCCTTTAGGGGTAAATTATTTAGTTAGCTATCTTAGGCAGTATCGTCAGAATAATGTTACTGTCTTTGATTTAAATATTGAGTTATACAATTATCATAAGCATGAAGCTAGCCTCGAATATCTGTGGAATCAAAAAAGCTATGATTGTTGGGCTGATCGTAGACTATTTAAAAAAACCTGGAAGGATATAAAAAAAATTACTGTTTTGAAAATCAAGAATATCTTGAAAAATAGCAATTTTAAATATATTGGTCTTTCAGTAAGCTTTCCGGGAATACAATTTACTTCCAAGGTAATTAAAATAATTAAGAAACAAAGTCCGGGCGTTAAGATAATAGTTGGAGGCTGGGGTTGTGTCAACGAACAAATGCGGAGCATGTTTCCTCGAAAATTAGTAGATGTCTTTGTGGTAAATGAAGGCGAAGAAACTTTAGTAGAAGTCATAAAATATTTAGAGGGGGAAAGAGAATCTAACGATATAAAGGGAGCTATTTTTAGTCATAATCAGAATTGTCGATATGTTCCACGGAATCCAATAATGAATATAGATACCATTCCTTGGCCGCGATATAATAAGCAATATCTTAAGCTATACAAAACACCGACAATACCTTTGCTTTCTAGCAGGGGGTGCATAAGCCGTTGTAGTTTTTGCAATGATTGGTCGCTTTCCGCCCCTTATCGTTACCGAAGCGCTAAAAATATATTTACGGAAATAAAATATCATTTTCAAAATAATGGCATAAATAATTTCAGTTTTAAGGATTTATTATGCAATGGAAATATTGGAGAATTAAACCATTTATGCGATCTTTTAATTAAAGCAGGATTACAGTGTAATTGGGATTCACAAGCAATCCCTCGGAAGGAAATGAATTATGAACTATTGAAAAAGTTAAAAAAGGCAGGGTGTGGCACCCTAATATATGGGATCGAAAGTTTTTCTAATAATGTTTTAAGAAATATGAGAAAGATGATTACTGCTGAAATAGCGGAAAAAGTATTGGAAGACACGAGCAAGGCAGGGATAAATGCAATAATCAATATTATTGTTGGTTTTCCCGGTGAATCAGAAGAAGATTTTATGGAGACTTGTAATAAAGTAGAAAAAAATAAGGACTATATTACGCAAATAGGAGCTGTAAGTGTGTGTTTAGTAAATAATGATAGTGATTTAGATATAAATCCAAAAAAATATGGGATAATTCTTCCTGCAGATCCTAGAGTAAGAGCTAAAGAATGGCAAACTAATGATTATAAAAATACATATCAAGTAAGGAAAAGAAGGGCAGAAAAAGTTCTTGAATTAATTAGCAATATAGGGTTGGAATACGAAACAAAAACAATATAATATTAATTTGTATGAAAAATATACCAGACGGTGATCTTGTTTTAAAAGGAATCCTAGACGGATCTCATGCTTTTGTGGGGCCAGAAATTGTTCAATTTGATATCACTAATAGGTGTGATAATAATTGTTTGTGTTGCTGGAATAATTCTCCGTTATTAGGAGATCCTAGTGAAGAACGTAAAAAAGAGAAGGAAAAAGAATTACCATTTGTATTGGTAAAAAAGGTTATCTCTGAGCTTAAAGAAATGGGTACTAAAACTTTATTTTTTGCTGGTGGTGGAGAGCCTTTTATTCATCCTAAAGCTATGGAGATATTAAGTTTTGCCAAAGAATCAGGAATGAGGGTAGCTGTTAATACTAATTTTAACTTTATTGATAAAAAACGTGCTAGAGAGATTGTTGATTTTAAGATTGATCATATTCACGTTAGCTTATTATCTGGGACAGCGCAAACTTATGGGTTAGTGCACCCTAATAAAAGAGAAGAAGACTTCTACAAAATAAAAGAAGTATTAAATTATATTGCATTATTGAAACAAAAAAAGGGACAACATTTATATCATCCACTTCCGCACATTAATCTATACTATGTTATGTTTAATTCTAATTATAACGAGATAAAGGAAATGGTTGATTTAGCTATTGATGTAAAAGCAGATAGTGTTGAATTTCCGCTAATTGATACTATTTCTGGTAAAACTGATGTGCTATTGCTTAATAAAGAACAAGCGGATAAAATTTCGGTAGATATAAGTTCTCAGCTAAAAAGGTTAGAAGAATATAATAAAGGTGTGCCGGTTAAAACTAATATTGTTTATGTAGATGGATTGTCTAAACGGATTTCTTCTGATTTTGTTGAAAGTGGGTTTTATGAGTCAGATATAGTATCAAAACAGCCGTGTTATGTCGGGTGGAATTTTGCCAGAATTTTAGCTAACGGACAAGTTAATCCTTGTCTTAAGGCTCATAGGATAAGTATTGGAAATATTTACGAAGAACCATTTCGGGATATTTGGAATAGTCCTGCTCAGCAGTTATTTCGGCAAAAATCGTTTTATCTTGACGAGAAAGATTTTTACTTTGAAGGTATTGGAAATGGCTTAAAAAAGCAGTTTGGTTGTGCAAAAAGTTGTGATAACATTCAAATAAATATTGACATGCATAATAAATATGGAAGCATATTAAAAGAATATGGAAAAATTAAATAAAATTATTAATGACAAAAATAAACTTTTAGTATTAGCCGGAGTTCTTCATACGCGTAAAGCGTTTATTGGACCGGAAGTTTTACATATTGACTTAACTAATCGTTGTAATTTTAATTGTATTGCTTGTTGGTGCCGTTCGCCTTTGCTTGGTGATAAAATTATGCCGGAGTGGGAAGGAAAATTAATACTGCCATATGATTTACTAAAGAGTGTTATTGATGATGTATCTGAAATGGGAGGCTTGCGTCAAGTAAAATTAGTCGGCGGGGGTGAGCCTTTCATGCATCCTGATATTTTACGTATTATTGAATACATTAAGAATAAAGATAAAAGCATAGAAATTGACATTAATACTAATTTTAGTCTTGTTGATAATAATATTGCTGAAAAGTTGTTATGTTTAGGAGTAGACTCTCTTACTGTAAGTCTTTGGGCTGGTAGTGCTGAAGTGTATTCGAAGGTGCATCCTAATCAAGAAGAAGAAACTTTTCACAAGATAACTAGTGTATTAAAATTTCTCTATAAGAAAAAGAATGAGTTAGGTTTAGCTATTCCCCGGATAATTATTCATAATGTAATTTTTAATCTTAATTATCATGATCTTTTAGAAATGTTGGAATTTGCGTTGGATATAGGTGCGGATTCAATTCAATTTGTTCCGATGGATCCAATAAAAGGAAAAACAGACAATTTATTACTAAATTATGAGGAAAGAGAAATGTTGGCAACTATGTTACTTACTATAAAAGAAAGGTATAACTCTGAAACATTCCAATATATTTCAGAAGCTGGAAGAAAAGTTATACTTTCTGATTTTGATGGGTTTATTCGTCGGGTTCAACAGCAGGATAAGCAAAGTGGGGCCTATGACACAAATATTATTGAGGACATCCCTTGTTATGCAGGATGGGTATTTGCTAGAATTATGGCTACAGGCAATGTAGTGCCCTGTTGTAAAGGACATAGAGCTTGGATGGGGAATATATATAAAAATAATTTTAAATCAATATGGTTTTCGGATAAATATAATCTGTTTCGCCAGAATGGAGTCAAATTAGATAAAAGTCATCCCTATTTTTCCAAGATTGGGAATGATGCGGAAAAAAAAACAGGGTGTTATAATTGTGATAATCTATGGCAGAATATTCCGATAGACAATCAAATTAAAATGCTTAGCAGTAAAGGGGTTTGTGCTGTTTCTTTTATTCATAGATTGTTATGTAACCTATTTTGAGGCAAAACATTGTGTTTAATAGAACTTTTTTAAGGTCGGCTAAAAGAACATATTTAAATTTAAAAGGAATAATATCGAACCAGCATGCCTATAAAGGACCGGATTTAGTCCAAGTAGATTTAACTGATAAGTGTAAAAGTAATTGTTGTTTTTGTTGGCTGCATTCTCCTTTTTTAGGAGAAGATGTTCAAAGGGTCTTTCAAGATATTGATTTTACGGTTTTAAAATGTTTTTTAAGTGATGTTGTTAAGTCAGGTGCAAGTGACATTATATTGTCTGGTGGAGGCGAGCCCTTTTGCTATCCAGATTTTTGGAAAGTATTAGAATATGCGCAAAAATTAAGAGTGAAGGTTCATATAAAT
The DNA here is from genome assembly GCA_964489445.1 of uncultured Planctomycetia bacterium. Lineage (GTDB taxonomy): Bacteria > Omnitrophota > Gorgyraeia > Duberdicusellales > 4484-171 > CAZAYU01. Next base: position 355,091 of record CAZAYU010000002.1, read on the forward strand.
ACTAGCTTAGCATTTATCGGCAAAGCGGATATCAGCAAACTTTTATCTTTTAGCAGTCTATCTTCGGTAACGGTAAGTGCATGGGGCGGTGAATCAGCAATTTATTCCAAGCTTCATAATAGAGATGATAAGTATTTTTTTCGGATGAAAGAGAATCTAAAATATCTTACTTATCTAAAACATCCTAGGATTTATGTAAAATTATCAAGTATAGTTACAAAACTTAATTATTTAGGTTTGGTGAATTTATTTGAATTAGCAGTAGAAACTAGATGTGATGCTATAGAATTTGGGGTTCTTGATTCTATTTCCGAAGCTACTGATATTTTTTTGCTTGATTTGTATCAGTTAGATTTTTTAAGCAAAAATTTTATTAAAATCATGAGAGAAATGCAAAGAAAGAACTCCAAGATTAAGGTGGAAGGTAAAAGTAGATTTCTTAGGAGAATTAACAACCCAAAAGCATTTCAAGGGGAATATGATAGCTTTATTGAAAATAATCGTTGTTTTTCTGGATGGACTTTTTTAAGAATGCGTGCTAATGGTGATCTTAATTCTTGTTTAAAATCACATCGAATCCCAATAGGTAATATTTATAAAAATAGCTTTTTGGAATTATGGAATAATATGCTGCAACGAGAATTCAGAGAGCAATCTTTAAAATTACCTAAGAGAAAGGATTATTTTAAACAGATTGGTAATATTCAAACCGAGGGTATAGGTTGCAAGCGTATTTGCGACAATTTGTCATTAAATAGTTCAATTTTAAGAATGCTTCAGCACATTCTTTGATACGGTATTTATTAAAATAATTGGCAATGAAAAGAATAAAAAGAATAATACTAATTAGTTTTCTTTTAGGTATAGCTATTGTGATGGATATCCTATTTTTTATTTGGAAAAAAATAAAAGGTATTACTTTTTTTCCTGGAGCATAAATGAAGATATTAATGGTTCATCCTCATGATTTATATTCAGATTTAGAGCCTTGGACTATCAGGATTAAAAAGATTGCTATTGAATTTATTCTTAAAGGGCATCATGTTAAATTGATACATTTTCCGATAAGGAAAAGATATGACGACCCGGAGTTTATTGGTGAAAAAATAAAGGTAATACCCTTAGAAAGAAGAGTAGGCCCTCATATTTTATTGCGCAATATTGGATTTTTATTAAAGCTGATAAGTTGGTGCGATGTAGTGCATTTTCAAAAGTGTTTTTATTATTCTTCTCTTCCTGTGTTGATAGCCGCCTTGTTTAAAGACAAGCCTGTGCATTATGATTGGGATGATTGGGAAACAAAAATATTTTATTATTCTAATCCTCACCAAGGAATAATTGGAGAATTTGTAAATATTTTTGAAAAATTAATTCCTAAAATCGTTGATACCGTTTCTGTTTCTAGCCGGTATCTGTTTGATATTTCAGTGGCAAGAGGCGTGCGTCCCGAAAATATTTTTTTTGCCCCGGTTGGCGCCGACCTTGAACAATTTAATTCTAAATCGGAAAAGAAAATTAATGTAAAAAGTATCTATGATGTTAAAGGCGATATGGTGCTTTATTCGGGGCAACTTCACGGAGGGCAATATGTAGAACTACTTATTAATGCTGCTAAGATAGTTGTAGAAAATAATCCTGATATAGTTTTTATGATTGTTGGTGATGGATATAGGATGAAGGAGTTACAGAATTTAGTGTGTAGATTAGGGTTAATAAGGAATTTTATTTTTACGGGGATAGTTGAGCATGGCCGGATACAGGATTATATTATTGATGCTGATATCTGTGTAGCTTGTTTTGAAGATAACGAAATTACCAGATGCAAGAGTCCATTAAAAGTAGTGGAGTATCTAGCTTGTGGAAAAGCAGTTGTTGCTAGCAATGTAGGAGAGATAAAAAAGATGGTCGGTGGACTTGGGGTGTTGACGCAGCCTGGTAATTCAGATTCGTTAGCCTGGGGAATTAATCTTTTGATCAATGATAAGCAATTAAGGCAGCGTCTGGCAAGGTATTCACGGGAGAGAGTACTAAAGAGATATAATTGGCCAACAACAGCAGAAAATATTCTTTCTGCTTATAAAAAATCTATTCAGAAGAGAAAAAGCAATCAAAAAACAGAGTAAAACGAGATGTATTAATTTGGAAAATTAAATTATGGTTTTTGTTTATTTTAACGGATAAAAATAAAAGGAGGAGCGTATGGAACACAATTATGATATTTTTACTGGAGAAATTATTGCGATACACGAGACTTCTCCGTGCACGATCACTCTTAAGACTAAAGGGATGCAGCAATGGCAAGGGATACCAGTAACTATAGATCCGCGCTGTACTTTTTATAGGGGAGATAAAAAACCTAAGGGAGTAGGCATCCTTGAAGTGGGGAATATTGTAGAAGTTACGTATATAGTAAATGAAGGGGTAACAATAGCTTTTAATATTATTGTTAAACCCGAAAAATAAACCTTATGTTAACTGTAAAAATAAAAAACATAATACACTTTTTTAAAGAGAAAGGTCAAGCATTTTTCCTGTTACTTTTGTGTTTTTATTCAGTAATATTGCATTTTTTTTGGCTTAGGTTAGACAGAACTCCTCCGTGGGGGAATGGCATTCCTAGTATCTTAAGAGGGATATATTTTTTTCAAATGCAGGGTGAATGGAGCTTTTGGGAATTTATTAAGGAAATGTCTATTGGATATAATATTAAGCAAATGTCTATCGGACTTGATTCTACCTACCCACCATTAGTAGATTTTAGTTATTTTGTTTATTATAAATTATTTGGACTTTCCTCAGAAATGGACTTAATGGTAAATTCAATATATTTAATTATAGGGATAGTAGGGGTGTATGGAATTGGAAAAAATCTTTTTAATAAAAATACAGGGTTATTCTCAGCTCTGATATTTGCCTCGTTTCCAGGAGTTTTACTATGTAGCAAATCAGGATTTAAAGAATTTCAGGTGATGTGTTTTATTGCCTTGGCGATATATTTTCTTTTAGAGTCAAGAAATTTCACAAATAGAAAATTTTCTCTTCTATTCGGTATTTCCGCGGGTTTAATGATGATGGTTAAATATGAGGCAATTATTTTTTTAATAGTTCCCTTGACTATTGTTTTTGCAAGGATTGTAGTTAACAAAAACATTCTTAAAAACAATGCCTTACCTTGGATTATTAATCTTATGCTAAGCTTAATTATTGTAATTTTGATTGGTTTCCCATGGTATATATTAAGTTGGCGAAATTTTTTAGAACATATGCTTTACCGTGCTGATTCTGCAGGCATGGGGGATATTTATTTTTCAACAAAGGAGCTAACTTATTACTTTCATACTCTGGATTCTGAATTGTTAACTGTAACCTATGGAGTTTTATTCCTTGCCATATATGTATATAGCTTGCTCAAAATGTTAAACCCAAAGACTATGACGATTGGTATTAAGCGAATAGTACTACTCTGTTTTTATTTTACATTCCCATTCTTGTTTTTTAGTTTTTTATCCGGAAAGAGTTTTGCGCATATATGTCCATTGTTGGTATTTGCAAGTGTTATTATAGCCGGAGGGATCAGTATCATAAGAAATAGGTTTGTTAGGTTTATCTTTATTTGCCTAATATTTTTTCACGCTATAAGTCTCCCACTTATGTGGTTGTCAACAGCCGTTAAAGATAATTGGAATTTTAAGCTTAAAGAAATTATTCAATTTATAAAAGAAGATTACTATGGCCCAAATCTCAAAGATTATAGTGGGACCAAGAAACCTTTCGTTCTTGTATTAGTAAACGATGGACCCCTTAGGTATCACCAAATACAATATTATAATATGAAGGAATATTTACCTATAGAATTGGTTGAACGGTATGGTGAAAACGTAAAACCAGAGGAAGATATTTTTGGAAGTAAATATGAGTATATTCTTTCAGAAATTCCAACTAACTTTATACATCCAAAAGAAGACGACAGCATAAAAGAGCTTCTCAAGTTTATCGACGACAATACAGAAAGATTTTTTAAAAATTATGTAGTAGCATGCGAAATTGAAGTACCGAGGTCCTCAAAGGTAATTATTTACAAAAGAGTAAACGATGATGTTAATAAATAAGTCTATTTTAAAATGAAAATACTTTCTGTAGTCGGTACAAGGCCTAATTTTATTAAAGAATATGCAATGGACATGGCTTGTCGGAAGATGGGCGTAAAGAAGATCCTTGTTCACACAGGACAACATTATGATTTTGAAATGTCGGAAACGTTCTTTAAAGAATTATCATTGCCTAAGCCAAAATACATTAATGTAATGAAAAAGGAGAGTCATGGCAAGGAAACCGCTTGCATGTTATCTTTTTTAGAGGAGGTGCTCATAAAAGAAAGGCCTGATGTGACATTGATATATGGTGATGTAAATTCGACGTTAGCAGCAGCTCTGGCATCAGTGAAACTAAGGATACCCACAGCACATGTAGAAGCAGGAATTCGGTCATGCGATAGGTATAATCCTGAAGAAATTAATCGGACGGTTGCTGATTGTGTATCAGATGTTCTATTTGCCGCTACTCAAGAGGACTATGAATCTTTGCTAGAAGAAGGGTATTCAAAAAAAGATATATTCTTAGTCGGTGATATAGTAAAAGACAGTCTAAAGACCATAATTAAAAAATATAGTATAAAAATCAGTCGGGGAAATTATCATCTAGCTACGGTGCACAGGATGGAAAATGTTACCTCTGGCATTAGACTTAAAAACATTGTTGAGGCGTTTATAGAATCAGAGAGGCATATAAAATTTCCATTGCATCCAGGAACTAAGAAGTACTTAAAGAAGTATAATCTTTTTAAAAAACTTAAGGAAAACAATAATATAGAGCTGCTTCCCGCATTAGGATATACAGAATTTATTAAACTTTTGGCAGGCGCAGATAAGGTGTTAACTGATTCTGGAGGGGTAAGAAGAGAGGCCTATCTTTTAAAAAAACCCATTATTTCTTTAATTAATATTGTGTGGTTCCCTTCTTTAGTGAATTGTGGATGGAAATATGTTGCTGATGCACAAAAAAGTAAAATAGTTGATGCCATTTACAATTTTAGACCGAACTTGTTACATCCTAATATATTCGGTAATGGTCAGGCTGCCATGAAAATATTGTCTATTTTAAAAAAACGCTATGGGAGATATTAAGAAAAAAATATCCATCGTGATACCTTGCTATAATGAAGAAGAATCATTAGATATATTATTCTTAAAGCTTGCAGATGTAGAGAGAATTATTAAATCTAAATATGATTTAGAGATTATTTTTATTAATGATGGAAGCATTGATGATACTCATGAGAAATTAGCCAAGAGATATGATGGTAGGAATGATATAAGTATAGTGACTTATGAGAAGAACCATGGATATGGATATGCGTTGAAAAAAGGGTTTAAAAAAGCTAGCGGGGATTTTGTGATTTCTATAGATGCAGACACTAATTATGAGCATAGGGAAATACCAGATATCTTGGTAAAGATGGAAAATAGCCCTGATATCGACATAGTTATAGCATCGCCTTTTTCTCAGAACGGAAAATGGCGCTATTCTGGATTTCGATTTATTTTTAGTCGATCATTATCTGGAATTTATGGTCTGGTTCTTCAAGGTAAAAAAAGTGGTATTAGTACGTACACTTCCTGTTTTAGGGTTTATCGTAAAGATGTTTTGTTTGGTATTTTTCCTGAGTCAGATGACTTTGTGGCTAACGCAGAGATAATTATACGGGCAATATTTAAGGGTTACAGAATAGAGGAATATGCGACACAAGTTTGTAAGCGAGAATTTGGTAAATCAAAGATGAAGATAGTTAAAACAATAGTAAGCCATATAAAGTTTATTTGGAAGATCCTTAAGAAAGGGGTTTAATGTGTGGAATCTGTGGTATCTACAATCTAGACAAGAGACCTGTTAAAAAAAGCTCCATTCTAAGTATGCGCGATATAATGTCTTATCGCGGGCCAGATGATAAGGGAGTAATCATTTGCGATGGGTTGGGACTGGGCCATAGGCGTCTTTCGATAATTGATCTCTCGTCTGCTGCACACCAACCGTTTTCTAATGAATATCATAATTTATGGCTTGTTTTTAATGGTTGTATTTATAATTACAAAGAGCTGCGTCATGAATTAGAATTAACAGGCAGGCATTGTTTTAAATCTAATTCTGATACAGAGGTAATTATTCATGCGTACGAAGAATGGGCTGAAGGGTGTCTAAAAAAGTTTGTTGGAATGTTTGCTTTCGCTATCTACGATACTAAGCTAAAAAGACTTTTTCTTGCAAGAGATCCTTTTGGGATCAAACCTCTTTATTATTCTAAAATTGGCAATAGTTTTGTCTTTGCTTCAGAGATTAAATCAATCATGCAATACAGAAAAGATAAAGCAGTAGATCTAGAGGCCGTTTCTGATTATTTGACATTTCAGTATATACTGGGAGACAAAACATTTTTTAAAAGTGTAAAGAAACTTTTGCCCGGTCATTTTATGTTTATAGTTGAGGATGGTTTAAAAATTAAAAAATACTGGGATGTAACATTTAATGTAGATTTTAAAAAATCGCCTCAGGATTTTAAAAAAGAACTTCTTTTTTTACTAGAAGATTCCGTTCGCTTACAAACAAGGAGTGATGTACCTTTAGGTGCGCATTTGACTGGTGGCATTGATACAGCTTCTATACTTTGCTTAGCGACAAGGTTTGTAGATTGTCCGATTAAAACCTTTATGGCTGGTTTTAAAGAAGGAGGGGTGTACGATGATACTTCATGGGGAAGAATAACCTCAAAATTTGCAAATACAGAACATTTCGAGATATTTCCTTCTTCCGATGATTTTAAAACATATTTTTCAACTATTATATGGCATCTTGATGAACCCATTGCTGCACCGGGTATATTTGGCCAATATATGGTATCCAAATTAGCCAGCCAAAATGTTAAGGTTGTCCTTGGGGGCCAGGGCGCAGATGAAATGATAGGAGGGTATGCAAGGTATTATCTTTTATACATTGATAGGCTGTTGCAGAAAGATATTGCAGAAAATTCCGAGATTTTAGGTTTAAGCAAATTACATAATTTTGGTCAACTTAAAAACTACAAGTTGCTAGAAACTGATTTTTTGCAGGATCAAAATGGTAGCTCGATTGATGAAAGATATTTTAAATTAATTAAAAGATGCGGTGATTTAGGTTCAATGCTCACTCCTCAAATTACAAAAGAATTGAATGGCTATTCATCATTTTTTGCTTTTAAACAAATATTTAATAAAAATAATAACATAGAGCTTTTGGACAAGGTTTTATATTATGAGATAAAAACATGGTTGCCAGCTTTATTACAGGTAGAAGATAGAATGAGTATGGCATTTTCCTTAGAATCTCGAATCCCATTTCTGGATTGCAGGATAGCCAATCTTTTATTTAGCATGCCTGTGGGCATAAAATTTAAAGGTGGTAGGCTGAAACACATATTAAGAGAAGCAACAAAGGGCATAATTCCAGAAAGGATTAGGTGCAGGAACGACAAAATTGGTTTTCCAGTGCCAACAACGCAGTGGTTTAAAGGTCCTTTAAATGGCTTCGTTAAAGATCTCTTGTTGTCAAAGAAGAGCAGAAACAGAGGAATTTTTAAACAGGGATTAGTTGAAAAAGCAATTAACAACAATTCAGAGTTTAGCAGGGAACTCTGGGGGTTAATATGCCTTGAGACATGGTTTAGGGTGATGGTAGATAATTAGAGGAATTCGTGAAGTAAAAAGCTATTTAAAAAAATGATATGTCATTATGTATACATAGAAAAAGAAAGAACGGATGAGGTTAAAATATATAAATAAAAGTATACAAGAACATAGTATAGACAGAGAAGGTTATTTTAATGGGTGATGGAAGGGATAGTTATAAGGTAGTTATTTTTAATAGCGTTCCTAGGCTGTTAACTTTGCTTGATCGAGATTCCAGTTCCCAAACCTATGGTTCATTTGACCGACAGCATTGGGCTTGGGCAAACAAGGACTTTGTCAATGCAGATTTTCAGCGAGGCGTATATATTTTAGCTATACTTTTTACTGAGCGCTTTTCAGGGAATACATATTATAACAATAAAAATATCCTAAAATGGATATTTGCTGGATTTGACTATTGGGTTAAGATTCAGCATAAGAATGGTTCTTTTGATCAATGGTATCCATGGGAGAATAGCGTAGGCACTACAGGGTTTACTCTTTGTGCGTTAGGTGAAGCCTTTTTACTTATTCAAGAAAATATTCCAGGTAAACAAAAAAAACGTTTATTAGCAGCATTTGATAAAGCTGCCAATTTTATTTGTCGATACAGAGAAACACACGGGCTTATTTCTAATCATCTGGCAGGAATGGCCCTCGCCTTATTAAATGCCTCAAATATCTTAAGTAATCATAAATATTTAGAACAAAGCAACAAGCTGTTACAACGGATATTTGAAGGTCAGTCTGCCGAAGGTTGGTACAGTGAATATGATGGTGCTGATCCAGGGTATGAGACATTAGGTATAGCTTATCTAGCCAAATATTGGAAGAAGACTCAAGATCCGCAATTATTTCTAAGCTTAAAAAGATCCATAGATTACCTGGTTTATTTTGTCCATCCAGATGGGACTTTAGGCGGTGAATACGGAAGCCGAAACACCGAGTTATACTATCCATCTGGCATGGAGATCTTGAAGACTGTCCTACCTCAGGCAGGATACATTGCGAACAAGATGATAATCGGAATAAAACAAGGCTACACGTTATCGCCGTTAACTATTGATGACTTCAATTTTGTGCCACTATTGTCGAGCTATCTCGATGCTTATAAAAATTTAGAACCTGAAATGACAGAGAATATAAATGGAGTAGAATTGGATAATTTTAAATATTTTGATAAATCTAAAATAGCAGTCTGGACTACTGATAAGATAAAGCTTATTATAGGACTTGTCAAAGGCGGCGTAATACGGTGTTATGGAAATGACGGCACTTTATTATATTCCGATTGCGGCTACATAGCTTATTTGAGAAATGGATCTAAAATAAGTTCTCAATTTTTAGACTATAATGATAATTGCCAAGTCAGTGAAGCTAACTGTTGTTTGGAAAGATATTTCTCTTATGTGCCAGAGCATCAAATGACTCCCGTGTTTTATCTGTTACTTAGGATTTTTTCACTAACAGTAGGTAGGTGTAGTAGGGTAGGTAATTGGGCCAAGAATTTGTTAGTAGGTAGGCTTATCAGATATAAGAAGATGTCCTCGTTAAAGATTATACGTTCAGTCCAGATTTCTAAAGAGAAGTTACTTATAAAGGATTATCTAAAAATAGAGGGAAAGATCAAAGTAAAAGAATTGATAAGGAAAAGCAAATTTAGTACAATCTTTATGGGCTCCGCAAGATATTTTAATCCTCAGGAATTGTATCAAGAAGATAAGCAGATAGATAATCAGCAAATAAAACAACTCAATAATCAAGGTTTTCTTGAATTAGCCAAGGAGGTTCCATTAACAAGTGGATATACTAAAATATTTATAGAACATACGAGATTAAGTAAGTTTTAATAAAAAAAGATGAAAGTGCTACTTATAAAAACACCATACCTGAATATTTACGGAAGCCTTAAGGATGCAGCCAGGGGTTATTTTCCAATGGGCTTGGGTTACATTGCCTCTGTTTTAAAAAATTCAGGGTTTGAGGTAATGATGCTTGATCCAGAAGCAAATTTAATGAGTGAAAATGCTATTCGAGCTGTGATAAAAAGTTTTTCACCAAGTGTCATCGGGATAAGTTGTAGTACGCCAAATATTTACGAGGCCAGGGATTTAGCTAAGATAGTGCGACAAGAGTCTTCTGCAACTATTGTCTTAGGAGGGGCACATGCTTCAAGCCTTCCTGTACTCACCCTGAAGCAGTTTTCTGATTTTGATCTTGTGGTTTATGGAGAGGGTGAGTTGACCATGCTGGAGCTCTGTCAAACATTAAAGGCAGGCAAGCAGCAGATGCATAAGATCAAAGGCATAGCCTATAGAGCCAATGGAGGTATTTTAGTTAACGAAGCTAGACCTTGGATAAGCGATCTGGATCAATTGTCATTTCCGGAGAGAAGTCTTTTGGACATATCCCTTTACAGACCGCAAACCAATATGGAAAGAGGCAAAAAGAGTGCAGTAATTATTACTTCCAGAGGTTGTCCCTTTAAATGTACGTTTTGCGCTTCATATCATACAGCTGGAAGAATTTTTAGGTCGCATAGCCCACAATATGTAATTTCGGAAATGGAATATTTGATTAAAAATTATGGTATAGAATATTTTTTAATCCAGGATGATGAATTTACTATAGATCCTCAGAGGACGAGAAAGATTTGTCAGATGATTATTGAAAGGAAGCTAAGAATTGAATGGTGGTGTCATTCCAGAGTCGATACAGTTACAGAAGAGCTTTTGTCGTTGATGAGAAAGGCAGGGTGTGTCCATATTTCTTATGGAGTAGAATCAGGCAATGAAACTATTTTAAAGAGTTACAGAAAAGGAATTAGCTTGGAGCAATCCAGATGTACGCTTAAAATTAGTAATCGCCTCGGTCTTAAAACTCATTGCTTTTTTATCTTGGGTCACATAAATGAGACCAAGCAGACAATCAAGGAAACTATAAGGTTTGCTATTGAGCTTGCGCCCACGATGAGTTCATTTGCCATGCTGGTTCCTTACCCTGGGACAGAAGAATTTGAAAAAGCTAAATTGGACCTCAGAGATATAAATATTTGGAAAAATTTTGTAACTATTAGCGGAGTACCTATAATTTCTTCTAACGGTCTTTCAAGGAAAATGCTTCAGGCTCATCTTGCTAAGGCGTACATATATTTTTATCTACGGCCAATTCAATTGATGAGAATATTAAAGAATTTAAGCTCTTTTGAAGAACTTAAGGCTTATATCAGGGGTGGTTTTGCATTACTACATCAAATAGTTAATTGGATAAAGGGGTAATTGTGCAGAATAGTGAGAGATACTTATCGATCAGAGTAGATCTATGTACAATGTCGGATTTTTCAGACGGGCTTTCTAATATACTGGACATATTGGCGGATTTTGGTATTAAAGCGACTTTTTTTACTGCCATGGGCCCAGATAACCTGGGACAGGTTGGGATAACGAGATTGTTTAGTAAAAAGTTTATTAAGCAGGTGTATTGTTTGAATCCAATTAAGACCTATGGTTTTGCCAACCTTATGAATGGTTTAATAAAAAAAGGCCCTATTCTAAGTATCACTTATAGAAATAGACTGGAGAGGATATTGGCAGAGGGGCATGAAATAGGAATCCATGGTTATAACCATGTAAAGTGGTCCAATTATTGCATGAGGATGGGGCAGCTTGAAATAAGGGAGGAGATTAACAAAGCGGTCACTATATTTAGGCAGATATTTAGAACTTATCCTTCAGGCTTTGCTGCTCCTTCGTGGGGATGTAACTTTAATACTTTACGGGTTGAAGACGAATTCAGTTTTTTATATGCCAGTGATACTAGAGGAAGATGCCCATTCTTTCCTAGGATAAATGGTCAGGTTTTTAAGACACTTCAAATTCCAATTACACTACCCACTTTTTTTGAATTGCTATCAGAAAGACAAGGCGATAAGGATTCAGTGGTTAAAAAGTTAATACTTAAAATAATGAATGAAAAATTCAATGCTCTTATTGTTCATCCGTGCCAAGAAGGCAGGGCGAATAAGGAACTTTTCATTAGCTTATTAAATACCCTCAAGAAAGAGAAAAATACGTATATTACGTATAGCCACTTAGCCAGAATGGTATTAAAGAACAAATCAGAAATTCCTGTATGCGAAGTATGTCCTGCGCAAGTCTTTGGAGCATTCAGAGAGGTAGGCAGTCAGCTATGAAAAATAGATGAATGCTTTGCTTAGCAGTTATATTTTTTATGTATCTGTTTATAAATATTTTGGTTTTGCATAAGGATGATATTTATCAATTTTTATGATAGCCTTAAATTTGTTGGGGTAGGATAGGAGATGATAAATGATGCATTGGAGTGTAGAGTAGCCAGTCTTGCTTAAATAGCACTAGAGCATCTTTAGGCTTAATGCGTAGGATGCATTTTTACATTATTTTATGCCGATATATGTTACAATTAATAAAAACGAGGAGAGGTATACATAACTGAAGTAAATATTAAATAGGTTTTTTAATGTTAGGCTGCCCCGGGGAAACTAAAAATGGAAAATATGTCAAAATTCTTGAATATCCAATTTATAAATAAGATTAATAAAAGCAATAAAAAGGATTCTTGTAATTGGATTTGGAATTTTAAAGAAAGATGGTACTTAGCTGTGCTATCTGTAGTCTGGATTTATTCAACATTTTTACATTTTATTTGGCTTAAACTCAATGATGTTCCGCCCTGGGGGGATGCTATTGGTCGGATTCTAAGGAGCATGGATTTATTTCAAATATGGGAGAAGTCTGGTTTAATCGATTTTATCAAAAGCTTATTTATGTTTAGCTGGGATTATCCGTATCCGCCAATTGTTGAATTTGGGTATCTTTTTTATTATAAGTTGGCTGGAATAGCTTCAGAAATGGAGCTATTGATGAATTCTCTATATCTAGGGATTGGTATGGCGGGTATTTATGGGATAGGTAAACTTTTTTTTAATAAAAATACCGGAATACTTGCTGCTTTGATGTTTAGCTCGTTTCCTGGAATTTTGTTTTATAGTAAAACAGGTTTTAGAGAATTTCAGATGGCTTGTTTTCTGGCCTTAACCTTATTGTTTTTGTTTAAGACGGAATGCCTTAGAAATCGAAAATTTTCAATTTTATTTGCTATTTCTTTTGCGTTAACAATGTTGATTAAATTAGAAAGCTTAATATTTTTGATATTTCCATTAATTATTGAAGGGGTTAACAGCGTTTTTATAAAAAAAATATTTAAAAGTCGATATTCGATTGTTAACCTATTGCTAATTCTAATTATTTTTTCTTTTATTTTTTTCCCATGGCATGTTAAGAACTCATTTATTTATTTACAATATTTATTTTCTCTGCATTTTAATTTATTAGGTAAGTTTTACTGTGTTTTGTTTATTAGTTTATGCGCTTATAGTGTTATTCAATGCTTGAAACGAAAAAGAGAAATAGACGCGAGGAATGTTGTATGGTTTTTTCTAAATTTTTTATGCCCATTTTTAATTTTTTCTTTTTTATATCCTAAAAATGAGAGCCACATACTTTCATTGCTTGTATTTGTTAGTCTTATTATAGCTGGAGGGTGTAATGCTGTAAGGGGCAAGCTTGCAAAATATACTCTTGTTTTGGGAGTAGTTCTTTATTCGTTGCTTTTACCTTTTGGTTTTTTAGAGGATGTTTCTAGACAAAAAATTGGAAGTTTTGGTAAACAAATATTAAAATTCGTAAATGATGATTACTGTAATGCAAATGTAAATTCTTATATTAGTAAAGATATTTTACCTTGTGTTTTTGTAATAATGAATCAAAGTCCGCTTGGGTATTTTCAGATGGAATATTATAAGAAAAAAATGAAGTTACCTCTTAAACTTATTTTTATCTTACCTGACTGTAAACGCGCTGAAGGATTGTTTTTACAGAATAAAGTTGATTATTTAATTGTAGAGATTCCTCAACTGACTCACCCAAAAGAAACATTTGAGTTTATTTATAGTGATGGTGATAAATTTAATGAAAACTATTGTTTAATACGTGCGTTTGATTTACCGAACCAGCTTGAACCAGAAAATAATTTAAAAGTACTAATTTATAAACGGTTAACTAAAAATGTTAAGGTATTAGGTAATGGCTGACATAATACTGGTATTTCCAAGAACAGGATACGGCGACTTTTTTATAAAAGATCCTCCCCTCAGTCTTTTGTATGCCTCTAGTAAGGCTATCAGAGATGGTTTTTCAGTAGAAATTGTGGATCAGAGGGATTGTTATGAAAACTGGAAAGAAATACTACAGAATAAACTTAAAACAAGACCTTTGATTGTTGGCATATCTGTAATGACGGGTCGCCCCATACATTATGCTATAGAGATTTCTAACTTTGTTAGAAAAGTAGCTCCTAAAACTGCCATTGTTTGGGGTGGCCATCACCCAACTATATTGCCAGAGGTCACTTTAGACAATCCATTTGTTGATTTTTTAGTGCGAGGCGCAGGCTCTATACCTTTAGCAGCATTGGCAGAGGTTCTTAGATCAGGTAGCAGAAGATATGGGGATATTCCCGGTTTAAGTTATAAAAGAAATGGTAATTTGATACATGATAAGGACATTATTTCTTGCGAAGAAATATCCTTTGAGGATATCCCGTATCACTTGGTAAATATGACTACTTATAATCGGCTGGGTAATAAAAATATCTTCGTTCTTATAACCTCATTGGGCTGCCCGCATGACTGTAGTTTTTGTTATGCTCCGGTCATTTATCATAATCGATGCTGGATTGCTTATCCCCCTGAAAAGGTTATCGCGCATATGCAGATGGCTATTGATAGATTTGGGACCAAATCCATGTCTATTATTGATGACGATTTTTTTGTTGATATAAATCGTGCAAGAAATATTTTTAAATTAATCCAAGAGAAAAAATGGAATGTTACATTTCAGTTTAGAGGAGTGAGAGTTGATGAAATAGACAGGATGTCCGATGGGATGCTCTCTTTGATGGAAGAAATAGGTGTAAGGCATATAATGATAGGAGCCGAGTCTGGCTCAGATCATACTCTTCGTCTGATGAATAAGGGAATTACAGTTGAACAGATTATCAGAGTTAATAGGAAGCTTAAAAAACATCATAGAATAACACCTATGTATAATCTGCTGACTGGTGTTCCAAATGAAACTTTAAGTGATATGAAGAAAACCGTTGATCTAATGCAACAATTAGTCATGGAGAATAAGCATTGCGAGATATCTATGTTGGAGCATTTTATGCCTTTGCCTGGAACAAGGCTGTTTTCTGTCGCAAAAGAAAAAGGTTTTAAGGAGCCAGAGACACTGGAGTTATGGGGTAAGTTTGAGAGTGAAACTAGGGCCGATTATTGTCCGTGGATAAATTGTAAACAACTTCGCTTTATAAGAATCATGCAAGTTGCCTCGTTGTTTATTGATGACAAAATTGCTTGTGAAATTAAATCAAAAAGATTTATTTTTAAAATAATAATTGGCATGGCTTTTTTCTACAAATTTATTGCCAGGTTAAGAGTAAAGTATCATATTACGGTTTTACCTGTAGAATATTATCTGTTGAAAAGGTGTAATATAATCCTAGAGAGAATGTTTAGTCGGCCTTTTCGTTTATTAGAATGAAGGATGTAAAGAAGTTATATTTTAATCTTGCTCATCTCGATTTTTTAGAATCTAAGATCTTGTTGAATATCACCACGTAAGTGATAGGTTGTCTGATGGTTGTTCACCAACGAATTTTAACAAGGTTCTGGCAATGAGAATTAAAGAGAAGATTGATGAGTTAAGGGTAGAAATACCAATACGCTATAATAGTTGTCTCGAGACAAGGAATTGGTTTAAAAAATATGGTTAATATCGGAATAATCGGAGTAGGATATTGGGGCATCAACCTGGTGAGGAATTTTTATCAATGTAAAGGGGTTAGAGTCCATTCCGTGTGCGATAGCGATTTAAAAAGAAAAGATTATATATGTAAGACTTATGGGAGAGATATTGGATTTACTGTAAATTATGAAGATTTGTTAAAGAATGATGATATTGATGCGATAGTTATAGCTACTCCTGCGATTACACATTATAAGATTGCCAAAGATAGCCTTTTGTCTGATAAGCATGTATTTGTTGAGAAGCCTTTAGCGATGAATATCTTAGAGTCTAAAGAGCTGATTGATGTTTCAGAGGAAAGAAAAACTGTGCTTATGGTGGGGCATACATTTTTATATAACGCAGCAGTTAAGAAACTTAAGGAATATGTGAATGGGAACGAATTTGGCCAGATATACTATATTTATTCTCAGAGATTAAATTTTGGAATAGTGCGTCAAGATATTAATGCTATGTGGAACTTTGCTCCTCACGATATATCTATAGTCCTATATTTGATGGGCATGGATCCAATAAGAGTTAGTGCAAGGGGGTTATCGTATTTGCAAAAAGATATCCAAGATGTGGTTTTTTTAAATCTCGATTTTTCCAACAAAGTGAGTGCTTATATACATGTCAGTTGGCTAGATTATAATAAGGTCAGAAAGATGACGATTGTGGGTAACAAAAAGATGGCTGTTTATGATGATGCAGATCCTGTTGCAAAAATAAAAATTTATAATCAAGGAAATCTAAGAAATGATGGTTCAATATCATTTGATAAATCTAAAGATTTGGGGGGGTCTCAGCCTGCTCGAAGGCTCAGTGATTTATTCATACCTGAAATTGAATATGCGGAACCTTTAAAGGTAGAATGTTCTCATTTTATCGAATCTATAACGAAGACAAGAAAGCCTCTTTCAGATGGCTTGAATGGACTTCAAGTAGTGAGAGTATTGGCTGCAGCGCAGAGATCTTTAGCTAATGGGGGAATAGCCGTTGATTTATAAAAAATTTTTAAGGGAGATCCAACATGAATGATAATAAGAATAAAAAAAGAAGCTATTTTGTTCATAAAAGTTCTTACATTGATGATAATGTAAGAATCGGAAATGGTACCAAGATTTGGCATTTTTGTCATATTCGTGAAGATTCAAGTGTAGGCAAAAACTGTATTATTGGCCAAAATGTAATGATAGATTCTAATGTGGAAGTTGGAGATGGGTGCAAGCTACAAAATAATGTTTCTATATATAAAGGGGTCATATTAGAAGAGAATGTTTTTTGTGGGCCGTCTTGCGTGTTTACTAATGTGTATACCCCTCGAGCATTTATTGAAAGAAAGAGTGAATTTTTACCTACCTTAGTTAAAACCGGAGCCAGTATTGGAGCGAATGCTACTATTGTCTGCGGAATTAATATTGGCAGGTATGCCTTTATAGGCGCTGGTGCGGTAGTAAAAAGAGATATCCCTGATTATGGATTAGTTGTAGGGGTTCCTGCGAAGCAGATAGGTTGGGCATGCAAGTGTGGTGTTACTCTTTGCTTTCAAAGAGGTGAAACTAGATGTGGCTATTGCGGGAGTGAGTATAGATTGGTGAATAGAAGCTTTGAAATTGTAAGAGAGGCGGTGTAATGCAAATTTTAATGTTGGATTTAAAAAGGCAGTATGAATATATGAGAAGAGATATAAATCCAGTCATCAGAAAATGCCTAAAACGCCAACAATGGATACTTGGCCCTGAGGTGAAGAAGTTTGAGGAAAAAATAAGCGAATATCTTGGAGTAAAGCATTGTCTGGGGGTTTCTTCTGGCACAGACGCCCTTGTTCTTTGTCTAAGAGCATTGGCAATAAAACTGAAAGGTCGGGAGTATTTTGACAGAGATGACAGAATTATAACTACACCATTTACATTTATAGCTACAGGAGATGCTATTTTACGTGCAGGTGCAACGCCTGTCTTTGTTGATATTGATCCAGTAACTTACAATATTAACGTAAATAAAGTGAAAGATTATTTAATTTCGGCTTCGAATGTGGTAGGAATTGTTCCTGTTCACTTTTATGGTCAAGCTTGCGATATGGATGATATACTACGAATAGCTAAAGAATGCAAGTTGTTCGTAGTGGAAGATGTAGCCCAAGCCTTTGGAGGCAAGTGGAAGGAGAGAAAATTAGGTTCTATGGGAGATATTAATGCATTTAGTTTCTTTCCTAGCAAAAATCTTGGTGGGTTTGGCGATGGAGGAATGGTAGCCACAAACAATAATGAGATGGTCCAAATAACAGAGTTGCTAAGAAGACACGGGGGAAAGGATGGACGTAATGCTGAATATATTGGTTACAATGCAAGGCTTGATGCCTTGCAGGCAGGGGTACTTCTTGCCAAGATGAAATATATAGAGGAATTTAATGATAAAAAAAGAAAGAATGCAGAAATTTACAACGAAGGGTTGAAAGCGATAAAAGGTATCATGTTGCCGGCATCTTTGCGGGAGGCACATCATGTTTATCATCAGTATACTATTAGGGTTCTAAATGGCAGAAGAGATGAGCTCCAAAGGTATCTTAACGCAAATGGCATAGGCACAAGGGTCTATTATCCTACGCCGTTGCATAAAATGGAAGTTTTTCAAGGTAAGTGTGAAACATTAGAAAGCCTCAAGGAAGCAGAGAAAGCATCAAGAGAAGTTTTAAGCTTGCCAATAGACCCTTTGTTAACCCAGAAAGAATTAAAGAAAGTAATTAAGTACATAGCAATTAAACTGAAAATTTAATAGTCTTAAAAAACATGCCATCCCTTTAACTGTAACCAAAAAAGCAAAAAATGTTGAAAGAAATTGACGCATTTGATAAGGAGATCAGCACTTTAATGCTATATTATTTTTTTTGTTAAAAGGGGCAGCGTATCGAAAGCTAGGTTTTCAATATTCATTAATCATTCGCTAAAGAAGGAAGTTTAAAGTAACGACAAATTCAAAACATAGTTATCCTGTATGGCCCGATATTTTAAACTGGCGCTTTATTGCAAACGAACCTAATGTTATATGGGAATCAGATATAACATATATCTGGACTCGCGAAGGCTGGTTGTATTTAGCGGTAACACTTGACCTGCATTCTCGCGGTATCAATACACTATGAGGGATTTATAGTGTCGGATCAATATGCAATTGCTCGGATTGATGAATGGCCTTACTACGGTTTCTTTTATCCTGATAATGTATATGGGGTGCAATTTCATCCGGAGCCAAGTAATGGTGCAGGAAAATTTTTAGTTAAATTACAAAGATTCTTATTTGATCATAATGTTTATCAGGAGTTTTCAGCAAAAACACTTTCTAAACATGGAAGGCGATATTTAATAATTTTATTAACAAATGCCAATAGTTACAGTATAATATTGCTTTATTTACTAAACTTATCTGTTGTTTATAATTGATGTTATTTATTAGAGTCATTAAATATTCATTTAAGATAGTCTTATCTTTATTGTTACTAATTATTTTGTTAGAATTAGGTTCAAGATTTATTGTTCTAATTACTTTAAATAATTTTTTCAATAAATATTTGCCGGATAGCTACGAGAGTATAGCTGTCCAAGCTCAGAATGATACATATAGCTTTCTTAAGTCTTCAACGTTGCCAGATTCTCAGTGTTATTATATATGGAAAAATGGATTTTTCAGGGGGCCAACAGGTCAGTTTGATATTTATGGTAAGGAAAGCGATGAAATCAGAGTAATGTGTGTAGGTGATTCTACCACTTTTGGAGTATGTGTAGATTATTATTGGTCTTACCCTACAATATTAGAGAGGCTGTTAAAAGCAAAATATCCAGAATCAAATATAGGGGTACTAAATACTGGTATTCCTGGGGCTTCATCGAAACAAATAAAAAGAGTTTTTCAGAAATATCTAGTAAAGTATAAGCCAGATATTGTTGTTTGGCGTACAGGAGTAAGATTAACCGATCATTATGATTTACCTCAGAGCTTAGAAAATCCTATTAACAATTTATTGTGGAATATACTATCCAAGTCTACTTTATTTAGGTTGATTTGTTTATTTGTTGACAGGGTGATTCCGGATAAGCCTCCGGTAGATCATACATTGTATTCTTATCTAATAGAAAGAAATACGACATTGGAGCCTTGTGGTAATTTTGATTCAAATTTCGCCATAGTAAATGATATTGCGCGAAGCAATGGAACTAAATATGTTTTAGCTGTTGATTATTTGAGGCGGGATTTAGATGGTTCTCAGAATATTACAAGCGACTTTGATGATTACCCAGATAAAGATGTGCCTCCGGTAGTAAATACTTATGAAACTTTTAAAGAAATATTAATGGACGTAGATATCAATGATGTATTCGTTGACGAATGTCATCTTACAAGGTTAGGCACAAGCGTTATTGCTAATGCAGTGGCTGAACATATAACTACTAATGGTTGGATTGATAGTTTTACAAATAAGCATCCAGACGGGTAAGATGTCGTCTGATGCATTTCATTCTAAAATTATTTATATAATAAAACATGGTTAGAGAAAATGCATTATTTCCAAAAAAAGTTTCTTAATAAAGGGAAAATAGAAAAAGTTTATATTATTCTGTTATCAGATTCGCCTTGTTTGCGCTAAAATTTAACATAAAAACAGGCATCAAAGTATATAAACAAGATAAAAAACATATGCTTAAATGGGCTAAAGAAAAATTTCCTAAATATCTTATATTTAAAGAATTAATTAATTTTTTTTGTAAGAATAGGCTATGGTGGATGATACCATTAATTATTGCTTTTGTATTCTCAGCAGTGTTAATATGGTTTTGTCAGTCTTCGGCAGTATCTTCCTTGATGTACACTCTATTTTAATGTCGTGATTTGTTTAAGTGTCAGGAGAATAAACATTTATTATGAATAAGGATATTGTTGATAAGGAATGGGTTACAAATATGGATGTGTAGGCTACTAATTAATTTGGGCGTTATAGGGTATTATTTATTGGAAAAGATAAAGTTATGTTATTCTCTATTGTTTAGGGTCACAGCTGGGAATTAATTATGGGGTGAATTGGTAAAGCAAGGTATGGATTGAAAATATTACTCTTGAAATATGGGTGTTAATACAATTACCTTCCTGGAATACTTTTTTCGAGAGTAAGCCTCAGTGCTTTTTATATAAATTATACTTGGCTCTATGGTAAATAGTTTCTTGGTGTATTAATATAATTGCTGTGCAAGATTTATTTAAGTGCTATAGGCAAAAACGGTTTGAAGAGTCTGGAGTAGTTATTTGTTTTTAGAAGCTAAAAAATGTAGTATAGCTAGAAGATAAAAATTAACGAAAGGCGGCGAAAAACTTTCGGCGTAAATATTTGATATGATAGATAAGTCTAAGAAATATTTTCCAGCGATGCTATTAATTGCAATTATACTATTGCATATAACTTCTAATTATGTTTGGTTAAAAAAAGATGATACCTACCTTATGCATGATGCGCATCATAATTTTTTGTTTAGCCTGGGTGTGTTTCATCAAATCCAAGAAAGTTTTATTCCTTTTTTAAGCGATGTGTTTAGTAAAATCATTTATCACCGTTGGCATGGAGTGTTAGTCGGCTACCTTACAGCACCTTTTTATTTTATTTTTGGTGCCGGCCAAGATATAGGGGTGATGGTTAGCAGTACTATTTTTTTAAGTATATTAATTCTTTCAGTGTACGGGATTGGAAAACTAATTCATAGTCGGGCCTCCGGATTACTTTCCGCATTTCTTATAAGTATTTATCCAATGGTTTTTAATCATTTACGTACGTATATGCTGGATTTACCGCTTACCTCAATGGTAAGTCTAAGCGTGTATTTGCTGTTAAGGACAAAGTTATTTTCTCAAAGGTTATTTTCACTATTTTTTGGAATATCTATGGGGTTGGGGTTGTTAACAAAATTTAATTTTATCGGCTTTATAATCGGACCGCTATTATTTATTTTTTACAAAGCATTCAATATTAAACAAAGTAAAATAAATACAGAACGAAAGAAAATTTTTCATTTTTTTATTATTATTTGCTTGTCGTTTATTCTTGTGCTTCCTTTTTTAAGGATAAAATTCTGGGAAGTTTTTTCACGATTTTATGAATGTTCATGGCTAAATCCGGTATTTAATACTTCTTATGATTCGGTTTTTATTCTTTTTGTCCATTGGTTTTTTGGAGGATGGCAGTTTATTGTTTGGTGTTTCCGGGAAATGAAAGATAGCATTCTATCGCCTTTATTTTTTTTAATTTTTATTATCAGTTTTTTCATGTTCAAACGAAGTCATGCTAAGTATAGATCGGTTTTTTATTTATGGATACTATTTCCGGTATTTGTTTTAAGTTTTGTTTTTCATTATCCGGCAATAAATCGTTATCTAATGCCTTGTTTACCGGCAATAGCAATAGTTTCAGCGATAGGATTAATGACTTTAAAACCTGTTTTTTTGCGCAGAATAATTATTTTCTTGGTAATAAGTTGTGGAGTTGTCCAATATTTTATTATTTCTTATGGTTATCCTGCTTTTTTTAATAATTCAGATGCAAGCTTACCAAAAATAGTTTCAAGATTAAAAAATAGTATATCTTACCGTGATGTTCCTATTGATTATCGAAATGGGCTAAATCGAGGCGCAAAACCGTCATTATCAAAATGGCCTGTTGAAGAAATTTTAAATAAATTATTAATAGAAGCAAGAGGCTGTCCGCAAAAAATAACAGTTTTTTTCATTGATCCTGTTCCGGAAATATACGAGCCAATAGAGTATTTATGCTTGGCAAATAATTATCCAATAGAAATTCACGTTAATTCCTTAAGCGAAGAAGAATCCTACAGGGATAAAGAAGAAGATTTTGAACCAAAAAATATGCCTGACTATGTATTAATGGTTGATAATCCGGATAGGGCCAATGATTATCTTCCTATTTCTGTGAAAGAGAGAATTAACAATTCCCGTAAAAATTTCCAAAATATTCAGGACGAATATGCCTTATGCAATGTTTTTAGGTTGTCAGAAGAAAGTAATATTTTATTGTTCAGAGATGCCAGTGAGTCCGTGCGTTTAGAAACACCATTAATTACTGCAGTATTTAAGAGAGGGCGTGTAAGGCTATTTTTTAATGATTATCCTGACAGTGAACCTTTATTTATCGTTAATTCCTTTGATTTTGAGGGAGAAAAATATTTGTCAACAGAGATGGAATGGGAGATTAATAAAAGTAGCAAGAAAACAATCATGGCTCTTGGTAAGTTGAAAAATTCAGCATTAAGGCAAACATGGAGTTTCTCTGTAAATGAGAATCAAGAAGGAGAATTTAACGCTATTGTTAGCGCAGAAGAAGAAATAAAAGATAGCATCTTTTCGATTGAAATTCCTAGTTATTATCAGGAATGGGAAACGTCTTTAGAACGAGGTGAGTTTGGTAAAAAGACTATATTAAGATATTGCTTCAGGGAATTGTTGTCACCGGTAGACTGTATAACTTTTTGTAAGTTAAGAAGAAGGAATGTGCCCCGCTTTACTTTATTGCCAAGTTCGGGAGAATGTGATATTAGCTCGTTATTAGCTTATAAAAAAGATCGGCGTATCGTTCAATTTAGGTTGAGCGAGCAAAAGAATAATCAGTATTCTTTGGATAAAAGTTTAATGAATTCATTTACTCTAAAAATTAAATTCGATTAATATTTTATGTAAATATTTGAAAATAGTAATTGCTTACAGCGTTAATGAAAATTATATTTATTATTCCTCCGGCTGAACTCAACATAAAAAAGCTTTCTGTTGATAGGTTGTATGGATGTAATTATGGCTTTGATTATAAACCATCTTTACACCTTTTATTGTTGGCTACAATAGCCAAGCAGTTAGGTCATGAAGCTTCTTTTCTGGATTGTCCTGCAGAAAATTTTAGCATAAGAAAACTTATAAAGTATGTAAAAAATATCTCTTCTTCAAGTATTTTTGTGTATTTTTCGGTTTGGTTGTCGCTAAAAGAAGACTTATTAAGTGCTGAATTAATTTCTCGAGTTACAAAAGATGCAAAATTTATATTTACCGGAAGTTATCCAACATGGAAACCGAATTTATTTATAAAGAATGAAAATTATTTTGTTGTTAGAGGAGAGCCGGAAATTACATTGGAAGAACTATTAGCGGTTTTAAAATCAAAAAGTACAGATTGTTCCGAAATTCGCGGGCTATCATTTATGAGGAAAGACGAAATTGTTGATAATCCGATGAGGGATTTAGCTAATATCGATTATTTTCCGATTCCTGATCGAACAATGTTAAAAAGGAACTATTCTTTTAATAGAATTTTCGGGTATCCGGCTACAGCAATGTGTGTTTCACGTGGATGTTGTTATCGATGCACTTATTGCGCCCCTAATGCCTTAGACCAAGCAATAGAAATAGAATATTATCGTGTTAGGCAGTGTAAACCGCCCGTGAGGGTTAAGGATAAAAAATTAGTGATTGATGAATTTATGGCAATAGATGCTTTAGGGTATCGAGGTGTTGAATTGTGTGATAATAATTTTGTTCAAGATAGTAAGAGAATGGAGACAATCTGTGATGCAATTCGTCCGCTGGGTTTGGAGTGGATATGTTACGTTCGTTCAGATAGACTGAAAGACAAAACCATGGTTAAATTAATGAAGGAATCAGGATGTCGTTTAATTTATATCGGTACAGAGTCTTTTTGTCAGAATATTTTAGATGATGTCAAAAAGGATTTAAAAGTTGAAGATAACTATAAAGCTGTAGAACTACTTAAAGAATGTGGAATTAATCCAGAGATTTCCATCCTGCTGGGTGCGTCAGATAAAGAAACGCAGCAGACAATAGATTTCAGTGTGGGGGAAGCTAGAAAACTTAAAACTAACTTTGTGCACTACGCTATTGCTTCTCCATTGCCGAATACTGAATTGTATAGGAATGCAAAAAATGATAAGCGGATCGTTAATGGTGATTTTAATCCCATGGATAATATTTCTGCGGAACAACTTAAACTTACTTATTTGAGTGATAGGCAGCTAAAGAATATTTTACGGGAATGCTACAGAGGGCAGTATTTAAAAATTAGTTTTTTTATTCAGCAATTAAAACAGCTTCAGACTTTTATGGGTTGTTGGCATAGGATAAAATCATTAATAAAATTTTTACGTTATCTAAATCAGAAACATTGAACTAAATGGTAAATTTAGCGATAATTGGAACACGAGGAATTGAAACGCGATATAGTGGGGTTGAGGTTGCGGTATCTGAGATGTGCAAATGCCTACCAAGGAACAAATTCAAAATTACTGTTTATTGCCGAAAATATCCTGGTGATCCATTCAAAAAAAAGATTAATGATAGTTTATGTTTGATTTTTATCCCTACTTTAGAGTTAAAAAATTGGGGAACAGTAGTGCATGTTATTTTATCTTTGGTTCATTCAATTTTTATTCCTGTTAACATTGTTCATTTTCATTCTTTAGGTCCGGCTTTTTTTTCATTTTTTCCTCAGATGTTAGGCAGAAAAGTTGTAGTTACGATTCATGCTTTGGATTGGAAGAGAAAGAAATGGGGTTTTTTTGTTCGCAGCTTTTTAAGATTTTGTGAATATCCAGCTATCTTTCTTTCGAATGAGATAATTGTAGTCTCGCAAGAGCTAAAAAAATATTTCGAAAATAAATTTAAAAAGCAGGTCTTCTATATTCCTAATGGTGCGCATATTAAATACTCTAATAGCTATTATAATAAGGATATTTCTGATTTTGTTAATATTCTTTTTGTTGGAAGGCTGGTTCCGGAGAAGAGAGTGGAGCTTGTAATTAAAGCGGTTAACGAATTAAAGGGAAGCGCAAAACTGACAATTGCCGGTATTTCTAGCTTTACTCATAGATATGCAAAGCAACTTAAAGCTATTGCCGGTAAAAACATACAATTTATAGGGTTTATTCAAGGAAAAGCTCTTTTCAGTTTATATCAAAAGGCAGATATTTTTGTTTTACCTTCCGAAATGGAAGGGTCACCGGTTTCTTTACTTGAAGCTATGGGGCAAGGGAAGTGTGTGGTAGCCAGCGATATTCCTGAATGCCAGGAGATTATCGGTGAGTGTGGAGTTTATTTTAGAGCCGGAGATTATTGCGATTTAACAATAAAGATCCAATACTTGTCACAGCACCCTGAAATTATATCCAAATTAGGAAGAGAGGCTAGAGAACGTGTTAAAAAAATATATGATTGGGATATTTTGGTAAACTATATTGCAAGTGTGTATGCGTTGTGTGTAAAACTAGAATAAAAAATGAAAAAAGTAACTTTATATATTCCTTGCTATAATGCCGAACAGTATATAAGTGATTGTCTGGATGGAGTATTGAGGCAAACATATCCAATTGATGAAATATTGATAATTGATGATGCTTCTACCGATGGTACGCTTAATATTGTTTCTCGGTATCCGGTAAGAATTATTAAGCATTATGTAAATAAAGGACTTACTGTGTCACGAAATACTGCATTTAAGGAAGCCAGGAATGAATTTGTTGCTTCCTTAGATAGTGATTGCGTCCCGACATCTGAATGGTTAGAAAAATTAATGGGTTGTTTTGCCGATGGTATTGTTGCGGGTGCAGGAGGAATGCTTATTGAAAAATACACAAAAAATATGGCAGACCAATGGCGTAAAGCGCATATGTCTCAGCATTGGGGGGATAAGTGTATAGAGTGTCCTTCTTTTTTGTATGGAAGCAATACTGTCTTTAGAAAAAGTGTTATTAAATCAATAGATTTTTATAATGAAATTTTTAAAAATAACGGTGAAGATGTAGATATCTCACAACGGATTTATCAATGTGGGGAAAAGCTAGTGTATATTTCCGAAGCATTAGTAGATCATTTACGCAGAGATACTGTACGTTCTGTATTCGAAACTTATTGGAATTGGCATGCGGGGCGATATTATAATAAATTACATTCTGATAATTGTGTTTTTCGTAAAGTTGCAGGATATATGGCTATACAATATGAAACCCTAGAAAATATTTTTCGAAAAGATTTGAAGATCGGACATTTTTTGTTTTTATTTATGGATTTTATGCTTATATTTTTTTTTATGAAACTTGATTTCAAGAAAATTATAAACAAATTGTGTTACTAAACAAATACATAGATTCACCACTTATAAGTATTTTAATTATTGTAAATAGCGATCGGGCATCTTTGGCATGTTTACTGGATTCACTTGTAGGCCAAATATGCCCTGAAAGCAGTTACGAGGTTATTATTGTTGATTATCAGTTTGATAATGCTATTCAACAATTATTTAGTAGATATGATAAAGAGAGACAAAATATTTTTAAATATGTTTGTCAAAATAATAGGAACCTGACAATTACGGTGAATGATATAGTGCGGATGTCCAAAAGCAATCTCATTGCATTTCTTGAACCCGGATGTGTCGTTGCGAATTCGTGGGTTAAAGAAATTACACAAGGGTGTAATTCTAAACAATTTCTCGGAACCAATGGAAAAGTATCCTTTGATTTAAAAAGTTTTATTTATGAAAAATACCGTTTTTATCTCGCCGGAGAATTGGTATTCAATGATTCCGGAAAAGATATTAATTATTTGTCCTTATTAAATATTTCTTTTAAGAAAGAATCGCTTATTTTAGTAGGAGGATTTAACGAAAAATTTATTTCCTTCCGAGGAGCAGTTCAGGAAATAATATGTCGCCTGAAAAAGAAAAATATTTTGATTCGATACAATCCTAAAGCTGTTATTTTTAATTTAAAGAAATCGGACATCTTGGCTTTTTCTCGACTTTGTTTTCAATTTGGAGTAGATAGAATGCTGCTAAATTTTCAAGAAAAATCTGGGTCTAGCCTAACCGAAATTATCCAAAATAAAAAGAAAGTATCTTGTTTAAAGCTATTTCTAATGACAGTTTGTTTGTTGGTTAATGCATTGTTTTATGTTTCCAAGATTTTTTTAGACTTATCAAGGGTTCCTTTTAGGGTTCTTTTTTTCTATGGTGTAGAAGGATTGTCTGTCGGTAGTGCATTCTATTCTGCGTATCTTGAATTTTTTAATAATCTTTTCTTCCGGCAAGGATGCATTGTTGGCTGTTTTATCAGTGAATCAAGAGGCTTAATAAATATATTTTAATTTCATTTTATGGACACGATACAAAATATTGGTAGAAACAGTATAGCGGTAATATTAGGTTGCGTTGCGGGTGCAGTAATTGATTCTTTTATCGTTATTATTCTTGCCAGATATTTTGGTCATTATGGGTTTGGAGAAATTTGTTTTTTAGGAATTTTTTTCTACTTTTTTAGGCACATAGACAATTTCTTTATTCGGCCAATATTAGTTCGGGAAATGTCTAGAAATGTAGTGAACGCGGATGCTATTATCGGAAGTGGATTTATTATTAGGATAATTTTTGCGTTAATTGCCATTATTCTAATGTGGACCATTCTCTTGTTTGGTAACCATTCAATAGACATCCTGCAATTAGCTATTTTTACGTCAATAAGCCTAGTTATTTCATCTATGGGAGCATCTTATGATATAGTTTTTCAGATTAATCTCAAACAGGTATACTCCAAGTTCATTAATTTTTTAAGCAAGATAGTAACTCTGGCATTGCTTTGTTTTGTTGTGTTTTTGAAAAAAGATTTATTATTCTTCTATGTATTTTCAACCATAATAGGTATTATATCATTTTTCTATATTAGGCGTTATGCTGAAAAATTTATAAAATTAAAGTTTAATATTTCATTTAAGTTATGGCAGGATATATTTTGTAAATCGTTACCTTTGTTTATATCAGGCATTTTTATATTTGTTTACCATCGAACAGATCAAATAATGCTTTTACAGATGAAAGGAGTAGAGGCGGTTGGCTCTTATTCTGCGGCAGTTAAATTTGCTGAAGTATTTAATATTATCCCTATTGCGCTTGTTGCATCTTTGTTGCCTTTAATGTCAAAGTGCTTTTATTCGAAAAATGAGTATTTTGAAAAAATTTATCAGCTAAGCTTTAAATATTTATTATTATTTATTATTCCGGTAGCATTTGGTGTTGCTATTTTTTCTGATTCGATAACAGTTATTATTTATGGAGATAATTTTCTATCTTCTGGTCTTGCTTTACGTTTTTTAATTTGGGCAGAAGTTTTTGTATTTTTGGGGATAATGAATAATACTATATTAGTTGCGGCAAACAAACAAATAATCGACCCATTTCTTACTGGAATATCTGCTATAGCAAATATTCTTCTAAATTTTATTTTTATTCCGCGATATGGTTTTGTTGGTGCGGCAGCAACAACATTAGTCGCTTATGCCGTTGGTCCGGTAATCGGGTATTTTCTTAAGACAACAAAAAAATATTCCTTATCGATGTTGAAAAACTTCCTAAAACCTTTTTTTGCTTCTTTAATCATGGCTGGTTTTATCTGTTATTTTCGTTTTTTTTCTTGGTGGTTAATTATAATCGCACCGTTGATCTATCTATTTATTATGTATTTTATTCGAGGTGTTGATTATAACGATTTGCGAAGAATTAAGGAAGTGATTCGAGCTAAAAATGCTGCCAGTTAAAGATAACATCATGTATAGTATGAACTATATTTATGTTAAGGCGAGAAATAAATTTAAAAGATTATTTGTGGTTGTTTGTTTTGTGCAATCGAATGTAGTTGGTTGCATAGCTTATGTGCATAATTATGCGCATAAGATAATTTATGTCAAAAGATAAGATAAGACGAAGGGGCATAGCTAAAAGGTTAGTCAATGAATGGATAGAAAACTTCTTTTTTTGTTCCCAGGTTGCTCGGCTAAATCCTTCACGGTAGCTTCTTTTAACCAGGTAAGGAATTGTTAGTCTTTTTTTAGGAATATAGTGAAATACGAACATGTTTTGGTTAATTTTTAAAGAGAAACCAAGTTCTAATGATTTTTTTATTCGATAATAATCTTCTACATAAGGAAGAACAAAGTTAATATTTGGGGATTGAAGTTTTTTATCGTTGAGCAGTTTGATCAGCGCAGATTTTCGAAAAGCTATGTTGCTGCCTAAAGGTAGGTATTCATTATTCGGATTTATTCCAATTAGCCAATTTAATGATTTTTTCCACCACCAAGGAAATTTTGTCTTTGGTATGGGCAATACTGGTCCGCTGGCAATATCGTAATCGGGAAGAGAAGTACTAATAATGCTTAGCCAATTTTTTGATGCTATACAATCGTCATCAATGAACGCAACTATTTCTTCTGTCGTTTTCTCTAGGGCTAAATTTTTACAAGCTGTTAAGTTTAGATGTTGTGCAGTTTTTATTATTCTTATTTTTTTAAAGCATTGTTTTTTAAAAAGTTCATCAGTGCTATCGGAAGAATGATTGTTGAATACAATGATGTTATATCTACTGGTAAAATCTTGGCTTATTAAACTTTCCAGGCATTTTTCAAGAAGGCGTTTTCGGTTATGGGTGATTATTATAACATCAATCATTTTTAAAGTTATAAATGCAGAGTCTATCAACTGTTAAGAGTGTATATCTCATTATATATTAGTGGGAATACTTTTCAACAAGCAAAAGTGTAAGGGGAAAGATTATGGTAATTTATTGCGCTTATTAGTTTAAGAAAATAATTTTCTTAGGAATGGTCTCTGGTATAATAATAATATGAAGATTCTACAATGCCATAAATTTTATTATCCTTCAGGAGGTGCTGAACGATATTTTATTGATTTATGTGATAGCTTGAGCAGAGAAGGACATAAAGTTATACATTTTTCGACGTTGAATGATAATAATTTGCCTTCTGCTTACTCAAGATATTTTGTTGATACTGTGGGGATCAGTGATCACCATAAAAATAACTTTTTTACCAAAATAAAAACTGCATTGAAGTTTATTTATTCTTTTGATTCCCGAAGAAAAATAAAGGAGTTGGTTACTGAATTTAATCCAGAAATTGCACATATTCATAATATCTATCATCACCTTTCTTCATCAATCTTGGATGAATTATACATTAGAAAGATTCCGGTAGTGATGACAGTCCATGACTATAAGCTTGTTTGTCCTGACTATCTGTTATTTAGGCGTGGTAATATTTGTGAAGAATGTAAAGGAGATAAATATTTTCGGGCAGTAATAAATAGATGTGTAAAGAACTCTTACCTTGCAAGTAGTGTGGCTTGTTTAGAGATGTATTTTTGCCGGTTATTAAAAAAATATACAAGGTCTGTTAATATTTTTATAGCTCCTTCTATTTTTGTGAAGAAAAAATTAATAAAATTTGGATTGCCAGAAGATAAGATTTATTATCTTCCGCATCCTATTAATTTGCAAGATGCCAAACCAAATTTTAATGTGGGCAGATACATACTTTATTATGGTCGGCTGGCTCCGGAAAAAGGTATTGAAAGTTTATTGAAAAGTCAGCGGTTTTTTCCAAATATTCCGATGAAGATAGTTGGTGATGGGCCGCAAAAAAATAAGCTAAGGCAGATTATCAAGAGAGAAAGATTACACAATGTAGAGTTATTAGGCTATAAATCGGATGATGAATTATTGGATTTAATCAAGAACGCTGCCTTAGTTGTGGTTCCTTCTGTCTGGCCAGAGGTTAGCGGCTTGGTGATTTATGAGGCATTTGCTCTTGGTAAATGTGTAATTGCCTCAAATATTGGGGGCATTCCCGAGCTCGTAAACGACCGAGTTAATGGATTATTATTTTCTCCCGGTAATTATAAACAGCTAGCCGATAAGATTAAATATCTTATCGGTAATCCAGAAAAAATAAAAAACTATGGACTGAATGGATTTAATAAGATAAGGCAGTTTAATAGCCAGTTTGAGCATAATCAGCATTTATTAAATATATATAAAATGGCTATCGATGGTAGACATTCTTGAACAGTAATAAGACTTTCTATTCTATGAAATATTTTAAGTGTAGTTTACAAAAAAAGTTTAGATCTTAAAGAGTTTGTAGTATGGTGAATTATTTTTTAAATTGTGTAGAGAGGTTTGAAAAAATTGGATTTAAAACACAATAGGTAAAAAATTCGGGAGGACAATAATGGTGTATTTCAGGTTAAAGCCATGGAGTGCAAAGTTAGTAATAACCTTATTATTTCTTGGGTTTTTTATTTCTTGGCCAGCAATGGGATTTGAGGAAGGCGGGAAAGATCCTCTAAAAGAAAAAAAGCTTTATTGGTTTATTCCCGATGGAATGAGGGCTGACCCTGATCTATTTAATGTCTTTAAATGGGCAAAAGAAGGAAAATTACCTAACATTAAGAGAATGATGGAAAATGGTTCTTATGGATATTGTATTCCTGTTTATCCTTCTCACACCCCGGTTAATTTTGCAACTCTTTTGACTGGAACTTATCCTAAGACTCATGGTGTAGCTGATGGTCCAATGCATGTGGAGGGGCGGCCGCTGGATAGAGTATCGATAGGCGGTTTTAGTTCAGTTGCGAAAAAAGTACCTCCTATTTGGATAAACATGGAAGAAAACGGGAAAAAAGTTATTTTACTTTCTATTCCTGGTTCAACTCCTCCTGAGCTTGATGAAGGTATTGTTATTAGAGGGCGGTGGGGTGGTTGGGGGGCAGATTTCCATGCTTTAAATTTTCAATCAAAGGGTGATTTAACCGAACGAAAAAAACAAGGCCGAGGGTCAAGACTTTTCTTTTTTGGTCCAGAATTAACTCAGTATGTTGATTCTAAACTAGCTGAAGGATGGGAGAACGTGCCGGAGTCATATAGTTTGCCTTTAGAAGTAGAGATGGAAGGTTGGGGAAAATCAATTTTTGTTTATATTTATGATAGCACTAATGACAAAAAAGTAAATTATGACCGGATAACATTTTCTCTGGACAAAGAAAATGTTATCGCTGACTTAGCTCAAGGTGAATGGAGTCGGTGGAATTCAATTAATCTTAAATGGCAAGGACATGATGTTAATTCTGATGTGAAAATTAAAATAATTAAGTTAAAAATAGATGAATTGAATGAAAAAGTATTTTTTCGAATAAGATGTTTTTACAATAATTTGAATAAATATATTACAAAGCCAGCTAAAATTTCTGAAGAGTTAGTTAAGAATATTGGCCCGATGGTTGATTTTGTCGATAATTTTCCTCCCCAGCTTATTTATTACGACGAGGATAAACAAACATTCATTGAAGAAGCTGACATGTCATTTCAATGGCATAAACAAGCAACAAAATTTATTTTGGCTAATTATCATCCGGATGTGTATATTCATGATATTTATACTCCTAATCAAATGCTTACCAGCAGGTGGTGGCTTGGTTACATTGATCCTACAAGTAAGCGCTACAGAAATGTAAGCCGAAAAGAAAGAAAGAAACTTTGGCATGAAGTGTTGGATATGTACAAAAAGATAGACGAGATTATCGGTGAAGATTTGAATAATGCTGATGAAGATACGGTAGTTGTTTTAAGTTCTGACCATGGTGCAGTTCCTTTAAATGAGTGGGTGCATCTTAATAATTTATTTGCCAAGAAAGGTCTTTTGAAATTTACGATTAATAAAAAAACCGGGGAACCATCAATTGACTGGAAGAATTCCAAGGTTATTTATCTAAAGATGGATAATATCTATATTAATCCTAATGGGCTTAATGGAGATTGGCAGAGAGCTAGCGGTTCGGAATATCAGGAGTTACGGAATAAAGTGATAAAAATGCTTTACAATCTCGAAGATAAGAATGGTGATAAACCAGTGGCAGTTGTAGTGCGATGGGAGGATGTAGAAGATTTTTGGGATCTTCCCCCTGATCGGGTTGGGGATTTAATTATTGCCAATGAAGCTGGATTTGGTTGGAATGAAGAAATGACTGCGGATATGAATGTCTTCAGCTGTCCCTTGAAGACCGGCTACAAACAAGCAATATTACCTGGAGAGACAAAAGGAATGTGGACACCTTTTATTATTATGGGGCCTGGAGTAAAGAAAAATTATGAATTAAAAAGACCTATTAAAATGGTAGATCAATACCCTACAATCATGGATTTAATGGGAATGAAGATACCCGATTTTGTTGAAGGAAAAAAATTGGAAGAGATATACGAGAAAAATATCAAGTAAAGTTAATGTAAGAATAGTAGGATACTGTTGGCATAGGAAACAGAAGAAATTTCAATTATTTTTGTTTTAATAAGTGTATTAGATTAAAACGCAATGAAATATGAAAACCTGGATAGTAGTTTTAATAATATTAAGTCTTTCTTTAATCAAGATTCCTCAGGCTTTTGCCAGAGATGATTGGGAGTGTTGGCCGACTGCAAATATAAAAAAAAATATCAATGAAAAGGTTAGTTTAAAAGCTTCTTTTGCAGGGAGGTTTAAGGATGATATGGCTAAGTTTTATTATGGAGGGGCGCAGCTTGGCGTAGAGTTTAAGGTAAATAAATATTTTTCAGTTGCCCCTAGCTATCTTTTTACAAAATATAAAAATAGCGGATATTTCGAGGATGAATATCGGTATATATTAGATGCAGTTTTTAGCTGTAAGGTGAAGAGGTTGAAAGTGGATTACCGTTCAAGAGTTGAGTACCGAGATTTGTCTGCCCTTGACTGCTGGAGGTATCGATCTCGTTTTAAGGCAGGCTTACCAGTTAAAGTCTATGAGTATTCGTTAATGCCGTATATTTCTGAGGAGGTTTTTTTTAATGAGAGAAAAAATGAATTTGACCAGAATCGGTTTTCTTTAGGTGTAATGGTAAAGATCACTGAAGTAACTAGTGTTGATATTTATTATATTTTGCGCAGTGATAAAAAGGGAGAAGATTGGTCGGAAAGAAATGTTTTGGGTATTTCGCTAAACTTTAGTTTCTAGTAGTTTATTTTCTTAGTAAGCCTGCTAGAAACGCTTTTTTTCTATTAGGATAATTGGATTCTATATGTTTAAAAAAAGTTTTAAAGGGTTGTTTATTATCCTGATAGTTTTAGTTCTTTGGCAGCTTGGTTCGCATTTTAAGTTTATTAATTCTTTTATTATGCCGGCACCTTCAGAAATAATAAAATCATTTTTTTCAATGTTATTAAAAGGGCCACTACTAATTGATATATATTCAAGCATAAAACGTGTTTTTGTTGGATTTGGGTGCGCTTTTCCAGTTGCTGTTTTACTGGGGATGGTATTGGGATGGAATAAACAACTGGCACAATATTTTTTGCCGACCATAGAATTTATTCGTCCTATTCCGCCTATAGCATGGATACCCTTGGCAATTCTTTGGTTTGGGGTGAGTGATGTTTCAAGCTACTTTATTACTGCTTTAGCTTCTTTTTTCCCGATATTTATTAATTCATTTGTTGGGGCGGAAAGTGTAGAAAAGGTTCATATTAATGCCGCTTTAAGTTTGGGGGCTTCCAAAAAGCTTATTATTACTGACATTATTTTTCCATCAGCTTTACCGTCTATACTTGCTGGGATGAGGATAGGCTTAGGTGTAGCATGGATGAGTGTTATTGCTGCTGAACTTATTGCTGCCCAATCAGGATTAGGATATATGATTCAGCTACACCGGATGTTGCTCAATACACCAAAGGTCATCGCTGGAATGGTAGCAATTGGAATTATTGGTTTTCTTATGAATTTATTTATACTTTATTTAGAGAGTAAACTTACTCCATGGATGAATTTTAAATATAGATGTTGCCAAAAATAGAAGTCGACAAACTTTCTAAGAAATTTAGCCTTGCTAAGGATGGAACTAGCATCCAAGTATTGAAGGAATTTTCTTTTTTTCTCAACGTTAATGAAATCCTTGGAATTATTGGACCTAGCGGTTGTGGCAAAACGACTCTTCTTTATATAATTGCCGGATTCATCCCGTATGATAGTGGACGGGCTTTTTATGATGGAGAATTGATTACCGAGCCAAATGTTAAGCGAACAGTAGTATTTCAGGAGTACGGATTATTTCCCTGGATGACCGTAGAAAGAAATATTGAATTTAGCCTTAAGGCTAAGGGAATTTCTAGAAATGAGCGAAGAGAAATTACTCATAATTTTATTGAGCTTGTTCATTTGAAAGGGTTTGAAAACAAATATCC
Source organism: uncultured Planctomycetia bacterium (assembly GCA_964489445.1). GTDB lineage: Bacteria > Omnitrophota > Gorgyraeia > Duberdicusellales > 4484-171 > CAZAYU01. The sequence continues at coordinate 390,876 of CAZAYU010000002.1, forward strand.
TTATCAGCTTTCGGGCGGAATGAAACAGCGAGTAGGAATTGCTCGGGCGTTAATACCAGACCCAGAGGTAATTTTAATGGATGAGCCTTTTGCTTCATTGGACTCTTTGACTCGGGAAATAATGCAAGAAGAAATTCTAAGAATCTGGAGAAGAAAAAACAAGGCATTACTTTTTATAACTCACAATATTGAAGAGGCTATTTTTCTAAGCGACAGGGTAGTTATAATGAGTGCCCGACCCGGGAAGGTAAAAGAGATCGTGCCTATAGATTTGGGAAAACCTCGACATTCGGAAATAAAAAGAAAAAGTATACGTTTTTTAAAATTGAAAGAGTATATTTCTCAAAGCTTGCGAGAGGAAACATTAAAAGGGATAGACCAGATGGGCATAAGACTAAGTAATGTGTTAGGAGATATAAGGATAGAAAAAAAAGGGTGAGAAGTGAAAATAATAATTAGAGGGGCAATGATTAGAATATTAATTTTGGCAGCATTTCAGTTTTCTTGCTTTGCAGCTGGATTAAATGAAATAAATAAAGTGCCTATTCGTATTGCTTATCCTACAGCTACATTGGCCAATGGCCAGGTTGGCCAGGTACTTTTAAAGACTAATATTTTGGAGAAAAACGATTTAGAGGCTCAAATCACTGGTTTCCAATATGGGGCGCCGATGATGGAAGCCTTAATATCTGGTAAGGTGGACGTAGCTTTCACTTCTGAAGTGCCGGCCTGTTTACCCTTGTCTAAAGGGTACAAAGCAACAATTATTGCTACTTTTGGCCATTTAGGACGGGGAGCAATTATGGTTACAGAAGATTCTCCGATAAAACAAATCAGCGATTTAAAAGGTAAAAAAATAGGGGTTCCTTTTGGTTCTTCTCCGCATAGAAATCTTTTAGGGATGCTCAGGAGCGCTGGCTTAAAGCCAGGTGATGATGTTCAGGTATTAAATATTGGTAGAGATGAAGTAGCCTTAGGATTGATAAAGGGTGGGGTAGACGCTATAATGATTTGGGATCCGGCGGTAGAGCAATATAGACAAAAGAATTATTTTAAGATTATAAAGGCAGAACCTTTTTATTCAGTGGTTATTATGAATGATGAATTTATTAAAAAATATCCTCAGGGTGTAATCGATTTTATTCGGTCGCTTAAAGAGGCAGTATTTTTTTGGGTCAGTTATAAAGATAAAGTGAATAAATGGTTTAGTGAAATTTCACGGTTAAACCTTGAAATTGTTAAGGTATGTTCAGAGGCTAATTCAAACTACCGTAATGCAAAAGCGATAAGCGATATTGATATCGCATTAAATAGTGATTTTTTAGATATGATGAAAAAAAGCGCTGAATTTACTGCCAATCAAAAGGTAGTTCCTGTATTCAATATTTTAAGGGCTGTAAGTTCGCAGTTGCAGGAAGAATCGGCGAAGAAGATAGATGATAACGCTTATGTTATTTCGGAAGTTATTATAGATGAATAATCTTTTAATTATATTCGCTAAGAAGATTCTGAATAAAAAAATATTAGTCAGTTAATTTTATTTTGAGCTTTGTTTGGTTAATAGCTAATCTCTTTAAATAATAAGCTATCACGCATTGATTGTTAGCTGGTTAAAAAATAATTATTTTGTTGCAAGGATAGAGTGTTATGTGTAACGTAAAAGGGTTTCCAGATAGTTCTGAAACTTACAAGCGTCTTTTAAATATTTCGAAGAATTGTCAACCCAAAAATAAGTATAATTTTAAAGTAGGGATTATTGTTCCTCCTTCACCTTTTGTTGTCCCTGTGGGTTGGGAATTTGTCCACGTTGCTCCTTTTGAAGGACCTTCGATAATTGCTAGTCTTTTAAAAGGGCTCGGTTTTGATGTGGTTGTAATAGATCAACGGGATAATTTTAATCCCCATGTTTTATCTAACGGGCGATTGAAGAATCTGGATTTAATTGGAGTAGCGACTTATTCCGATAGTTTTCCATACATCAGAAAAGTTATTCAGATCGCTAAAGAAGAAAGCTTAGAGAGGCCAGTAATTATCGGTGGACCGCTGGTAACTTCTGTTCCTAAGTTAATAATGGAAAATACGTTGGCTGATTATGCGGTAATTGGTGAGGGAGAATTAACTTTGATAGAATTAATGGATTTTTTATTAAAACAAAAAGAAGCTTTTTCAGCAAAAGAGATAAGGGGCCTTGCTTGGAAGAATGTGCTGGGAAAGACAGTGCTTAACCCAAGAAGGGCGCAGATGCATAATCTTGATGCTGTGCCTTTGCAAGATTTGTCTGTATGGCCCGGAGTACAAGAAACTAATATGACATCTGAGATATATATGACATCAAGCCGAGGTTGTTCGGGAAATTGTAGTTTTTGTTTTAGATCGATGCCGCTTTTACGTTATAAATCTCCGGAAAGGGTGCATCGGGAACTCAAGCATTTAAAAAAATATAAATATCGTTTTGTTTGGTGGAGCGATCTTACCTTTATAGAGACTAAAGAAAGAGTTCATAAGCTTATGGATGAGGCCTTTTCTGGAATAGATTTTCGTTGGAGTTGTTTTACTCGGGTTGATGGTTTAGATTTATCGGTTCTCCAACATATGAAAAAAAAAGGTTGTGATATTGTTATGTATGGATTTGAATCAATCACTGGTAAAATTTTGAATTGTTTCAAAAAGCGGGTTTCAAAATATCAAATTACAGAAGCTATAGAACTTACTCGTCAAGCAGGATTAAAAGTGGGAGGTCTTTTTATTGTTGGTGGACCTGGGGAAACTAAAGAAAGTTTAAAAAGAATGATAGAGTTTTGTAAAGAATTTAAAGAGGTTACCAGAGTAAAATATCTTTCTGCTTTGCCAGGCACAGCGCTTTATCATGATGCTGTTAAAAAAGGCATCATTAAAGATGAGTTGGAGCATTTGCATTTTTTAGCTATGGAACATTCGGTAGAAGAAGATGAATTCGTAAATTTTTCTGATGTTTCTGAAAAAGAGCTTCGAAGAGCCTACCAGGAGATTAATTATCAGATAAAGGTACGACCATATGAATACTGGAATCCGGATAACCGATATCTGGAAAAAATAAAGAAATTTAAATAGGACCGGATATTATTGTGTCGACATAGGCTGAGAACCAAATATCAAACAATGAAGAATGAAATTTCAGAGCTATTTAAGTGCAACTATGTATATTCTGATGAAAAGGACGCCCAGGAAGAAATTTTAAGGAAAATTTCTTATTCAAAAAAAGTTGTTTCTAAGCCTGAAAAAGTAGCCCTTATAATTCCTCCTTCTTCTCAAATTCCGACCCCAGGCAGAGAATTTTTAGTAACTGGTTCTTTTGAAGGATTTACCTGTGTTGCCACGCTAATAAAAAAAATGGGGCATCAATTGCAGGTTATTGATTGTCGTTTAAAAAAGAATGTAAAGGATTTTGTTATTAGGAATATTAAGGATGCATCTATTATTGGAATAGCAACATATATGGATTCTTTTAATTTTCTCCAAAGAATAACAGCCTTAATAAAAGAGAAATATTCTGATAAATTAATTTTTTTAGGTGGTTCGCTAGTTTCATCTTTACCAGAAATTATGCTTTCGCAGGTCAATGCTGATTGTGCAATTTTAGGCGAGGCAGAACTTACTTTGATAGAATTTTTCCATAAATATTTTGGAAAAGAATGCTTTGAATATAAAAATATAAAAGGGATGGCCTATAAAAACAATGGAAAAATAAAAATTAATTTACCTAGGCCTCAAATTAAAAATCTTGATAATCTTCCTTTGCTTGACTATTCTATTTGGCCTAATCATAAAAGCATAATTGATAAAGGGCAGATACTAATTTCTTCTATGAGAGGATGTCCTATGGAATGTTCTTTTTGTTTTAAGACAATTCCTGCTCTTCGAATGAAGAGTCTTGAGCGTTTTGAGCAAGAGATAGTTCATCTTAAAGAAGCAACTAAATTCAATTACACTTGGCTTAATGATCTTACTTTTAATATTGATGAAGAAAGGGCTATATGCATTGGTGAAATAATGCAAAAATATAGTGTCAAGTATCATTGTTTTGCCAGAGTTACTAAGTTTAGTAAAGCTTTAGCAAAGAAGTTAAGGAAAACAGGATGTTTGGGAGTTTGGTTTGGCATGGAGTCGTACAATCAAGATGTTTTAGATTATAATGGTAAAAATGTATCTATAGATGATATAAATAGGGTTGTCAGGATTTGTGATGATATTGGATTAGCTGCGCGTGGACTTTTTATTGTGGGCCTATATGGTGAGACAGAAGACTCATTAAAGGAAATGCTTACTTTTATTAAGCAAAAAACTTTTTTACCGCTAGTAAAATATTTGGTTCCATTTCCCGGAACAGCACTTTACAAATATGCTCTTCAAAGTAAAAAAATAACGGATATAGTTAGTTTCTTGAGGATGCTTTCTAGAAGAAAGATAAGAGATCATGATGACAAGATTATTAATCTTACGGGATTGCAAGATGAGGTTCTTAGGTATTATTTTCGTCAAATATGGGATATAACGAATAAGAGAGAAAAGTTTTTTGCGGAAACAGAGAAAAAGGAATGCCATGAGTGATTTTTATCAGAAGCTAAAGAACCAATTTAAATTAAGAGCTGAATCTTTTGATAACTCGGCATGTTGGGTGAGAAATAAAAAGTTGATAGATATCCATCAAAAATTAGCTCAAGTTTCAAATAATAGTTTGGTTCTTGATGTTTGTTGTGGTACTGGCATAGTAGGAGAAAACCTACTATGCAATGGATCAAAGGCGATAGGCCTTGATATAAGCTTATCAATGCTTAAAAAGGCCAAAGAAAGATTAAGCTTGTGTATCAATGGCGAGGCAGAGCATTTACCATTTTTAAATAATGTTTTCGATGTGGTAATTTGCCGACAGGCTTTTCATTTTTTAGATATCACTAAAGTAATGAAGGAGTTGTTCCGGGTTACTAAATCGGGAGGAGGCAAAATCATTATCAGCCAGATAGTTCCTTTTAGCGAAGAAGATAGCCCATGGTTACATAAGATACACCGAAAGAAGCAGTTGCTGTTAAAGAATTTTTTAAAGGAAAAAGATTTCAAATTATTTTTAAAAAATTTAGGATGTGTGGACATAACCACTCTTCAGTGTTGTATTGAAGAGCCAATTAATAGTTGGTTAAAGGATACATTTTTTTCCAAGAAAGAAATAGAGGATATAAAGAATATGTTTTTGCATGCTCCTTTAAAATATAAGATTTTGCATTGCACTAGAGAAAAGAGTGGAAAAGTTTTTGATACTATGAGGTGGGTAGTTACAAAGGGTATAAAGATGTAACTTATCCCGACTGTGCCTTCTGTAGAACCTAAAATATTTTAAAATAGTAAACTAGTGTCTTATTGTTATATATTTAGAAGAAAGTGTAGGAAAAAAATATGAAAAAATTTATCAGTGCTACTATTTGTTTTAGCGTATTTGCTTTAAGTTTATTTTGCATTTCAGTAAAATCTGAAGAGACAAGTAAGCCATTAAAAGATATTTTTAAAGAATTTGGAATCTTAATAAATGGAGTAGGTGATTTTGTTGTTCAAAAAAATATAAGAAAAGAAGGGCTTGAAAATTCATTCTGGACAATTGTTGCAGAAAAAGACGGGAAAGTAATTAAAATAGAAGCTATAAATAATATTAATTCCCAAGAAGCCCGAAAATATGCTGAAGAAAGACAGAATATAGTTAAGGCTTTATATCAACGTATTCCTTCTCCTTATCCCGGCATGATTTCAAACGTTATAGAGTGCCCCGATGAATTAAAACCTGAGATTGTATCTTTAGATATAGAAGGGAAGATAGTTTCTGCATATATCTTGTATAGCACGCCTAGATTCACCTATGGAGCTGGAGTTGAGGAATTGATTAAATATAGGGGAGTTTTGATGTTTATCTATGGGGATAAGGTAAGAACGTTGTATAGAGTTGAAATATTTATTCCTAAAGAAAAATTTAACAAAAAGGAAATAGTAGATATTTTAAAATCAATTCGCTTAGAAAAAGGAGGCAGCTATCCTAAACAAGACTATGTCAATGCTTCGGAAAAGGCATGGGGTGAACCCTATAGAAAAACAGATATTTCTGAAGGCTATAATTTAATTATCATCGGGTTTGACCCCTTGGGTGCAAAGCATATTGGTGCTTATGGATACCACAGGAATACTACTCCTAATCTGGATAACTTTTCAAAAAAGGCTTTTTTGTTTAAAAATGCCATTAGTTCTTCCAGCTGGACGCTACCTTCATTTATGTCTTGGTTTACGTCATTGTATCCTTCGCAGCATAAGATTGTTAATAAATATAGTACTTACACTGAAGAGAAGCAGGTTCTTTCTAACCTTTCAACGCTTTCCCCTTCTGTTGTTACCCTGGCGCAAATTTTAAAAAGAAACGGATATCTAACTGCCGGGTTTACCGGTGATGCAGGAGTTGGGGGTGTTTTCGGCTATAGCTTAGGGTTTGATGTTTATTATGATAAAATAAAATTTGCCGGATTCGACATTGTTCTGCCCATGGCTTTAGATTGGCTTAATGAACATAGGCTCAAGAAATTTTTTTTATTTATCCAAGGCTACGATGTTCATGGGCAACATAGCCTTGGCGATGATTTTAGGAATATATTTGTTAGCAAAAATTATGATGGAAAGTATAGGGGTACAACAAAAGAGTATTGGGATTTAAGGAATAAGAGCCTAGAGCAGAAATGTCTGGAGATGAACGATGAAGATATAAATTTTTGGAATGCATGGTATGATACAAAAATATATAAAGCTGACCAAAGATTAGGAAATTTCTTCAAAGAGATAGAAAAGTTAGGGTTAATGGAGAATACGGTGGTGGTTATTTCTTCAGCATCAGGGAATGAATTTTATGAACATAAAAGGTTTGATCATGGCCATAGTTTGTATGATGAGCTGGTACACGTTCCTCTAGTGATACGGGTTCCGGAAAAGAACGGATGCGCGATAGAAAGCCAAGTGCGGACTATTGATATCATGCCGACAGTATTAGACTTATTGAATATAGAAATTGATAAGAATATTAAATATAAAATACAAGGGGTAAGCTTAGCTTCACTCATGGAGGGAAATGAGTTAGATCTAGATGCTTTTTCTGAGACTGATTATTTATCTCAGGTTTTTAAACGTTCCATAAGAACACACAATGGCTGGAAGTTTATATATTCAATAGAGACTGAGCAGCGCGAGCTATATAATTTGAATGAAGACCCTTATGAGGCGTATAATTTAATCAATAAAGAACAGAAGATTGCTTATGAACTTGAACAAAGAATTTTTAATTGGTCTGAGAGCTTAAAAAGGAAGTAATTTTATTTTTGATTTGCTTGTAGTAGATATATGGTTTTTAAAGTTATTTGATAGGTTGTGTATATTAAGATAGTAAAAGCATGAATAAAAAAAATATCCTAAAAATAATAGCTGATTCAATCAGCGAAATTAATGAAATGAGGCCTAATGATGAATACATCGGTCAAACTTTGGAAACTATTTTGTTTGATACTTCTAGAGAAATTGATTCACTAGAATTTGTAATGTTGATTGTATCGATAGAGAAAAAACTCAAGAAAGAGTCTGGCAAATGTGTGATTTTAGCAGAAGGAAAAACAATGTTGTACAAAGATGCTTCTTTTCGAAGTGTTGGTGCACTGGTTGATTATATTGACTCTATTTTAAAGGACAGCTAAGTGTCTAAGATTAAATCAATAATCGTAACAGATTTTACTGCCGATGCCTTAAAAGGCTACCTAAACAATGATACCTGCTATCCTTTAGTTAACGCAAAGATTACGCCATTTGCTCAGGTTATGCAATCTTATTTCAAGAGATTTCCAGAATTTGGAAAAAATAAGATTAACTTTGCAGTTGTCTGGACTAGACCAGAAGGCGTTATTGAATCTTTTATGCGCTTTGCTAATTATCAAAGCGCATCAATTAATGAGATATTAGCCGATGTCAACGAGTATTGCCGGTTTTTAATAGGTCTTCAAGATAAGGTAAAATTAGTATTTGTTCCGACATGGATTTTCCCTACTTATCATAGAGGACATGGAATGCTGGAAATGAGAAAAGATTTAGGCATTAGAAATATTCTTATGCAAATGAACTTAATGCTTTCTGATAAGTTAAATGAAACAAAGAATATTTATTTATTGAATGCTCAAAGATGGATTGAAAGCGTAGGCAGTGATGCTTTTGATTCAAAGTTGTGGTATTTAGCTAAGATTCCTTTTGATGCTGCAATCTTCAAGGAAGCGGCAAAAGATATTAAGTCTGCATTAAGAGGTATATTTGGTGTTGCAAGAAAGATGATAATCGTTGATTTAGACAATACGATCTGGGGAGGTTCTGTTGGAGAAATAGGATGGGAGAAGCTTAAACTTGGCGGGCATGATCCAGTAGGAGAAGCTTTTGTTGACTTTCAGAGAGCTTTAAAGTCATTTATTAACCGTGGCATTTTATTAGGTATTGTTAGCAAAAATGAGCCGTCCGTTGTGTTAGATGCAATAAATAATCATCCAGAAATGTGTCTAAGATTAAATGATTTTAGTGCATGGGCGATTAACTGGGAAGATAAAGCTAAAAATATCATTCGTTTAGCATCGAATTTAAATATTGGTCTTGAATCAATAGTCTTTATTGATGATAATCCATTAGAAAGAGCAAGGGTCAAAGAGTCTTTGCCGGAGGTTTTTGTTCCTGAATGGCCTAAGAACAAGATGCTGTTTAGGGAAACTTTGCTTAATCTTTCTTGCTTTGATACACCTTCAATAACTGAGGAGGATTTAGCCAAGACTAGAATGTATATGTCTTTTATCAGCCGTAAAGGGCAGCAAATAAAAATGAAGTCAGTGAATACATGGTTAAAAAAACTGTTTATTAAAGTAAAAATAGATGAGTTGCAGGATGTTGATATTGAAAGAGTAACGCAACTGTTAAATAAAACAAATCAAATGAATTTAACTACTAGACGCCTTATTGCCTCAGAGTTGGATATTTGGGCCCATAAAAGAAATCATAAGCTTTGGACTTTTCGAGTTTCAAATAAATTTGGGGATTTAGGCTTAGTAGGTGTGGTAAGCCTTGGAATAAACAGAAAAGAAGGCAGGATTGTAGATTTTGTTTTAAGCTGCAGAGCTTTTGGGTTAAGGATTGAAGAAGCTATGCTCATTGCAACTATACGGTATTCTCAAAGTGTTGGTTTAATAAAAGTGCAGGCAAAATATATCAGCACTCCTAAGAATAAGCCTTGTTTAAATTTTTGGAGAAAAACAATATTTGAATTTGACAAAAAAAGAAATATCTTTTTTTATAGTCCAGGAAAAACTCATTATTTTCCGCGATACATTACAATAGTAGACAATCGACGCAGTGATCCCTGTTAGCCAATTTTTAAATTAGAAGCGAGTAAAAATTTTAGCTTGATATAAGCGGTAGCCAATTCTAGATGCTATTTACTTCATTACAATTTGCAGTATTTTTTATTATTGTTTATGGAGTATATACTCTGCTTAAACACAGACAACAGAATATTATGCTTCTTGTGGCCAGTTATATTTTTTATGGAGCATGGGATTGGAGATTTTTATTTTTGATATTTATATCAACTGTTTTTGATTATTTTTTTGGGGCAGCAATATATAGGTCTAATAGCAATAAGCAAAAAAAAATATTTGTTTTTTGTAGTATTTTTACAAATTTATCTATTTTAGTGTTTTTTAAATATTTAAATTTTTTTATTCTGAATTTGCAGTTTTTATTAAGACGTTTTAATCTGCCTAATGTAATTTTTCCTTTACACATAATACTTCCTTTGGGGTTGTCTTTTTATATTTTTCAAAAAATGAGCTATACCATAGATATATATAGAGGTGAGATGAAACCTGTAAGAAAATTTTCAGATTTTGCACTTTTTGTAAGTTTCTTTCCCCAGCTTCTTGCAGGGCCAATCGAAAGAGCAAAGCACCTTATTCCGCAGATAATCTTTCCTAGAAAATTAACCATGGATAAATTTCAAAAAGGCTGTTATCTAATATCTTGGGGCATATTCCAGAAACTTTTTGTTGCGGATAATTTATCAAAAGTTGTGGATTCTGTATTTTCTAATCCGGGTCCTTACAATGGTTTAGAAGTTTTGTTAGCTTCTTATGCTTTTACATTTCAGATATTTTGTGATTTTGCAGGTTATAGCAATATAGCAAGGGGTCTTGGTAAATTAATGGGATTTGATATTATCAATAATTTTGATCTCCCATTTTTTGTTACAAACGTACAAGATTTTTGGAAAAAATGGCACATTAGCTTGAGCACTTGGATTAAGGATTATGTGTATTTTCCGCTTTTTTATCACATGCGAATGATTAGAGGTAAAATGCGTATCTATATTACATTAGTAGGTACGATGATTTTGTTAGGCTTGTGGCATGGCGCAAGATGGACCTTTGTCCTTTTTGGGTTATATTATGGTTGTTTGCTTAGCTTGTATGTAATGTCAAAACCTGTTTTATGCAAAGCGATAAAAATTGTAAAATTCACAAAAAGCAGGCAGTGGTTTTGGGTTAAAGTTATTTTCATGTTTCATATTACAGTGCTTGGAATGCTAATTTTTAGAGCTAATTCTGTTGGCCAGCTAATACAAATGGTTCATAGCGTTGTGTTTAATTTTTCTATTCCAGAATATTCGATTATGCTCAGAATGATCGGAAAAATATTATTTTATATTAGTTTTTTGTTACTTATCCAGTATTTTCAATTTAGAAGAAATGATCATTTTGTTGTTCTTAAATGGCATTGGGCGTTGCAAGGATTTATATATTTTATAATTATGTTTTTTTTGTTTACTTTTGGCAAAAGCGGAGGAAATGAGTTTGTATATTTTCAATTCTAATTTCCGAAAGATTCTGCGATTTTTCATGCTTAATCGTGCTTTTTTTGCTGGAGTTTTATTTTTTTGTTTTTCGCAATTAATTTGTTTGAATATTTCCAATATAAGCAAAACAAGGCATAAGCAAGTGATAGAGCACAAGCGACAAGCAGTAAAGAGTATCGATTTCAGCAAAGATAAAGGATTGCGAGAGTCTGTATTTTTTTTTGGCTCATCCAAGATCTTAGCAGCTATAATTCCAAAATTTTTTGACGAATGCAATGAAGATGGAACATATTCTTATAATTTTGCAATACCAGGATTACCATTGGCATCTCAATATTTTATTTTTAAAGAATATTTGGAAAAAACCGAAGTACCCGATTATGCAATAATAAAACTAAATAATGGAATATTTCCTCTTTGGCTTTTTCCTTCTTTTTCTATTCAAGGCGCGAGTTTGTCCGAGGTTTTGCAGTATGCTTTTCTTACGAAAGATGTATCAATGTTATTTAACTATTTTATTCCATCAAGGGTGTATTGGTCCGGCATTAGCAGATTTATTGCTGGTAGGGCCCTATCTTTAGTACCTGATAGCGTGCGGGCATTACATAAATCAAGATATCTTAATTTTTTTTCTAGTAAAAATATGTATTACTATAATTGGGAGTTTGAATATGATGCTAGCTACATTTTTCCAAAAGAATATGCAAGAGCGTTGAGAGAATCTTTAGAAAAGAATCGAGGATATTATTATATGGTGGAAAAGGCTATGCCAAGAACAGGCGCTTTTGAAAGTATTACAGTGCCACCGAAACACAGAAAATACTATGAAGCAATAATAGAGGCGGGTAGGGAAGGAAAAAACTTTAAAGGGCCTGTTTCTGTAAAGACTACAAAGCGCGAAAGAGATACGAAAAAGAAGCTTGATACTTTTTTCTTGGATAAATTTTTTATATTGGCCAAAGATTATAAGTGTAAAGTCATTTTGGTTGGAGATTATATGCCTGATAGCAACAAAGATACTCCAGGCGTTTATATTGAGGAAAATATAACCCTGGGCTGTTGGGAGCTATTGCAAAAAAAATATGATAATGTATTTTTTTTAAAGGATGGCTTTAAGACCGTATTTTATAGTCCGGATTTTTTTTCTGACCCCGAACATTTGGATTATGAGGGGGCAAAAAAATTTACAAAAAAGATTGCTAAGGAATTTCAAGCAATAAAAAAAATAATCAAAAGCAATAAACAATAAAATGCATTTTATAAGTTTAACATATTTGGTATTTCTATTTATATCTGCTACCATCTATTGGTTTTTTCCCGTCAAGCATCGAAAGTTGTTTTTAATATTTATCAGTTTATTATTTATCTGCAGTTATAAATGGGTAATTGCTTTTTTATTTTTATTCATGGGGACAGCGACTTATTTTAGCAGCAGATTTATATTAAGTACGACTTCAAATTGGAAGAAAAAAATAATTTTTATATCAATTTTGATTGGTTTTATAGTAAGTCTCTTTTTATATAAGTATTTTGGGCTAAATTTATTGTTGGTACATTCATCTTTTGAATCATTTGATTTTCTTATAGCGCTGGGGTTTTCATATGTTTCCTTTAGAATGATACATTATATTATTGAGAGCTACCGGAAGAATGTTCCTGACGTTTCATTCTTGGATTTTATTTGTTATGTTGTGTTTTTTCCCATTTTTTTGGCCGGTCCGATAGAAAGATTTCAAGCGTTTCATCGGCAAACAGCGGAAAATAAACACATAGGATTTTATGATGTAAATTATGGATTATATCGTATAATTTGCGGTGTTTTTAAAAAGGTTGCTGTTGCAGACGTTATAAGCAAGCTAATCACGCCAGTATTATACTATCCTCTTGGCCATTCCAAAACTATATTGATATTATCGGTATATGGATTGGCGATACAAATTTATATGGATTTTTCTGGGTATACGGATATAGCAATTGGTAGTGCCAGATTATTTGGCTATCGGCTTACGGAAAATTTTAATAGGCCATTTTTACAGAAAAATATAGCGTTGTTTTGGAGAAATTGGCATATATCCCTGTATACTTGGATAAGGGATTATTTCTTTTTTCCGTTATTTGGTTATCGGGCATCAAAGGTAAAAATCTATATTGGAATATTTTTCAGTATGATGGTATTTATTCTTTGGCACCGGCTATCATTAAGCTTTTTTATCTTAGGATTGTATCATGGAACGGGCCTTATTTGTTGGCATATTTTTCAAGGTGTGAAACGTAAATATCCAATAATTCGTCGAGGAATATCAAAACGGTACTTGGATCCTATTTCGATCTTTTTTACGTTTAGTTTTCATGCTTTTGGTACCTTATTCTTTATAATGAATTTTGAGCAGGTATTAATTATTGTAAAAAGTATTATAAATCTAAAGTGAGTAAAGACAGTAGACAGGGGTAACAACGATAATTTTATTACCAAAATAATTTTTTCAGGAAAGTGGGCATTAAGAAAAGTTAGTATTAAGGTAAATGTTGGCTTAGCAGAAAAAGATATTTTATGGAAGGAAAGTAAAGCGAAAATAAAATGATCCGATAGGGGCTCTACAATCTAAGCAGTTAAGACAATTATTATAAATTTAATAAATAGTTTGTAAAAAATATTATTCTTAAATATTATTTTTTATTTTTGGTGACAGAAAATTATCTGTTGGAATGAAGATTTTATTGGTATCCTCAAATATTGCTGATACACCCTACGCTGTTTATCCTTTTGGTATGAGTATAGTTGCGTCTGCGCTTTCTAGTGCAGGATATTGCGTTAAGCAAACAGATTTTTTACAGAGCAAAAAATCTCTGGATGTTTTATCAAAAGAGCTTAACGCTATGCAGCCAAATATAGTAGGGGTATCGATGCGTAATATAGATAATGTTAATTCAGTCAATGAGCAGCGCTACATTGACAGCGTTGTAGATATTGTTTTGACGGTAAAGAAGAATTCAAGTGCTATTGTTGTGCTAGGTGGTTCTGGATTTTCTCTTATGCCTGATGAAATTCTTGAAAAAACAGGTGCAGATTATGGAATTACGGGAGAAGGTGAGAAACTAATGGTTGAATTTGTAAAAAATGCTGAAAAAGGTATTTTTCCTGGAGCGAAAATTCTGCGAAGTAAAAATACAATCGCTGGTTGTAACATCTCAAGTGCTTTGCATGATCTAAAGTTAATGAAGTATTATTTAAGAAGAATTAACGTTGCTTCTGTTCAGACAAAAAGGGGGTGTCCTTATAAATGCATTTACTGTTCGTATCCTCTCTTAGAAGGTGATAGAGTTAGAGTAAGAAGTCCGAAAATCGTTATTGAGGATATTAAGAAATTGACTAGAAAATATGGAATAAAGCTTATTTTTTTTGTTGACTCTGTTTTTAACGACTCAGAGGGAAGATATTTAGAGCTTATAGAACAAATGAAATATCATAAAGTAAATGTTTCATGGACGGCGCTGTTTACTCCTAGAGGATTAACAGATAAAAACGTGAAGTTAATGAAAGATACAGGCTTGCGATTTGCTGAATTAGGGTCGGATGCGCCGACTGATTTTACCTTAAAAAGATTAGGAAAATCTTTTTTATTTCAAGATATTATTAATGCAAATGATTTATTAGTTAGGCATAAGGTGACGCCTTTGCATTGTTATATGTTCGGGTGTCCGGGAGAAACAAAAGAAACAGTAATTGAAGGGATTAAGAATATTAAAAAATTAAAAAGCTCGGTTTCGGTTATTTATATGGGTATAAGAATTTTTCCGAACACTAAGTTAGCGAAGGTTGCAGAGAACGATGGTATAATAAAAAAAGAATGTAATCTTTTAGATTCCGCTTATTATATTAGCCCTTTAGTTGACAAAAAATGGCTAAAAAAAATACTAATAAAAAGTTTTAAGGGAGTAAAGAATTGCATTTTCCCGCCTGATGCATTAAGCAATTATCGAATATATAAAAAGTGATGATTTTTTGGTTAGACCTTGAAATAGTTTCGTTTTTTGAGAGATTTTTCTTACTTTATATTTATACCATGTTGGGTATTAATTAATAGCTATTGTGTTATGCATAGGCTTATAGCAGAAATTTTCTGTTGATGTGTCAAGAACTTTGTATACTTTAAATGTTGATAATGCTATAATTTTTCTAGAGGGCGGAATAGATAGGTAAGATATATTGCGTAATGTGCCGTATTATGTAAGCGTAATGATTATTAAGAAGGAGGTGAATATGGAGAAAAAAGAGACAATCAGACAATTTATTATCGAATATTTTCTTTCAGGTAGCGGAGAAATTAAGGATGATGATTCATTATTTGAAGCAGGAATAATAGACTCCCTGAGCCTTCTTGAATTGATCGCTTTTATAGAAAAAACATATGGCATTTCTATAAGCATGAGCCAAATCACTATTAGTAATTTTGATTCTATAAATAAAATCTATAAATTAATAAAAGGTAGTAAACGTAAGGGCATTAATTAGTAATGTTTAATATAAGAATTAATAATGTTACATATGATTTTTCGCGGGAGAAAAATGTTATGATGGCTTTGCGTTTCAAAGGGGCAAGGCAGCAATGTTTATTTAAGTATGCACGAAATATAAGAGATAAAGTTTTCTCTAAACAGGTCGAAATAAGGAGTGTTATCGAGTATTCTAATGTTTGTCAGCAGGCATGTAATTATTGCGGAATGAGCAAAGCGTCAATGGTAACTCGTTACATATTAAAAAGAAATCAGCTAATATCTCGTGTTAATAAGTTATATGATTGTGGACGTAGAATTATAATATTACAGGCGGGTGAGTGCAATAATGATAATTATTTAGATAATTTGTTTGGCCTAATTAAGATGTTAAAAAATGAATATCCTTATTTAGTCATAGTGGGTAGTTTTGGTAATTTATCGCGAGATAATTATAAAAGATTGAGGGATATTGGGGTCGATAGGTATTTACTTAAATTTGAAACATCAGATGCTAAGCTATACAGAAGAATTAAGCCTACCGATTGTCTTAAAAAAAGACTAGATTGCATTACATTTTTAAAGAAAATAGGTTTTTATGTCAGCTCTGGCAATATAACTGGGATACCGCAACAATCTCTTAGTAGTTTAGCTGATGATATTTTTTTACTTAAAAAATTAGATATTTGCATGGGTAGCACATCACCTTTTATTCCTAACGAGGTTTCTAATTATAGAGATTGTTTTCCGGGAGATATTAATCTTACGCTTAATTTTATAGCAATCCTAAGGATACTCTGTCCGACTATGTTAATACCTGCTACAAGTTCTTTGGAATTGATTATAAAGGGAGGCCAGTATCTGGGGCTGATGGCAGGAGCAAATGTGCTTACTTTGCATGATGGAACTCCCGCAAATAAAGAAAAAATGTTTTTGTTGTATAAAAAGAATCGGTACAAGCCTAAGGGAATTCTATTTAATATTGTTCAAAGAGCAGGCCTGAAGCCAAGCTTATTTTCTCTTGTTAAGAATAAAGCAGAAAACTCTCTTTTTTATAAACTCGTTAGCCAGAATGTCAATCGTAAGAGTTCTTATATTTATTCCGATAGCAGTAGGTATACATACGAGGAAGTGCTATTATTGACTTCGAAATGCTGTTCGTTCTTGCAAGGCAATAATATTAAGGAGAGGGATGTAGTAATGTTAGCTTTATTTGATTCAATAGAATTCATTATTGTTTGCCTAGCTTGCATAAGACTAGGCATAATTGTTGCACCGATAGATCCGCTATCAACTGTAGACGAGCTAAGGTTTTTAATCTCTGATTGTGTACCCAAAATTATATTAGCAACAGATAGTATTGCTAAGAAATTAAGATACAAGAATGTTATGAAAATAACCAACGATAATTGCCCTAAATATTTTTTTTCGTTGCTCTGCAGGAGAAAAAAAAGTATTTTTTTAGCTGCTGTTGATAAAAATAATCCGGCTATTATTTTGTATACTTCTGGGACTACAGGCAAGGCCAAAGGTGTAGTCCACAGCTATAATGATCTACTTACTATGAATTTTCCACATAAGATATTGAGGGTATGCAAAAAAGATATTTTCTTTTCTTATTCTAGGATTTATACTAGTTTTGGTTTTGGTAATAGTTTACTTTTTCCGTTATATTGTGGTGCGTCTGTAATTTTATCCAGAAATATCCCAAATCCGGTTGCATTGTCTGATGTGTTATTGTATAATCCTACATTATTTTTTGCGGTTCCCGGCGTGTATAAGCTATTGTTAAGAAGTAGAAAACTAATAAAACATAATTTTAGTTGTGTTCGTCAATTTATTTCTTCTGGTGAGAGTCTCGGTGAGGATATTTTTAAGCAATGGGAAAAAGTTTATGGCTTTAGGTTATTGGATTGTTTTGGAACATCTGAGATGTGCCATCCGTTTATTTCGAATATTCCGGGAGAGGAAAAATCTGGGACTTGCGGAAAAACGGTAGAAGGATTTCAGGTAAAGTTTGATAAAAAAGGTAAAATGTTTTACAAGGGGCCTTCCTTGTTTTCTGGATATTATAGAAGGAATAAATTTGTAAAAGAAACAATGGTGGTTGATGGATGGTTTGAATCAAATGATATTGGACGCGTAGATAAAAATGGCAGTATAGTTTTAAAAGGCAGAGACAATCTAATATTTAAGATTAATGGTAAGTGGATTTCAGCCTTAAATATAGAGGATAAAATAAATCGATTGGAGTTAATAAAGGAAAGCGCTGCTATAAAGAAAGCAGACGGTTTATATCTGTATGTTTCTTTAAATTTAAAGGAAATAAAACCTGTTGAGGCTATAAGCTTAGTAAGAAGTTATTGTGTAGAAAAATTGAAAATTAACGAATTTCCCGTAAAAATAAACTTGTTAGATGAAATACCGAAGACAAGAAGCGGGAAAATTAAAAGACAGTAATGTTAAAAAGTATTTAATCCAGGGTATTCTCAATTTCTATTAAATATTAATCTTGTATTGGTTTTCTAATTTTAGTTTCTCAAAGATTTAAAAGATATACCTTAATTCATGTAGAATATGGTTAAAATTATATATCGTTTATTTTTTGTTTTTATGGGCCTTACAATAGTGAATGGAGCATGGTGTTTTGAATTCTGTGCTTATGGGCAGGCTAAGGATGGATCTATGAGTATTAGGAAGAAAACAGCATATAATGTTATTTTAATTTCTGTGCCTTGTTTAAGGTTTGACCATTTAAGCTGTTATGGCTATTCAAGAGCAACTACACCCAATATTGATAAGTTTGCTAAAAAAAGTTTTCTTTTTACTCAAGCGTATTCTCAATCTACATGGACTTTACCGAGTATGGCATCGTTGTTTACTTCTAAGGATGTAATAGATCATAAAGTATTTAATTGTGAAACTAAACTTGCAGATTTTGAGTTGACTCTTGCTGAAGTATTAAATATTTTTGGGTACAAGACAGCAGCATTTACTTCGGGGGTTCATTTTAATAAGAGGTTTAATTTACATCAAGGGTTTGATGTGTATGAAGATATTCCTTTTTCTACATCTGCAGTAAAAACAGGAAAGATAGGGTTAAAATTAACTGGTAAAAGAGAGATAAAAGATTTTTTTCCCTCTATCGTTGAGTGGCTTGAATGTAATCGGGGTGAAAAGTTTTTTTTATTTGTGGATATTAACGATGTGCATCAACCATTTTATTCGCCCGAAGATGGTGATGAAAATATGTTTGATCCCGAATATGAGGGTATAGTAGATAGCCTTTATCTAGATTCATTGTTAAAAGAGAAAATGCGTGGAGATTTAATAGTAAGGGACGACGGAGAAGTAATAAAGTTGCAAAAGAAGGATGTAGATCATATAATTTCACATTATGATGCGGGGATCTATTATACAGATAAGTATTTTGGGAAATTAATGAATGAACTTGGCAATATGCAATTGTTAGAAAATACTATAGTTATTTTGACATCTCCGCACGGGATTGACCTTTTTGATCATTTTACGTTGTTTCATTATACACATAGCTATCCGTATGAAGAATTAGTTCATGTTCCCTTAATATTTTTTCATCCTAGCATAGAAGCAAGTAATATGCGGATTAAGGAACGAGTTCAGCTAATTGATATTTTTCCTACTATTTTAGAGTGTTGTAATATTACTGTGCCCAAGGCAATAAAAGGAGTTAGTCTATTTTCTTTGATTAAAGATGGAGAAAACATAGATTTATTAAATCGAGATATTTATTTTACATCTGCAATTCCTTCAGGGAGTGATTTTACCTGGAAAAGCACATATGGTGTTCGTGCATTAAATTGGAAGCTTTTTATGCGGTTTAGTAAACCTCATTGCTCTGTGTATGAATTATATAATTTAGATGAAGACCCTTACGAATTAAATAATTTGATTTACGAAGAAAAAGACGTCAGAACGCAGCTAATCATAAAACTTAATGAATGGATAAAGAATGCAGATGAGTAATGGGTTTAGCAATGGTAAGCGATTTTCATCCATCATGATAGGGCATAAAAATTTGACAACAATCCAAGAGGAGAGCGAATAAGATGAGATTTAATTATAAGGATTTTATTCAAATAATTTTGACTCAAAATAAATGGTGGGTGACAACAATGCTTATTAGTACAATATTGATTGTCTTTATAATTTTGTATTTGATAAAATATGAGACTAGTGAGTTTATCTATAGCCTGTTTTAGTCTTGCAACCAGATATTATGGTTAAAAATAATTGTTTGTTTCTTAAGAGGAAAATTTTATTGATAATATTCGGAATATTTTTTTCTTTAATAGTTGTTGAGCTGGGATTGCGAATCGTTGGGTGGGGGTGGTCGGCGCATGATAACTTTAGAAATAAATCTTATTTGGTTGAAACCGATTCGGATACAATCAGGATTCTTTGCTTGGGGGCATGCTATACAGCTGGAGTGGGAGTTGAGCCAGATAAAACATATCCACATTACTTAGAGAAATTTTTAAGCGAGCATTACCCAACAAAATCTTTTCGTGTTATTAATCGAGGTGTTCGTGGTAAAACATTGTCGTTTTTTGTGAATCGGTTAGAGCGTTTTGTAAAAGATTATTCTCCTCGAATAATTATTATGAATATAGGAAGTAGTGTGGATTTTTATGAGAAAAATGTGCTTTTAGCGAATAGCAATTTATTATCTTCTGTTGATAAAATTAAAATTAGCTTGCGTATATTTCTCAAAAAATTTAAAATTTATAGAGTGTTTAATCTTATGTTTTCTTCACTAAACAGAAGAAATGCGGAAATAAACGATAAGGAGGATATTTCTCGAGAATTTTATGCGGAAGGTGAAGAAAATAAGTATCATGCCCAGGTTAGGGAGTTGCAATGTAAAGTTAAGGTAGACCCACAATCTTCTGAAAATTGGAGTCGTCTTGCTTTTATTTATGCAGACCAAGGGCTTTATCAGTTGTCAGAAAAATACATAAAAAAAGCCATAGAACTTGACCAAAACAATGGATGGAATTATTTGCATTTATTTTGGTGTTATGTCTTTCAACGTGAGTATGAATTAGCGGTAAGGTCTCAAAAACAAGCGCTAGATGTGGACCCTGCTATTATCAAATGGCTGGATGATGAGATAAAAAATATCAATGGATTTATAAAGCGTAAGCCGTATGTAATGTCATATTATTTCCATTTATCAGATAGGTATGCTATGCTTGGTGATTATGAGCGCGCTATAAAAACGCTAAAACAGATTTTATATAAAGGTCCTGACCATATTGATTATGTTGATAGATTGTCTTTTTATGAGACAGTGGTTCGAAAAACAAAGAACAGCGATGAAATATGCGTAAATAGTTCAGTAGGTAGGAAAAAGTATTTCAATCGGGAAAATAGCCAGCATTGGGCGTTTATGGCTGAAGCAGAAGGCTTTCTTAAAGAAAAAATACCCGTAAATGATTCAGAAAAACTAGATGGATGTAAAATATTTGACAGATTATTTAAATATAATTTAAGAAAAATTAATAAAATTGCCAGAAAATATAATATTAAATTTTTTCTTGAAAATATGGGGTCTTCATTTGAGCAGCAAGAGATTGTAGAAAGTGCTTGCAAAGAATCAAATATACCTTTGGTTGATTTGTATTCTTATTTTAGAAATACATCGGATGATGCGAGCCTTTTCCATTCTTCTGTTTCCTTGAGGCTTAGTGAAAAAGGGAATAAAATTGTAGCTGAGAAAATATTTAAAGCGTTAGTAAGTGCTGGTGTTGTAGATGAGGTTAATTAGTAGAGTTTTGCTTTTTTTGTTTATTTTTTTTATCTGTATTGTGTTGTTTGGTAAGATAAATGTAAAATCTGCTGAACAATCTGATTATAACGTAATTATTATTAATCTTGAAGGCTTGAGTGTTGGCGATATTGGTTGCTGTAGGGGGGCAAGTCCTAACATAGGTAATTTTATTAAAGAAGGGATAATATTTAATCAAGTAGCAACGCAGAGTCCATGGTCTTTTTCTAGCCAAGCATCAATATTAACTTCAAAATATGTTCATGCGCATGGTGTTTATAACAAAAATCAAAAATTATCGGAAAAAGAAATGACTTTAGGTGAAGTTTTAAAAATATATGGGTACAATACCGCGGCTTTTATTGGTAGCTTAGATGTGGTAGCTGATAGCGGGTTAAATCAAGGTTTTGACTTATATCGTTACAATAAAGGCAGGAGTGGAATTCAATGGACAAAAATAATTTTTAACAAGGCATTACAATGGCTAAAGAAAAACAAAGATAGTAAGTTTTTTTTGTATTTAAATATCGAAGGGCTGTATCCTTCTTCAGAGTTTTTAAGTAAAGACAGGAAAGTAGACAAAAGTAATAGTATCTCTATAGGTAGAAACTGTGATGAATATGTTCTCTTAATGAACAAATTTACAGGAAAATTGTTAGAGCGTGTGGAGCATTTTGGGTTGGCGGATAAAACTATGATTTTCTTGATATCTGGATTTGGTAGAAAATTATCAAACAGAAATGAGTTAAATCGAGACAATCTTAATGAAGAATTTGTCCATGTCCCCTTAATGGTTAGGTATCCCGGTTGCCCAAAGAATAAGCAAATTGAAGAAGCAGTCCAACTTATTGATATTATGCCTACTATCCTTGATTTTTTAGATATCCCGTTAAATAAAGAGGCGCAAGGCAAAAGCATAATTTCAGTTGTTGAGAATGTGAAAAGTATAGGAGAGATTAATCCATATGTTTATTCTGAATCTGACAGGGGTAAAGTAGCAATAAGAACAAAGAAATGGAAAATGATAACATGGCTCGGAAACTATAAGTTGTACAATCTTAATGATGACCCCTTAGAAATAAATGATTTAGCATGTCAAAACCCAGATATTGTTTATGAATTTGTTCAAAAGCTATCCGAGTGGTACAAGCAAACCAAGCCCCTAAAGCCATTTTCTATTGATAGGGTTAATATTACTGACGAGGTAAGGAAAAAATTGATGGAGATAGGATATTGGTAGCCAGTTTACTTTAATGTTGTGTTAGGTTGTTAGCGGATAATCAAAAAAATGAGAAAGATTATTTTTTTTAATATATTAGTAATTTTAAATTTAATTTTTTTTGATTTTATCTTATATGCTGATAGTGAGAAAAAGGGGAGGCCTGAAACAAGAAAGAAACATAATATCATTTTAATAGATGTTGACTCCCTAAGACCCGATCATTTAAGCTGCTATGGGTATAAAAGAGCAACTTCTCCTGGTATTGACGAATTGGCATCTAGAGGTATTCTTTTTAGACAGGCGATTAGTCAATCTAACTTTACTCTTCCTAGCATAGCTTCCTTATTTACTTCCAAATATGTTTCTGCTCACGGGGTTAATTTAGATGATAAGAAGCTTAATCAGATGGAGCTCACTCTAGCGGAGATACTGAAAATTTATGGTTATTCTACGGCAGCTTACGTGGGAACTCCTCATTTAAATAAAATATATGGCTTTGATCAGGGGTTTGATTTGTATCATGATGAGTTTCAGGATAATCCAGAAGGGTCTTTTAAGGTAATAATGCCTCTAGCGATTGAATGGATCGAAAATCATAAATGGACTAATTTTTTTCTTTTTTTACATAGTTATGATGTTCACACATCTTATCATTGTCATCCCGACTTTGATAATATCTACGATCCTGGCTATAAAGGTATTGTTGATATGCTATATTTGCATTATGCTTTTCTTCAAAAAGTTAAAAAAGGTGAAGTCTTCTTAGATGAAAATAAAACTCAAAAAATAACATTAACGCAGAAAGATATTGACCATATTATTGCTCACTATGATGGAGGAATTACTTATGCAGATCATTATGTTGATTTATTGATTAGTAAATTAAGAGAGTTAAGCATTTTAAAAGATACAATAATTTTTTTATTTTCTTCTCATGGAGAAGGACTTTTAGACCATCAAAAACGATATTTGCAGCTTGAAGGACCGGAATTTTCCGGATTCGGACACACTAATTTGTATTATGATGAGGTCTTAAGAGTGCCGCTCATCATCTATCATCCGGGTATTAAAGGTAAATATGAAATATTTTCTCAAGTTCAGCTTATTGATATTATGCCTACTATTCTTGATTTTTTGGATATCCAGTTTAATGAAGAAGCACAGGGCAAAAGCGTAGTTCCTCTTATCGAAGGAAATGCTAGTGAAGATTTCAATAAATACGTATTCTCAGAGATAGGTTATGGTTTTTTAGCTGTAAGGACAGAAAAGTGGAAATTAATATGCTATGAGGAAGAATGTGAGCTTTACGATTTAGATAATGACCCAAAAGAATCAAATAATTTAAGCAATAAGAGACCAGACATTGTTAGTGAATTATTTCTAATTTTGAGAAAATGGCATATCAGCAATAAAAATAATAGTTAAATACTCATCTGCATGTAGTCATGAAGTTAGCATTTATAACTAATGCCCGTTTGCCTGGAAGAATACCTACTTCATTTACGATTGTGCAAATATGCGAGGCTTTTAAAGAAAGTGGTGATGATGTAGAGTTGATTTGTCCTGTTGTTTTAGGAGAGGACAAAAATATAAAAGTAGATATTTGGCATTTTTATGGACTTCAGACATACTTCAAGATAAAAAGGATTTTCTTATTAGATCTAGCTACTGTTGATCGAATACGTAATTTTTTTGGCAGATATATTGCCAATATTTTGCAAGCTATAGTGTATTCTTATTCCCTTAAGCTTTATTTATTGTTTTCTGATATCGATGTGTTTTATTGCATGCACCCAATAACCATGTTTTCTTTAGCTTTTGTAGGATGGCATAAAAAACGAAAAATTTATTATGAGTCGCATGAATTCCCTGTGGGGAAGATATTTAGATCGATACATAGATGGTCGTTGAACATGGCAAAAGGTATAATAGTCATCAATGTTGAATTAAAGCGATTATATGTAAGGTTGGGTATTCCCGAAAATAAAATAATTGTTATTCCTAATGGCGTTAAACAAAAACGACTTAAAATTATAAATAAGATGTCTCAATGCGAAGCGCGAACAAAATTGAACTTACCATTAAACAGAAAAATAATTGTGTATACCGGTAATCTTTATGGATGGAAAGGAGTTGAAACTTTGGTCGATAGTATTCGATATTTACCAGATTGCTTGTTGTGTATTGTGGGGGGGGAAGAAAAAGATATAATGAGATTTAGAAATAATGC
The DNA here is from genome assembly GCA_964489445.1 of uncultured Planctomycetia bacterium. Taxonomy (GTDB): domain Bacteria; phylum Omnitrophota; class Gorgyraeia; order Duberdicusellales; family 4484-171; genus CAZAYU01. The sequence continues at coordinate 415,558 of CAZAYU010000002.1, forward strand.
CGAAAATGGGAATAATAATATTGTATTCGCCGGGTATGCTATTCCAGCTGATGTTCAGTTCTATTGTTTAGCGGCGGATGTTTTAGTTTTACCAAATACAGCTAAGGATGAAAAATCAAAATATTATACTTCCCCTAATAAAATGTTTGAGTATATGGCCTCTAAACGACCAATTGTTGCGTCAAGATTACCGTCTTTGATGGAGGTCCTTAGTGATGGCGACAATTCTGTACTTGTGGATCCTGACAGCCCGGAAGCTTTAGCTTTAGGTATAGATAGTGTATTAAAAAATAAGAGATTGTCCGATAAAATAAGTAGTAAAGCATACAAAGATGTTGAAAAATATACATGGACGGCTAGGGTGGGAAAAATTAAGGAGTTTATGAAGGCCTAATGGATGATAAACAGTATAAAAAGATTATTATCAGAATAAAAGATTTAGCCAAGATTAAATTTATCAATGATACTTTAGTGCTGCAGTTGGGAGCAGTTGTAAATATAGTTTTAGGTTTTGCCGCTACCATTGCAATTGTAAGAACATTGCATATACAAGATTATGGAGTATACGCACTTATTCTTTCTGTTTACGGATGTATAAATTTTTTCGGCAATTTTAGTATAGATAAAGTTACAGTTATAAAATTAGCAGAAGCTCGCCTTAAAAAAGATCAGCAGCAAATAAATAATATTTTAGCTGCGTATACAAAATTGGCTTTTATTTTGAGTGTATCTGTTTGTGTTATAGGATTCATCTTTTCTCCTTACCTGGCACAGGTTTTATATGGTAGAAAAGATATTGGAGATTTAGCAAGAGTTATTTTTTTGGCTGCTCCTTTTGGTGTATTTTATGAATTAATATGTGTTATTTTCCATGGTTTTAGGATGATAAAACACCTTGCAATAGTAGAGAGTATATTCAGAGCGTGTAAAACGCTTTTCATCTTAATTGTGTTAATTTTAGGATTTGGTCTTTTTGGGATAATAACAGCATTGGCGATAAATAGCTTAATATGTTCTGTGATAGCTATTTTAATATACAAGAAACTGCAGCTGAAAGAAGAGAAAATGCCACATTTAGGAAAAATCTTAAGAATGGTGCGGGGTGCTTCTGTTGTTAAGTATTTAAAATTTAGCCTATGGATGACTTTAGATAAGAGTTTATTCAATTTATATGATATTTTACCTATTATAATTTTAGGCAGGTTTGTTAACTATGCTGAGGTTGGTTATTTTAAAATTGCCAAGGATTTAATTGCTTATTTTGTTTATCTGTTTTGGCCGATATATCGCGGTTTACTTGTTAAATTTCCATCGGTGCTAGCACAAAAAGGAAAACTTTATGCATATAATTTTTTTGTTAAAGTTTCTTTATTCTCTGGCATGGTGGCGTCCGGGATTGCATTTGTTTTGTTGTTTGCTGTTCCTTTTATCATTACTTATTCTTACGGAAATGAATATGCGCCGGCAAATGGCGTAGTCACTGTTTTATTATTTTATCTTATTTTTTCAGGATTTAATGTAGCAATTCCGGCATTGTATGAGATATTGCGACAGGTAAAATTACTAGTATATATAAAACTTTTGGCTATAGTTTTTATTTTGCCTTTTGGCTTATTGTTGATAAAGGCGAAAGGGATAGTCGGAGCAGCGTTATTCTGCAATGGAATGATTTTGGTAGCATCGGTACTTGCTTTTTCTTTTGCAATTTATATATTAAGAAATGTAAAGCAGAGGAATAATTTTTATGGTTTACTTAGCAGAGACATCTAACAATTAATTTTTTATTAACTTATGAGGTACGAAAAAGTTCTTTTAATTTGTCCGCCATCTTTAAGAGGAAAGATCCGCTTATCTCATTTTCCTCATGTCGGATTAGGGTATATAGCCGAAGCTCTTATAAAATCTGGTGTCCACGTAAGTGTTCTTGACATGAATGCTGGTTATAGGTTCAATGACTTGCAGTACAGGATTAGAGAGTTTAGCCCGACACTTATAGGTTTTACCGGGATGACGTTAGGGTACAATCATTTTTATAGGATGATCAATAAAATTAAAAGTTTATATCCGCAGATAAATATTATTGTAGGGGGTGCACATTGTTCTTCTGTCAGAGAACAATTTTTACAAGAATGCCAAGGAGTTGATTATGGAATTATTTTTGAAGGAGATAAAACTATTGTGCAATTGTGTTGTGGGGAAGAATTGGAAAAAATACAGGGGTTTATCTATCGTATTAATGGGGAAGTAGTAAGTAACCAGTTTAAGAACTTTATCCGGGATCTTGATTCACTGTCTTTCCCAAGATATGAGTCCTTTGAATTGGGTAAGTATCCATCTAAAAGTATAGCCATCGTTACCTCGAGAGGTTGTCCTTATGATTGCATCTATTGTTCGGTAGGGGCATCTGCCGGAAAAGAATTTCGCGCGCGAAGCGCTGAAGATGTAGTAAATGAAATTGAATATTGGTATAATCGTGGTTATCGCGAAATATTTATTTTAGATGACAATTTTACTTTTGTTCGGAAGAGAGTAGAAAAAATTTGCGAATTATTGCTTAAAATGGATTTTAAGGGTTTGAGCTTGAAAAACCCTGTTGGCTTAAGAGCTGATAGAGTTGACAGAGAATTATTAAAGAAGTTAAAACATGCTGGTTTTGATTTAATTGCCTTTGGGGTGGAATCAGCCAGCAATAGGATTTTAGATAATATAAAAAAAGGAGAAACGATATTTTCCATAGAGCAAGCTGTAAAAAATGCTTGTGAGCTTGGGTTTGATGTTGACCTTTTTTTTCTTATTGGGTCTCCTGGAGAAACCATGCAAGATTTACAGAAGTCTTTTTTGCTAGCAAAGAAATATTTAATACGTCGAGCTGATTTTTACAACCTTGTTCCTTTTCCATCCACAGAGTTGCTTGATATGCTGGTAGAGAAGCGATATCTTGTTTATTCCTTGAACGAAATATTTAATGATATTTCCTATTATCAAAATAAACCTTGTTTTTATACTCCAGAAATGTCAATAATCGAGAGAAGAAAAGCCTTTAATTTGGGAAAAAAAATATCCATAGAAGTACAGAAGAGGTTCATGGAGGGTAAAATTAGGGCTCCTTTGATTTTAAAAAGAATTATAGTGGCTATTTCTACTGCGCCGTTAATAGAGAAGGTGACAGTTAATAGTAGGTGGATGCTTAGACTAAGAAGGTTATTGAAAAGATTCTTATTTAGATAAATTTACATAGTTTGGCAAAGGCATGATTTGAAGGTTAAATATGCTATTTTGGCATATTGTAAATAGTTTTACTTTTCGTGTGGTTGTTTGTTGAAATTTTATCATACCATTGATATATAAATTTATCGCCGGAATATATTTCGGTTTTGATTGTATAGATAAAATCACTTTTAAAACTATTAGTCGGGATTTGAACTTTGGATAGTAAATTTTTCTCTCTTTTCTTTTTAAAAAATGATCCATTCCCTGTAAGGATAATATTTTTTTCGTCATTGTATATTTTCCAGCGGAAAAAATATCTTTGATTGGTGTTATTTAAAAATTTTTCAGGGTAAAGGCATAATTGGATAATGTCTTTTTCTATATCAGTTTGTTTCCAGTAGAACTTTTGTGTAAAAGCTTTATCGTTATATTTAACCAATATAAATTGGTTATTAGCGTCTTTTTCTAAGATATTGATAGCGCAGTTATTAAGCGCGAATCTTCCTTTTGGGTTTAAATCAAGTAACATTTCTAATAATTTCCCTCCCGTGCATTTATGGGATACTAAAAGGAGAGATCCTTTCTTTCCGGAATATTCTTGTATCATGTTTTTGGCTTTTATGAATTGTGCAAAAATTTGAGTAGCATCATTTGGTCTATATCTATATGAGCTTAATAAATTTCTAATTTTTAAATATTTTTTATCAGAAAGCTTAATTTTTTCACCTTTAGAAATCGTCATAGAGGGTAGAGTGTTGTCGTCAATAGGTAAGCATCTTTCGTCTATTTCAGGCCATATTTCTCCGACTATCTTTTGAGATCTTAGATAAGGTAGTATCGTATGTTGGGTCCTATAAGTAGGGCTTACGAAGATATGATCGAAGTGATAATTTTTAAACTTGTTAACTATATTTTTAATTTGTTTAAGTCCTTGTGGAGAAAAAGATGTCTGATTTTTTTTAGAATAGTTACCAGTTGTATTGGCCATTGTTTCGGCGTGGCGGAGTAGATAGACTTTTAATTTGTTATTATCTTTTAGATTATTCTGGCAGCATATACTTGATGAGTAAAAACAGTTTCCAGAAATAATAAGCAGGGAGATTAATTTAAGGTTGAATATTTTTTTATTTTTCAATTTCATAACAGATTTAATTCTTATTCTATGCCAGCATACCATATCTATGAAAAAATACATGCAAAAACAACATGAAGGAAGGTAGAAAAGATCTGTTAAAGGTTTGCATGTAAATCTTTTTATAGATGAATATGTGGAAAATTTATTCTGGTTCTATTTTAGGTATTTGTTCGGTATTTATTGTGATGCCAAAATCGGTATTATTGATCAGCGACATTAAATTTCAGTTGGTGAGATTGGTGGATATCTGATATAATTACAAAGTGAGGGAGATAAGATAAAAATATTGGTATCCATTTAGGCTAGTTTTAAGAGGAATGCGGCGCTTATTGAGGCAGTGCCTATATTTTTTGGAATTTTGAAGCACAATAACTTTGTTTTAAAATGGCTACAATAGCGATTAAGCTTAGAATGATTTTAAGAATTAATGTATGATCTCAGAGTTTCTGGAAAATTTAATATTTGTATTTTGGTAAAAATTAATTATTAGGGTAAATATAATGCGGGTAGAAAATGTATTATATATCCATGGTTATGTGAATTTGTATGGTGCCGAAAAATCCATGTTGTCACTAATTTCAGAATTAGACCGAAAGAAATTTTGTCCTTTCGTTATTCTTCCTAAAAGCGGGCCTTTATACAAGGAATTAAAGGACCTCGGGGTTAAATGTTATCGGTTTCCTATTAGTGTGGTGAATAGGTACAGTAACATTTTTAAGGTGATGGGGTTCTTTATGATGATAATTCCTTCGGTGGCCTTTGTCATGTTGTTGATTAAGCTAAATAAAATATCTATCGTTCACACTAACACAAGCCATGTATTTATTGGAGCTATTGCTGCAAAAATTTTGAGGGTAAAGAATGTTTGGCATGTACGTGAAATTGCGATTGCGTCAAAAATAATAGTAAAAGCTTTATCATTATTGATCGGAATGTTCTCCGATAGGATAATCGCAGTTTCTCAATCAACAGTAAAGGCATTATTTTTACCAATTAGTTACAATAAAAAGGTTTCGATTATTTATGATGGCATAGACTTGGAAAAATATATACCGATGGAACCTATCAGTGATGGCGTTTTTAGGGTCGGCTTGATTGGAAGAATTACTCGGTGGAAAGGGCATCTTGTTTTTATCAATGCAGCTGCGATGGTGTTAAAAAAATACAAAAATATAAAGTTTTATATAATCGGAGAGGCAGATACGATTTATAATTTTGCATATAAGGATGAACTGAAAAGAATAATTCAAGAATTAGGAATAGAAAAAGATGTTGAATTTCTCGGATTCTGTATGAACATGCCAAGGATTTATTCTTTACTTGACGTGTCTGTAATTTCTTCAATTTTACCGGATCCTTGCCCTAATGTGGCTTTAGAGTCAATGGCTATGAGAAAATTAATTATTGCTTCAAAGATTGGCGGATTGCCAGAAATTCTTGTTAAGGAATGTGCTATTTTTATTCCTCCGAATGCATTTCAAGCATTGGCAGAAAAAATAATGTTAATATTGCATGATCCAGATAAGTTTCATGATTTAGCTCAAAGAGGTCATTGGAGAGCAGTTGAATGTTTTGGTTTAAAAAAATACGTTAATAGTATAACAAAGTTATATTCTGAGATGTTGTGCAATTGAAAGTCATCTATATATAAGATAATAATGCAAAAGCTTTATAATATATGTGCACCTTTATAAAATGCAACAGAAAAACCCTGCTGTGTCTATTTATTTTATGGTTTTTGCATATGATTAATCTTCTTCACTGGTTGGAGGAAGATGTTAATTATCTAGCCTATGACTCACATAGACATTACATGTTTAGCCTTAAGGTTTTTGAGGAATACAAAAGCTTTTCACCGGATGTGTTTACAGAATGTATAGCGCATACAACTCGATATCCACCTTTAGTTGGGATGAGCACAGCCCCTTTCTATTTTATCTTTGGTTCGAGCCAAGATAGCGCAACAATGATAAATGCGGGTATTTTTTTAGCAATTCTTTTATTTTCAACTTATAAAATAGGGGAAATATTTCTAGATGCAAAAGCAGGCCTTTTGTCTGCCTATATAGTCAGCATGTATCCGGTTATCTTTAACCAGATAAAAATTTATATGTTAGATTTACCGCTTGTAGCGATTGTTGCGTTGAGTATATTTTTTCTTCTAAAATGTGATAATTTTAGAAGTTTTAGATATTCTATTTTATTTGGGGTATCTATGGGGCTGGGCTTGCTAGTTAAGCTTAATTATATTTTGTTTTTAATTGGGCCGTGTATTTATTTTTTGTTAAAAATTCCATCAGTAAGTATGAAAAAGGGAAATTTAGAAAAAGTTTATTCTCTGAAGAGATATCTTTTGAATATTAGCTTAATTTTAATTTCCACAGTAATAATATCTGTGCCTTATTTTTCAAATATGCATTATCAAATGAAAGAATTTTTGTCGTTTATCTTAAAGAACCACATCGGCTTATTGAATGTATTAAATTATAAGGGTATTCTACAAACATGGAATATTACCGCTCAAGGGGGATTCTTTATAAACAAAATACGTGCAGTGTTGTGGTATATTTGGGGGTTTATAAATTGGCAAGTAACATTTTTATTTTTTATTGCATTTATAGTCGCTTTATTTTTTTTCTTAAGAGCAAGAATCAAAAATAAAAACATATTAATAGTGTGGATCGTTAGCTCTGTGGCACTGGTTAGTTGTATCTTATATGGTATCGGATATAATATGAAAATTTCTGCTGTCAGATTTACAATGCCGATGCTTCCCGCCGTTGCTATAATTACTGCGCTAGGCATAAGAGGAATAGTATCTGTTAGGGCAAGAAGAAGCATCATCGCAGTTGTAGTTATTTTAAGCCTTGTTCAGGCAGTTTTTATTTCTTATCCGGTTAATGCAAATATAGGTATTAAAAAAATAGAAATTCCCGTTAGAATTCCTGATTCAATATCTAAATATAAATTATTTCCCGATAGCATTGTTTTATTTGATCCTAACTCTTGGTTTATTTCGGGTATTGGCACTGGTTCTCATCCGGTAGATAGGAGAATGAAGATTATTGCTTGTGAGAGTATATTTCAAGAAATAGAACAAAGTACAAGAAATAAAGAAACTATTGTTACAATTATTCCTGACGATGCACATCTTTGGTATTTGCAATATATAGCGTTCACAAAGAATAAGTCTATTCGTTTCTTTTGTGATTGGAGTCGTTTAAACATTGATTTATTGCATCAAAAATCAAGTATATCAGATTTGGTTCTGAAATCAGACTATATAATAGAAAAAATAGGTGGACAACAAGGTGAAGAATATGTGCTTCCTCTTATTCAAGAAGCAAGGATTTGCTTTGAATCAAAAAAAGATGAGTTTATTCTGTTAAAAAAAATACATTGGCCTGGTAATGAAATTATGCTTTATAAGCTGGATAGCGGATATGATAAAACAATAATTCGCTAATATTGATATAAGTAGTAAATTTTGGAATACTTATCAAGTGTGATAGCTTATGGAGCAATGAATTTTGTAGTGACTGTATTTAATTTGCTGAGCGATAATAAATAAATACTTTTTATGAAAAGAAAAATATCTCTTATCGTTCCCATATATAATGCTTCTACAACGATTAAGGAGTGCCTTTTTGCGATATCAAACCAAACTATAAATAATTTTGAAGTTATCTTGGTTGATGACTGCTCAACAGATAATACTGCTAAAGTAATTCAAAAATATAAGTTTAAAAAGATCTATCTAAATAAACACGGAGGAGCCAGCAGAGCTAGAAATATTGGAGCAAATAATTCTACAGGTGATACACTCGTGTTTATTGATGCAGATATTGTGCTTAAGCCAGATTCAATTGAAAATATTGTGTTATCATTATCTAAGCCGGATACGGACGCGGTTTCTGGGATTTATACAAAAAATGTACCGCGAGGCAATTTCTTTAGTCAGTTTCAAAATCTATTCTTAATATACAGGCATTCAAAATTACCGGAATTTACAACTTTTATATTTTCTTCTTTTTGTGCAGTAAACAGAAATGCTTTTGAAAATGTTGGAGGGTATAATGAAAAAATGCATTATTACGAAGATGTAGAAGTTGGTAATAGGCTTACTCAAAATGGATATCGTTCTAGAGTAGATGCTTCTATTGAAGTAACCCACTTAAAACATTACAGTCACCTAAGCTTGCTTTGCGATTATTTTAGAAAAGCGGCAGCAGCAGGAGGATACTACAGACGTAATAATTTTGTTAAAAACATTAAAGGTGATAATTGTCCCTTGTTGATTAAATTAGCAAGTGTATCAAGCGTTTTTATTTTATTTTCTCTTGGGTTGCTTAAAGTAAGTCCATATCCATTTTTTTTATTTTTAATTATATATTCTTTTTCAATTAGCTCATTATTATTTTTTCTGGGTGCACATTACAAGTTATTGTTTTCTTTAAGGTCTTATATTGTCTGTTTTGAGATATTTCTGGTGATCAATTTCGCTCTATTTTATGGAATTTTATTTGTAAATAAAAATGATTAGTTTATTAACGTTTTTGCCACGGGTATTATTTTCCAAAGGTAATCCATTACAGTTAATTTTTTTCATTACTTCCAAATGTAATCTTAAGTGTAAGCATTGTTTTTATAAAAAAAATTTGAACAGCACAAAAAATGAATTGGATATTAAAGAAATAGAAAAAATTTCTCAACATACAGGCAGGCTTCTTTGGTTTTCGATAACCGGCGGGGAACCTTTTTTAAGGGAGGATATTACTCAGATTGCAGAAGTATTTTATCGTAATAACAAATTTAAAATTTTAACTATTTGCACGAATGGTCTTTTGTGTGAGATGATTATCAAAGCAGTTTCTGAAATTTGCAAAAAATGTCCTAAGGCGCAAGTAATAGTTTATGTTTCAGTGGATGGGTTAGCTGTCACCCACAATCGAATTAGAGGGGATGCTGATGGATTTGAAAAAACAATAAAGACCATTAGAGAGCTTAAGAAACTTAAGAAGCACTTTAAAAATTTTAATGTTGCGACTGTAACTACTTGCAGCCAGGAAAATCAGACAGAAATGAAAGACTTGGCGTTATTTATTAAGAACGAGATTAAGCCGGACAACATGACTATTAATTTGGTAAGAGAAAAAAAACAGAATAATATTTCGGAAAAGATAAATTTAAAATATTATTTTGACTTTATAGAGGTACAAGAAAAAGCATGGCGGGAAAAAGAATTGAATTATTTTAAATTTTTTGGCAGTAGCTTACTCAAAAGAAAAGAATACTTGCAGAAAAGGGTGTTGGCTGCTGTAGTTAAGAAAAATAAATGGGTGTTGCCTTGTTTGGCGGGAAATATAAGTTGCGTTATGGATGAAATTGGAGACTTATATCCTTGTGAGATTCTTGATGAAAAAATTGGCAGTCTCAAGGATGCAAATTATAATTTTAAACGATTATGGCATTCAGCCAGAGCAAATGAGATAAGAGCATTAATAAAGAATACTAAGTGCTATTGTACATATGAGTGTGCCATTACAACGAATATTCTTTTTAGCTTTAAAGGAATAAAAAATATGATAGGAAGGAAAATTGATCGTGATTTGTAAAAAGAAGAGAATAAAAAATATGTTGTTTGTGTTAATGGTGGGTCTTTTTATTAATAATGGGTGTGCATACGATGCTTCTAAAGAAACAGTTGTTGTCTTTGAGACCGATTATGGCTTAATAGAAATAAAATTATATCCTGAGATTGCTCCCAAAACTTGCGAAAATTTTACTACATTGGTTGAGGGTGGTTATTATAATGGAACAGTATTCCATGAGGTAATAAGAGGGTTTATGGCCAAAGGTGGTGACCCTACTGGCACAGGAAGGGGTGGAAAAAACATATGGGATCCTGGTGTATTGCCTGATGAGGTGAATAAAGCTATTAGATTCGATAGATTGGGCCTAGTTGCTATGGCTAGCGATGGTAGAAACATGAATCGTAGCCAATTTTTTATTGCAACTTCAGGACTTCCTTGGTTAAATGGTCACAATACTATTTTTGGCGAAGTAGTTTCTGGCTATGATGCAGTACAGAAGATAGAAAATGTAAATACCGATTATTGTGATAGGCCTATTATAGATCAAAGAATTATAAAAGCATATGTAAAAAATGTAGAGTAGGCCTGTAGTAAAAATATAGTAATTTTGTCAGATGGATAGGATTAAAATCACTCACTCTATTAATAGAAAAGACACAATTTTATATTTTTTGAAAAATAGAGTTTTAATGAATCCTGGAGAATAAAGTGTTAAGATGATCGGTTTTTTATCGGATAGTAAAAGAGGGAAGGTGTAAATATGAAAGTTTTAACGAAAGTGTGGGAACAATTTTTCACAACACAAACCTTTGGCATATCTTTGTGGGGGTTCATTTTGGATCTTATTTTAGTGGTAATTTTATCTTCCATATTGATGAAGATCTATATAAGATATGGCGAAAGTTTATCAAATCGTAAAAAATTTGCTAATAATTTTAGCCTTATGTCAATGACCACTATGTTTATAATTTTAATTATAAAATCTTCTCTAACTTTGTCTTTGGGGCTTGTCGGTGCTCTTTCAATTGTAAGATTTCGTGCTGCGATCAAAGAGCCTGAAGAGTTGTCATATCTTTTTTTGGCTATTGGGATAGGTTTAGGCTTAGGTTCTGGACATAGAGAATTAACAGTGCTGTTTCTTTTTGCTATTGCTATTTTTATTGTTTTACGAAGTTATTTTTCTAATCGGGACATAGAGCAGAACAGAAACCTTTATTTAACAGTTTCTAATAATAGTTCGAATAAGGTTACTATAAAACAAATCATGGAAGTACTTAAGAATAATTGCTCCAAGGTGAGCATGAAACGTTATGATAAAAAGAAAGAATTATTGGAAGCTGCGTTTTTAATCGAATTTGATAATTTTGAACAACTTAGCATATTGGAGGATGGATTGCGTGATTTAAACAATGATATAAAGGTGAGTTTTTTGGATAATAAAGGTATTTTGTAAACACTAATGAGTAGACACGATAAAGGAAATATTTTTTCTAAAGGTAGCTATCACCTTAGAAAATTACTAAAGAGCAAAGGAAAGTTTTTTTTATTAGTATGTTTTATTTTACTTTTTTTTGTGATGAATAAATGGCATTTAAATATTTCGGAGGCTGTAAAGCAATCATTTTTTCATGGTATAAATTTTTCTAAGAAAACAATTATTGCTCCAGAAAAGATTAAAATTTACATAAAAGATGACAATTACCGAAAGCTTGTATCTAAAAGAGAGGAAGCATTAGCTCGTAAGCATTTATACAGAACATCAGACGATTTTGTTCCGGCATTAATTATGCATAATGATAAAGTATACAATACAAGAATACGCTTAAAAGGGGATCATGTTGATCATTACAAGGGAAATAAATGGTCTCTTAGGGTTGTTGTAAAAGGTGATAGTTTTATCTTTGGGATGAAAGAGTTTTCGCTACAGGATCCAATGGTTCGCCGGGGAATTTATGAGTGGATTTATCATGAAGTACTCAGAAGAGAAGGAATTGTATCTCTTCGTTATAAGTTTGTTAATGTTAGCATAAATGATAAAGAATTAGGGATTTTTGGGTTAGAGGAACATTTCACAAAACAGTTAATAGAATCTAATAAGCGTAAAGAGGGCCCTGTTATAAAATTCAATGAAGATTATATGTGGCATGAATTATGGAGGTCAAGAAAGTTTTTGCTAAATTATGGATTTGACAAGCATGAACTACCTAGAATGTTTGATGGCAGTGGCTCGTATTATTCAAGTAGTATAGATGCTTTTAGCGCCGATAAAACGTTATCGGAACCTTTGTTGTTTGTGGAATATGTGAAGGCTGCCAGTCTACTTGAATCGTTTCGTAGAGGAAATTTAAAAACTAGTCAGGTTTTTGATGTTGAAAAATTAGCATCATATTTTGCTTTGTCTGATTTGCTTGGGGCACAGCATGCTTTACCCTGGCATAACGCAAGGTTTTATTATAATCCAATAACTTCGCGCTTGGAACCGATAGGATTTGATGCAGATTGTGGTGCACACGTACAGGCATTGTCTATGGCTAAGGGGCATGATGGACGTACACATGTATCAGATTATCTTTGTACGGTTTTTAGTGATTTAGATTTTTTTAAAGAGTACGTTAGAATTTTAGAGCGTATATCGGAAAAATCGTATTTAGAAACACTATTTAAGAATATTGAAAGGCAACTTAGTAAAAACTTAAGTAGTATTTATAGTGAATTTCCGGGATATAAATTTTCAAAGAGTGTCTTTTATAGAAATCAAGAATTTATTAAGGCAATGTTAAATCCCCATAAGGGACTACATGCTTATTTTAAGGGAGGATCAAAAGAAGAAATTAAAATTTCATTAGCTAATGTTCAATCATTTCCTATTGAAGTGGTTGGCTTATCATTTGATGGCAGTCTATTGTGTAGTTTGAAGAAACCAATAATATTAGCTCCGATAAAACCTGCAATGCCAATTGAGTTTATTGAAACCGCCTTTAAGCTTCCTATAGATTCTAATTCCAAAGGTTATTCTTTTCCAGATCTGAAAATTGAGTATAAGCTTTTAGGTTCAAATCAACTTAGGCATGAAGAGATATTTCCTTATCCTTATTTATCACGCGATGTTATGGATAAAGATATAATGAGGCAGGAGGCGAACGCAATAACGTTCAAGTTTATTCTGCATGATAAGACAAACAATATTTTTTTTGTAAAACCAGGTAGTTGGACAATAGACAGAAATATTATTTTTCCAAAAGGGTCTACGGTCATATGTGAAAAAGAAACTGAGTTGGATTTAATAAATAGTTCCATGATAATTTCTTTTTCTCCAGTAAAATTTATTGGTAGTGAAAGCAGTGTTATCCATATTTATTCTAGTGATTCTACAGGTTTAGGCATTGCTATAATCAATTGCAAGAGAGAGTCAGTATTAAGGCATGTTGTATTCGAAAATCTATCCGAACCGAATTATGGCGATTGGGGATTGTCTGGCGCTGTTACTTTTTACGAGTCACCTCTTTATTTAGAAAATTGCTTATTTAAAGATAATAATGCTGAAGACGCGTTAAATATTATTCGTTCCGATTTTATGATTTTCTCTAGTGTTTTTCAAAAAAATTCATCAGATGCGTTAGATGTAGATTTTTCTGTTGGTAGAATAATAGAAAGCTCATTCATTGATTCTGGCAATGATGCCATAGATTTCTCTGGAAGTGTAGTTGAACTAAACAGAATTTTTGTTAATGGTGCTGTCGACAAGGGAATAAGTGTGGGGGAAAATAGCCAGATTGAAGGAGCAGATGTTACAATTGGCAATGCGCAGATAGCTATAGTAAGTAAAGACATGTCAAAAGTTAAGTTAAAGAATAGTATTCTATCTGATTGTGATATTGGCATTGCTGTCTATCAAAAAAAATCAGAATTTGGACCATCGTTTATGGATATAAGTAATGTTAAAGTTAAAAATATTAGGTTTTCTTACTTTGTCCAGGAAAATTCAATTCTAATGGAAATGGAGAAACCGGTTAAAGATAACTTAAAAATTAAGCAGAAGGAGGAAATATGGAGGAAATACTTAAAGGAAGAAAAATAAATAAATATTTTTTATTCTTAGTTGTAGCTATTATTTTTGTTATTTTTCCCTGTCATGCTGAAAACATTAAATCGCCATTTAACGGATTATTATTGGACACTGATAAAGATCCCGGAGATTATTCGTTTTTTGTGGCTGCGCATCTTTTTGGTTCTACTTATTCTGGCGGAGCCATATTTCCTTCCGCTTCAATTCAGGCTGCTATTGATATGATAAATGACAATAGTGCCAACATATTTATTGCCTTAGGAGATATTTATTTTAATGCTTATAGTCTACGATTTAAAAAGTTTAATGAATCTTTTGCTTCTAAAGTCAACATGCCGATATTTAATGCAGTAGGCGACCATGATGTTTCAGAGCGAGCTTTGTATGAACAGTATCACGGTAAAACATATTTTAGTTTTATTTATGGCAAAGAAGCCTTCATTTTTATAGATACAGAAATGGAAAACGGCAATATAAAAGGTGAACAATTAAAGTATTTTAAAAAAACTCTACAAAAGTATGCTAAAAATTCTAACATCAAAAATGTGTTTATATTTGGGCATAGGCTTATCTGGAGCGGCTACAAAGAAGATTATAGTATTTTAAATCAGTATATTTTTGCTGATGTGTACCCATTTGATTATAATTTTAACAAGGATATAGTTCCTTGCTTAGTAGATTTGTCTAAATGTGGAAAATCAATTTATTGGTTTACCGGTGATGGTGATGAAGATTTTCCTTGTGTCTTTTTTTATGCAAAGGATGAGCAGAATAATATTCAATTCGTAATAACTCAGATAACAGACACAGTTAAAGATGCAATGATTAAAGTTAATGTTAATAAATTAGGCGAAGTGAAGATGGAGGCAATTTCTCTAACAAGGCAGAAGCTATTGCCGGTTGAATCCTATAATCTTGAGTATTGGAAAAAATATGGTTTTTAAGAGGTGCTGTAGTTTTTTGGTTAGGAGAAGATTTATTCCGGTGAGTCATATGCCGAAAGTAATGATTATTTCTATAGCATGTGTGTTTACTGCATCGGTTTTTTTATTGTTTTCTGGATACGCTGAAGACATTAAATCGCCGTTTAATAGTCTAACGCTAAGCATAAATAAAAATGTTGGAGATCATTCATTCTTTGTTGCAGGAAAAATATTCGGATCAGTTTATGATTGTAGCACTTCTGTATTTCCTGCCCCATCAGTTATTGCTTCTATCGATATAGTAAATAGTAGTAGTGTAGATTTTTTTGTTTCTTTGGGTGATATATATGGGCGGCCAAGCTTGCTTAATATCCAGAATTTTAATAAATCTTTTGCTTCTAAAATCAATATGCCTTTTTTTAATGCAGTGGGTAATCATGAAATGGAAAACAGGGCTCTTTATGAATATTATTACGGAAAAGAAACATACTTTGATTTTATTTACGGCCAAGAGGCGATTGTTTTCATAAATACCGAATTAAGCATAAATATAAAAGTTAAGCAATTAATAAAATACTTACGAGAGACTCTACAAAGCTATGCTAAGGATTCCAATATTAAGAATGTGTTTATTTTTGGGCATAAACTTATTTGGAGCATAGATAATCCAGACTATCAAATGATATTTAGTTATTTGGGCGTAAGAGGAAGAAATGAGTATTTGCTGATAAACTATAACTTTAAATATGAAATTGAACCTTATTTAATTAAACTGTCACAGAAAGGGAAGAATGTCTATTGGTTTTCCGGGGATGTTCCCTCTCATCATCCATTCTTTTACGCAAAAGATCCACACCATAATATCAGGTATATAGCTACCGGTATACAAGATAATATTAATGACGCGATTATTAAAGTCAATATTAATAAATCTGGTG
>CAZAYU010000002.1:431523-452606 GCA_964489445.1 uncultured Planctomycetia bacterium
TTCTTTTAATGGATTAGTGCTGGATCTAAATAAAAAAGTTGGAGATTATTCATTTCTTGTTGCAGCACATCTTTTCGGGTCTACTTATACCCGCAGCACTTCTGTATTTCCTTCATCTTCAGCCATTGCATCTATTGGCATGATAAATAGTAGTGGTGTAGATTTTTTTGTTTCTTTGGGTGATATATATGGGCGGCCAAGTTTGCTTAATATCCAGAATTTTAATAAATCCTTTGCTTCTAAAATCAATATGCCTTTTTTTAATTCACCAGGTAATCATGAAATGGAAAACAGGGCTCTTTATGAATATTATTACGGAAAAGAAACATACTTTGATTTTATTTACGGCCAAGAGGCGTTTATTTTTTTAGATACAGATCTGGATAAGGGCATAGAAGGTGAACAACTAAAATATTTTCAAAGAATTTTGCATGATTACACTAAGGATCCAAGTATTAAAAATGTATTTATATTTGGCCATGAACTTCTTTGGAGCGCATACAATGTGAATTTCCAGTTTATATTTAGTTTCTTGATTACTAAACGGCATTATCCATTAACAAGTGGTAACTTTAAATGTGAAATTGAACCTTATTTAATCAACCTATCGCAGAAGGGGAAGGATATCTATTGGTTTTCAGGTGATGGTGGAGGGGCTTTTCCTTGTGTATTTTTTTACGCAAAAGACCCACACCATAATATCAGGTATATAGCTACCGGTATACAAGATAATATTAATGACGCAATTATTAAAGTCAATATTAATAAATCTGGTGAAGTGACAATGGAGCCAATTTCCCTAACGGGCAAAAAATTACTGCCAATTGAATCCTATAGCCTTAATTATTGGGAAAATTTAATCAACAAATAAGATAATTTTATACCAGTATTTTAAAAAACAATGGAAAAAGTAATGATATCTTGTAGCGATTACCGTTACGAGAGAAAGATGTCAACAAGTTTGGATAGACAAGAGTGTATATCTTTGGTTAAAAAGCATCCAGCAATATTCTCAGAGATTTATTATGAGCGCTATGTTAATAGTATTTATTTTGATTCACTAGATAAGAAGTGTTACTTTGATGCTCTTGATGGGGTGAGTAAAAAAGTAAAATTTCGTATTCGTTGGTATGGTGATTTGTTTGGAGATGTTAGGAAACCAATATTGGAATTAAAAATTAGGGAAGGTCAGCTTATTAAAAAAATGTTGGTTCCAGTTAAAAGATTCTCAATCAGCCAAAATGATTTTAGCATTTCTTCAAACATCTTAACCAAATCGAATATTCCCGAATGGTTACGATTACACGTTATGTTTAAAGAGCCAGTGCTATTGGTCCGATTTTTGCGCAAGTATTTTCTTTCAGGCGATGGCCTTTACCGAATAACCATTGATTCAGATGTGCAATATTATCCTATGGGCCTGTTAAGCAATGTTCTTTTGTGTAAGATTTATGATTTCAATACTATTTTAGAGCTAAAATATAATACAGAAGATGATGAAAAAGCAGAAAAGGTTACTAATTTTTTTCCTTTCAGGATAATAAAGAATTCAAAGTATATTAGGGGTTTAGAAAAATTAAATTTGTGGTAATAGTAAATAGTACTAATCAATTTGAAGACATAATGTATATAATATAAATTATTGGGTTTGAATTGTGGTTAAACATTAGGAAATATAAGTTAATAAAAGTAATTTAACAAGATATTTATTCATTGTGCTTGTGTAATGTGTAAGTTTGTCGTGTAGATAAATACTCTAATGGAAAACAGAACTATCAAAATATCTATAATAATCTTGTTAAATTTTTTATTACTTGGAAAAGGTGCTCAGGCGGATGGATTAAGGAGGTCGAAAACCTATAAAGCATTGAAACAAATTTCTGTTTACGAGTATTATGGTTTTCCAGATTCCTTAGGCGGAAAGATTGCATCTTCTTTAATGCGCACATCGTTTCCTCGGAAAGTTAGAGTAAAAGAAATACAAAAAGGTTGGGACGTTACCGTTATAAAGAAAATACTGAACAACGAGACTCCATGGTATTTTGTTAACATTAAGGAGAATGGGGTGAAAATAAGCTCCGGATGGATTAATGGTGACGATTTTTTATTTAATTCTTTTAGAGAAGCTAATTGTGGCAAATGGTATAAAGATATTGGTGCTATAATTTACGTAAAAGCAGATAATGTGGATCCGTCTATCATATATGTAGTGTTTGCGGATATATATTATGATATCCATAAACCAGCTGGTGGTATGGAAAAATTTTTTTTTCTTATTGCAGAGGAATGTGGCAAAGAAGTAAATGGTGGTAACATTACTATTAAGGTTTTAAAGCCAAATACACGACAAGTTTACAAAGAGGTTGTTTTTAAAAGGTAATTTTTCTTGCGATGGTTGCATCTCACTAAGGATGTTTTTATTGAGTAGCGCTAGTATATATTTTCAAGAGTACAATGACTAAGAATAAAAAGATTTTTCTAATGGTGTTGTTTTTGTTCGTTTCTTTTTATATTTTTTATTTTACAGTATCCTTTTCATTAGCAAAAACAATGGCTTTTAGTAGATTTAATTTACTATTTGAATCCGACGTTCCTCGTGTAATACAGGATATTACTTGTTTTTCAGCAGATCATTATCGTACTAGCCTTCATCCTGCGTATGTTCTAATGGTAAATCCTATTG
The DNA here is from genome assembly GCA_964489445.1 of uncultured Planctomycetia bacterium. GTDB lineage: Bacteria > Omnitrophota > Gorgyraeia > Duberdicusellales > 4484-171 > CAZAYU01. Next base: position 434,207 of record CAZAYU010000002.1, read on the forward strand.
GCTCTTTCTTAAGCAAGCATTTAGTTCATTCAGATATTATTACAGCTGTGATAATTAATTCTTTTTTTGGTGCTTTTGCCGTAGCTTTGGCATTTATCTTTTTTTGGTTATTCAGCAAAGCATGTATTAATTCATTGTTGCTGTCTTTGTTGTTTGGTTTGTCAATAAGCCAGATATTTTTTGGCATTGTTCCGGAAACACATTCACTGGCTACGTGTAGCTTGTTGGCACTTTATATTCTTTTTTTAGTTGCACTGCAAAAAAAACGGCTATATTTTGTTTTTTGGGTTTTAATTGGTGTATTTGTGTTGTGTGTGACTACGACTAATTTTATTCAGGTTCTTATTTTATTTACTATTGCTATTATGCATATATCGCCTAACAAAAAAATAGATATTGTCAAGATACGTAGAATATTATCACTTGGTGGTTTAGTTTTATTAATAACTATATTTCTTTCTCTACTCCAAAGAAGGATATACCCTTCTTGCACCTTGTTTTTTACACCCGAAGCGTACATAGAGGATTATTTTCTTTTTTTTAACCACTTATTATTGAAGCAGCCATTTGTTGCGGTAGTCCAAATAATAAAAGGTTTTTTTCTAACAAATTTTATAGCTCCTCAGCCAGATTTCTTTTTTCTTTCTTATTTGGATATTCCTTCAGTAACTTTTGCAAGCTCACATAGCTATACTTTTGCTGGATGGGCAGGAATAATTCTATGGTCTTTTCTTTTAATTACGGGAATTGTTAAGATTATTTTTTCAAAATGTCGCTCTCCATTCTTTATTGCTGCCTTTTTATGTTTATTATTAAATATATTCCTGCATAGTTTTTATAATGCGGAAAGGGTGTCAGACACAATGGAGCTCCTTATCTATAGTGGTAATTTTACATTTTTAGTATTATCTTTCCTTAGCAATTATTTATTTTCAAAAAAGATATTTGTGCGCGTATTGTTAATATTGTTAATATTAGTGATGGGGGTAAATAATCTGTTGGTTCTGAATGAAGTTATGTTTATCTATAGATAATTTTTACTTAATTTGCGATTAAAATGATAATCCAAAGAATGATGCGCTTGAAGTGTCTATCAAATTTTATACGACCGTATCAGTGGATAAAAAATCTTATTATCCTTGTGCCGTTAGTTTTCGGACAAAAATTATTAGATATCAGACTATTCTTAGAATGCTGCTTTATGGTTTTTATTTTTTCTCTGGCTGCTAGTTCTGTCTATTTGATTAATGACATAGTTGACTTAAAAGAAGACAAACAGCATCAAGAAAAAAAGAAAAGGCCTCTTGCCTCAGGTCAAATTAATATTTATCAGGCAGTGATTGTTGCTTTTATACTAGGGGTAGTTTCTGTATTGATTGCTTTTGCCTTGAATGGATATGCAGGCTGGATAGTTCTTTTTTATATAGGGGCAAATTACATCTACGCTAAAAGTTTTAAATATATACCTATTCTAGATATTCTTTGTATCGCACTGTTTTTTTATTTACGTATTTTATTGGGATCGGTAGTAATTCAGATTATGCCATCAAACTGGATTATTTTATCTGCAATCTTGCTGGCCTTATTTTTAGTCCTTAATAAAAGGCGACATGATTTAGAGCTATCAAAAGTTTTTTCCCGCATTCATAAAAGGTATACTATATATTTTGTTGATTGCGCGATTTATGTAGTTTTATTATTAATTATTGTAGTCTATGCTCTTTATACTATTGACGCAGTAACTGTAAACAAATTCGGAACAAATTATTTAATTTATACAATCCCTTGTGTGTACTATGGATTATTTCGTTATTTATATTTAGTTAATAAGAGAAGTTTTCCCAGAGATCCAGTTTATTTTTTGCACAAAGATCGAATAATGCAGTTAAATCTAATAACATGGATTAGTTTATGTATTATTTTTATTTATTTTGTGTGATAAAGTCATAAGTTTTTAGAACAGGCTGGAGTAAGTATAGGATTTATTTTGTAGAAAACGGCATGCAGAAAATTATAGTTTGTTTAAATGGCGATAAATTCATAGATCTTTTTATATGGAAAGAAGAATTATTTAAAGATGTAAAGATTTGGATATTAACGTAGCTTATACTTTTCGTCAAATTAACAGGTATAATTGAGGAGAATAGCTTATAACAGCATAAAGGAGATAACAGACGAAATGCAAAAAATATGATTTCATAATTTAAAAGTCAAAACTAAATTGTGCTTAAAGACTTGGGAAGCAAGGTGCTTATTAGTTAAATTATGCAGCAAGTACAAAATAAGCAGAGTCTATATTCCGAAATATTCTAAAATGAAGGTTTTTATGTGACTGTATTTTTACCTAATAATATTGATAAGAAATTAAGGAAGTAAAGAGATGGCCGAGGTGTCTATATGTGTATTGACGTATAATTCTACAAAGTTTCTTTGTGCGGTTCTTGATGCTATTAATTACCACATCAAGGGTATTGATTTTGAGATACTTGTTGTTGATAACGCTTCGGATGATGATATCGGGGGAATTCTAAGGGTAAATTATCCGCATGTTCATTTAATCCAAAATAGCATCAATAAAGGTGTAGCTGTGGCGCGTAATCAATGCTTAAGAAAGTCTTCGGGTTCTTTCATCTTATTTTTAGATTCAGATGTTAGTTTCGAAAATAATTTTTTGAAGATATTGCTTAAAGAAATTAATATGTATCCGGATGTTGCTATTGTTGGACCGAGGTTGATTTATCCTAGTGGGGAATTACAATATTCTTGCCGAAGATTTCCTGATTTCTTAAGTGTAGTATTACATGGATTTAGGTTAGAAAAATTTAAATTATTCCGTAAAAATCGTTCTCTAAAAAGATATTTAATGTTGGACATTAATCATCAAAGCATTCAAAAAGTTGATTGGCTGATGGGAGCCTGCCAGCTGATCAGAAGGGAGGCGTTGGATGATAAAGAGTTATTTGATGAAAGATATTTCTTTGGATATGAAGACGTAGATTTTTGTTATCGTCTAAAAAGTAAAGGGTGGGAAATATTATATGCTCCTGCGGCAGAGGTTGTTCATTATTACCAAAGAAAAAGTCTTCAAAGTGTTAATAAGTTTACATTCTTTCATATTCATAGCGTTTTATGTTTTTTCATAAAGAACGGCACCAGTAAGATAATTTATCAAATTTTAAAAAGAATAATGGATATTTTGCTTAGTCTTGCTATTTTTGTGCTTTTTTTGCCTCTTTTTTTAGCATTAATTCCTTTGATTAAGTTAAATTCAAAAGGTCCTAGTATCTTTAAACAAGAACGAATAGGCAAGAACGGGAAAGCATTTACGATATATAAATTTCGAACAATGTTTGAAGATGTAAATAAATATATGGTCAAACCTTCTAAAAGCTCTATTCAAATTACAAGGATTGGGTGGTTTTTGAGAAGGACAGGTTTAGACGAGATTCCACAACTTTTAAATGTTTTTAAGGGGGAGATGAGCTTGGTTGGTCCTCGTCCGGAAATGTTGTTTATTGTGAAGAATTATTCGATGCTGCAAAAACGGAGGCTTTCTGTAACCCCAGGAATAACAGGTTTATGGCAACTAAGCAAAAAAACAGAAGAACCGATCGTTGATAGTTTAAATTATGATCTCGACTACATTAAAAACCAATCTTTGTTTTTAGACATAAAAATATTAATAAAAACATTTAAAAAATTATTTATAAGTTAAAAAATGGATTAAAATTTTAATTATTTTGTATTTAGAATGTTCTTTTCCTGAAAAAGTGGATATTTTGAAGATTAGCAGCGGGATAAATACGCTTGACCAAGGAGGTACTTAGTAAGTAACAACACAAAAGAAGATAGTGTTGTGCGTAAAAATATCTTCTTTTGATAATTTTACTGTTTCTTTTGTAGGGCGACTTACATCTAACAATGTAAGGGGGGGGTAATAATTGTAGATTTTTTTAATTAATTGTGTAAAATAATAAGGTGTTATTTTTAAAGAAGGATAAAGTTAAGTTATTATTTATTAGACCTCTGTATTGTTTTTAGTGATTGTTAACAATCACTAAAAATCTTATGCGTTTAGTGCGGGATATATCTTGCACTATTGGATAGTAATAGATGTAAAAGTTATAGGCTGTTTGCGGTGAGAGTTGTATGGAAAATATTCTAAAGTCTAAAATACAATACGGATTCTTGTCCAAGAGAGACAAAGCTTTTCCGTCGATGGTAGCGGTAAAAATAACCAATGTATGCAACTTAGAGTGTATACATTGTCCTTATTCTTTTATTTCCAAAGAAAAAAATTATACGCCAAGACATATGAAATGGGAACTTTATGAGAGGATCGTTACAGAAGTGGCTAGGCACAAAGGAACGATATTCCGGATATTGTGCGATGGAGAGCCTTTGAAACATCCGCTTTTTTTAGATATGATAAAATTTACAAAGAAAAAAGGGATAAGTCCAATGAATTTTATTACTAACGGAATGCTATTAGATGAGAAGATGGCAGTGGGAATTTTAGAGGCGGGGGTGGAGGTTGTAGAAATTAGTCTTGATGCATTTGCCAAATCAACTTATGAAAGTATTAGAAAAGGTGCAAGTTACGAACAGGTGATATCAAACGTCTTTAGATTCATTGGATTGAGAAATAAAATGAAAGCGAACACTAAAATTATGGTTAGCATCATTGATCAGCCAGAGGTAACGGCTGAAATGGATATTTTTGTTAAATATTGGGGTGCTATTGTAGATAGGGTAATTACACGTGTTTATACAGCAATTGGAGGTTTAGTTGATGGCTCAAAAATGAAGATAGATAATAAGGGCGAACGATGGCCGTGCCCTCAGCTATGGAGGCGTATTTTCATAAATGTGGATGGGTTTGCAGAATTTTGTGTTGAAGATTGGCGCAATGAAACAATTATTGGTGATGTTAATATGGATAGCATAAAAGACATTTGGCATTCTTTAGAATATGATAAAATACGTCAGTTACATTTATCTGGAAAATTTGGCCAAATAGCTTATTGTAAGAAATGTAAGGATTGGAAAGCAAGAGAATGGCAACATGATTATTTTTATGCCTTAAATCGAGTTTTAGGTATTAAGGGTTAATTGTAAATTTTTAAAATATTACTATTTGATGTGTTGATATGGTTTCGAATCCCTTAACGTTGTAAAAGCTTTTATCTGGATTGTTATTTTTTAATAGTAAGACAAAACTGAAACATATATTGATTGTTTTTATCGTTGCAAATGAATGCATTAGTTAATCTTCGATAATATTACAAGGGGGCTTGACGATGGAGGAAAAAATTATTAGAAAAACAAAAAGTGTTTGTCCTCAATGCATTGATTTGATTGATGCCTATATAGTGGAAAAGGAAGATAAGATTTTTATGCAAAAAACATGTCCTATTCATGGATTTTTTGAAATTATTCTATCAAATACTCCATCATATTATTCTGATCTTGAACAATATTATTTTAATCTTGCAGATGAAAGTTATCAGGTTCCGGAATACGAATTTTGGCCAACTTACAAATGTAATATATCATGTACAATTTGCTGTTTTGGACGGCAGAATATAAAAATGCAAGATCATGATGCGACTATAGCTCAAATTGAGCGATTGGTACAAGCTAGTACAACGCGTTTTTTTATTTTGTCTGGAGGAGAACCAACTTGCCGCGAAGATCTTTGTGATATTATAAAAATATTTTGCAAATCCGGAAAGACAGTAACATTGAATACGAATGGCCTGAAATGCGCAAATAAAGATTATCTTCGAGCTTTAAAAGATGCGGGTTTAGATCGAATAAATTTACAATTTGATGGATTTGACCGCAATTCTTATGTTGTGTTACGTGGTCAGGATTATCTTGATATTAAATTAAAAGTTATTGAAAATCTTGAATCTTTGAGAGTTCAAACGATGCTTAACGCTACCATTGCCAGAAATATTAATGAAAATGCAATCAAGGAATTAATTGATTTTGCAGCAGACAATCGATTTATTAATGGAGTCAATTTCTTTACAATTTGTTTTTTAGGGGGGGCTAGAGATTGGAGCAAGGATTTATACATTATGCCTGATGAGATTATTGATATACTAGAACAGCAGACTGAATATAAGATTACAAAAAAGAACGTATTTATATTTCAGAAGTTGCATCTTGCGATCAAAGCTTTCTTATCTCAGAAATGGTGTTTTTACAATCAAGTGTATTTGCTAGTTAGAACAAAAAAATCTTATCAGCCAATTGATCGATTTTTGAACATTCCTAAAGCCGAGCCTTGGTTAGACCGTTATTGTTGGGCGTATAGTAATAATTATTTTTGGGCATGTATTTGTCTTGGAATAGCGGTGGGGAGTTTATTCATAAAGAAAAATTCTATTGTTATTTTCAAAAATATTTTGTTCAGAAGCATATCATATTTTTTTAAAACATCCCATTATTTAAAAAACAATGATTTTTTTTCCATTAGTTTTTCTACGGGTTGTGATCCATATAAATTTGATTATAATATTGCTAAGCATTGTCAAAATGAAATTATTGCCGCTAACGATAAATCCGGAGATATTCATTATATAGGCAGTGATGGACATTATTGTATAAATTTAGAAAGACAATACAGGAAAAGTTTTTTAAAAAAATAAAATTAGTTTTTGGTAAAAGATGTTTAAAGCCTATCCGCGACATTTTGTAGAAATCACTAACGAGGACTATAGGCGTATGATCTCGTTTCTTTTTATATCTCGCAAGCAGCAAGAAGAACTCTTTCAAGAGTTTGAACAACAATTTGCAAGATATATTGGCACTAAATTTGCTTTATCTGTTCCATCTGCTCGATTAGGTCTTTATGCTACTCTTTATTATTTTAATTTTCCAAGAGGGGCAGAAGTTATTATAAGTCCATTTACACACCAAAGTATCTTTACAATTCTTAAAACGTTTGGCCTTAAACCAGTTTTTGTTGATATAGAAGAAAATACCCATAATATTAATCCGCAGTTGGTTAAAAGATTGATTACGAAAAAAACCCAGCTTCTCATTTTAACACATATGTGGGGTCAGCCTTGCGATATGGATGCGTTTATAAAATTAAAAGGCGAACATAACCTTAAAATTATTGAAGATTGTGCTATGTCTGCAGGCGCGACTTACAAAGGACAAAAAACTGGAAGTTTTTTTGATGCTAGTATTTTTAGTTTTGGAAAAGCTAAGGCAATTTGTACATTTGGAGGAGGAATGTTATGTTTTAGTGATATCGGAATGAAAAAACTTATATCTAAACTTATAAATGATTTTCACCCGCCACATGCAATGGTGTTAACAATTTCAGTTATTAATTCAGTAGTGGCCAATGTATTGACTCGTCCTCGTTTATTTTTTTCATTACTTTATCCATTGATGCGCTTTTTGGATATTAGAGATTTATACAATCCGGTCGAACATAAAAAGAATTCTGAAGATATTTTGGAATGTGTGCCAGAAGAATGGAAAGTCAAGACATCAGCATTTCAATCTGCTGTAGGCGTTGAACAATTAAAAACTTTAGATCAGCGCAATAATCTCAGGATTCAAAATGCGCAGTTGTTAAATTTTTTATTAAAAGATATTCCAAAAATAGACTTGCCTGTTGCAGCAGATTTAACTCGCCATATCTATCTTTATTATGTAGTTTGTATTAAACAGACGATTGATTTAAATTATTTACGGAAAAAATTACTGGAATTATCCGTGGATACCCAATTAAATGAGTTAACTAACCCTGAACAATTACATATTTTTGGTGCTGATAGCCGGAATTTTCCGGTATTTAAGAAAATTTCTGCTAGTATCATTGTGATACCTAACGGAATTTATTTAAACAATCAGGATATTTATATTATTGCAGATGCATTAAAGCGATGCTTGTTTTATAAGGAGGATGATAATCTTGGCAGAAAAAAGGGAAGCTATAAAAAAAGATAAAGCAGATAGTTTAAAGGGAAGTATTATTAGAGAAACAGGAAGCGTATGTCCTATTTGCATACAACCAGTAATAGCAAACATTCGGCTTGAAGCCACAGGTATTTACATGGAAAAATCATGTTCTCAACACGGTCTATTTAGATTTTTACTTTCAGTATATTCTGATGATTATCAATCTTTGTCAGATTGTTATTTTTATTTTATATCTAAACCTTTAAAACAACGGGAATATTATGTTTGCGCGAGTATGCAATGCAATGTAAGTTGTCCGATCTGTTTTTTGGATTATTGTTATAGCAGAAAACCTTTATCAATCAATAATTTAAAGTCTATCATTAGAGATAAAAGATCAGTGAAACGCTTTACTTTTTCACACGGAGAGCCTACAGTTAATCCGCGCCTAGTTGAAATGATTACACTTTTGAAAAAATCTGGAAAATTTGTCAATATCCATACTAATGGAATAAAACTTTCTGATTATAAGTACACAGTTTCATTAAAGCAAGCAGGATTAGACCATGTGAGCTTGCAATTTGATAGTTTTAACGATGAGGCCTATAAAATACTGCGCGGGAAAAAACTTTTGGACGTCAAGATGCTAGCTTTGAAAAATTTAAAGATTTTGGGAATTACTGTAACGTTGAATGTAACGATTGCAAGGGGTGTTAATGATGATGAGTGGGGAAATATCTTTGATTATGTTATCCAGAACAATTTTATCAAAGATATTAGCTACATTACGTATTGTCATTATTCTGCAAATCAATCAGATAGGAAATGTGTCATGATGCCGGATGATATGATATTATTCCTAGAACAGCACTCTCGGGGAAGGATTCTCAGAAATGATATTATTTGTTTTCAAAAATTATTTTATTGTTATTTAAATGTATCGAAAAAAAGAAAATGTTTTAATTATTATCATTATTTAGTAATTCGGACGTCGAGTGGGTATCAGGGGGTTGAATGTTATTTAAAGCTTAAGAAAATTGCCAAAAAAATCGATAAGTGTAAAGAAAAAAAACAAAAAATGACGCGAAAATTATTATTTAGAATATTATTAGTATCATTAAAATGGAGTAGTTTGTCTTTAATGCCGTACGGAATATTTTTATTGTTAAGAGGGGGGTACCCGAAAAAACCGGGAAAATTTTTGACAATAACACTGGCTACTATTTGCGATCCTTATAAATATGATACAAAAGTTGCAGAGAATTGTGGGCAAGGGATAGTTACACAATCTAAACAGCATGATAGTTATGGGTCATTTATTATTGAAGATATGAGACATTTAAAAACTTCTGTTTTAATTGATAATTAGTTTTAATTGATAATCTTTATTATATTATTTAAACATTATCTGGAATTATAAGGTGTTTGGTGAGGATAGATGAAAGTCGCGTTTATTAATGACTCCTGTGAACGACTTGGAGTAGAACATATTTCGGCCGTACTTAAACAATACGGGCACACTGTTAAGCTCTTTACTGATTCGCAATTATTTGATGATGAAAATTTTACAATTAGATTTTTAGCAAATTGTTTTGATTGCAAGAATGAATTAATTTCTGCAGTTTGTGCGTTTCAACCAGATCTTATTTGTTTTTCCGTTGTGACAGATTTTTATCAATGGGCCTGCTATTTGGCTAGAAAAGTCAAATTTGCAATGAATGTTCCTGTGATTTTTGGTGGTATTCACGCAACATCTGTTCCGGATAAAGTATTGCAACAGGATTGTGTAGATATGATTTGTCGAGGGGAAGGGGAGTTTGCCTTAAGAGATTTGGTTGAAAGTATGAAACGGGGGATAATTGATTATACAATACCTAATATATGGTTTAAGAAAAACGGATGTATTATCAAGAATGATTTAAGACCACTGATTGAAGAATTAGATTCCTTACCTTTTCCTGACAAGGATCTTTTTTATGAAGCGAGTCCTCATTTTTCACAATGTTATTTTTTAATGACTAGTCGTGGTTGTGCTCATGCCTGCAGTTATTGCTGCAATTCTTTTCTGAGGAAAATTTATCATTTAAAAGGTACATATTTACGCTTTCGCAGTGTGGAAAATGTTATAAATGAATTAATTTTATCAAAACAAAAATATGGCATAAAAATAGTACGTATTCATGATGATGATTTTTTTGCTCATAGTGTGTGCTGGCTTGAAGAATTTGCAGAGCAATACCCTGTTCTTATCCAGGCACCGTTTACTTGCTTTGCTCATCCTGATAGTGTGACAAAGGAAAAGGCTATGCTAGTTAAAAAGGCAGGTTGTCACGATGTTGAAATAGGAGTTCAATCTATTTCTGCACGTACGCGTTGTCAGGTTCTTAATCGTGATGTTTCAGATAAGCAGATAGATAGTTCATTTAGAATTTTAAAATATGCGGGTATCGGGGTGATAGCAGATAATATCATGGGGCTTCCGCACCAGGGGAATGAAGAATTATTAGATCTTGTAAAATTTTATAACAAAAATCGTATTTTGAAAATATATTGTTTTGGTTTTCGGCATTATCCTGCTACTGATATTGTTGAATACTCAAAAGAAGCAAAATTATTGACAAAAGAAGATGTAAGCAATTTGGAAGAAGGAATCAATGTTAAAACCTTTATCCAAAGTGGTGATATTCTAAGTCATGAAGCCAAGCAACTTCAGACATTCCTTGCTTTCTTATTGTATCTTCCAGAAAGGGTAAATGATTATATACTTAGAAAGAAATTATATCGTTTTTTTATTCCGTTGCCATATTTCATTTTGGTTGTTTTTTCTAACTGGTTACGTATTCCGTACCGCTATAATTGGGCGCTACATATTACTTTAAGTCGTTACAGAACGCACATATACAAAAATATTAAAAATCGATACTATTTTCTATGGAGATGGTACACAAAGAATGTGTTAGCTCGTGAGTATAAAAATAAATTTTAAAATGCTTATGCGTAGAAGGCAAAAGATTCTTAGGAAGACATACATGATCAGCGCTTCCACGTTTTGTATGGAACGGATGTTAGATTGCCAGAAAATATCTGATTATTTAAAGCAGAATGGTTGGCGGCCTGTAACTCAGATTAGGCAGGCTAATTTAATTATTATAAGTACTTGCTCATTTGGGCAGGAAGAAGATAGAAGCTCTTTAGAATATATCAATTTTTATTTACGTAGAAAAAATTTAGGGGTACGGGTTATTATTGCTGGATGCCTTTCTGCCATTAATCCTGAGTTATTACTTTGTTTTAAGGATATTTGTATATTGTCTCCCACTACAGTGTCCGATATTGAAAAAATCATACCTCCCATAATCGGGTTTAGCGATCTATCTGATCCAAATAAAATATTAGCTGAAGAAGTTATGCATAATATTTTTTTGAAGAAGACACTTCGGCTAAGTTCAATCTTGAACAGTGTCAAAAAAGATTTTAAACCTAATTTTAAGCATATAAAGAAAGCTATGATTTTTATAAAAACAAGTATTTCCTATATTCCTGTCATGAGAGCAAATGTAAATCCTTTTTTATCGTGCAATCGAAATGGATTTTATTATTTAAGGATTTCCAAGGGTTGCTTAGGTAGTTGTAGCTATTGCGCAAAAAAATTTTCTACTGGAAATCTGCATAGTAAGTCTTTTCAGGAAATTGTTGATGAATTTAAATTAGGAATTAATACGGGCGAAAAGCATTTCTACCTATTAGCTGAAGATATAGGCTGCTATGGCGTTGACAGGCAAACAAATATTGTTGACTTGCTTAGAGCCATATTTAAAGCTGGAGATAGTTATAATTTTCAAATCATTCTTTCTAATTTTAATGCCTATTGGTTTATAAAATACTATGATGAACTTGAGCCTCTATTGGTTAAAAATTCACACAAGATTGCATACATTCAAGTTCCTATCCAGTCAGGAAGCAGCTATATATTGCAATTAATGAATCGACGGTATACGATTGAAGATGTAAAAGAAAGGCTGCTAGCTTTAAGAAAGAAGGTTCCAAATATTAATCTTGTTACAGATATTATTGTCGGATTTCCAGGAGAAACACAAAAAGACTTTGAATTAACGAAAAAATTTTTATCAATGATTCGGTTCCAGCATATTGATATTTTTGGCTATGAAAAAAGGCCTAATACTAAAGCGGCAACATTTTCCGGGAGCATTAATCTAAAAGTTATAGCTAAGCGCGTGCTTGAGTTGGCTCGCATGCAGAATTGTTATTGCAATTCCAAGAATGTTATTGGAAAAATAGTGAATATTGTTAAAGAAAATTTTCAACATAGATGACTAGGGTAGGGGTGAATATGTTATGAAAGAAAGAATATGAAAATTGCCTTTGTCAATGATTCATGTGAACATCTAGGGGTAGAATATATTTCTGCGGTGCTTAAGCTAGGCGGGCACGAAACTCGTTTATTTGTTGATCCTCTCTTGTTTGATGATGAATTTATTACAATTAAGACTTTAAATAGATGGATTGATCATAAAAAGAAAATTATTAAGGCGTTAAAGTGTTATCGACCCGACTTGATTGGTATTTCGGTTGTTTCAAGTTTTTATCCTTGGGCTATTAAAATGGCTCGGCTGATAAAGATTGAGATGAACACTCCTATTATTATGGGCGGCATTCATCCAACATCAATTCCAGAAAAAATTATTAATAATGAGGCGGTAGATATGGTTTGTGTAGGAGAGGGAGAGTATCCTATGCTAGAATTAGCCAATGCCATGGCTAATGGGAGCATTGATACTACGATAAAAAATATTTGGTTTAAAAAAAAAGGAAAGATTATACAAAATCCATTGAGACCGCTTATTGAGAATTTAGATGTGCTACCATTTGCCGATAAAGACCTCTATTATTCTGTTAGTCCACATTTTTCGCAGAGTTATTATATTGCAGCTAGCAGAGGATGTTCTCATGAATGTAGTTATTGTTGTAATTCTTATTTGAAGTCGCTTTACAAAGAATTAGGGGTATACCGGCGGCAACGCAGTGTTAAAAATGTTATTTCTGAGTTAATTCAGGCTAAACAGCGTTATCACATTAATCCTGTCTTTTTTTTGGATGACTGTTTTGGCATTGACCTTCAGTGGCTTAAAGAATTTGCGGTGGAATATCGCAAAAAGATCGGCATTAAATTCTATTGTATGGTCTTCCCAGATCAACATATGGAAAAGGCTGTTGAATATTTAAAACAAGCAGGATGCGGAGAAATAGAGATAGGTATCCAGTCATGGGATGAAGGCGTAAGAGAAGAAACTTTTCATAGAATTGTTTCAAATGATAGTATGCTTAAAACAATGAAACTTATTAAAAGTGCGAACATAAATCTTGTGACTGGAGATATTTTAGGTTATCCAGGCCAAAAGGAAGAGCATATCTTAAAAACAGCCGAAATCTACATGGATATAAAGCCTGACAGGGTATATCCGTTTATTCTTAAATATTTTCCTAAAACTCAGATTACAGAAAGAGCTTTGTTGAATGGAGAATTACGACAAGATGATTATGAAAAAATATTAAATGGTCATTACGGTAAATATTTGTCTAAAGATAAAGTTTCAGCCGATAAGAATATTATGCGTTACTTATTTTTATTTTTGTTAGTGCAAATTTTACCGGCTAAATGGGCAAAGGTGGTCATCAGGAAGCGTCTTTATAGAAAATTTCCAATTTTTTTTACTCCAGCTATAATTTCTGTACTTAATAATTTCTCGACATCAACTTTTGAATCAAAAGTAAATCGGCGGAGCGCATTACTTAGATATATTTTTTTTACAAAACAGTTAATTTTTAAACATAGAGCGGTTTAATATGAAGATTGCATTTATAAGTGATTCTGCCCAACAACTAGGCGTGCAGTATATGTCAGCTGTTCTTAAACAACATGGCCATGATGTAAGATTATTTATGGATCCTCAACTATTTGACGATGATATAATTCGTGTTAAAAAAATTAGTCGCTGGTTTGATTGTAAACGGGAACTTATCCATCAGATAAAAGAATATAATCCAGGCTTAGTTGGTATTTCAATTGTCACAGATTTTTATCAATGGGCAAGCCAAATATCACGAATAATTAAAGAAGAGATGGATGTGCCGATAATTGCTGGAGGAATACACCCGACTTCTGTTCCTGAACGAGTTATTACAAATGATTGTATTGATATGGTTTGTCTGGGGGAGGGAGAGTTACCACTGTTGGAGTTGGCAAATAGTATGGAAAAAGGATATATAGATTATAATATCGAGAATATCTGGTTTAAACGAAAAGGGCAAATCATTAAGAACGAGTTAAGGTCTCTTATAAAAGATTTAGATTCTTTACCATTGCCCGACACAGACTTGTATTATTCTGCCAGCCCGCATTTTAAAAAAACCGGATTGTATATTACTATGACATCTCGGGGGTGTTTAAATGCCTGTAGCTATTGTTGTTTTTCTTATCTGCACGACCTTTACAAGGGAAAAGGTGCACGGATAAGACAGCGTAGCGTAAAGAATGTAATCCAAGAGTTGAAAATCAATAGGGAGAAATATGGCATAAAGTTTATTGCTTTTATGGATAATTGTTTTGGCTATGATTTGAAATGGCTTTGTGAATTTGCTTCGGCCTACCATGCAGAAATTGGTATCAAATTCTGGTGTATTATGCATCCAAAAGATGTGACTGTTGAAACCATTAAGCAGCTGAAATTAGCAGGTTGTCATACTATTGACATGGGAATACAATCTTGGAATGAAAATATACGTAAACAAATTTTACACAGAGAGGTTGATAATGATACGATGGTTCGTGCGATTCAGCTGATCAAGAGGGAGAGAATAGATATTATGACGGACAGCATTTTTGATCTTCCTAATCAAACAGAGAAGGAAATCATAGATAGTGCTCTCCGTTATGTTAAGATTCGACCCAAACGAGTGTACTTTTATATGTTAAGGCATTATCCTAATACATTAATTACCCGGATGGCGAAACAAGATAACCGCTTAACTGCATCCCGATATGAAGAAGTAATGGATGGAGTAAACGTCACGTCCTTTACAATAGGTGGAGATCATGTAAATAAAAAAATGATACAGTTTCAAATACTTTTTTATTTAATTGATTTAATTCCTAAGCACATAAGCTTGTTTATAATACACAAAAGATTGTATCGATATTTTCCGTTAATGTTCGGGCCAGCGGTGATTGTAGTTTTTCGTAATATGCTAGCTTTTGATATGAATGCACAGTTACAGCGTGCTTGGGCTATTAACCGATACATGTATTTTATTTGGCGAAGGATTACTTTAAACAGAAAATAATTGAAGCGTAAATAATGAAAATCGGTTTTGTGAATGATTGTGTTGAGCGTTTAGGGGTTGAATATATCTCCGCGGTATTAAAAAAAAACAAGCATAAAGTTCAGCTATTTATTGATCCTCAACTTTTCAATGATGTTTATATACAGATTAATAGCTTAAGACGATATTTTGATTTTATAAAAAATATTATTAATAATTTAATAAAGTATGCACCTGAGCTAATAGGGTTTTCTGTAGATACTGAATCATATCAGTGGGCCTGTCAGATAGCCGCAATGATTAAGCAGGAAATGGATGTACCGATTATTTTTGGGGGTATCCATCCTACTTCCGTACCAGAAAGAGTAATTAATAATGATTTTGTTGATATGGTTTGCGTGGGGGAAGGCGAATATCCTATGCTTGAGCTTGTAGACAGCATGCAAAGAGGACAAATAGATTACTCAATAAAAAATATATGGTTTAAGAAAAACGGTCAAGTTATCCGAAACAAAGTACGCTCTTTGATTGAAGATCTTGATTCTTTACCAACGCCGGATAAAGAGCTTTATTATTCAGCTAGTCCGTATCTACAAAAAGTATATGGCATAATTACTATGCGAGGATGTACACATGCATGTAGCTATTGTGTACATGCATATTTAAGACAGCTTTATCAATCAAAAGGTTTATATTGTCGACACCGACAGGTTGAAAATGTAATTAGGGAATTAACCGATGGTTTAAATAAATACAAATTTAAAGCGGTTGGCTTCTTTGATGATAATTTTGGGTTTAATCTGCAATGGTTAGAGAAATTCTCTGTTCAATATTCGAAAATTGTTCAAAAACCGTTTGCTGTGACCACTCACCCTGAAATGGTTTCTCGTGATTATGTACAACTTTTAAAGCAGGCAGGGTGTTGCTCGGTTACCTTAGGTATTCAAACTTGGGATAGTATTATACGAAAAGAGTGGTTCAATAGAGAGGTTAGCCATGAGGTTATGTATAAGGCAATCAAATTAATAAAAGAAGCGCAATTGGAGTTAATTTGTGATAATATATTTGATATTCCTCATCAAAATATCGAAAGCTATATCCAGTCATTGTTACCGTATGCTGATGCTAAACCTAATCGCATATTATTCAATCAGCTAAAGTATTTTCCCAAAACTCCGATTACTAAAAAAGCAAAAACAGAAAAATTTATTTCTCTGGAGCGGTATAATCTGATCATGGAGGGAAAAAGTCAAAGAGGAGTTTTCTTAGGGCCAAATAAAGGTAGTATGCGAACTTATCGAGATTTAATCAAAGCAAAGTTTTTTCTATATTCAATGGATTGTTTACCTAAGGCATGGATACAGTATTCTATTAATAAGCGTCTTTATCGGTTTTTACCTACTTTTATTAATCCGGCATTTGTAATAATTTTTAGAATGCTATTTTCAGTAGACACTGATACACAGCATTTTAAAGATAGGATAGTAGCACACTATAAGCACTATATTATTTGGCGGTTGAGAAAGTTTTGGCTAAAGAGGGTAAAAGTTAAATTATGAATGTTCATAGTGATGGTTATACTCGGGATACATTTAGTTTTTGCCCAAAATGCGGGAAGACTCTTAAGGCCTTCATTGTTGAGCTAAAAGGTAAGATTTTTTTAGTGAAAAAGTGTGATACTCACGGGCAATTTAAGTTAAAAATTTCATGCCATGCCTGGTACTATAAAGATCTTAACAACTATTATTTTAAAGTCATGCCTTCTCGGATGAAACAGAAGCGTTTTTATATCTACATGAGTAATCGATGTAATTTAAATTGTCCAATTTGTTTACTTGAACCAAATCAGAATAAAATGGAGGATATTGATTTAAATGCTTTTGAAAAAATTATTCGCGCTTATCCAAGATTTAGATATTATTTGTACGGAGCAGAACCTACGTTGCATGATGATCTTCCGGACTGGATATTGTTATTAAAACGTTATGGTAATCTTGTTAATATCCACACCAATGGAATTAAACTTGGGGATTATAGCTATCTTAAAAAACTCAAAGAATCAGGGCTTGGTTATGTGAGTTTACAGTTTGATGGTTTTGATGATGAAATTTATTTACGATTAAGAAATCAAAAGCTATTGGATTTAAAGTTAAAAGCCCTGGATAATCTTGAGAAATTAAATATTCCAACAGGTTTAAATGTTACAATCGCAAAAGGTGTCAATGAAACTCAAGTGGGTCGCATTATTGACTATGCAGTTAAAAAACCATTTTTGCGGGATGTAAGTTTTGCAACAGTTTCATTCTTAGGTGATGCGGAAAAGAATTTTTCACCAGAAGATTTACTTATGCCAGATGATTTAATTGATATTGCGGTAAGAGAAACTAAAGGGAAGATTAGCAGGCGAAATATTTATTTGTTTCAGAAATTATATTATACTGTGCTGTCTATTTTTAATATTCGGCGGTGTTATAATTTTCATCATATTGCTTTAGTCCGTGGTAATCAAGGATACCAGACATTTGATGAGCTGTTTAGTTTGGCAGACTTTGAGAAAGAATTTAGTCGTTTCAGCCAACAGGTAAATAAAAATAGAATGCTGGCTTCAGGATATTTTTTCTTAAAATTTATTATGCATATATTACGTAATCCAGCAAGAAAGATTCAGGCTTTACCGTTTAATATGTTATTGCCGGGTAAAAAGAGAAATATAAGAATTCCACAAAAAATATTATTACTCAGCTTTGGGACAGTCTGCGATAAATATAAGTATGATTCTGCTGTTTCGCGATATTGTGGACAAGGTTTTGTTTATAACCAAGATGGTAAGCCGGTATTATCCGATTCTATTTCTAATACACTATTGTAAAAATAAAAAATATTAGTAGCAAAACAATAATTATTTTAATAATCAAGGAGCAATAGAAAAGTCGCATTTATTGATGAAAATATAGATATTGATGTAATGGAACAAGCCTTTCTAGTTGTAATCTTTGATTAATGAAATTAAATTGTGTATACTTTAATGTAAAATTCTGAAAAATGATAAAAATAGCTTTTGTTAGCGAAAATTGGGAGCATTTAGGGCTAGAATATATCTCTGGAATGCTTAAATCTGCCAGATATGAAA